>JBGSMN010000048.1:0-72398 GCA_041740155.1 Rhodopirellula sp.
CAACGCGGGGTGTGGCGATGACGAAGCGATCACGTACGAACGGCAGAAGCGTTCATACTCAGTATCCAAAGCAAGTCGCCGCACCACTTTTAGATCCGCTCGATGAGCTAAGCGAACTGATAGCGAGACTCGCCGCCCGAAGGCGACTGCGAGAATCCAAGGAAGCACTCAAACAAGAAAACACTCAACTAACAACCCAACCATTGGAGAAACCATGACTCACTGTTTTTACTCACCGCTTTTAGGTGAAATGATCTGTGACGCGAAGCGCCCCACATCTGCATCGCCCAAGAGTGTCGGAGCGACCGACCAACTGCTGGCTTTGGCAGACAAACTAAGCTCGCTCTGCAATCGGATATCGGATCAGGTCGAATCGACCGATCGGGTCATCGATGCAGTCGATCGAGCCATCCAGCAAGCTCGCCAGCTCGGGCTCTGTCACCGGCAGCTCAGCATCGGGCCGGTCGCATTCAGTCGACTCTTTGGACCGGATGGTCCGACCGAGTGCCTCGAACTCATGCAGGCCGCCGTCACGACTGACTTCGGGTGCACTGCCGTCGCTTGGTCGTCGGACGACCACCAAGAATGGCAGGAAGGTGGTGAGGAACACGCCGAGGCTTTCAAGCGATGCGTGCCACTGCGCGATTGCAGTCCCGCAGTACGGGTTGCGCTGCTCAGGGACATCCCCGACCTGCTTCGCTCGCTTCTTCATGGAGTCGAGAAGAGTCTCCTTTCCGACTAGACGTCAGTAGCATGCCCGTCGAGAAGGCGGGTCGCGTTCCGCAATCAGGGTCAATCATTCGATCTCCGGGGCGTGTGAGTCACGGACGACGGAGACGCCTGGTTTCGACATTCGCACGCGCGATCTCGCCTCCATCAAAAAACTTTCTGAAATTGATCATTTCCCCCTGAAACACGTGTTTGGCAAATCATGTCTTTGGCTTAGGTTCAACGCCATAGTTTTCGCAGCCCGTACGCGTCGTCGGCTGCGTCGGGAATGGGGCATGCGACCGCAGTTGCGCGGACGCGTGCTCGTTGAACACAAAAGACGAGGATTTTGATGGGAAGAAAAGAGTCGAAGGCGGTCGTGCAAACCAAGAATGAAAGTTCACCGGCGAAGGAACCCAATCGCCAGGCAAACGCAAAGCCGGCACAGGGAGATGCGAAGGCACGCAGCCGAGCAGCCAGGAATGACCTTGATTGCTGGCTAGCTCAGTTCCGGATCGGGTCGCTAGTGCTGCACACAATGGACCACTGCAAACGAGAAATTTCATACGTAAGAGGCGTGATCCGGACACTGTGTCAAGACGACCACCTGGTTTCGGGGCGTGAGCTTGAACGCGTTGCTCGAGATGTGCAGGATGAAAGCCCTTTCAGTAATTACCAGCCGGAGATTTGCGACAAGCTCATCGAAGAGTTGTTTAACGCAGCAGAGCTTGAGAAAGATCCATTGGTCAGTTGCCCCTGGAAAGAGTGCCTTGACACCATTGGCTCGCAGCCACGCCTATTCGAGTTAGGTAAAACTCTTTGGGCGAAAAACGAAAAGGGGCTGCGTGAATGGCGGATCGATTTAGATACGTTGAAGGCCGAAGTGTGGGGCAACGAGGACCGATCCACTAGCACTGTGCGGTCGCTGATTTCGGAGTTTCAAAATCAATTGAAGAAGCAGAATATACCGCTGTCCATAAAGGTCAGTGACACTCGCGACAATCGTTGGGTGCGATGTGTCCTGCCCGACGACTTCGATTTCGTCATGTCCTGGTAGCGAACAGGAATCGGACAGGCGGTCATTAGGTTTGGAAATGTTTCCTGTGTCAGGTCGTCGCCACGTGTGTCGCTGAGCTTCAGTGCGCGACGCGACGACGACCTGATGCACCTTCATTTCTCTTGCCCAAGTCCGCAAACATGCAGAACTCACGTCCATCCGTTTCTCGTCAACAGGCTCGTCTCCAGAGTGTTCCAATTCTTGCTATCGAGTCTCTCAAACCAGCGTCAAAGCAGAGCAACGATGTCATCGCAAGAAATCTCCAGAGTGTCAGACTGAGCTACTCAGTCAATGAAGCCGCCGTGTTGCTCGGCGTATCAAGGTCGACTGTTAATCGCATGATTGCGAGCGGTGATTTGCAAAGCGTTACCGCCCTTAGCCGTCGACTTGTCCCCAAACAAGCCCTCGACCAGCTCCTCGGCGGCTGAACCCTTAGCTAAAAGCGTGGAGGCGTTACGCGCATATCGCCTCGGAAAATAACCAAGTCAAATACTCAAGGTTCAATATGCCTAAACCCAATGAATATACCGTGCGCGGTGAGACTGCCTATCGGTTTCGTGTTTCCAATCCCGAGACGAAACAACGCGTGAAGATTAGCTTCGGCGTAGTCACGAAAAAAGTTGCAAATGAGGCGGGTGCTCATATCGACATTCTATTAGAGGCCCATCGATTTCAAACGGACTTTCCACCTGCGTTAACGCAGTGGTTACAGAGACTGCCCGACGACGTGTATGGTCGACTCGTCGCAGCGGGCTTGGTTGGTGAGCGCGTGATGGCGGAAGCATACTCGCTCGAAGTCTTTCTCGCGAACTACTATGCCTTGCGTGCCAGCAGCGGTGGTTGGAAAGAGTCCACCGCAACCAAGCGAAAGCAGACGATCGATGATCTCAAATTGCATTTTGGCAATGCCAAACGATTGGATCAGATCTCGTCAGATGATGCGATTCGCTGGTTCAACTGGCTCATCGCCAATCTACCGGATGGACGCGGTCTTGCTCAGGCATCGGCATCTAAGAAACTGAAGGACGCCAGACAGTTCTTTGATCATGCGTGCGAGGAGGGGCTCATCGAGCGCAATCCGTTTAAGAAGATCAAACTGCCTCGGCAGGACAATCCCGATCGTCTTTTCTATGTTGACCAGGAAACGATCACACGCGTTTTTAAAGAACTGAAAAATCCTGAGTTGCGTCTGGTCGTTGCGCTTGGTCGGTTTGCTGGTTTTCGCATTCCGTCCGAGGCTCAGTCGCTATTATGGTCGGATCTCAATTTTGAGAAAAAAATGATGCGAGTTCGCAGCGACAAGAAGGCCGGCGATGCCAGCGGTGGTCACCGCCCTTGCCCGTTGTTCGAGGAACTACTGCCGTTTATAGACGATATCGATAAGCCAGCAGCGGGCAAGAACTCGCTCGTGCTGTCAAAATTCGACAATCGAAAAAACACTAACTTGCGAACCGAATTCAAACGAGCAATAACTCGGGCAAAGATTGAGCCCTGGCCTCGACTCTTTCAGAACCTTCGAGCAAGTGCACTTACGGACCTTGCGGAACGACATCCGCTTCCCTTAGTGTGTAAGTGGCTGGGGAACAGCACACGCGTCGCTGAACGGCACTATTTTATGCTTAAAGGCATAGAGCTAGCCGACGTTCAGTTGCCACAAAATGCGGTCCATATGTTCGGACCCCAAATGAAAAGTGGTACCCAAAAGGGTACCAGTCAGGCTGAATCCTGATGATTCAGAGAGTGTCAAGACGTCCGCGAGCTCCATAAAACACAGTGTTTTACGTGTTTTATGGTGTACATAGTGCCCCCACTAGGACTCGAACCTAGGACCCAATGATTAAGAGTCATTTGCTCTACCAACTGAGCTATAGGGGCTGATACATCGAAAGAGGCGACGGTCGGATTCGAACCGACGAATAAAGGATTTGCAATCCTTCGCCTTAGCCACTTGGCCACGTCGCCTTCCTGTGTCAATTCATCCGAACTTAACCGCTCGGATGAACGCGTAACTTCGCAGAAACTGATCGGATTAGGAAGACCGGGTAAGCCCGTTTTTTCCTCAAACGCGTCAATTTCGCTGATAACCGTCTATTCGTCTTTTTCCTGTCCAGACTTGAACGCTCTGGGCAGAAATCTGGCTCTGGACTCAGACCGATGACAGGGCCTGTTGCAAGGCTGCCTTGGGCCGGACGCCAACAAAGCTCTCGGAAATTTCGCCGTTCTTGAACAGCAGCAAGGTTGGGATGCTGTT
The DNA here is from genome assembly GCA_041740155.1 of Rhodopirellula sp. Classification (GTDB taxonomy): domain Bacteria; phylum Planctomycetota; class Planctomycetia; order Pirellulales; family Pirellulaceae; genus Rhodopirellula. Next base: position 4,017 of record JBGSMN010000048.1, read on the forward strand.
GATGCCGAACTTTTGCGCCACGCCTGGGTTCTCGTCAATGTTGACTTTGCCGATCGACACCGAGGGGTTTTCCGCAGCCAATTCGTCGATCATGGGAGCGATTTGGCGGCACGGGCCGCACCACGGTGCCCAGAAATCGACGAGGACCGCCGACTCACTCTTGAGGACTTCGCTGTCAAAATTGTCGTCGGTGAATTCTTTTACCGCATCGGAGGCCATGATTGGTTCCTGCTAGGTTGGAGTTTCGGGTGAAAAGTGGAAAGAGACGTGTTCGATAGAGACATAATTTACCGTCAAGATGTTCGTGTGCCAGTAGCCTCCGCCGAGTGGATTGTGTTCTTCACCAGACAACTCGCCAGGCCACAGCGTGCAGCTTCGGAAATCTACAAGCGAGCTGTTCGAATTGGGAAGACCCAACATTCAAGGCTGGTCAAACTGGCAGCTTGGATGTCCCGCACACGTTCGATGCAAGGTTATCGCAAACATTGGGCCAATTGATCTAAAATCACCGCTGTGGCCCCCCAAATTCGCTGATCACGATAGCGAAACGCGGGCACTTGGAAGCGAACCTGAGCCACTTCGAGCTGCGGCTGGACTGCCGAGCGTACCGCGCGCTGTTGCCAGATGGGCATCACGTCGGCGTCTTCCAAAATTGCCGTGAGCGGCAGATGAATGACTTCGTCGACCTCGCCGGGATCGGGAATCCAGTCTGATTCGGGTTTTCGCAGCATGCACACGACAGGCGTGACTTCGTTGTCGCTGGCGTAGACATATTGTTTCGGCAATTGCCCGCAGATGTTGACGAGATCTGGTGGTAAGCCGAGTTCTTCTTCAAATTCTCGCAGTGCAGCCTGGGTTGGCGTTTCGCCGAGTTCGATGCGTCCACCAGGGAAGCAGATTTGACCGCCGTGATGGCGCAGCATGTGGGGACGTCGGGTCAGCGGTAACAGGAAACCTTGATCGGGATCGTAAAACAAGGCGACCGCAACGGCCGCCTGCCGAGAATTGCGTTTAGCCGGCCCACGATGCCGACCGTACGCTAATTCCGGCGTCATGTTCCAATAGAGACGGTGCGTGGAGTCGTCGCGTCGCAAAAACGCCAAACGGGCAGCCAGTCTTTCTGCCATCGCGTGGCTGGTGCGTTCCACGATGCGGTCGTGCGTGATAGTCGGCATGGACATCGAGTGGCTCACAACCGGAGGTTAAATTAACGATTCCAACAACCGCCGCAATTTCCGTAGTTCGACGCGATGATCGTGATCGTCCATGGGCGTCATGTCGACGGTTAAGGCGCGATCGTAATTCTCGCGTTTGAGCTGAGTGACGATTTTGCCATAGTCAATTTCGCCTTGCCCCACACTGACCTGGAATCTGTCTTTGCTGGTATCGCGAAACTGCACGTTGGTGACGTATTTCAACAATTGATCAAACCCTTTGCCTGCCGCCATGGCTTTGGCAACGGCGGGGTTTCCAGACGAAGCAATCAGCGCCACGCTGGGGTCCAGGGCAATTCCCAATCCATCAATGTTATTGCACAGCACGAGCAGGGTATCGGGGTCTTCGCTGAGGCATCCGAGCATGCACCGCACGCTTAACCGAACGCCTTCGCCTTCGGCGATCGAGACGAGTCGCTTGAGATGCTCGACTTCCTCATTAAACGGCGTGCCCTTCTCGGCGGAGGGGACCGAGATATTGACGACCTTCGTGGCTTTGGCGATGCGGCACATCGCATGGAATTGCTCGTAATGCTCTTCACCGCTGCTGGCGAGTTCCAGCCGATAGCCACTGACGTCCATCCGGTGGCTGTAGCGGAGCACTTTCACGGCCCGCGATTCGTCCTGTACCAGATCACTGGGTTTAGTCGGCCCCACAGATTCTTGAATGGCGATTTCGATGGAGGTGAAGTCGAGATCTTGCAGCAGCTCGATCGAAGCCTGAAGTTCTAGATCGGGCCAACAAAGAGTTGAAGCAGCAACAAACACGTGGAGCGTCCTTTCCAATGAGCAAAAAAAAACAGTCTTTTTCGGGAGCGCGCTGTCTAAACTGCCCAACCCGAACACTTTACTCTAACGTGACGACGCCCCAGACGTCCAGCCGAGTCGGGGGATTCTGTTGGTTTCGCGACGTCGTGTGGGCTAGTATCCGGGCGGTCTGGAACTAACATACGGGAGCTTTTTCAAGCCGTCGAAGCAGTCAACGGGCGATCTCAAGGTTGACATCGTTTCTTCGCCCCACATTAACCCATCCTAAAAAATTGCCGGAGTCTTTGATGATTCGTGAAGTCTGTTTGTCCGCCGCCTTGCTCGCCTGCCCTCTTGTCACGATCGGTTCGGTTATGGCCGATGCTCCGGAAGCGGCAACCGTGGCAGCATCGCCTGAACTGAAATCCATTTTCAATGGCGAAAATTTGGAAGGCTGGAGCGGTGATCCGCGTTTATGGTCGGTTCGTGACGGCGTGATCCATGGGGAAACGACCAATGGGAATAAGGCCAAGGGCAATACGTTCCTGATTTGGCAAGGCGGCAAGACCGCCGACTTTGAACTGCAACTCTCTTTCCGCTGCAACGCGACGAACAACTCAGGAATCCAGTACCGTTCGACACACAACACCGGCAAAGGTGCCCCTAACGATTGGTCGTTAAAGGGTTATCAACACGAAATTCGCAACGAGGAGAAGTTCCCAAACATTGCGGGTTTTATCTACGGTGAGGGACTGGGCCGTAACCGGATTTGCTTGGTCGGTGAAAAGGCCGTTCAGGAAGATGGCCAAAAGAAAGTCCTGGAAACGTTGATCACGCCCGAAGAGTTCCAGGAATTGTTTCGGCTCGATGACTGGAATGATGTGCGGATCGTCGCCAAGGGACGCCACATTCAACACTACCTCAACGGAAAGTTGATTCTGGATTTCACAGATTCCGAAGACTTGGCGTTGCTCGATGGTGTGTTGGGATTGCAACTGCATGCGGGCAATGCGATGTGGGCGGAGTTCAAAGATATCCGCATTGGTGCGCTGTAGCGAAGCGAATGCCACGCGAGATTGAAACGCGTGGTTTCCTTGATCCTACGATTGTTTAGTAGATGGATTTAGGCAAACGTCGTCGGATCAGTTTTGGAATTGTGGAGCAAAGCGTTGAAGCACCGTAGCACTCGTGAAGTTGTCGAAGATTTGCGGCGCGGACAGCGATTGATCGAGGTCACGGACGAAGTTGACCCACATTTAGAAATGGCCGAGATTCAGCGACGGGTCTACGCCAGCGGCGGTCCAGCGGTGTTGTTTTCAAACGTGCGCGGATGTCGCTTTCCGATGGCGTCGAATTTATTCGCGTCATTGGATCAAGCGCGGTACCTGTTTCGCGATACGCTGGAGTCGGTGCGGCGACTGATTGAGATCAAACTTGATCCATCGGCGTTACCTAAACGTCCGCTGCGGTACGCGGGCGTGCCACTGACGGCGCTGCGAATGCTGCCGAAATTCGTGCGTCGAGGCGATGTTGCGGCGAACTCGTGCGCGCTCGCTGAGCTGCCCCAACTGAAGTGCTGGCCCGACGATGGCGGTGCGTTCGTGACGCTGCCGCAAGTCCTCAGTGCCGATCCGTTGGCGGACGATAACTTGATGCGGGTGAACCTCGGCATGTACCGCGTGCAGTTATCGGGCAACGATTACGACAGTCGATCACAAGTTGGTTTGCACTACCAGATTCATCGTGGGATCGGTGTCCATCATCGCACGGCGATGGATCGTGGCGAAGACTTGCGGGTCGCAATCACCGTCGGGGGCAGTCCGGCGGTGAGCCTAGCTGCGGTGATGCCGCTGCCCGAAGGGTTGACCGAACTGACGTTCGCCGGTGCGCTCTCGGGCCGACGCATGCGGATGATTCGGGGCGACCATGCACCGGTGTACGCGGACGCTGATTTTGCGATTGTCGGTCGCATCGATCCGACCGCGACGATGCCCGAAGGTCCGTTCGGGGATCACTTGGGGTATTACTCGTTGCAGCATCCGTTTCCGTTCATGCAGGTCGAGCGGGTCTGGCACCGAACGGATGCGATTTGGCCGTTCACGGTCGTTGGTCGTCCGCCGCAAGAGGACACGACGTTCGGTCAGTTGATTCATGAGATTACCGATCCAATTATCCCGTCGGTGATTCCAGGTGTCAAAGCAGTGCATGCTGTGGATGCGGCGGGCGTGCATCCGCTATTGTTGGCGATCGGTAGTGAACGCTACATGCCCTACTTAAAGTCGTCTGAACCGCAAGAGCTGCTCACTCAGGCCAACGCGATCTTGGGCAACGGCCAGTTATCATTGGCGAAGTACTTATGGATCACGGACGATCCAGAGAATCGTTTGCAGATTCATCAGATCGCGGAATTCATGCAACACATTTTGCGCCGGGTCGATTGGCGTCGGGATCTACATTTCCACACGCGGACAACGATTGACACGCTGGATTATTCTGGGACGGGGATGAACCAAGGGTCCAAAGTGGTGATTGCCGCGACGGGCAGGCCGACTCGTGAACTGCCGACGGAAGTGCCGTCGACGCTACGTTTGCCCGATGGGTTTAGTCACGCGCGGATCGTCATGCCGGGCGTGCTCGCCGTTGTTGCTCCGCCGTTTCTCAAGGCCACATGCAGCACTGATCGCACGAAGCTTGCAGAAGTGATTGCTGATCAAGCGGACGTGACCGCGTTTCCTCTAATCACTTTATGTGATGATGCCGCGTTCGCCGCTGCGGATCTGAAGAATTGGTTGTGGCTGACGTTCACGCGTAGCAATCCAGCCGTCGACATTGGCGGCGTGGATGAGTTTATGTTAGAAAAACACTGGGGCTGTCGCGGTCCATTGTTGATTGACGCACGGGTTAAACCGCACCACGCGCCACCGCTGATCGAAGACCGTGAAACGATTGCTAAGGTAGACGCGAGAGCCACGCGTGGCGATGCATTGGCGAAGTATTTATGAGTGTCCTTACAGTTTCTCACCTTTGCTATTGAGCGAATAGTAGCTCGACAGATTCAAATCGGGGGCTTCGTTTTCACTGTCCGACCAGAAGCTTGCAGTATTTGGAAAACCATTGTTGATGAAACCATCATCGTTGCTATCGTTGAGAGCTTGAACGCTGCCGTCGGCCATCAGGACATTGCAGACACCGGTGTGAAGTGGTGACATGCCTCGGTAGTCCTGGCGGGTATCATGACTCCACGTCTTCAACCATCCCGTGATGCCTGTGCGACTGCTGGGTACCGGGAATCGTGGTGGATGCAGCAGTTGGGGTGAAGAAAGGTGAGTGGCCGAGGCAATCGGCGTGTCGGGAGTTCCATCACCGTTGGTGTCAATCTCTTCGCGGTGCAGCACGGGACCGCCGACGATCGGCGTCGTGTACGGAGTTCCCGAGAGCAACTCGCCCGTGCCGATTGAGAGGAAACCGATTGCTGAAGAGTCGCATAACAGCGGCACTGTATTGGCGGGGGCCTTGGAACTATCAAGGAGCCGAGTGGTCAACGGGCCACGCGTGACGTTTCGGCTTTTGGGATCGAGATCGCAGGCAGCATCTTTGGGAGTAGGGTTACCATTGTCATCGAGGGTTAATTCACTGCGGACGAGGAACCAGGAGGCGGCGTAGTTCGTGTCGTAGCCTTGCTCCAGCATTTTCTCGTTGACGATCTCGCCGCGAGCGACCGAGGACGCGGCAATCGGGCCAGAAGTCGGAGCTAGCGGTGGTGAACCAGCGCTGTTACCAGCGATCATGCGACCTATATTGTAAATCGTGTAACCGGTGTCACTCTCATAAGGTTCGCTGCCCAATAGATCGACACACGTGTTGGTAGCAAAGTTCGTCGCGTTGGCAGTTAACATGAACTCGATCGCTTTGCTGGTTTGTGCTGGATTGCTCGTGCAGCGCATCTCGCTAACCAACACGCCACGTTTGACCAAGTCAGCCACCCAGCCAATTTCCGTGGGCACGCCGTCTCGGTCCGGATCGAACGCACCACTGCAAAACTCGCCATTGGGTTCGCTGGTCGTTCGTGTCATCATCGCAATGCCGAACTGTTTGAGATTGCTTTGACATGCTGCCGCCCGCGCAGACTCACGTGCTTTCGAGACCGCAGGTAATAGCAACGACGCTAAAATACCTATGATTGAAATCACCACGAGCATTTCGATCAGGGTGAAACCGAGATGGCGGTGAATTTGGGCGTGTTGCGTGTGGATGCGCACGATTGAAAGTTCCGTAAAAGGACTTCGGGAGATTGCTCAGATGAGTTGAGGCAATTGTTTCGGTATCTCCACTCCTGGCAATCGCAATCGTGAAAGCACATCAGATCTTCATCGCTTCGGCTTCGTTTCTTCGCGAAAACTTCAAGATTGGTTTGTTCACTCCCCAGCCGATGCAGGCTCCACTTAAGCTTCGGTCGTTTGGGCAATTTCTGCTGACGCGGGAGTTTCAGAAACCTTCATGTCAATCACGGGACTTCCCCAGCCAACCTGGAACATCTCGTTGCACGCTGAACAAGTCACGTCGCCACCGAGTTTCTCGTCATCGACGACCTGCGGTGCTTCGCAATGCTCGCACAGAACACGCACCAATCCTTCAGGCCGCACCAACGCTTCGAGTTGCTCGTCGGTGAGGTCGGGAACCTCGATATCTGGGGGCAGCATCGTGACAAGCAATTCGCGTGTGATTTCGGGGGCGGCGGCAATCCGATTGGCGAGTCGGCGGACGCTGCGTTCAAAGGAATTGCGTGACATTCGTCCGTTTCCGAAATGCCGGTCACGGTTGAAGTAAAGATGCGTGAAACCGCGCAGCAATCGCCGCCGCGTCTCGGTCGGTAATTCGTACTGGGCTTTCGCGGCAATCAAGTCAAAAATACGACACAACGCTTCGGGGTCGTAATCATCAAAGTGCATGGTCGTGCCGACTCGCGAACTCAATCCTGGGTTACTGCGAATCATGCGCGTCATTTCGCGTGGATAGCCCGCCAGAATCACGACAAGTTGATCACGTTGATCTTCCATGCGTTTGAGCAGTGTCTGCACCGCTTCGCGTCCGTATTGATCTTGACCGTCTTCGTCGATCAACGTGTAGGCTTCGTCAATGAACAGCACCCCGCCGATGGCCTCGTCAATTTTGGCATTGGTTTTCGGGCCAGTTTGTCCGGCATACTCAGCGACCAGTCCACTGCGGTCGGTTTCCACGAGATGCCCTTTCGTAAGCACGCCAAGTGCCCCGTAGATATCTCCGATAATGCGTGCGACGGTGGTTTTGCCAGTGCCGGGGTTGCCGACAAAGGCCATGTGCAGGCTGGGAGGCGTCGTTGGCAAACCGAGCTCTTCGCGTTTGCGTTCCATGCTGAGGAAATTGGCGAGCGTTTGAATTTGATTTTTGATAGCCCCCAGTCCGATCAAGCGATCAAGTTTAGCGCGTGCTTCGGCCAGTCGTTCTTCGGGAGTTCGCTCGTCAGGTTGTTGCTCGGCGGGTTTTGCTACAGCGCTGGTTGCCGCTGGAGTTGCCACTCGCCCGCTGCCACCGCCGGACGTGGTTGGCGTGGATTTGACCGCAGCGTCTTTGCTGATCCCCGAGCGGTCGTCTGTGCCTTCTCGCAACCGTTTCGCTTCGCCACGTAACCACGCGATCGCATCGCGGGCGTGGTCGATGTCGGCTTGGTGATTGGTAGTTGGCGCTGAAGAGGCGGTTGAGCTTGTCGTCGGACTACCCGAACGTAGGCTGGATGTGGGTGAATGCGTGGTCTTGGACGATTGTTTGGCCGCCTGCAATTCGTCTTGAATGGCTCGCAATCGATCGCGATCGGTTTGGTCTTCACTGCCGTCGATGACCGCGATAATAGTGGCCAGTCGAGCGGCCATCGTTTCGACTTCGCCCCATGAATCACGTAACGATGGCAATTCGAGAAACGGACGCGTCACGTCATACCAACTCAATGCCTGAGCCGTCGTGATTAACCAGTCAATCGCCTCGTGCAAATGCGTGCCCATCACAGGCGTGTGCCAGATGTGTTCGAGTAGAATCCGACCGAGCTGTCGTTGTTCCATTGTCTGTGCACGCGGGTCAGGCAGCGTTTCGGCAAAGATCTTCATCACGAAACCTTGATGCAGATCATCCATCTGCTCTGCCATGGTGCTGTTGCCTGTACTGAGGGCGGAGGCGTCGTCACCGGCCAACCAACCGTAGCTGCCCTCAGCAATTTCGCCCGCTTCAACGTAAAGTTTTCGCGTTTGTGCAAGAGCTTCGCGGAACAACCGGATCGAACGCAGGATGGTTTCATCATTGGGACTGGACATGAAGCGAGCCTTCAAAAAGCGGGCTGATTAAGAGTGCAAACTGAGAGGCTGTAAGTGTCTGAAAATCAAGACCTTGCGTCAATCACCGCAGACGGCCCGCCCGTTGTGAGAAAACTGCCGATCGGATAGAATTCCGCATGTCGCGGTGACCTCTACGGGGCCTCCACGGGCGGCAATTTGGCGCTTTTCCACTCCCGCATTTTTATCGAGCAGACACTTGGCTGACGACGGCGAAACCCCAGACGACGACAACCCAATCGATAACAACGAACTCGATGCTGGCGACGGCGATGCTGGCGATGGCGATGCGGAGCAGATCGACGGCGTCACCACCAGTGGCAGCAGTTTTGGAGGCCGGGGGTTTGGCGGTGGAAGTGGCGACGAGCCACCGCGCGCCGGGTTCCCTGGCGACGGAACACCCGATGGTGGACGCGACGAGACCGGGGGCTTTGGTGCCCTGCGGATGGTAGATCTTCCGATCGAAGACGAGCTGCGCGAAAGTTACCTAACCTACGCCATGAGCGTGATCGTCAGTCGCGCGTTGCCCGACGTTCGCGACGGACTGAAACCCTCCCAGCGACGAATTCTCGTCGCGATGAACGACCTTAATCTCGGTCCCGGTAGCAAGCGTGTCAAATGTGCCAAAATCTCCGGTGATACGTCTGGCAATTACCACCCGCACGGCGAAAGTGTGATCTATCCGACGCTCGTGCGGATGGCTCAAGAATGGAACATGCGATCGCTGCTGATCGATAAGCAAGGTAACTTCGGCAGCGTGGCGGGTTTGCCTCCGGCGGCGATGCGGTATACCGAGGCTCGCTTGTCGGCGGTCGCCGCCCAACTGCTCGACGACCTGAAACTCGACACCGTGGATTTTGTACCAACGTACGATGAGGCGCGAACAGAGCCGACGGTATTGCCCAGTCGTTTTCCAAACTTGCTAATCAACGGTTCGGGTGGGATCGCAGTCGGGATGGCCACCAGCATCCCGCCTCACAACCCGACGGAAGTTTGTAATGCTTTGATCCAACTCATCGACGATCCTGAAACGACGATCGACGAGTTGTGCGAAATCATCCCCGGTCCAGACTTCCCAACCGGAGGTGTGATCTGTGGTCGCGCCGGCATCCGCCGCGCCTACAAGACTGGACGCAGCACGATGATAGTGCGCGCGAAATGCACGATCGAAGAAATGCGAGGCAATCGCAGCCGGATCATTGTGTCGGAAATTCCGTACCAGCAATACCGCGACCGGATCATCGAAAAGATCGCCGCGCTGGTTAACGGAGATCGCATCAAAGGCATCTCGGCAATTCGCGATGAGAGCGATTTGAAAGAACCCGTGCGGCTCGTCATTGAACTCAAGCGTGGCGAAGACCCCGAAGTCATCCTTAATCAGCTCTACCAGTTCTCGCCGCTGCAAGACACCTTTTCGTTGATCTTCCTGGCGCTTGTCGATGGCAAGCCGCGCGAGTTGACGATTAAGGAAATGCTGGCGGAGTTTTTGCGGCACCGCAATACCGTCATTCGCCGGCGCACGCAATTCTTGCTTGCTCGCGCCCGCCGCCGCAAACATACCGTCGAAGGTTTGTTGCTAGCCCTGGCAAACATTGACGAGATCATCAAAACGATTCGTACCTCGCGGACCCAGCCCGAAGCCAAAGAACGTTTGATGCAGATTCAATGTCCTGCCGCGATGCTCGAACGAGCGCTCGGTGACGTTGGGTTCAAGCAATTCACCAGCGAGCGAGGCAAGGCAGACAGCTATTCGTTGACGAGCGTACAGACCGACGAAATCTTGCGGATGCGTTTAGGCCAATTGGTCAACCTCGAACAAGAGAAACTTTCCAGCGAGCACGCTGAGTTGCTCAAAGAGATCATCGACTATCTCGATATCCTGGCCACGCCACAACGGGTCAGCAATATCATCAAAGATGACCTGGAAGAGATGAAGCGACGTTTCGGTGACAAACGTCGAACCGAAATCAGTCACGAAGAACTCGGCAACATTGATCTCGAAGACTTGATCACCGAAGAGCCAATGGTGGTTTCGATCAGCCACCGTGGATACATCAAACGCACGCCGACAAGCGTTTACAACACACAGCGTCGTGGCGGAAAGGGACTCAAGGGTGCCAAGAGCGACGAAGAAGATCCGATCGAGCATTTGTTCGTCGCCAGCACGCATGCGTATCTGTTGTTCCTGACGACGACCGGCAAAGTCCGTTGGCAAAAGGTCTACGATATCCCGCAACTGGCCCGTGACGCCAAGGGCCGCGCGATCGTGAATTTGCTGCAAATGGAACCTGGTGAACAGATCGCACAATGCCTCGCCGTCCGCGATTTCAACCAACCGGGCCACTATGTGACCATGGCGACGCGTTGCGGTTTGGTCAAGAAAACGCCGCTCGAACAATACAGTCGTCCCAAACGTGGTGGCATCATCGCGATCAAATTGCGAGAAGACGATGAACTCGTTGATGCAGCGGTTGTCGGACCCGGCGATGAAGTGCTGCTGGTCACTGCTAACGGCATGGCGATTCGTTTCCGTGAGTCGGACTCGCGTCCCATGGGCCGCAACACCTCGGGCGTGAAAGGCATCTCGTTGATCGGCGACGATCGGTTGGTCGGCATGGTCGTGACGGACGCGGAAGCCACGTTGTTGACGGTTTGCAAAAACGGCTATGGAAAACGCACACCATTTGGTCCCAATGCAACGGAGGTCGTGGAAGCAGACGATGGCGAAGAAGTCACCGCAGAGGCATCCACTGAGGCAACCACTGCTGAAGCTGCGGGCGATGACGAAAGCGCATCGACCAACGGTTCGGCGCGTTACCGCACACAGAAACGCGGTGGCAAAGGTTTGCGTGACATTAAGACCAGCGAGCGGAATGGAAAGGTGATCGGCATCGCCCGAGTGACCGATGACGACGAATTGTTCATGATGACCGCCAAAGGCAAACTGCAACGAATCGCCGCCTCGGATATCAACGTCATCGGACGCAATACGCAAGGTGTGCGGATCATGAGTGTTGATAAAGACGATGAGTTGATCGCTGTCGTCCGCGTCCCTGCCGAAGAGAAAGCTGACGAAGTGCTGAGCGCGACTGCGCCAGCCGAGTTGTGATCGATTACGGCCATGAAACGATGTAGCTAAACTCGTTAAGAGTTTTGAGCGTGCGGCGCGTACAACCGGTCGTCTTGGCGAGTTCCGCTACGTGCCAATGCTTGGCATGGTATAATGGGACAGTTACTTTCATGGGACACATGACCCGTTCGTTCGTTTTTCGTCATCCACAATGACCTCCTATCCCCGCTGCTGCTTTTTAAAATCCGTACGCTGGAGTCTCGCAGTTGGAATGCTGTTCGTTGGCTTAACAAACGGCAACCAGCTCGTTTTTGGTGCTGACCACGAGGTGATGTTTCAGCGCGAGCTTGTTCCGCTGCTCCGTACTTTTTGTTACGACTGTCATGGCACCACCGATGGTGATGGTGATTTATCGCTGCAAGCGGACGATTCGGCAAGCAAAGTGCTGCAAGGGCGAACGCACTGGATGCGGGCACTGACGCAGGTCCGCCTGGGGTCGATGCCGCCTGCTGACGCCGATCCAATGGACCCAGCCTCACGCAACAAAATGGCAGAGTTGATTGACGAGTTAGCCAACGCGATTGACTGCGTTAAAAATCCGAACGCGGGCAAGGTTGCCATGCGGCGGCTCAATCGGGCTGAGTATCGCAACACCGTGCGTGATCTCACGGGGGTTGATTACGCACCCGCGGCGGACTTCCCCGGCGATGACATTGGTTATGGATTCGACACGATTGGGGATGTGCTGTCGCTACCGCCATTGTTGATGGAAAAGTACCTTACGGCAGCCGAAGCGATCATGGGGGAAGCAATCTACACACCGCCTCCTCCACAGATTTTTGAGATCGCGAAAGATCCGAAATCCATGATTGGTGCTGAGAAGTATAGCAACGGTGCTGATCTGGGAATGTTCTCCAACGGCACGGTCGGCTGGGAGTTCGAGGCTCCTTTTTCAGGTGACTATACGCTCAAGATGATCGTCAGCGGCAATCAGGGAGGCGATGAACCCGTTCGCATCGAAGTCCGTTACGCCAACAAAACGATCCCGGTTGACATCCCCGAAAGTGAACCCGTCGAAAAAGAAGTTAATCTGCAAATCGGTAGCGGGAAACGAAAGATCGAGATTTCATTCGTGAACGATGCGTATAAGAAAGACGAGTACGATCGCAATTTCAAGTTGCACTATCTCCAATTGCGTGGTCAAGAGAAACGCCGTGAGTGGGCGGTGACAGAGGAGCTTCCCATCAGCCACCGGGTCCTCTTATTTCGCACACCGAGTCAGAGTTTGGAGTTTAAGGATGCGGCAGCGGCTGTGTTGGGGCGGTTCGCCAGTCGTGCTTACCGGCGTCCAGCCAGCGGCAGTGAGATCGCGAGGCTCGTCAATCTCGCTGAATCCGTGAAAAGCGGCGGCGGAAGCTTTGAAGAGAGCATGCAAGTCGCGATGCAAGCCGTGTTGGTTTCGCCGTATTTCTTGTTTCGAATCGAACGACCTCGTGAACCAGCGCCCAATGGTGAGATGCCACGCGTCAATCAATACGAGTTAGCGACGCGAATCTCTTACTTTTTGTGGAGCAGTATGCCGGATGATGAGTTGTTGCAATTAGCCCATCGTGGTGAATTGCAAGATCGGGCGAAACTGCTGGATAAGGTGGGGCGGATGATCCAGGACGCACGTGCGAGCCGCTTTGTCGAGAACTTTGCGGCACAGTGGCTGCAACTGCGTAACCTAGAGACTGTCTCGCCCGATACGCGAGTTTTTCGCGGCTTCGATGACGAGATTCGCGACGCGATGCGGATGGAGACGTTGATGTTCTTCTCCGAAGTGATGAAACGCAACATGCCCGTTACCAAACTGATTGACGCAGATTTCAGCTATCTGAACGAACCTCTGGCGAAGTTTTATGGGATCGACGGAGTGAGCGGTAAACAGTTCCGCCGTGTCTCTCTCGTCGGCACACCTCGCGGTGGTTTGTTGACACACGCGAGTGTCTTGACAGTGACTAGCAATCCCACGCGAACCAGTCCAGTAAAACGGGGCAAATGGATACTCGACAACCTGCTGAATATGCCGCCACCGCCCGCGCCACCAAACGTGCCCGAGTTGGAAAAGAGCGAACTGGTGGGCACGCTACGCGAGCGGATGGAACAACACCGGGCCGATCCTGCATGTGCAGCGTGTCACAACATGATGGACCCGCTCGGGTTCGCACTTGAGCATTTCGATGCAGTAGGTCGCTATCGGACTCGCGATGGGAAAGATGAAATCGACGCATCGGGCGTGATGCCAGATGGAACATCATTTCGCGGTGCCGAGGGACTGCGTGAGCTACTGAGCACGCAGCGGAAAGATGACTTCGTGCGTTGTCTTGCGGAAAAAATGTTGATCTATTCGCTCGGTCGGGGAACCGAGTACTACGACAAATGCGCGATTGATGAAATCATGGCTCGTGTGCGGAGCAAAGACTATCGGTTCGCATATTTGATTGCTGCGATCATTGAGTCCGACCCATTTCAGAAACAAGGGTTTCGAGAGTAGGCATCAGCACCAATGACGGATCGCGGCTGCGTACAACTCGATGCCTTTTTCGAGTTGATCGATTTCGATGAATTCGTCCACGGTATGCGCCTGTTCAATCGAACCAGGTCCACAAACCATTCGCTTGTTCAGCGCACCGAGCGCACAGGCATCCGTGGCATAACATACCGCTTGCGGTTGGTTATCGCCGATCAGTGGTGTAGCGAGGCGGCATAGATCGATCACGCAATCAGCCTCATGAGCGGTTTGCATCGGCTCGCCACCCGAAAATAATTCAAAACTCAGACCGAGTTCACTGGCACGCGCTCGCACAGTGTCAATCAGTTCACGACCATCCACACCAGGCATGGTGCGGAAACTTGCCCATGCCGCAGAGTGATCGGGCACGATGTTGACAGTTGACATCCCATCACTGACCCCGAAATTCCATGTCAACGTAGGTGGATCAAACATATCGTTTCGCAGCGTCATGTCGGTTCGACATCGCTCGTCAAGTTCGAGCAACGTTTGTAACATTGGCACCATGGCGACGTTCGCATTGACACCGATACTCATGCTGCTGTGCGCGGCATGGCCTGTCGATACAACCCGAAAACCAACGATGCCTTTATGAGCGTAGATCACTTGCAAATTCGTTGGCTCACCGATGATGCTGGGCGGGTCAATCGTAGCCAATTCGGCAAATGCCGCTGAGTAATGTGCTAAATGTTGAGCGCCTTCAAAGCCGCGTTCTTCATCTGCCGTGCAAACGATCCACAGTGGTCCGCGCTGGGACGAGGCGTCGACGGAGGCCGCCGCACTTAACATCGCGGCCAGTGAACCTTTCATGTCACAGGCACCACGCCCGTAGATGCGCGCATCTTGCTGCACGGCAGTAAACGGATCACCGCCTGGGCCACTCCAACGACCCACCGTGACGGTATCGGTGTGACAGAAATACGCCAGCCCAGGGGCAGACGAATCCGTATGTTGCGGTTGACGTTTACCGACGACATTGCATTTCAGCACGCCAGCTCGATCAAGATAGCTGGTGCGTTCAATTTCAAAACCAAGGACACGCAGCCATGTCGCGACGAGATCGGAAATCGCTTCGTTGGAGCGATTGCTAACGGTGTCGTGCGCGATGAGTTGCGATAAATAATCGACGGAGTTGGACATGATCGATGCGTGGGCCTACACCGAGGCGGAACGACCGGGTTTCTTGTTACGTGAAAACGAACGCTTGGCATGGCCACCGCTGCCTGCTGCCGATGCCGCATAGCCCCCGCTGCGTTCACCACCGGAGCGACTGTTGCGAGGGCGACCACTGCCGCCTCCGCCGTTACCACGTCCGCCACGTGCAGGCGGTGAGGCTGAAGCGGCTTCAAATCGCTCTTCAGGGTTTTCAACTTTGAGTTTTTGACCGATCAGGCTTTCAATCGCGTGCAACTCTTCGCGTTCATCTCCGGTGCAGAACGAGATTGCAATCCCATCGGCTCCGGCGCGACCGGTGCGTCCGATGCGGTGAACATAGCTTTCGGGTTCGACGGGCATATCGAAATTGATCACGTGGCTGATGCCATCAATGTCGATCCCACGAGCGGCAACATCGGTCGCCACGAGGACACTGATTTTGTCATTGCGAAACGCATCTAAAGCTTTTTGACGAGCGTTCTGCGTTTTGTTGCCGTGAATTGCAACGGCCGCGATCCCATTCTTGTCGAGCTTCTTAACCAATGCGTTGGCACCATGCTTGGTACGTGTGAACACGATCGAACGAGTCACCTCTTTGCTCAACAACAATTCCGTCAACGATGAGACTTTGTTGTCGCGGCGAACGATTCGCAATCGTTGTTCGATCAGTTCCACACTGGTCTTTTTCGGCGTCACGTTAATCGAAACCGGATTGAACAGCAGGCTGTTGGCCAGTTCGCGAATTTTTGGCGCGAGTGTCGCGGAGAAGAACATCGACTGGCGTTGTTGAGGCAACGCCGCGATGATTTTTTTCAATGCTGGCAGGAAGCCCATGTCGAGCATCCGGTCAGCTTCATCGAGCACAAAAATCTGCACATCACGCAAACTAACATGTCCTTGTTCCATGAGGTCAATCAAACGACCAGGAGTTGCGATCAATACATCGACGCCCTGGCGAAGCGAGGTGACTTGGCTGCCCTGACCGACGCCGCCGTAAACGAGTGCCGAGTGAAACTTCATGTGTCTGCCATAAACACGGAAACTTTCGCTGATTTGGATGGCGAGTTCACGAGTCGGTGCGAGCACAAGCGTGGTCGGTCGGTTGGCCACTGCTTTTGGTTTTTCATGACCGAGGAAATCGAGGATCGGCAGTGCGAAGGCAGCCGTTTTTCCAGTCCCGGTTTGAGCGCATCCCAGAATGTCTTGGCCCGCGACTCCTGCTGGGATGGCTTGCGCTTGAATGGGTGTGGGTGTTGTGTAGTTTTCTTCAACGAGGGCGCGTTTGAGAGGTGCGTACAAGTCGATGGAATCAAATGTCTTCAAGTGAGATCTTTTCATAGAAAGTGAAATACTCACAGACCATGTATGTGGACGGGTAGCACCGATGGTGCTCAAAAACATCCGTTCCAACAGGTGGCAGTGAGGGTGAGCGGACGGTTCGTCGGATGACGCTCGATCGCTCAGGGTTAGCTGTGAGAAAAACCGCCAGTGCGATTTCCCGGTCATTTCGGACTAACAAGAAGAGTCTCGAAATATTGTAAATGCCTTCGCTTTCACGCTTGGGCAATCACCTTGTGCAGCTTTCCAGTGTCGGTCGACAGGACCGAATCGGTTGGCAGCGGTTAGCGAACCTGTTGTTCGCCAGTGGACGAGCGGCTGAAACCCTAGTTCAGCGGTCTGGTCTCGTCGGTCGATCCAATGCGGGCTTTCGCAGGCGCATTTCTTATTGTTGATCGACCCTTCAAATCTTCGCTCGACAGTCCATTTGCCGAGCACTTCCTCATAACAGTACACCGCTGAGCTGAAAAAGCCAAGCCCAAAGCGGCAAAATTGCTGCCGAGAGTGCCCACATGTACGATTATAAGTCGGATATCAGTACGTTCCCCCCGCGTGCTGCATGCACTACACTTGAGTTTTGCTCCCCCGTGCGAGCGAAAATTGTCACGTTTCTTCTCAATAACTTCTCACATCCAACCGTCCCTGTCGTCGCCCAGTTCGCAGGCTCTTACTGCATCACTCTGGCTGGCAGGGCTACCTTCGTTTGTACTTGAACATGTTTCCGGCAATTTGGCCAAACCTTTGCATTTGTTTCCTGACATGCCTCCGACGCAGCCGATACCGCTGCGTCCCAACGGCCTGTTGGGGAATTTCGCCTGCTATGAACTTGCCTTCAATCGACATCTCCGAAGGTGAATTTGGGTGCATCCAAAATCACCATGAATCCAGAAATAGCCACGAAGATTCTTTATTGTCTCTTCTTTTTCTTCCTCGGCGTTGCCGCCGTCATGGCCTGGATACAGCGCCAATCGGCCAAACGAAACGGGCGATTGAACGAGGAAGCCGAGTCGGTCATCTCGGTCGCTCGCCGGGAAGCCGAAACGCAGGCGGCCCAAATCATCCTCGACGCGCGCGAAAAAGCGATCACGATCAAGGCCGACACCGAACGTGAACTCGCCACCTTAAGAGAGAAGGAACTCGCTCGCGATCGGAAACTCGACGCCCGCGAAGATCAACTCGCAGCCAATCAAGAAGCATTGCGAAAAGCACAGCGGGGTCTCGAAAGTAGCCAAAATCGTTTGGCCGCGCAGATGCGTGGATTGACAGAGCAGCGTGGTGAACTCGATCGTTTAGTTCAAGAAAACCAACGTGCGCTAGAACATGTCAGCGGCATGAGTCGGGAAGAGGCCGCAGCGAAACTAATCGAATCCGTCCACTCGGATTTGGAACACGAAATCGGCACGGCTGTGCTCAAGCATCATCGGGAACTCTCACGCCGCGTTGACGATCAAGCGCGTGAGATGCTGCTCACCGCAATGCAACGTTACTCATCGGCGCATACTGCGGACACCACCACCAGCACCGTCGGTGTGCCCACGGACGATATGAAAGGTCGCATCATCGGACGCGATGGTCGAAACATTCGCGCTTTTGAAAAAGCCACCGGTGTCGACTTGATCATTGACGACACTCCCGGCGTCGTCGTCGTCAGTGGGTTTGATCCCGTGCGTCGTGAGATTGCGAGAATCTCGTTGGAAAAACTCATCGCTGATGGTCGCATCCATCCATCGAAGATCGAAGAACTCGTCGAGCAAACGACTGCCGAAACTCAAGACTTTATCATGAAGAAGGGCCACGAGGCGGCCACCGAAGTCAACGTCTCGGGGCTGCATGATCGCGTCATTGAAATGCTCGGTCGTCTGCACTTTCGAACTTCCTACAGCCAGAACGTGCTGCGGCATAGCGTCGAGGTCGCGTTCCTGTCAGGCATGATCGCCGAGATGATCGGGATGGATGGCGACCTGGCACGTCGGGCGGGATTGCTGCACGACATCGGCAAAGCGGCTGACCACGAACTCGAAGGTGGCCATCCGAAAATTGGTGGCGATCTGCTGCAACGTCACAAAGAGAGTGAGGAAGTCGTGCATGCCGCACGTGGACACCATGACGAGATTGTCACTGAGCACCCTTATACCATGCTCGTTGCCACTGCGGACGCGTGTAGCGCCAGTCGCCCTGGGGCGCGTCGCGAATCACTGGAACGATACGTCAAACGAATGGAAGAACTCGAAGCGATCGCGCATCGCTTTGAGGGTGTGCAGCAAGCCTACGCGATCTCCGCTGGTCGCGAGTTACGCGTGATCGTCAGCAGCGGTCAAATCAGCGATGAACGAGCCGCTGCGATCTGCCGCGACATCGCTCAGTGCTTTGAAAAAGAACTCACCTACCCCGGTGAAATCAAAGTCACCGTGGTCCGCGAGTCACGATTCACGAGCACCGCAAAGTAAACGCTGGCAAGATGGCAGGTAACTGCTCAGTTGTGGGCGTTGCGATCATCGGATCAGCGTCAATACGTCACTCGCGGGTATCGGAACAGGCGAATCGATCGCGCGGCGTCCAATCACTCGGGCAGCCAAAATCAATTGTAGCTCTAATTGCCGCGTCACGATCGAGCCTCCCGAATTCGCTAGCAGCGTGGCACGCTCCGCCAATTGGGACGCCGTCAGCCCGTCGAGTGAGACGCCGCGTTCGCTCAATTCGCGAATGATTTCGGCCTGTTGAGCCGTGATCGCTTCGTGCATGGGTGACAACTCTCTTGCCTTAGCGATCAAATCATCGGCCGCACTGAGATCTTCGATGCGACCACCGACCTGATACCGCTGCACCAACAATTCACTGATCCCCCGCAATCGCACCGGATCATTCCCTGCCCGCTGGATCGCGATTGCGAACACCGCGTTTGTCTCAGCAAGCTGTTTCGGTAACCGGTTGGATTGGTTGACAAGCGATTCCATCACAGTTCGATTCTCAATCGTCGCTAGCCAAATCGGGGCATCACGATTGAGAGGATCAGCGGACATCGCTTGCCGAAGACTTTTGAACGCCATGCTCGCTCGATTGGTTTGCATCCGCCGTGACGCGTCGGCCATCAACTCACGAGATTGAGCGACAGGACGCCACGAGAAAGTGATCATCCATAGCACAGCGATACTCCACACCGCCGCAGCCGCCGCACGGTGAACGGCAATCGCACGCGAGCCAGCCCACGCATTCTTCGGTGCATCGCCTGGCAAACTGGCAGCCATTCCCGCCAACCACAACAACACAATGCTCACGCCCGGGACCGTCCAACCACCAGAAAAGCACAAGTGGAGCAAGCCAGTCATTATCGCCGCCAAGGCGATCCCACGGCACTCACGGTGCGTTAACAGATGCCGATTGCCTCGCAGCGCAACCATCCACGCCGCAACCACCGCGACTGCAAGCGGTACGGCGATCAAGTGGGCATCGAAGTCAGGCAGATTGCTCCCCAAGATGCCAGCGTACCAAACTGATAGCAAACCCAAGAAAGCGCCGGCACTGAGGGCATATCGAGTCCATCGGAGTTCTGGTTCGCTCGACTGTGTTGAAACCGATAAAGAGTCAGGTGATCGAAAATAGACGGCAGATCCCGCTAACACGCACACACACAGGAGAACAACGGCTACCCAACCACCACTTGCTAACGTTTCCATCACGAAGTTATGTGGTTCAGCAATTAATTCATGCGCACCGACCGCGCGGAATTTTTGATACACGAGTTGAAAATTACCTGGTCCAGCACCAAACCAGGGAGCGTTTTCTGCGATCGCCAAAGTCGATTGCCAGTATTGAATTCGAAGAGCAATCGTGGCGTTCGCGCCTGTCAACGAACGTCCTTCATAAATCAGATTCGCGTAGAGAATCCCAGCGGACATTAAAATGCATCCGACGAGCACAAGCCTAGTGATCATCTGACTAGCGCGTTGACGCATGATGCGAACCGACCCCGACCAGACGAACGCCCCCACACCGACCATCAGCACCGACAACACTCCGCTGCGACTGCCCGTCATCAACAACGCCCACGACAACAACGCGCAGGCACCGCCGACACCCCAGAACAACCATGTCGGCGGCTGAGTTGCTTCAGGTAGCTGATGCCGTACCCGACGCAGCCAACAAACCAAACAACCACCGCCGAGCGTCAGGATCATTGCCAATGGTCCAGCGAGCGAATTCGCCAACGCAAAGGTCGCTGTCGGACCACCATCACGCAGTCGGTTCTCAAAAATCATCCGGGCAGCGGTGCCAGCCGGTGCCTGCATGCCAATCTTGGCCAACATCCCATCGGGATCACTCAAGTATTCCCGTAGCGTTTGTGGGAACGAGATATAATTTTGATGCAACGTATGCACGGCCAACAACACGCCCACGCCCAACAGCAACCCGATCATGGGCTGGGCTTTGGCAGGCTGCGACATCGCGCGGCGAGCGATCACAAAGAATCCAGCCCCGGCGATCCACCACCAAGCTTCGTTGGTCGCCGAACGCAAGTCACCACCGATCGCTGGCAATTCCTCTGAAAACTTACCCGCATTGACCCACGCCGAGACAAACACCCAAGCGGCTAAAGTCAGCGCCGAGACATCACACCACCATGAGGCTCGACGCCACGACAATGATGGCGTGATGCGATACGCCATCCCCGCAGCGAGCACCCACAGCATGACTGCAAGCGTCAAGCCTAGCGCATCGCCTTGTTCCACCGCCGTCGAATCAGCGGGATGATAGATCGCCCACACCGTGACCGCTGCACCGCCCGCCAGTACTAGTTGCGAGACCAATGAATGCCACGCACCGTTGGCGCGAAACGGACCACTCACGACGGTTTCCTGCGGCCGCGTGTTGATTCCAAAATGGCGACGAGCGTTAACATGCAGGCCACAATCCCCAATACCCCGATCGCTTGCACCATTCCCACGTGTGCTAGCAAGATCGCCGACAAACCACATGTCGCCGTGATCAAGTGAATCGTTGCGACCGCAGCGGTACGCGATAACCCTAAATCAACGAGCCGATGCGACAGATGGCTATGATCTCCTTGGAACAAACTCCGCCCTTCACGAACCCGAATCCACAACACCGTGGCCATGTCATACAGCGGCACGGCCATCACACATAACGGAGCCAACACCGCGTGCGGTCGCAACGACCCATCGGCGGCTGGGCCGCCTGCGAACGTCGCCATGAGCATCGATATTGCGATCAGAAAACCGACTAAATAACTGCCGCCATCACCCATGAATATCTTGGCAGGCGGATGGTTATGAAACAAAAACCCTAATAACGATCCCGCCACCACCAGCAACAAGGCCGCTACCAAGAGTTGCGGATGCTGTGTTCCCGGGTCGGGCGTTGATAACATCACAATCGCCATCGACGCGGCAATGATTGCAGCGACGCCGCCCGATAGCGCGTCCATGTTATCAAGCATGTTAAACGAATTGATAACCGCTACGATCCACACAATCGACAGCGTCTTGGTCAGCCATCCAGCGTTCATGTACGCCGTCAACTCGATTCCCAATCCCAGCACCACACCAGCAGCCAGCCCAAACTGCACCCCTAACCGCACGAGCACCGACAAGCCATGCCGATCGTCCCATAAACCGAGCAGTAACAGCACAGTACTCGCGGCGAGCAACCACCACATGTCACCGCATCGCGACCAAACACCAGGCGCGTGGGTGCTCGCCGCCTGCCAAGCCTCAGTTCCCATTTCACTACCCAGCAGACTATTGAAGGTGCCATGCCAAGCCGACGCCCGCGCGGGATCGTGCCACCACCACGCCGCCAGCAACGCCGATCCGATCGTACCAACGATGCCCAAGTAGATCCCGATGCCGCCACCCAGCGGTGTGGGCACTGTGTGGCTGCTATGACCGCCGGGACGATCAAGCAATCCTAGTTTTTGCGCAAACCAGCGAACTGGGAAAAGCACGCACCCGCTGATCAAAGCCGCGATGGCAGCAGCCGCCAAGACCAGCGAGACGGTAGCCGACATCGATTGCCCGCGTATTGGGGAAAGAGGAAAGGAGTGATTTATACATACCTGGACGAATTGCTCGTCTCTGGTCGCCACTGCTACGCAGTTCCCCCCGTTTTGTTCACCAATTCTTTTTAGGCGAGCGGCAGATAAAAACTTACCCTCAAAAATGCGACCGATGGGAGAACGAAGCTCCTGCTGCGTCGAGCAGGCGTTCGGCAGGAGCCTCACGTTCCCGGTATGAAACATCTTGCCGCTCGCCTTGTAGTCGATCATACCGACATTTGATTCTCGCCCATCACATGATAGAATAACCGTCCCTCCTCCCTCCCGCCTCCAATTTCCTACCTCACCTGATGCCTACGATCTACTCGTCGCCGATGATAGTGATGTGCCTGGGGCTACTGTACCTTTGGCATACGTCATGCGTCCTTGCAGCATCGCCCACTGACGCCTCCATCTCAGCTTCATCGCTGGCTTTTTTGCAATCACACTGCGTGGACTGTCACGATGGTCCCGAGGGTGAAGGCGGTTTCGATGTGGGCTCAGTTTCTACGAAACTCGACCACCCGCGAGTCTACGAATCGTGGGTGCGACTTTTTGATCGGATTGAAAAAGGCGAAATGCCGCCACCCGATGACAGTCAAATCTCACCAGAGGAACTTCGCACGTTCCTACCGAGTGTGGAACAATCGCTAACGCAAGCTGCGAAAGCGCATCGTTTGCGCGACGGTCGCGTGCAAGGCCGGCGGTTGAGCAACTCGCATCTCCAACGAACTCTCCAAGATCTGCTACACATCAATGTGCCGCTGGCTCGCTTGATGCCTCCAGAAACTCGTAGTAGCGGATACGTGCATCTCGCGGACGCTCAAACCATGTCCCACTTCCAATTGGAAAACCATTTGCAAGTCATTGACGCCGCCCTCGATGTCGCCTTTGATCGTGCGACCCTCGGCGGTCAAGATTGGTCGATTGATTATGGGCCTGAAAAAATTGCGAATAAGAAACCTGGACGTCGCAACCGCGATCCCGAACTTCGCCAAGGACTCGCGGTGACATGGAATTCAGGCTTGATCTTCTACGGACGCATCTCGTCCTCCGAAGTCCGCGAGTCGGGCTGGTACCGAATCACCCTGACAGCCTCTTCCGTCAAACAACCCGATCACTTGCCGAGTGTGTGGTGCAGCGTCCGCAGCGGTCCCTGCACGTCGAGTGCCCCACTGTTAAGCTGGATTGGTTCCTTCGCCGCCACCCCTGAACCACAAACGATGACGTGGGACGCTTGGATACCGGCAGGCGAAATGCTGGAGATTCGACCCGCCGATACGACGTTGAAACGTGGCAATTTCGCCGGTGGGCAAGTTGGATTCGGTGAAGGCGAAAAGCAAAACGTGCCAGGCGTGGCCTTAACCCGTTTGCAAATGCAACGAATCTTTCCTGGCGGCGATGTGCCAACGGTTCGCAAACGATTATTCGGATCGCACGGTGTTCAATACAATTCAAAAATCAAACGCAGTGAACCGAACATTGATGACGCTTCGGAGGAGATCGTCACGACACGCATCGCTGAGCAAGTCCATCAGTTTGCACAACTTGCCTTTCGGCGTCCCACAGACATCGCAGTCACGCAGCCGTTCAGTGAATTTGCCCGTTTAGTTTGGCACGAACAATTGCAGTCAGGCATGTCACGCGAGCAAGCTTATGCGGCCGCCCTGCGCGGTGGATATCGCGCCGTGCTCTGTTCACCTCGCTTTCTCTACCTGAGCGAATACGCTGGCGACGATGGGCAGTTAGACGATTGGTCCTTGGCGTCGAGGTTGAGCTATTTCGTGACCGGCAGCATGCCTGACGAGACGCTTCGCCAAGCCGCCTCCCAAAGTAAACTTCGATCACGTGAACAACTCCGGCAGCAGACCGATCGCTTGCTCACGTCTCCACGTGGCCAGCGATTCGTGGAAGAGTTTGCGGCCCAGTGGTTGGATCTTGTCGACATCGATTTCACCGAACCCGACCAGCGGTTGTTCAACGATTTTGACATTGTGGTGCAAAACGCAATGTTAGCCGAAACAAATTTGTTTCTGCAAAAACTGCTCGATGAAAACCGTCCCATCTCTGAACTCGTTGGTGCGAACTACACGTTTCTCAACGAACGTTTAGCTCGCTATTATGAAATCGAGTCGGCGATACGCTCTGCCCCACCAACGGCAGACGTGGCCTCCGCAACAGACATGAATCCAGACGGGATGCGGCTGGTTTCACTTGACGGCGATTCACACCGAGGTGGATTGCTGTCGCACGGTTCGATTTTAAAAGTTACCGCCAACGGCAACGATACCTCTCCGGTGCTGCGTGGCATTTGGGTTTGCGAACGAATTCTGGGTGAAGAGATTCCGCCGCCACCGAGCAACGTGCCTGCTGTGGAGCCTGATATTCGAGGTGCAAAAACGATTCGCGAGTTACTTGCCAAACACGAATCCGACGCCTCCTGCGCGGCCTGTCACCGCGGTTTCGATCCGCCTGGATTCGCCCTTGAAAATTTCGACGCAGGCGGCAAATGGCGAGATCAGTATCGGCAACTGGTTAGCAAAAAATACAAACGTGGTGCGGATGTCGACGCCAGTCACACGATGCTCGATGGTCGCCGATTTGAAAACTACAACGAGTTCCGACAAATGCTTGCTGCAGATGCTCAGACACTTGCCGCGAATCTGGCCACGCAGCTATTGACGTATGGAACGGGAGCCAAATTGCAATTCTCGGATCGGGCTATCGTGACGAACATCGTCAAACAAACTCAAAACACAGACCACGGTTTTCGCGATATTTTGCACTCAGTGATCGCCAGCAAAACGTTTCTCAACAAGTAAACGCTATGAATCAACCATCATCGACACAGTTCAATTTTCAAAAACGCCTTCGTCGTCGCACAGTTTTGCGTGGCAGTGGTGTGGCGATGAGTTTGCCGTGGTTGTCGGCAATGCGATCAGCATTCGCAAGCGATAGCAGCCATGAGACTGCGACGGGCCGGCCACCACAGCGGTTCGTCGCTGTCACGGTCGGCTTGGGATTGCTCAGCGAAAACTGGATGCCCGAAGGAGAGGGAAAGGATTTCAAGGCTCCGTTGTACTTGCGGAGTTTCGATGATCTGCGTGATTCGCTCACCGTTGCTTCCGGCGTTTCCCACCCTGACGTTGCTGGTGGCCACCGTGCCGAAGCGAGTATCTTGACGGCCACGCCGATGGGTTCGGCGGGCCGCGCCGTCAACACAATTTCTGTCGATCAATTGCTCGCCAAGCATTTAGGTGATGCCACGCGGTATCCCTCTCTCGTGCTAGCAGCGTCGGGCGGTACCAGTCCATGCTATACCGAAAGCGGTGCGATGATACCTCCGATCACGTCGCCGGCGGATTTGTTCGATACGTTGTTTGTGGACGGTGAAGCCAAACATCGGCAACAGCAAGCCGCTCGTGTGCGGCAAGGACGCAGCATCATGGACGTGGTCGCCGAAGATGCTCGTTCGCTCCAGCGGACACTGGGCCGCGGTGACCGCGATCGGCTCGATGCGTACTTCAGCAGTGTGCGTGGACTCGAACAACGAATGCAGCAAGCCGAACAGTGGGCGCAACGTCCCAAGCCACACGTCGATGCTGAACAACCCAGGGACATTCGCGACCCGAACGATTTGGTCGGTCGGTTTCGATCCATGTGCGAACTGATTGCGCTCACGTTGCAAACGGATTCGTCCCGATTCATCACGTTGCATTTGCCGGGCGGTGGCGGTGTGATACCGATCGAAGGCGTGCGTGAGGGATATCACTCGCTCAGTCACCACGGCCAAGACGACACGAAACTAGCGCAGCTCGCGTTGGTTGAAGAAGCCATTGTCTCGCAGTGGGGTGAACTGCTGCGTTCGCTTGCAGGCAGTGAGGACGCGCACGGTCGATTGCTCGATCAAACGACCTCGTTGCTCACCAGCAATCTCGGCAACGCCTCGAACCATAGCAACCGCAACATGCCCGCATTGATCGCAGGCGGTCCGTTTCGGCATGCGGGCCATTTGGCGTTTAGCCAGAAGGACAATTATCCATTGCCGAATTTCTACTTGTCGTTGCTACAAAAATGCGGCGTCGAAGTCGAACAGTTCGCATCAAGCACAGGCACGATGAGTGGTTTGTCGTAGTGAGTTTCGCTAGGACATTTCAACCCAAATTCGATGCTCGCTGATCGTCTGAACCAGTTCGTCGACTAACTCTGCCAGCGGACGCTCGTGCTCGTTATCGCGATGCGTTGGCAGCAAACGAATTTCACTAAACGAGCGAAACCAAGTCTCTTGGCGTCGAGCCAATCGACGGGTGTGGAACAAGACTTGTTCAGCAACCAGTGCCCAGTCTGGTGTCATGTTCGTACCGTTTTGAATTTGCCGGAACTCTTCACTTTCAAGCACCTCGCGATATCCGACGGCCGTCCGCGCGGTCTTGGATAATACTGGATAAGCATTCTTCAACGAGCAAATCTCGTCAATCAATCCGTCCGCAAACATACTGGCAACGCGATCTTCGATTCTCCGGTGCAGAACACTGCGTGGCGTCTGAACTGCGAACACCAATCCCTCTTCTCGATCTCGCTCAATTTCAAATTGTCGTTGTCGATGGCTGATCGGAGTGCCGGTTTGGCGGGCAAATTCCAGCGCTCGGATCATTCGCCGAACGTCATGCGACTGGATCTTGGCCGCCGATAACGGATCGACTTGCTGAAGTCGTCGCCGCAGCGCCTCAATACCAAATTGTTCGACGTCTTGCATCACCGCGTGACGAAACGATTCATCGGCGGGCGGTCCGGGATCAAAGCCCCGCAAAATCGCTTTCAGATACATCGGCGTGCCGCCTACGAACATCGGTCGATTCCCGCGTGACTCAATCTCGTCGACCTTGGCATGAGCCGCCGCCAAATATTCCGCCACGCTGAACTCTTGATCTGGAGACACCACATCAATCAAGTGATGCACGACACAGGTTTGCTCCTGACGCGTTGGTTTGGCCGTGCCAATGTCCATGTGTTGGTAGACGGTGATCGAGTCCAGCGAAATGATCTCGATCTGAGGTTGGGGATTCGCGGTTTGTTGCCACGCGCGAGCTGGCAGATTCGACAAAGCCTCGGCAACCCGCACGGCCAACTCCGTTTTTCCCGACGCGGTTGGTCCGGTTAAAACGAGGACGCGATCAAATAACGCAGGGAAACAGTTGACAAGGGCAGATTGTTCGGGAAGGTGGGGTGTCATGGATGACAAAAGAATGTCCATTGCGTGTCGTTCTCGTGTGGTAGAATCTACTATCACTTAGCGTCAACTTTTACGCAAATCCCCTGTGAAGGTCTCTGCATGGGCATGACTTACTTTCGCCGATACCGGATGGAACTCAACCTCTGCGGTTTTCGCGCGCAGTGGGATCATGAGGCACTCGCAGCGGCTGGTTATCAAATCGTCGGTTTTGAGGAGGGGTTGATTCGCGACCATGCCCAAGCGAAATACCATAGTTTTCGTACTGAGATCGACGCTGACGTGTTCCCCTGTTTAGGGCGTAGAGACGGTTGTTTGAAACTGATGCAAGAAATATCGGCTCGCGCCACGTTTGTGCCTGGTGCCACTTGGTTGCTGCGATATCACGATCGGCCTGGCGGTCGGGGGATGCCGATTGGTACGGTCCAAGGGATTGAGCAAGACGGATGGGGGGCGATCCAAAATCTTGGCATCATCGCGGAACATCGTGGTCGCGGGCTGGGCCGGATGTTAATGCACCGAGCTGCGGCGGGGTTTCAAGCCGCTGGGATCGAAAAAATGAATCTCGAAGTGACCACGGCCAACACCTCCGCAATCCGTTTGTATGAACAAATCGGTTTCCGCTGCGCCCGTGTTGTTTACAAAGCCTGCGAGGTGTGACCAGTGCGGTTGCTTTTTCGATTGCGCTGAATTCTCATGACGCGTTGCGTTTTGGCGAATAACTCTTAAGTTATAGGACGAATTCCCCGCCAACTCCTCAGCCCTCGCGAGTTCTCCGCCATGACACGGCATACCCTCCCCACAATGATCCTGTTGTTCGCCACCGTGTTGGTGACTGCAGCGGGCTGTCGCCGCGAAACCGCCACGTCCGACGTCGACAAGCAAGCCGCCGCAACCACTGGTGACCAACCGAACGCACCGGCCGAGCAAGCCGCTCCGGAAATCCCCGCCGACTCACCAGACGCCGTCGTGGCCATTGAAGCCACTGGATTCGCCGTTGCCAAAAATAGTGCTGGTATCGTTGTCGACATCAGTGGTGGTAATGACAAAATTGCTGACGTGTTGGCACAACTTCAAGGCGTCCCGAGCTTGCAATCGCTCGCGCTGATCGGCCCCACCGTCAACGATGAGGGCATGGAAGTTCTCGCTCAGTTGACCCAGCTTCGACGTCTCGACCTGACTGGTTCCGCCATCTCGGATAAAACCCTGGAAACCGTCGGCAAGCTTGTGAATCTTGAATCACTGAACCTCCGCCGCACCGCCGTCACTGACGAAGGACTTAAACAACTCGCCGACCTCGATAAACTCCGCGCGATCGACCTCCGCAATACGAACATCGGCGATGCAGGCATGCAGCCGCTCACCGAACTGGTGTCGTTGGTCGACTTGCAATTAGAAAAATCCAAAGTCACTGACGCGGGGTTAGTACAACTCGCTCCGCTCAAGCTTAAATCACTCAACTTCAACTACTGCACCACCGTCAGTAACGAAACAATGGCGATTCTCGGCAAGATGCCGACGCTGGAATACCTGCAAGGCGATTACTCCAAGGTGAACGACGAGGGCTTAGCGGAACTCAAGAATCTCAAGAACCTGAAACGATTGCGGCTTCGCGGGTGTGATATCACCGGCGACGGAATCGAACATATCAAAGGCAATACCAAGCTCGCTCGCGTGGAAATGCGAGATACATCGCTGGATCGCAAAGCACTCGAAATTCTCTCATCGATGCCTTCGATTACCTTTCTCGATATCAGCGAATGTCGCTTACTCAAACCCGAAGATGTCAACATTGTTGGCAAACTCAAAGGCCTGACCTATCTAGGATTGTGGGAAACCGCAGCTAACAACGAAACGATCGCTGCCTTTGGTGATTTAACCAAGCTGACCGAATTGAACTTGAAATCCGCATCGATTGATGATGAGTCATTGCCGACGCTGTTAAAACTCATCAATCTCGAACGACTCAACGTCAGCGGCACTCAATTGTCCGACGAAGCCTTGTTGAAACTTGGATCACTGCCCAATCTCAAGTATTATAATGTTGCCAACACGGATATTGGCTTCGATACCATTGACACGTTGATGGAAGAGCATGACGGACTCGAAGTTGTGGATTTTGAGAGCTGAACATGCTATCGAAATCACGTCGTCCCAATCAGCAGGATCTGTCGCTGCCAAGGCATTGGTCGTATGTTGATCGCGTCAGCGGCGAATGCGTTCTGCAAACACTCACCGATCAGCTTTACTGGATGTGTGAACTCGGCAGTTGCTTATCCGCAGATTTCGCTGACCGAGTGCATACGCCGTACACGTGGACGATCCGGCAAGTCGTTGAACACTGTGTTGATGCTGAACGCATCTTCGGTGACCGGATGCTGCGAATCGCCGCCGGAGACCAAACCGATCTCCCTGCCTGGGATGAGAACGCTTACGCCGACGCGCGATTCGGACTGGGGAACATCGGTCACTTAATCAGCGAGTTGGGCTTTTTGCGGCAAGCCAATCTAGTGTTACTCGGTCGAATCGTACCCACCGCATGGAATCGTCAAGGCTGCGTCGATTCGCACCCCATCACACCTCGCGGGATCGCTTGGCTAGCCGCTGCGCATCTCCAGCATCACTTTGAAATCATCGAACAACGCTGTGAGATCACCGTCCCACGCAACCCCGACATGTAGCATTTCATCGTAGCGGAACTCGTCAAGAGTTTCGCTCACCCCACCCAATCGTAGCGGAACTTGTCAAAAGTTTCGCTCACTACGAGGCAGCCCGATTAGCGATCCATCACCCTTGGAAAAACCGTCGAAACCCTCTGGCGGTGTTTCACCTCTGTTCTCGCGCAGCCTCGCATTCATTGCCTTGATCGCCGTCGTCCTGTTCGGCGTGTGGTATCTCAACGATCGCGACGACGATGATCCCGCGACGTCGACGGTCTCACCACAAACACTCGATCAACTCGAACTAACGCGACTGGCACTCGCTGCGACCGAGAACATGGAAACAGACCAAGCTGCCCCGATTTGGGAGACGCTTTACGCGGTATCACCCTCTAACGCTTCGATCGCTCTGAACCGTGTTCTCAATCGCGTTTTGCGAGTCGACACGCTAGCTTCCGAAGCAAACAACCCCGCTCTCGACGCCGAAGCTAAGAAAGCCGTTCGGATGCAATTGCCTGCCGCGATCGCTGATGCCCGCACGGCAACCGACGACTATGCCAAAAATACCGACGATGCCGTCACGCCGCTATGGTTGCGGTCTAGAGTCGACATGCATGAAGCCAGCCTGTTGCCAGTGTCGATGACCAAGAGTTTGCGACGCGAGATCTCACAGCGACTGGCCGCTGCGATCAACGGTCCGCTCGGAGAAACGCCACGCAGCATGATCATAGGCGGGACCTACATTGATTTGCTGTTGCAGATGGAAGACCCCATCGACGGGCTGCCCAAGGATATTCAAACAGCCGCCGCCAAAACGCTCGCCACGTTATCCGATCAACATCCCGACAACCTGTTCTTTGCGCTCCGCGCCGCTCGCGCGAATATTGATGCGAAAAACATCGCCGCAGCAGAATTCGTACGACGGGCGGCGGAACTCACCCGTGCAATCCAACCGTCGTTGGCTCGCGATATCCGCGCTATCGGACTGACGCCCGACGAACTCGTCGATAAAATTACGACAGCGATCGAGAACGAACAATGGCTCGAAGCTGACGCACCGATGATGCAGTGGTTCAACGTTCTCAACGGGACCGAACTCGTCAAAACCGATCGCCGTCGCGCCTCGCCGCACCCGATCGATCGACTCAGTTTCGATTCGATCCGACAACTCTCTGCGGAAGTCGAAGCGTCCGCTCCGATCAAACCGGGTTCCACCAACGCACGTTTTGCGAGATTGACGCTCGAGAAGTCAAGCACTGCCGAGACAGAAACCACACTGATCCAATCCGTTGATTTCGATCTGGATTTGGACAATGATCTCGTCACGCTGAGCCTAGCGGGTGTCATGCGTTTATGGCAAAACGATGGCGACTCCGCTTGGTCACTCGCCGGAGAAGTAGCACTGGAGCTGCCAGCGGCGGGCATGATTGTGGCTGATTTGTTTGTGGTCGACAGCAGCAGTCCTGAACGATTACGCAGCGGTCAATCGACCAGCGGTCGCCACGATACGTTCATGAACCTAGTCGTCTATGGCGAGCAAGGCGTCAAACTTGTACGAATTGACGGACGCAACGAAATCGGTGACGAAGACACGCGGCTTGCGATCGTTACCGAAGAGACTGGATTGGAAAGTGTCCAAGCGGTGACTGCCGCTGTAGCTGGTGATTTAGAAGGTGATGGTGATTTAGATCTCGTATTTGCGACCACCTCAGATGGCGTGCGAATGTTTGTCAATCGTGGCAATCGCACGTTTTTTGAACTCGCCGGTGCAGCGGACCGGTTCGCTGGCGACGATCCCGTGACCGCGATGGCGATCGCTGACCTTGATCGTGATTTAGACTTGGACATTGTCACTGCGCAAGCCGGATCGGGAACGATTGGCCTGTTAGAAAACCTGTTACATCTGCAATTTCGTGCTCGTCCGCTGACTGAAATTCCTCCGCTGCCAGGTGCCTTCATGATCGCTGTTGAGGAGGTCGATGGCAACGTTTCTTGGGATTTAATCGTCTGCGGCGAGACATCTGCCGCGATCGTGTTTTCACAAAACGCTGCTGCTGGTGCGTGGACCGTCGATCGCGTGGAGAAAGCAACTTTTCAGTCCACGGCAAACACCAGCGTCGTGGCGGATCTGGACAATGATTCGTGGATAGAACTCATCCGCAGTAGCGGTGATTCACTCTCAATGTCACGTCTTGGCCCGTGGGGTTTTGGTCCTGCGACTGCTATCGAGTCCGAATCAGAGAACGCAAATACGGCAGTGTCCGGCAACTATTCTTCGCTGGTTGCCGCAGAGTGGAGTGGAGATGGGCGAGTCGACTTGGCTGCAATCGTAGGTGATTCACCGTTTGTGTTTCGCAACGAAACCGAGTCTACAGGTCACTTCATCGATGTCCGTTTCAAGGGCATTGACGACAATGCCAGCGGCCGGGTCAATCACTTTGCCATCGGCAGTGTATTGGAAACTCGCTTCGGCCCCCATTACCGCGCCCGCATCGTCACGACTCCCTCCACACACTTCGGCATTGATGGGTTTGATCGAGCGGGCAGTGTGCGTGCGATTCTGCCCAATGGCTTGACGCAAACGATTCGCGATCCCGCCGTTGACATGCTGGTCGAGGAAGAACAAACACTGAAAGGCTCATGTCCCTATTTGTACGCCTTTGATGGTGAGAAATTTCGCTTCGTGACGGATTGCTTGTGGGCCGCACCGTTGGGTTTGCAAGTCGCCGACGGGATCGTGGCCAAAGACCGACCTTGGGAATATCTCAAAGTTGATGGACGTGAAATTCGCCCGAACGATGGCAAGTACGAATTTCGGATCACCGAAGAATTGTGGGAGATCGCCTACTTTGACGAAGTCAAACTTTCTGCCTTTGATCATCCCGCTGACGTCGAAATTTGGACCAACGAGAAAGTCGGCCCCGGCAACATCGCCACACCGACGGTGTTCGCCTTCGCAGGCGAGGACCGGATCACTCCGGTACAGGCTCTGGATAAAGATGGAGACGACGTCACTGCGAAATTGACCAAAGTTGATCGTGATTTCTTGCAAGGTTTTGATCGTCGGTTGCGACAAGGCTTGTGTCCGCCGCACTGGATCGACTTGAATTTCGGTGCTGTCGACCATCTCGCCGCAGACTCTGAGGCCAACATCTATCTCACGCTCACCGGTTGGATCTTGCCTACAGACACGTCACTGAACATTCAAATTGACCAGAATCCAGAACTCCCCGCGATCGAATTTCCTTCGGTCTGGGTGCCGGACGATCAAGCCGAAGGTGGTTGGCGGAATGCCATCGCATTCATGGGTTTTCCAGGCGGCAAGACGAAGACGATCGTCGTCGATGTGAGCGACGTGATCGACCGCGAAGACGCCCGGTTGCGAATTCGCACTTCCGCACAAATCTATTGGGACGCAGCGGAACTGGTCATCCAGTCCGAACCAGCGACGTTCGTTCAGCAGTCACTTGAATTGGTCGCCGCCTCGGTCGACGTGCATGGTTTCTCACGCACGATCCGCACCGATTCGACACAGCCAGACAGCTACGATTACCAAGATGCAACATTGCGTCCTCGTTGGCCACCACTACGGGGACAACTGACTAAACATGGCGATTGCCGCGAGTTACTCGAAAAGTGGGACGATGCGATGGTGGTCATCGGCGCAGGCGATGAGATCCGCTTGAGTTTCGCTGAACCGCTCAGGCCACTGCCCGTCGGCTGGGTGCGAGATTTCGTGATGCACAACGTGGGCTGGGATAAAGACGCCGACTTGAACACGCTTTCTGGACAACAGGTCGGCCCGCTACCGTATCGAAATATGACTGCGTACCCGCCAAACCCGCACGATATCGAAGCAACCAACACTCGCGCCGAACTCAACGCCAAACATCTCAGGCGTAGCCAATCGTTTCGTGCGTTCTGGTATCGTCAGGAAATCTGAACGAAAATCTTGACGAGTTCCGCTACGACGAAATACACGTTTGACCTCGTTCTCTTGCTCCTCACAACCGAAACCTGCTGATGCCTCAAACTTTCTACGCCATCGTCTGCTTCGTGGGGGTGATGTGGGGCGTGTTTCTTGTCGACTTGATACTGCCGATATCATTGGTGCAACATGGATTGGTGCCGCGGAGTGCGCGCGGAGTTCCGGGGATTGCACTAATGCCGTTCCTGCATGGGGGCTTCGCCCATTTGCTCGGTAACACGATCCCTGTCACCATTCTCTTGTCTTTAGCGATTTCAACTCGCCAACATCCATGGCCCAGCGTCGTCGCGATTGTGTTGATAAGTGGCGTGTTGTTATGGATGTTTGGTCGCTCGGCCAACCACGTCGGCGCGAGTGGATTGGTGTTTGGGTTAATCACGTTTTTGATTGTCGTCGGTATGCGTGAAAAACAATTCGTATCGCTCGCTGTAGCGATCGCGGTC
Organism: Rhodopirellula sp.; assembly: GCA_041740155.1. Classification (GTDB taxonomy): domain Bacteria; phylum Planctomycetota; class Planctomycetia; order Pirellulales; family Pirellulaceae; genus Rhodopirellula. Next base: position 38,827 of record JBGSMN010000048.1, read on the forward strand.
GGGTTATTTTTCGGCGCCAGCTTGTTAAGCGGTGTGATCCCCTCATTCGGCTCGAACGTCTCCTGGGACGGGCACCTATGTGGCGCGATCGCAGGCGTGATCGTGGGCATCGTGACCACTGAAAAGGCGGAAGGGTTCTTCTGAATTGACCAAGATAACGTCATCCTGCGCATAATTGATGCAACAGCGAGACGAGTGATAGGACGTGCACGAAACCATTCCCGTCACCCGCAGGCGATGTCGTCAAATTCAATTTGCCATTGCCGTACTAGGTGCCGCACATGAGAGAAGCCAAATGGGTCACGCCTCTTTGGTTGTGTGATCATGTCCGTTATGATGTGGTTTGCTCCCGTTGCAGGAACGACGAATGCCAAGACCACCTCGTGCTGACGAAGCTGGAGGGTTTTGCCACGCACTGAATCAGGGAAATCTCCGAGCAGACATCTTCCACAAGGATGCTGACTTTGTCGCTTTCGAACGAATTGTTCACGAAGCGTTGCAAATCCATCAAGTGGAACTCTACGCCTATCAATTGATGTCCAATCACTACGTCCTCTGATCGATGGAGAAATGAGCCGTTTCATGGGTTGGGTGGGTGGAACCCACACAATGCGTTACCATGCCCATTACCACACCATTGGGCTTGGGCACGTCTATCAACAGCGGTACAAGAGCTTCCCGATTCAGGATGATGACCATTTCTTCGTCGTTTGCCGCTACGTTGAACGCAATGCGTTGCGTGCTGGACTGGTCGAACGTGCCGAACACTGGCGGTGGGGATCACTGTGGCGCTGGCTTCAGAGTCCAGAGCCGAACCCCAAGTTACTGTCAGCCTGGCCACTTGCGAGATTGCCACGATGGGTACAACGAGTCAACCGTGCCGCCTCGTGGTCGCCAGAAGGTTTCGGATAATGCCTGGCACCTTGGGCTTGAGAAAACGAAACTCACGCAGAGCCGCGAAGTCACGAAGGGGGAAGACGAGTGATTGATCGAGAGAGAAGTTCTTGTTTTAGCCTGAAGGCGAGAGTTGTTTATTCGTTCGGTGAGACACCGCTTAAAAGACCATTGTGGCTTTGCGTGTTCTTTGCTGATCTACCCATGCAGCGGTGCTGAATGAGCCAAAAAACGGCTTATTCAGAATGTCGTTTCAGTTTCCGGTCCAACGTGCTGCGCTCGATACCGAGGATCGTGGCGGCTTTGCTCTTGTTGCCTCGTGTGCTCTTGAGCACCCGAGCGATGTGTTGTTCTTCTAATTCGGCCAGTGAGATCAGCGGTGTCGCTGCTGAGTTGTTGTTGTCTGCGGACGTACGATTACCTGTGTCGACCGCACCGGTTGGCGCGAGCATCAATTCATCAAGCGAGATTTCGTACGTTCCACCTGCATCGAGCCGTGCCATCACGACGGCTCGTTCAATCACTTTACGTAGTTCACGAGCGTTGCCTGGCCAAGAATACGTCAACAGTTTTTGAAGAGCGGCTCGCGACAATCGCATCGGTGTAGGCCCCATCGTGTGGACAAACGATGAGACGAAATGATTGACCAATAACGAGCAATCGCGATCGCGATCTCGTAGCGGTGGGACCACGATCTCGATCACATGCAGCCGATAACACAAATGTTGCCGAAACGTACTGGCGCTCACCATCGCTTGCAGATCGCGATGCGTCGCCGCGATCACGCAAACACCCACCTGCACCGGAGTTTGGCCGCCGATGCGTTCAAACGGATGCCCTTCGAGCAATCGTAGCAATTTCGCTTGCAATTCCAAGTTCATCTCGCCGATTTCGTCGAGCATCAACGTGCCGCCTGAGGCCGCTTCAAACTTACTTTTCATTTGATCCGTCTCGCCTGGGAATGCACCTTTTTCGTGCTTAAAGAGTTCGCTCTCCAGCAGATCTATGGAAAGCGCGGAGCGATTCAAACAGTTCAGCGGTTCGTCACCACGCGGGCTAGCGAAATGGATCGCCGAGGCCACCACAGCGAATTGACACGAGTGCCCATCCAGATTGACTAGGTCACCCTCGATTTGGCTGGCGTTTCGGTCTCGCAAACCGTCCACGATAGTCAACTGGGTTGGAAAACGATTGGTGAAGTCGTGGAGATGATCAGCTCCGAAGCGGGCGTAATGATTGAGCACCAGCCGACGAAGTTATTTGTTTCGCTCAGCGAAGCGGATACGATCAAGTGTCTGCAGTCCGTGCATTCCACAAGCGATTTTGGCGATGAAGAGGCCTCTGCGAAAAACCCCGTTGATCTCATCGTTGGCCAGGTTACATGGAGTGATGAGAACTCGCCGGGTTGCGAGCATTGGCCACTGATAACCTGCGGGTCGCCCGTGGGATACCGACCAAACTACCCGAACAAACACTCGCGCTTTGGTCGCCTCGGGCGAACTGTTTGCATGCCGTGGCGGGTGGCGCCGCGATCGCGAAAGAGGGGCTTCCTGAGTGTTGGCCGTTGTTAGTCGGAGGCGAATCGGGACCGCAACTCGATACGTCGACTCACGCCTGGTCAACTCGTGCTCCCGTTCGCTAACCGACCCGCCGGCCAGATGCTTGCTAGCACACTGGCCCCGATGTCTTTGCAAACCCGCGTTGCCGATGACGGTCATTGGTGGGTGGGGACTGCGGCAACGTACGACCGGATGCCTGTGTTCGTCGTCGGTGATGAGTGCGGACCATGCCGCGACGAGATCCTTGCGCGTATTGGCTCGGTTGCACAGGCGGCGGATGTGATGTTGTTGATTGAGCACGATCCGGTTTCAGATCGCTACCTCAGTTTGATGCCGCGTTTCATCTATCGCCAATTGCCATCGGTATTGCAAGAGTTCGTGAGTCCCGACGCGTCAAAGAACTGACATGACATTACTCGATCGTCGGTTCATGAATCGACCACCAGCGTGAACTCGTGCCCGTTTGTGTGATACGCAAATATCGAGTGGCTTTACCCGCTGGAAACACGATCTCAGTCATCGCTTTTTCGCCCTGCCCACTGGCGATGGGTGCAGACCAAACTCTGCCATCAGTGCTCACACTGACCGCGTAAGCGGCCGGGAAATCTTCGGGCGAACGCTGACAATCAAGCTTTAGCTTGGATACTTTTGTCACAGCCCCAAAATCGATTGCGAACCACATACCGGGCTCTTGCTGGGCATCAGATGACCATCGAGAACCAACATCTCCGTCAATCACAGACTTGACATCTTTTTGATTATGTGACGCAGCGACTTTCCACTTCGCTGGTTGACCTGATTGCATCACAATCGGATTCTCTTCTGCTGGCCCTTTGGAATTAGGATCAGGTTTGACTTCCAAACAAGTCAAATGGCCCTGTCGATCCTTGCAGTACAACCGACCATCCGCAAACGTCAAATGAGGCCAGGCATCATCACGCCCAATCTCGCGTTTATGCAACTCTCGATATTCTGTGGGGGACAAAACTGCGGTATCAACCAACGACAATTCGCCTCGTCCCGACCAGACGATCAAACGATCGTCCGCGGTGACAATACACGAACCGGGATCGCCAATCCTGCCACCCGACCAACGGACTTTTCCCGTTTCAAAATCGAGACAAAACAGACGTTGCCATGCCCAATAGACGGAGCCTTTGTGGACCAGCGGCGAACAAACTTTCGAAGCTTCGTGGGTTTCCCAAACCTGCTTTGCACCGCCAGACATCGAAATATCAAACCTTGCGATACGATTTTGGTTGTAGCTTGAAGTCAGCAGCACGCTGTTGTTATGTACGGCCACCGTCGCGATATTATTTGCATATTCAGTCTGCCATGGAACTTGTGCAACTGTTTTTCCTTCATTCTCCGAATCGATTCGCATGACGAGCAAACCGCTGAAGGTATGAACGGCAACACAAGGAGTTCCGTCGATGGTGATCGGCACCGGGCCGCCGTTATGTCCTGGCGGTTCGGTTGCTTGCGAACGCCACAGTTCTTTGCCGGTTGTTTTATCGAACCCGATAACGGTTCCCGTCGCCGCTCCGACTTCGACAATCAACGCCTGCTTCAGGGCCAATGGAGACGATGTGTAACCATAGTCACGCCGGCTGCTACGATTGACCTTCGGTCGTTGGGGCACTTGATAACGCTCGTACAATTCGATCGTCCAAACATTCTTTGGTTGAACACGTCCCTTGCCAGCACCGACATTCCACGCTCGCAATGCTCCATCCGTACCGAGCGTGAACAACAAACCGGTCTCGGCATCGAACTCAGGTGTTGAGGAAGGTCCGCTGTATAAACCTTGATCTCCTTCCGCTTCTCGCCCATACCGCGGCGCGTTGTAGGACGTGGACCACAGTTCTTTCCCAGAAGTCGCGTCGAGTGCGGAGAGCACTTCTTGATTTTTTCGCCATGTGAACGAGTAAACAACTCCGGCGACGACAATCGGTGAGCTGGAACCTTCACCCACTTCTGCGACCCACAGCGGTTGCTCCGCGAGCCAAGCGCCTGCGCGGTAACCGGAATGCTCCGTGGATAGATCGTTACGGTTCGGACCCCGCCAATTCGGCCATTCCTCTGCATTCGATAAAGATTGACAGACGAAGAAAACCGCAATGGCACAAATCGCACGAAACATGGATACCTCGATGTTTGATTCAGAATGTGGATGTTTTTCGCAAATCGCCGTCCTGGACCTATTCGCTTCCCGACCTTAGGCTTCTGCTCTTCATATCATACACATCTTCACGATTTTAAAACGGCATGGCCCCCCAGCAGGAAGCACATCTTGCGGCCTTCAAATCGACGGTGTGCGGTGCGTTGCTCGATAGCCCATCTTCGATGACCAAATGATTCAGCAGAAAGTTCTGTACCATTTCTTAGTTTTCGGTCGCGCTCATATTGATGTGCTTTGCCAGGAGTTTAAGACTCATTATTACATGGAAAGGCCACACCAGGGATCGGACAACGAGTTGATGCAGAAACCAAAAAATGAAGAATCGAAAGCAATCCAAAGAGGAACCATGAACGATTCGCTTGAGCGATATTCGCTGTCAAGAACGACTTGGTGGCCCGCTAAAGAGCTACTCGCGATAAGCTATTAGATTTTGAATGGCCTGAAGACTTAAACAGAACACTTCAACCTTTATGACCATTGCGAACGGACTTTGCAAAGTTCGAGAATCGTTGGTTCTCAGTTGGCTCACAAAGATGTCCCAGAGGCTTTCATTTTCAACCATTGGATATCTTGGCGGAATCACTTACCGAACTTTGACAGAATTTCGACCGAGCGCAGTTTTTGCACAGGGCGGAAGCGTTTTCAACAAGCTCGGCACCCGTGTCAACCGCCGAAGTTGACTTGGTCGGCCCACTCGTCAATCGGAGGAACGAAGTCGTTCAAGATGTCTTCGAGGTCGTCAAACACGCTGAGTTCTCGCGAACGCTTAGCAGTCAATCTCGTCAAGGCAGACACCGTAGTATTTACCGGTCGATCCCAAATTGGAGCCACGATGTTCGGGGGCGTTGCCGTATCGCTTTCTTGATCCAGCTCAATCCGGCTGTTGATTGCCATACCGACATTTCCGACGGATTGCCATGCAATGGTGACCCAAGGCGTCGGGTTTTCAACGATTCCTTCCCCTTCAGCCGCAGGTTCAAAAGTGGCGGCGTTCAAGAAGTTGATGACCTGCAACGCATCGACCGCCGACCAATAGCCATCAAGGTTGACGTCCATTCGCACTTCCAGCTCAGTCGGCCAGGAACGTAGCTGCTGCGTCCCTTCAGCGTTCAATCTGTTGATGATGATAAGGGCGTCCACTGCTGACACATTCCCATTCCCATTCACGTCGAATGGACGCTGCTGCGCGAATCGACTGTGAACAATGAAACTGCCGTTATCCCGAGCTGCAACAAGATAGTTCTTCATCCCGCTGTCGCCGACAGCCAATCGAAGTTTTTCAAGGATTTCCTCTCTGGTCAATCCGTCCTCACCTTCTTCTTGTCTCTCACCTTCTCCTTCACCGTTATTAATTGCGTCGAGCAACGATACTGCGGCAATTTGCAAACCTCGTGGTTGTGATTCCACCAGGTCAACGAACTCTGCGGGACTTATTATACGGAACGCGGACTCGTCGATTCCTACGTCCGGAACGGCAGCGTGCAAGCGGCTAATCAACGATCCGAACTTGACGACGTTGCGTTGTTCTATTGCCGCAAGCATCAAATCAAACGTTGTTAGTTGGTCGCGACGGATGTCGATATCCATGTCGGCGAACAAGCGAATAAGCTGTTCTTTTGGGACTGGTTCGAACGAGGCGACTTCTCCTTCGGCCGATCCGACGTCGGGCAGCGAAGTAATGACCCGCCGTCGTATCCGTCCATCCGGGCCGAATTCGAAGGTGACTTCTTTGCCATTGTAATGGGCTGGTTCGAGTTGGTCCCGCTTCAAGTCAATGGCGTCTTGGACTTCCTTAAACCATTTCTCGGAGCCTTCGGGGGCGCATTTGGGGCTTGGGGGGACTTGGTCGCAGGCGTTCTTCAAGGCTTTAATAACGTCATCGACGATATTCGTTTCAGCACCATGCTGAATCTGAGCAGCGCTCAACTTGAGACGTTGCACCAACGCATCGTAGGCTGGACCCGAGATGTTGTTTCCGTCGGCGTCAAGGAACGCGACCGGGTCGATATCGCCAGCGATCGGCTTATTCGTGGCGATGTCGAAGATTCGACCGTCCGGCTCGATCCGATATTTGGTCGTGTCCAATTTGCTGATCAGCTCGTCCCAATCATTATCGTGCTTTGCAAAGCGCTCCTTGATACTCGTGCACAGGGGCTCGTCGTTCTGCACGCATGGTGACGTCAGCCTAGGGTCTGGGAATGATGTAGGATCCTTTAAACCAACCAGCCCCTGGTGCTTGCTGTCGAATCCTAAATACACGTCGACATCGTTGATCGTCTTGGCTTTGATGTCGACTGGCTTGGTACCCGCGAGGCCGTCACGGACGAACTTTGCGGACTTAGGGTTCGTCGTCCGGAATTGCATGAAGATCCCTTCGTCGATCGAGATCTGGCGCAACGCATTGATCTGAGCCGGTGTCCAACCTAGTTCATCCATGATTTCGATCGGAACCTCCTCTCCATTCAGTAAATCCCTTAGCCGAACCTTATTCCCGGCGGCAATAGCGTCGATACGTTTCCGCATGGTCACCGCGAGGGTGTCGGCAAGGACCGATTCGCCGGCAAAGGACTTCGCGAGACGATCGGCAAGCACTTTGAGCCGAGTGGTTTCAAGGAGCCCTTTGCCAACGGTCCCGCCCCCTTCGAGGGTGCCGGCGACCTGCACGACGGCAAGCATGTATAGGCCAATCCGCTGTTCTACGGGGACTTTCGGATCCATGACCTTGGCGAAAAGTTCGAACGCCAAGGCGTCAGAGACGAGCTTTGTATAGAAATCGACGGTTCGCAAGTCCTTTCCCATCAACACGGCAAACTCAAAAAGTATCGAGCCGCCGTGCGTCCATAGATCCGTCGTCAACGCAGAGAGTTCGCGGGAAGTGCCGTCGAGAGTACGGTTAAGCAGATCGTCGAATGCCACAATCTGTCGGTCCCGGTAAACAGGATCGTCATACAGTAGTGCGAGTTGGTCCCAGAGAGCGATCCAGCTCTCGCTCAAGAGGACATTCATGCGATCGTAGTCCTCGCCAAAGATCTCTTTAAAATCCTGCCACCACCCGTCGTCGGACAGCGCCCTGAGATGGTTCGATACGAGCGTTGAGATTCTCCCCAAAGCCTCGGTCGACGCGAGAATGCAACCGTCCGGCTGGAGTCGCGCGCTGCGCTGCGCCAACTGCCGCAGATGTTGCGCGGCGGCAGTGTCGACCTCGCCTACGCGGTCAATACTTCGCTGGATGGCCTGCCAGAAGTCAACTTTGATTTGCTGCAAGCTCGCGTTGCTGCACGTATCCGCATCGCGGGTCGCGGGACTCGAGAACTCCGACGTCTCCAACAAAGTTCCATCGCCGAGTCGACGGGAGGCTGTGGCCGTCACCACTTGGGTCGGTCCCACGGTGAACGGTGGTGCGGTGAACAAGATGGTTCCCGTCGCGTCCGATACGACATCGATGAACCCGAGATACTTGGCTCCTTCGCTACCTTCCAACACATCAACGAGTTCATTCAAGAAGAATTGGATGTGAAAGCTGGCGTTGGGAGTGCTGTGTAACCGGCCCACAAGCTGATTCTCAAAAATCAACGCCGCCAGGTCGGGTACGTTCTGCAGTGTGTTGGGGCCACTGTCCGTGTCTGGGAAAACCAAAGGCTGTTGAGAACCGAGGTCATTGGCCGTCGTTCCATCGTGGCCCAGGTCGATTCCCGGCCCGAAATTGCCATTGATCGCGTTCGCCAGGATGGCATTGCCCGTGATCGTTGTATTGGGTTGACCGTCAAGGTCGGGAAACTCTGCCACGACGACGCCATGACCACGTAACTTGTTCGGATCGCTCGTCGTCTGGGGAGTCCCGTTGAAGGCGATCGTATTCCCGTCGCCAACTTCCGTGCCACCAATGACATTGTTCGAAGACGCGATCCAGATGCCCGCCGAGCCATTGCCGCTTTTCTGTCCTGTGCGATCGATCCCGATGTAGTTGCGACGAAGGATATTTCTGTCACTACCGTCGCGCAGGACGATACCTTGCTCAAGGTTGGCGAGGATTTCGTTGTTGTCGATCGTGTTATCATCCGCCAGCGTCAGATCAATACCACGCAGATTGTTGGCAATCACGTTTCCTGCGCTGGGCGTCATGCCGCCGATGGTATTGTGCTCGGACTCGCTAAGGATGCCCGCCTTGCCGTTACCCTTCGCCACTCCATCGCGGTCGACGCCGATGTAGTTGCCGCGCACGTTGTTATTGCCATCGATGAGATAAACTCCTTCGTCGCGATTGGCAACGATGACGTTGTTCTCGATGCGATTGAAGCCTTGTTCGACAGCAACACCATGTGCGTTGTAGGCAATCAAGTTGCCGTCCGACGGATCCGCTCCGCCAATAACATTGCTATTGGAATGAATGCGAATACCGGCCAATCCGTTACCGCGATCCGAACCATTGGTTCCCGTCCCAATTCGATTGTTGCGAATAACATTCTCGTTGCTGTCGTCGCGGATGACGATCCCTTCCGCGTCGCTGCCGATGATCTCAGAATTCTCAATGAGGTTCTTTCCATGGGTCGTCAGTTCAATGCCGATGCCATCGAAACCGGCAACGGTCAGGCCGCTGATCGTCGAATTGCCTGCTGAGATTTTCAGGCCGCTACCCGAGGTGTTTCCCAGCAGAATCACGCGCCCCTCGCCACCAGTGATTTTGACGGGATCCGTAATTTCCGGCAGTGGCTTGGTGACGTCGATTAAGGTAGCGGCGGAATCGAATTCAATACTCTGCCGTCCCGCTAAGGCATTGGCCTCTTGAATCGCGGCCCACAGCGTACACTCGGCGACGCCGTTCACCCGTTCCCCAGTATCGCACTTCTCATCACCTGGGAGCCTGTCACCACGAGATTCGCTCGAGTTGACAATCAGCGGAGCAACGTCGCTAAGTCCAAACAGCAAAGGTCCAACAGGCTCGGAACTCACTGTTGTGATCGCATACCCGTCGAGTCCGGATGGCATGGTTAGTTTCTGGTTGTCATGGAGCACCGGAACAATTCGATGCGTCCCGGGGCCGACGTTTCGAAACTCGTAGTAACCAATCGAGTTGGTGGTTACAGTTCTATCTACCGTGCCGTCACTGTTCAGGTCAAGTTGAACGGTTACGTCGGAAAGGAATGGATCAAGGTGGTGGTCACGAATTCCATCGCCATTTTTGTCGTAAAAAACTTGCCCATACGGGGAAACATTCCTGAAGACGCCGAAATTGGCGTCGTAAGCCCGAAAAACGTCCAAACTGTCGAACTTGCCTGCCCCATCAAGAGTCGTCATCGTGAAAAGCGAAGCCGGAATCCCAGGCGAGATGGCTCGAATGGTTCCGGGTCCGACGTAATTGATAGTGTAGTCGCCATTCGCATCGGTTGTTACAAGGGGCTCCGTTCGATTACCCCAAGGCCCGTGAAGGCCATCACCATCAATATCGACAAAGACTCTAATTCCAGACCTTGGCACATCCTCCGAATCTTGCTGTCCATTCCCATTTTCGTCTGTGAAAACTCTGCCAGTACTCTTCTGGATCATACCGATGTGGTTCGGCGGAGTAGAGCTGCTCCGTAAGAGTACGGTACCGTCCCCGGACGTCTGACGCCAACCAGGAAGAATGGCCCGCAGATGGCCCGATGGATTCAGTCCTAGACCCTCAATTTTGTATCGACCTTCGCTATCCGTAACCGCGCAGGGTTCCACCTTTTCAGAAAGTACACATTGGTAATTTTGAAATCCGGTTTTGTCCAAGTTCCCATCGTCGTCCCAGTCCTGAAAAACGACGCTGCCAGCCGGCAGTGGTAGTTCAGTGTCATCCGCAATACCATCCGCGTTATTGTCTTCAAAGAGTATTCCTGTAGTTGTACCGTTGAAGATCCCTAGGGGCCTGAGCGTCACAGTGGACCCGCTGATGTGCCGGGCACCCGACCCAGCCGTTACCGCCCATTCACCCGCGCCACTGGGCAGCGTTCGGTCGACGGAGACGCCAGTTCCGCGACGATACAAATTCGGATGATCGCCAACGTTTCCGGAGATCGAAAAACTCCCTTCAGATGTCACGGCACAAAGCGAAAACTCGGCGGGACATTCGCCCGCACCATCAACGGTAGCGGTCACGGTTCCGATGCTAGTTCCGATCACCACGACAACACCTGAAAGCCCTACGTCTCCGTCGCTTTCGCCGTTGCCATTTTCATCTTCGAACACGAAGCCGTTCCACGTCCCCTCGCGGTTAAAATAGGAAAACGCGTAGCGTTGTAAGCAAGGGTCGGCACCCGGTGCACAATCCCGGAACGACGCTTCGGCCGGGTATAGGTTTGGGATGCGGTCGTCTCCTATCGCTGTAGGTACACTAACGAATATGTGGTTTGCAAACGTCGGCGTGGTGTACGTATAGGCTGCGGAGACTTCAATTACTTCTTCCTCTCGGCCATCGGTGTCGAATAACACAGGAATCGGAGGCAAACTATACGGGGATACAAAGACGTCCGAGTTCGCTGCACAGAACGGACCGCTATCAAACAGTCCTTCCCCGAGGTCACACGCCACAGGATCCCGCTCGTTCGTGTACTCAAAGATCGACACCTCGGCAATGTACGTTACCAGCATCCGGCGGTCTTCAAGCTGCTCAAACCGCAATCGCTTTTTCGTACTGGATGCCTTGCTTCGGCGTCCGCTCCGCAGCCATGCTCTCTGACTCTTTTTCATAGTGACACCTGCTCATGCCGCGTTACCATTCATGGAAATGAACCAACGCCGATTGTAGTCCGCTGCGCTATCAAACCGCAAGAAAAAACGGGTATGCACTGCGAATCGACTCGACCAGGCAGGACTGGTAGACTTCGGCAAACGTTCAGAATTTGAGAGGAAGCTGCGCCATGACTGATGCACGTCGAAAACTTGTCAATACCTCCGTAACTCATTGGTACCAACGTATTTCAAGATGCGTTCGCCGAGCCCATTTGCTCGGGAAGTCGGGGTCGACGTGATCGACCGCAAGGCTTGGATCGAACGTCGGCTCCAGAACATGATGCTATCTATGCCGTTTCGGCTGGAGGATTCAGTGCAAAGGTGTACCCGTACGATTCGCAAATGTTTTCTCAGGGGTGAAAATGCAAGCTCCAATAAAAGCAATCTCAATCGTGGATTAAAGTTTTCCCTGTTGATACCCGCCCCAAGCGATTTGCTGGAAAAGCTTCCGTTAAAAGAAGCCGCCGAGTTGTTGTCATCACGTGACTCAAGTCTCGAGACTGATCGCTGGCTGCTGCCTTGGTCGCAGACGTCACTTGCACTTGCAAGACTTCGTAGCGGTGAGTACGCGGAAGCACTCAAGTTATGCAATGAAGTGGCTGGCGACGCCAACGACAATACCGAGGCGAAGTCGCTGGCGATCGCAATCAGTGCCCTGTCGCTAGCCAAGCAAGGCAACGTTGATGAAGCGCGCCAGCAAATAGATAAGTTCAAACGGTTTCGGTCGTTTTTGCCGCACAATCACGACCAATTGACAAGCGACCTTCTACGACGCGAAGCCGAGCAGATACTTGCGGGTGATGCTCACAAATGAGTTCGCTCCCAAGCGATTGCCGCAGGCGGATCCAAGAGACAACAGTGCAACGCTCACTTCTGGACCGGAGGTGACTCAAGCACCGCCTCGACTTCTTGATACTTCTGCATCATTTGGTCGAGTTGTTTGAGCAAGCGATCGATGTCACGTCCGTTGTCAATCGACTCAGTCAACAACGGACGCATCCATTCTTGCATCAAATGGAACTGGCCTTTGATCAACTCCGCCATCACCCGAGGAACTTTGTGCTGAACTAACACCTTCTGCTCAACGGGAGCGGCTGCGTTTTGTTTAGCCAATTCTTCGATTCGCGTTGACGCGGTTTCCAGCTTTTGACTGAGCGACTTACCAACGGCAAGCAATGATTGACGCAGCGCATCGGCGCGGGCGTCCATGCGATCTTCAGCGGAATGGTCCTGCATCGCGATGGCTTTGGCGATCACCTGACGAATCGATTCCAAACCATCGCGCATTGACGCGAGTTGCCGCAAGACTTGGCCGACCTGATCCTCGCTATCCAGCCCAACCATGCGAACGCTTTCGATGAACGCATACTTGATCGTATCCCATCGTTGGCTCTCCTCGGCAGTCAAGTTACCCATCAGTTCTTTGAACTTCAGCACATTGGCCTCATTGTCCGTCGTCAACGTCTGCGCATCTTGCTCGTAGTTACTGACGATCAACGTCTGTAATTCAGCATCGTTCATCACTGGCGCGACCCGTTCGGCGATCCGGTTCATATTGCGATAACTACCCTGCAACTTGAACGGTGGTTCGGTGCGGTAGGCATCGGCTTGAGCCGCAGAGCGAATGTAGGCGCGGTTGACTCGCAGAACCACATCACGCACTCGCAGCAGTTTGCGAATGACTTCGAACATGTCTCGCAATTGATCGAGTGAAACGTTGCTCTCCAGTTCAATGCCTTCGATCGAATCTCGCTGAGCCGCCAAGGCAATCTTCCGCGCATCAGCGGGAGGAGCCGAGGCCAGCGGGGCTAACGTCGCGTTGCTCGACAGACAGTTCTCCAAATAGCTCATTTCAAACGCTTCGACCTTATCGCCGATGATCTCGCCAAGATTGTAAACGTCGGCCCGATTAGACAACATGTCGGGAATCTGAAAACGATCGCCGCTCTCGGTGTACGGATTCCCCGCCATCACCACCGCCACGCGGCGGCCACGCAAATCGTAGGTGCGTGTCTTGCCATTGCGAACGCCCTCAATCTTGCGAGTCGCATCGCAAAGTGAAATGAATTTCTGTAGCAATTCAGTGTGCGTGTGCTGAATATCATCGAGATACAACATCACGTTGTCACCCATCTCGAGTGCCAAATTCAATCGCTCGATCTCCTCGCGGGCGGCCGCGTTGGGGGCTTCTGCTGGGTCGAGTGAAGTGACGCCGTGTCCGATCGCGGGACCGTTGATTTTCATGAATACCAAGCCCAGGCGATTGGCGACGTATTCCATCAATGTGGTTTTGCCGTATCCAGGAGGCGAAATCAGCAACAGCAGTCCCATCCGATCCGTTCGTTTATCCTCCCCAGCGGTACCCATCTGCTTGGCAAGGTTATCGCCGATCAACGGCAAATAGACTTCGTCAAGCAATTGATTGCGAACAAAACTGCTGAGCACCTTCGGTTTGAACTCATCCAGACGCATCGCATCGCGAGCGGTTTTGACAAGTGCAGCCTTTGCTTCATGCAAGGATCGAAAGCGAGTCGCCACTGACTCTCGATAATCACGCATGCGATGCATAAACTCGTGATAGTGAACCGGCATTTTCCCATCGGAGATTCGCTCGTGACTGCCGACGAGACCATCGACCACGACCGCCACAGGCACGTCGATGATCGCCATCCGATTCTCAATCGTATCGGACTGATTTGGATCACGCGGTGGTTGCATCGCCATTCCCGCCGGTTGGGACTGGCCGACGTTGCTACTAATCACCAACCATGTCAGTTCATCACGATAGCCGCTGGCTGGATCAACGTCCGAACGCTCGCCTGAATCCCGCTTGCTCAAGAATGCATCGACCCAATTTCGAGCGAGTACGAACAGTCGTGTCGGATCGTCAGCGTTCGCACGAAGTCCGTTGACCAACCATTTCTTGCGATCCGGCTGAGGTAGCGAGTTTTGAAACTCCTGCAACAATTCCAACGCGCGACCACTGGCAGTTGTTTTCGTGGGTGAGTTGACCAGTTCGTCGAACAGGTACATTGCAATTCGTTCCGCAGTGACACTGGGTTCAAAAATGGGCTGCCAGATCGTGGCATTGTCAGATGCAAGTTGCGTGAGCTTCTCGCGAAACTGCACCGCTGGCTTGGCATCCGGGTAAGCGCGGGCGAGTTTCGCAAAACCCGCAATCCAATCAGCCATCTCGCTACGTCGTTTCTCATGGAGAATCAAATTCCACCAAAATTGACTGGCCGCACGCAAGGATGGCTCGTATCGCAGTATTCCGAGTTGCTTGTCGATGGAAATCAGCGCGTTCAGGATTGCCGCAGCGTCCACGTCATGCACACCTTTGGCATAACCTTCATCAAAACGACCGTTCATCTGTTGGCCGACCCATGCCGGTTCGATCGGAAGTTTCGGCAAGCTGTCGCGGTTGACCTCGAACAAATCCATCGCCAAATACTCGGCGCGATACACATGTCGATTTTCACTGATCAGTGCTTGATCCCACAACGAACGTGCGTCTTCCAATCGTGGATCAGTCAACGGTTCAAAAAACTGCGTTCCAGTTAGGTGTAAACACAAATCACTGTTGCGGTACACGACGGTCAAATCGAGCGGTTGCGTATTGACCGCGAAACGCCGCTGCCCCAATCGAATGACATCACCACCGTCTTCAAACAGATCCTGCCGGTCTTTCAGTCCACGTGTTGCGTCTTCGCGGACGACTTTTAAACGGCCTTGCAGATCACCGACTCGTACGGCATCACCAAGTTTATCGAGTTCGTCGATCAAACTGCGAATCTTGCTGACCATCAAATCGCCGGCAAAATACGAAGCGATCGCTTCCTGGGACTGCATCGCGGCGACGCGTGAGGCAATGCCCTTGAGAATCCGGTCGGCTGCCGAGGCCAACGATTCGGCTCGCTGATTTCGCTTCTCAACCAGTGAGACTTTGCGGGATTCAAACGCGTTATAGATTTCTTCTCGCCGCTCAGCGAGTTTTTCGATGAACTCATCAAACTCAGCAAACCTGCCTTCGAGTTCCTCCAGCGACACCATAACTTTGGTCAGGTATTCATCACAACGGGCCGGTGTGTCACAAACGTCGAGGTAGCCGGCCGTGGATTGTTGCAGCAGTTTCATCTGCGAGGCAAACTCAGCACGTCCCTCCAGTCCAATCAAGTCGCGACGGCGGTTTTTCAGTGCACTGCGAACACGATTCACCGTCGCAAACACGTCGCCGATATTGTCAATAATCTGAGTTCGCTGGGTCGCGTCGTTGATCTGTAGGTTGCTAATGGTTTCGGTGAGCAATTCTAATTCGGCTGCCGCAGTATCGATTTCCGCTTCGAGTTCTTTGGCAAGTGCGACGGTGCGGACGTCAGCAATTTTCGCTTCCGCCTCCCTGATCGCCTCGTGATAAGGTGCCAGTGCATCGGGTTGCAACAAGAATTCGACACAGCGACGGCTCAGCCGCGTGGTTGCTTCGCCAAGTTGATTTTCGAGCGAGTCTGCTAACGCGAGGTCGGCGAATTTCAGTTCTCGCAATGTGATTGCATGCCCACGATGTTCGCGCAGTTGAGTCAGGGACGCGACGAAATCGTTGATCGATTCGAATCGCGACCGCTCCATCTGTTTCAGCGTTTGTTCGATCGCCGATTGTACCTTGGCCGTTTGCTTCTTCGTCTCACTGCGAACACGGACAACCTTTTCAAACTCTTCAATCGCAGCACTCGCCGTATTGCGAATCTCAATGAGCGGTTGATCGAGATGGTGGGTCTCGTCTTTGTTGATCCAGAAATAACTGTCGAGCACGTCACCCGACTTTTTGACGAGGTCTTGATACAAACCGTCGTAGCTGTCGTCCTTCTCGATCAGGTGCAACAACTCTGTGCATTCGGCCATGCCGCGAACGAGGTCTTTGTTTCCAATCTTGAACAGCAGCGAATCCGTTTGACTCGATGGCAGATAGTTTTCTCCCGCGAAGGGTGTTTGCCAGAGCTGAATCGGATGGTGTTTTTGTGGTGTTTCATGCTTTTTGAAACAAACCATCTCGCCCGCTTCAAAAAACGTTTGCCCATGGCATACCAAGGGCGTATCGACGCTCTGTCGAATTTGGTTGTATCGCAGTTGCACGTATGTGCCATGCTCGACGTTACTGAATAGATACAAGTAATCTTCGCCGTTGGATGAAGCGATCGTGCGCTCGTATCGCATGTCGGCAAGCCCATGATCGAAACGTTTGAATTCGCCCGATTGCAAATAGTATCCACCGGGGAAAATCAGCCCCTGATCACCTGGCAGCATCACGCACGCATGCTGAATTTCATCGACTCGCACGGCTTGGTTGATCTTGCCACTGAACACGATGTACCGGAAAGCGTTTTCCTGATACGGTTTGATTTTCAGCAAAACAAGATTGCCGACGACGGCAAAATAGATCTCGGCATCGTCCAGTTTTTGATCGGCGTTATCGACGGGTTCCGTAAAGATGCCTTCGCCGCTACTCGTATTGTTTTCAATTTTGATCGTTAGATCACCGCCCACCGTTTCGACGAACACTTTGTCGTCAATCGAAATGTGTGGATGGTCGCCATAACGGTGCATGTCCCGATTGGCTCGTCGCCAAATGAACGCGTGTTGATGCGGTTGTTTAACTTCATGATCGCTACGATTGTCGATGTACTCGATCTCGCCGCCGGTGATTCGCCATTTGAACGACTTGATATCGCTGGCGGTTTTGCCGATCTGAAACACCATGTGCAAAATCGGGCCGCTGACAAAGAACCGCAGGAACGTCGTGTTTTTGTAGAATCGATAGAGCTCTTCAAAATCACGAACGAATTTCGGGTCGCTGATCAAATCGAGTTCGGAGCGATGGAACTCGTGATCTTGCAATCGATAAACCGCAAACACATCTGGCAGATGAATCTCTGTCTTCAACCCAAACTGAACGTTGTATCCGAACACGAAATGGTCGCCGATCGAAACGATATCGCGAGCGACACAGTTATGCTCCGTCGTGATTCGCTGAGTGGCAACCAATCGCGTTTCGATGTTGCCAAACACTTCGCTGCGGTCGGCATTGAGTTTCCCCAATCGAGACCGCAGGTCGCCAGCGGCAGCGCGGAGGCGGTTACGAAGGATTTCGTAAGTGCCACCGGCGAGTTGTGATTCGCTCATGAGGAGTGGACCTAAGATTTCGCGGTCGGTTTGACTCGTTTGGCAGGCACAGTTGTCTCGCCATTGCTGCTAGGCCGGGACAACAGCCGACTGGTTTTTTGATCCGTGACGTTGGCTGTTGCGGCGATGCTGAGCAAACTGGTCAATTGATTTCGCACTTCATCGGTCGACGTCATACCCATCATTTTGGCAATCAGTGCGGCGATCGACAGGTCTTTGACGCCCTCAGTATTCAATCCGAACTGGCCGATCAGGTCTTCCACTTGACTGCGGAAGTATTCCGCGTTGCCATCGAAGAACGTGTCCTTGATGTCCGTGGCGACTTTGCTGTTGTAGACAAACCGGTCGATGGCTTTACCACCCTTAACGGCCGATGTGATCTGCTCGAAGAACTCGCCATCGCCACCAACGATATCAATCCGAGCCGCTCGCAGCGCATCACCGATGACACTGGCTTGGCTCTCGGCGATGCCGCGCTGAGCATTGATGGCAGCAATTTCCACATCTTTTTCTTTATTGAGCGTTAGTTTGAACTCCTCGTGCTCTTTACCGATGCCGTCGAGTTTCTTCATGGCTTCGGCTTTCTCGGTGATCCCGGTCGCTTCGGCGCTGTATTTCTCGCGTGATACCTTGGCCTCGGCGAGTCCTTCTTTCTCCAATGAAGCGGCTTTGGCGACTTGCACTTGAGCTTCGGCTAGTCCGATCGCAGCGGCTTGCGCGGTCTCGGCTTCAGCAAGCATCTTCGTCGCGGCGGTTTGTTTCTCGGCCGCGTCACGGTTCGCTTCCGCTTCGATACGAATTTTCTCAGCGTGCAGCGTGCTGGATTCTTTCTCAGCTTGTGCGAGTTTCGTTTGCCGAATCAGCTCTTCTTCCGCTTTCATTTCAGCAGCGGTGATTTGCACCTTTTTAGCACGCTCGGCTTTCGCAAACTCCTGGGTGTCTTTGATGCGTTCTTGCTCTTCGACAACGGCTCGCTCCACCGCCACGCGTTCGCGGATGACTTCTTGGATATTACGTTTTTCAGTCTCGATGGCTTTCTCTTTTTCGACTTCGGCCACACCGACGACGCGCAACCGTTCGGTCGCTTCGAGATCGCGATCGCGGCTGACACGTTCTTGTTCGACCGCGTCTGTTTTTTCTTTGTTGCGTTGAGCGACCAAGATTTGGCGTGATTTGTTTTCTTCGGCGATACCAATTTCTTCCTCGGTCAAGATCCGAGCGCGTTCGGATTCGAGTCGTTGTTCCTCGCGCACCTTGGCGGCTGCGGCTTGTTCACGAGAAGTGATTTCGGCGATCTCACGCCGTTGTTTCTCAACCGCTTCGACCCGTTGCCGTTCCAAGGCGAGGATCGTTTCTTCCGCCTCAACGTCTTGCTTCTTGAGTGTCTTTTCTTTGTCGCGAGTGAACTGGTTCTCCTTGACTTTCTCCATCGACGTCAATTCGGTGATCTTCTTTATCCCCTCGGCATCGAGAATGTTGCTGGGGCTGAGCAGGGCCAATGGTGTTTGTTCGAGATAGTCAATCGCGGCATCGTCGAGTCGGTAACCGTTCAGGTCGGTACCGATCACTTTGAGGATCTCGTCTTTAAATTTATCGCGTTGATCGTAGAGATCGATGAAATCGAACTGCTTGCCGACGGTTTTTAATGCTTCGCTAAACTTCGCGTCAAACAGTTCACGCAATGTTTCGATTTGGCTGCAACGTTTCGCACCGATTGCTTCGGCGACTTCCTTCATTTCAGCGGGCGAGTTGGCCACGCGGATGAAGAACGCGACTTTGATGTCGGCACGAATATTGTCTCTGCAGATCAGTCCCGCACTTCCCTCGCGATGAATTTCAAAGCTCTTCAGCGTGAGGTCCATGAACTCATACTGTTGCAGCAAGGGTATAACAAACAGACCTTGCCCACAAACCGCCTCTACGCCGCCTCGACCAGAACGCACGATCGCTCGATCGGGACCGACCTTGACATAATACTTCTGTAGCGAAACGATCGTCAGAATGATCAGTAAGAAGATCCCAGAGAACAGCACGATCGCACCATCGAGCGCGTACGAGTCAGTCAAAATGGCGGACAGCATCAGAGGAATCCCTTGTTTCAGGTACAACGAAGAGGTGGAAAGGGGCGTTGAGTTTGGCTGGACTGTGGTACCAAAGAGGCGCAGGATTTTGGAAAATCCTGCGATTTCTCAACAACTCCTCGACATTCTACTTGGAACCCACCCGCGAGAGCGACACTTAGGCGAAATGATATTGGTTCGCCTGAATGGCTTTACATTTCGATATGCCGCACGCCATTGATCTCATCGAAATGCCCAATGTTCCACAACACCCCTGGCTGATCGGGGAACTCGGCGACAAAAGCGGGATCACAGAGCGACAGAGGTGCCAGGAACAGCACCGAAATCGAGGTCACCGTGTGCAGCCCCAATGAGAACGCAGTGAACCAAGGCAAATTGCCAACGGCAAAGTACAGCAGCTCTTGTTGACGCGAGGGTGTTAATTCCAATTCAATCCCATACTGGCGAACGACGTCAGCGGTCTCCAGTGGATTGGTCAGCGCCAGCATCTCGTCAAAAGTGCAGCCGTTGGTACGAATCTGCAAATGGGCTTTGGCAGCACGCAATGCCGTCCGGCGACGTTGGAATTCCAATTTCGCCTTGTACGCATCGAGTGCTCGTTGCTGACGATCGACCATGTATTGGCGACAAACACGCGGCACAAACAATGCCGCTTGAACGGTCGCTTTCCAAGTGTCCCTCGCGGCGTATAAGGGAAACCAACGACGATAGTGTGAGAACACTTCGTTTTGAATTTTTTCGATCGCTGCGAAAATGTTCTCGCGAGCGGTGAAGTGCAATTGATCGTCGACTTCGACACAGAGTGGTTTGAGGTAGGAAACCTTCACGCCTTTGCGTTGCCCAGGCCCGCTCATAAATTCATCCAAACGGGTTTGTACGCATGCGGGAATGTCATCCTTAATCGAACCGAAATCTTTCGGTTCGGTGATGCTGACGAATAGACGTCCTTTGGGCAACCGAATCGACGCTTTGGTCAGTTCGATCTCGCGCACCTGAGTGAATGAATCTCGGTGCTTCTCGATCACGCCTTCCCAACGCTTTTGACGAGTCGCGAACCACGGTGAGTTGTGTAGCATCGATCGCGCCATCTTGTCGCTCGACCCCTTAGGCGGCACCCAAACAGGTTGATCGACCCACGTCCCGAATTGCTTGAGTTCCTGATCGAGCGTGAATGGTTGTTTTGATGATGGCTCGACAATCGAAGGCCGCACCATTGCAACTCGCCGTCGCTGCGCCGTGACAACTGGGCTGGTGATTTGCCGATGCGTTTGCAGATCAGTAGACATCACTTTCATCTCCGAAAAGGTTTCAACGTCTGCGGGAAAAAGAGTAGGCAAGATTGAGCTGCGTTGCGGGCGCGACCTTGGTCGCCTACTTTTGAGTAGATTCTCAATTTATCGGAGTGAGACTGCAAAAAGCAAATATTTTTCGCAGTGGGCGGATTGAGTGTGCTGGCTTCACGTCATCGCTTGAGCGACTCACACCCAATGCTCCTGCGCCGAAAAACACTCCGCTGACTTGGTAGCGTTGAGTTCATTCAATGAAGCTTTTCCATTAATCTGGCCCGTCGTCTATCTCGTTGGCCTCCGCCACAACAGCGTCATCAAAGCATACTACGCTCACCTGAAGAGCAAAGGCAATGAGCCCAAGGTGGCGATCGTCGCATGCCTGCGACAGCTGCTGAGCATCATGAACACGATGGTTCGCAACAATGAACTGTGGCGTGAGACATCAAAAGACGGTGCCTCATGAGCCGCGTATGCACGCCCACAAAGCACCGCTTGGGCGAGTCACGATCGACTCGGTTATCCCATGGTCGGTTGGTCCCCACCAGAGCCGACTTCGAATGGCGTGGACTTATGCCCATCGACTGAGCCGTAGACGCTAGCTTCGGGCCTTGCGAGCGAGCTGATGCGAGTGGCGTGGCGATGCCCGCGGCTAGCGCCGTCGGCTCACGAAGTCAACGCCATTCGAGCCGACCTCCGGTTCATCGAGCAGGAACATACTAACCAAAGTCACATCGAACACCTCTCGCGATCCTCAGAAAACCCCGGGGGTTTGGGGGCTGGCCCCCAAATACGCACCAACTCAAAGAACGAAATTCGGAAATCTTTTTCCGAATCGGTAGTGACCAAAAGTAAGACCGTCGCTGTCCCCACGTTCTACCCCCATGTGCTTCTGCGTTCCATTTGCTTCTTGGGAATTTCCAGTTAGCTAGTGAGTTTAGCAGTTTGCACACATGCGATAATTGGCACTCGGCAAAAAACAACTCAATCCATTCCCGGAATCCACAGTTTGCTTGGTGCTGCGGCTGGTTTCGCGGGGCCGGCGGCTATGCCAGGCACCGGTGCGGTTGCGGGGCTGCCGCTCCCTGGTGTCCACAACTTGCCACCGCTTGACCCAGGCTCTGGACTGCGTTGTCGTTGGATCGGTGAGCCATCGGGACGGATCAATCCAAACTGTATTAGGATCTGTTGCAATCGGCCCATGATCTCTGGATCGTTGCCGTGATTCCGCGCGATCGTTTGTACGCACTCTGAGAATTTTTCGTGCTCACCACGTCGTAGACGCAGTGGCAGCTCGGCCAATAATAGCGAGGGAGCCGCTAGCTTATTCGCCTTCAAATACGCTTTTGCGGCTTCGAGGTTTTCGATCGCTTCATCGCTCCGTGTGGCCGTTTGCATCAGGAATGAGTAGCCGAGTAATTTCGCACCGGCGAGTTCGCCTTCGGTGGGTAGCTCCATTGCCAACAGTTGCTGTGCGGCTTTGCGTCCCAATTTGGTTGCCGAAACCTGTTGGGCACGCTGGATCAAGTACATCAAGTTGTCAACATCGAGACCTGTGGGGTCGATACGATTGAGGTCATAAGCGGGAACTTCTTCCACATTATCTTCGTTCGCAGCGATGGACTCAGGCGCGGGGCGGTTGCCGATTGCGCATAACCGCTCGATCAAATTCTCATCGCGAGCGATCAGACCATCTTCGCCTTCGAGAAAACGAATCAACGCTGCCCGCTCCAGCCACTTGGAATCGTCGCCAGCGGCACCTCGGAGCGATTGGTTGCCGAGCAATGCCAGCGGGACATTGGCGAGTTTATCAACTGCTCGATCAACAAACAGTTGCTGCACTAGGGTATCGAAGGCCGTTGGATCCGTGATTTTCAGACCGCCAACTTGACTCGCCGCTTCGTACTGAATCGGCAGCATCCCCTCACGTTTGGATTGAAACTCCAAACCCGGCAGGGCGGTGGCAAGTTGTGCTTTTATGCTGTCTTCGTTGATGGCTGTCACAGCGATGACTTCGACCCGCGCCGCACGATCCGTTTCGCGACCGAACAACGTTGCCAAGCCGATCGATTCAGGCACCCGTTCGGAGCTGGGGATACCATCTTCGGCGGGCGGTTCGCGATCGAGAATCTGAAAGGCAGCGCGTGGGCCAATCTCTTGATCGCCCTTGAGTTGTTGCAAGAACTCAGGCGGCAGGTCCGCGAATCGATTGTGGGCCGTCAATGCCAGGATTGTCTCATCGATCGACTCGATCTCGGCTGTCAAAGTGCGTTTTTCAAACGAAATCGCTTCGCTCTCCGGCCCCACAACGAACGACGTCGCGAGGTACCGAGCACGATCGTCGGCGGACAAACTTTCGCAATGAGATAGTTTTGTCAGCAAGTCGACCTGCTTCTCAAAATCGCCACGCCAAACAGCACAGGTCAGCAATCCCGACAGCACAGAGGGCTGCGACGGAGCGATACGTTGTAAGGATTCGAGTTTGTTCTCAGCCAGCACGATTTTATTGTTGAGCAATAGTAACGCGGCTTCGTCGTAACGTTCTGCCCAATCGACACCGTCGGGACGCGGGATCAGCTCCGGCACAAACTTGGCCAACAGGTTAACGGCCGGATCACGATTTATCTGTTGCAGCACATTGGCTGCCATCGCACGGCCCTCGTAGCCTTCGGAAACAAACGCCAACGTCGCGTAGATTCGGGCGGTCAGCAGGATGCCATTGCCCGCCAATCCGTACGCCAGCAACGAGGCCACGTCGAGAACGAAGGAATCCACATTCTGGCCGCTCTCGGTGAGTGCTTCGAGCAACAACTCAGTCGCCTTACCGAGATCTTGAGAGAACATCGCTGCCGCAGCCGATTGGGTCAAGGCCAGCGGATTGGAGGGTTGCAAACGTGAAAACCGCTCAGCGTTTTCCTTGAGCGAATTGTACTCACGCAAGTCCATCAGCAATCGTCCACGGATCGCCAACGCCCAAGCTGCATCGGGGTGCTGGTCAAGAATCGAACTGAGCCGGTCCAGCGCCGGCACGAGCTGACCACCTTCGATCATGGTCAGGACGCGATCGAGTTCGTGGACGGAATCCTTGCACTTGCAAAACTTGATTTTTTTTCCGCTTCCGCAGGGGCAAACGGCGTAGGTGTCGATGGACATAGGGTCACTTTAGAAAGAACGTGAAATCGGTTGCCGCAGCAACTTACCACGATCCCGCCAGCCTCCCAAGGCAGGATCAACGGCAGGTCCGGTCGGTTGTGGCAATTT
This sequence comes from Rhodopirellula sp., assembly GCA_041740155.1. GTDB lineage: Bacteria > Planctomycetota > Planctomycetia > Pirellulales > Pirellulaceae > Rhodopirellula. The sequence continues at coordinate 63,023 of JBGSMN010000048.1, forward strand.
CTGCTGGGCCATCAGGCATCCCACTCCGCCCACGCTTGACAACACGCCACCGTAACGGCAACGGTAGCGTGTTCCTGATTCTAGCAAAATCTTTCCTTCATCCGTGGAGATTCCGTCGTGACAGAGCGAGCAGTATTAGCCGGTGGTTGTTTTTGGGGTATGCAGGATCTGATCCGCAAACTGCCCGGTATCCAGAAAACTCGCGTGGGATACACCGGTGGGGACGTCCCCAACGCGACCTACCGCAATCACGGCACGCATGCCGAGGCGATCGAAATCGAATTCGATCCCGCACTGGTCAGCTATCGTCAACTGCTCGAGTTTTTCTTTCAAATTCACGACCCTACCACGCTCAATCAACAGGGCAATGATCGCGGCACCTCGTACCGCTCAGCAATCTATTATGTCGACGAAACCCAGCGTCAAGTCGCCCGCGACACTATTGCGGACGTCGACGCATCGGGAGTCTGGCCCGGTAAAGTCGTCACTGAGGTCGAGCCGGTTGGCGATTTCTGGGATGCCGAACCGGAACATCAAGATTACCTGGAGCGAACCCCCAACGGCTACACTTGCCACTTCGCCCGCCCAAAGTGGGTGTTGCCGAAATAGATTCACTATACAAGTGACATCATGTAAAGCATCTCGGTACAGATTTGGGCAGAACGTTCGTCGTATCGTTGGGCCTCGAACTCGGTGTTGTCGGCAACTTTGGGGTCTTCGTATCGAATCGGCATGCGTAGATCGCAGCCCATCACGAGCGGACAGGCATCGTCCGCTTGTGAGCATGTCATCACTGCACAATAACCTGCAGTCGGATTGGGTGGATCGCTAAACGCTTTTGAGAAGCAAATCTGCGGAGCAGATGTGTCGGAAGTGCAGACACTGTAGCGAGGGTTCGTTGCAGCAGGATCGTCGGCAATGATCTTAAGGCCGCATCGCTGCATGGCAGCGACAGCCCGAGGGTTAAAAGCCGTTGCTTCAGTGCCACCTGAGAACGTCTCCGCGCCATTCAATCCATAGTATTCGGCAGCGACCTGCCCCCAGATTTGTGAGAGGTGGCTACGTCGGGAATTATGCGTGCAGATAAACGTTAGTTTTGCTGGCTCCGATCTCGCGATGCGTTCACGAATGTAGTCCGCGACCACGGCCAGATCGGTTTTTCGATCGCCAGGTATCGAATCGAATGTCGTCGCTCGGTCGTTCAAGTATTGGAGTAGCGCGGAATACATCGAACTCGCGGACGGTGCAGGTTGCTTGACAGGCATCGGAGGTTTTTCTGCTGGCTTGGACTGGGCATGTGATCAACCGCGTGAGTTCCGCAGGTGGATTCGCACCTTTTGGTCGACCGGTGGAAGCATTCGTTTTTAGCACCTTGACGTCCATCGCGGAAGCCCGTAAGCTTGCACGGTGACGCAAGTATGCCAGCAACGAAAGTCAATCATGAAACCACATGAAGCATCACAGTGCTGCGGACCAATCGACGACTTGCTCGACGCAGAGTTGTTCAAGGCGTTGGGCGAACCGACCCGATTGAAGCTGCTGTCTTGTTTGGCGAAGTGTGCCAGGCCATGTTCCGTTACGGAATTAACCGAATGCTGCGCTGTCGATTTTTCAGTCGTTTCACGACACCTGGGGGTGCTCGAAAAGGCTGGCGTGCTTACAGCTACGAAGGAAGGACGCACCGTCTACTACGCAGTGAGATACCAGCACTTGACGGACGCATTTCGGTCGCTTGCCAAAGCCATCGAAGGCTGTCGGCCTAAGCGTCGGACCGCCACATAATTTCCGCCAATCTGTTCAGAAACCAGATTTGCCCAGCACGGGCAAACTTCTTCGCATGACCACGTTTCAGAAAGTCACCCAGCAAGGACCAAGCTGAAAAATCAGCAATCAGTTTCTTTGAAAAGAATCTCACTTACTGGGTCGCTCTTTGCATGGTGGTCGGGGTGCTGATCGGAAAATTCGTGCCAGCGGTTCCGAAGATTCTCGGGAAGTTCGAGTACGCCAACGTTTCGATCCCGATCGCGATTTTGATTTGGTTAATGATCTATCCGATGATGATGAAGGTCGATTTTGCCAGCGTGAAGAATGTAGGCAAGAATCCGAAAGGCCTATTTGTTACCTGGGTCGTGAATTGGCTGATCAAACCATTCACGATGTTTGGCATCGCTGCGTTCTTTTTCTATGTGGTTTTCAAGCCTTGGATATCACCGGAACAGGCGCAGGACTATTTGGCCGGCGCTGTTTTGCTGGGAGCGGCTCCTTGTACTGCCATGGTGTTTGTTTGGAGTCATCTAACGCATGGCAACGCAGCTTACACGGTCGTGCAAGTAGCGACGAATGACTTAATCATCCTGATTGCCTTCACGCCGATCGTGGCCTTCTTGCTCGGCATCGGTGGGATCGCAATTCCATGGATGACATTGATGCTCTCGGTGGTCTTGTTTGTTGTTGTGCCGTTGATCGGTGGAGTGCTCACACGCAATCTGGTGATCCGCTCCAAGGGGGAAGAGTACTTTCAAAACGCTTTCATTGCCAAGTTCAACAACATCACGATTGCCGGGCTGTTGCTAACGTTGATCTTAATTTTTTCGTTCCAAGGCGAAATGATCATTAACAACCCGCTGCATATCCTGCTGATCGCCGTGCCACTGATTATTCAAACGGTGCTGATTTTTTTTCTGGCCTATGGAGCTTGCTACCGACTCCACTGCCAGCATGACATTGCCGCACCTGCGGGCATGATCGGTGCGTCGAACTTCTTCGAGTTGTCTGTGGCTGTCGCGATTACTTTATTTGGCGCAGACTCACCGGTTGTGCTGGCAACAATCGTGGGCGTGCTGGTGGAAGTCCCCGTGATGCTGGCGTTGGTCGCCTACGCTAATCGAACCCGAGCAAACTTCGCGAAGTAACCGGTACGCTGGCGTCTCGCCCGCACGTCATGCTTCTCAGCGGCAGATGAAAACGGTCACTTGCTCGGATGATCAACCTTCCCGGCGGTGGCGAGTATTGCGAGACTCGATGACAATGTCCTGAACGTCAAAGTCACGGTAGTCTCAAATTTGGCGTCCTGCGGCAAGGCGTCGGGCTGAACAACCTCAGTAGGATCGATGCGGAGCGTTTAAGTCTCCTTGCGTTTCTGCGATCCCGCTCGCTTTTTCTTGGTGCCTGATTGGTTCTCGCCCTCCGCAGGTGGATTGAGCGCCGAGCCGCCGAGCCAAGAAGCGAAATCTCTGTTGCAGGCAGACTTCGAAATTCTCTACAAGCAGAGCATCGTCCGTTGTTTCTGGACTTGCCAGTCCCAAATTCATCTACCTGGCCCAGCATGTTTGCTCACCACTTCGCGCCGTTGCACCTTCTGCTCGCCACTCTCGTGGTCGCGATCGGACTTCCCAGCGTGTTGGTCGCACAAATGCCCACACAGGCCCAGATCGACGAGGCCTTGCATTCTGAGCTGCCAACCGACCCCGCCGCGTTGATCGCGATGGTCGGACAAAGCCCCATCTTACTCGGTGAAATCAACCCGAAAATCGAAGCCCGCATTCAAAGTGTGATCGAAAGTGCGGGGCAAGAAGTTCCGGAGGACCAGATCAAGTTCGCTCGTGTGCGGATGCTTCGTGGTCTGCTCGCCCAAACCATTCAAAGCCGGATGATGCGTGAGTCGTTCTTGCTCGATCAAGTCGCCACGCAAGCCGCCGATAAACGTCGCGAAGCCGATGCCACGATGCAAGCCAAGGCACGACAAATGTTCTTTGAATCGGAAGTTCCCGATTTGCGAAAACAATATGAAGCTGACACTGCATCGGAACTGGATGCGAAACTGCGAGCTAAAGGAACATCTCTGGCCGCCCGCGAACGCGAGTTTATCGATGCAATGCTCGGTCACCTGTATATCCGTGGAAAAGTCGACCGCGATCCATCCGTAACCTTATCGGAAATCCACGAATACTACCAAACCCATCGCGATGAATTCAATAACAACGCGCGAGCACGATGGGAACAAATCACGGTCATGTTCGCTAATTTTGAAAACAAGAAAGCAGCCTATGATGCGATTTGGGCGATGGGCCGCGAAGCGTTCTTCGGCGGCAACATGCAAGCGATCGCACGCGAAAAGAGCCAAGAGCCATTCGCAAGCGATGGTGGTGTCCATGAGTGGACCAATCAAGGAGCGCTAGCGTCTCAAATACTCGACCAGCAAATCTTTTCGATCCCAATGAACGCGATGAGCCAAATCATCGAAGACGCTGATGCTTACCACATCATTCGAGTGACGGATCGCAAAGAGGCTGGCATCACGCCGCTCGCGGACGTGCAAGACGACATTCGCAAAATCCTGCGAGATGAAAAGATCGAGAAAGCTCAAAACGAAGCTCTTGATGAAGTCCGACGCCGCGTGCCGGTGTGGTCGATCTATCCCGAGGATGTACCGGGAGCCAAACCGCTGCCTCAGATGGCTACTCGCAATCTCAATCGTCAATGACAAACCGTCAATGTCTAACGCTAACGCTTGCTTCTTTAGCGACGTTCTTGACGATCCTCGGATGCGGTACGCTCACCCATCGGTTGACCAGCGATGTGCCACAGCAATATGTGCCCAACCCATTAGAACTGCCGCCGGTTGCGGATGATTTTCTTTGGCTGCAAGTCGTCGATACGCTCGACGATTATTTCCGAATCGCTCGGCAGCAACCCGTTGTCAACCGCCAAGGAATGGTGCTCGAGGGCAAGATCGAAACAAGCTACAAGGTGGCCGGTTCGGTTTTTCAACCTTGGCGAAAAGACAGCACGACTGGTTTTGAGCGATTGCAAAGTACGCTGCAAACGATCCGTCGCCGCGCGATCGTCGTCGTACGCCCTCACGGAGGTGGTTATAGCGTCGAGGTGATTGTGCAGAAGGATCTCGAAGATACCGACCGAACGCAGTACGCCACTGAATCAACTGCTGGTGTGCGACACGATGGCTCGCGGGTGAGTCGCTCGGATTCTTTTGATGACAGCCCGCAAACGCTCGGGTGGATCCCTCTTGGGCGTGACACCCAGCTTGAACAAGCAATCTTAAACGACCTATTCGGTCGCGTTACCAAGAGAGATTAACTGGACAACGATCGTACACGCTCAGACCTGATGCACGGCCCGCAGGCGGACGTACGCCAACGGACACACCACAATCAGTGGAATCCAAGCGGCTAAGCCAGGTGTGAACAACGTGCCGCTGACTCCGAATGCTCCCGCCGTCATCTTCAGTGCAAAGAACGCCAGCACGATGCCCACGGCCGATCCAATCAATACAAAGATTTTGCGACCACGAGCGTTGACCACCAGTGGCAACACCAACAACACCAATGCAAAATCCAGCGGAGCACGCACAATCCGTTCGTGTACCTGAGTCTGCAGCGCCAGACTGCTATGCACAGCAGGATTCCGAACCCAACCGCTGAGCTCCCACACCGAAGCTAATCTCGTAGCGTTATCGTTCGTCTGCAGCATTCTGGGATGCACGGTGGTTACAAAGAAACACTCACCTTTAGCCAACCACGGATTATCCGCTCCCGTTAAAAATAGCGGCTGTCCTTGGCGGCTCACCGATCTGATCGTTTCGATCGCCTCGGGACTTTTGACACCACGCATCAGATAACCCGAGGCTGGTGGACCAACGCCAGCGTCCTCGGGATTCGGCTCCATCCAAACCGCTTCGCTGGCTAATAGAATTTCGCCAAAACCTTCGTATTCGCTATCAATCCTAAAATTCGGTTTGAGTATCCGATGGGACTTCGATTGTAGCACAGCACCTTCGACCAGCACGCCCGCGAACTGATCAAACGTGGGACGGACGGATTGTTCGGTTTCGCCGCTGAGGTCAGCCGGCTTCATCGTCAATGAGCCACGAAAATTTGGGATGACGAACTCGCGACAAAACAATTGCCCTGTGATGATCACCAGGGAGGCAATCACCATGGGCCGAAAAATACGTCCGTGTGAAACACCCACAGATAACGTCGCAGTCAATTCACCCGTCCGTCGCAACCAACCAGCCGTGAATAAAAACGCCATCAACGTGATAATCGCCCCTGTCATGTCAAACAAGAGGATCAATTGTGGACCATAAAACCGCACTAGCACCGACGCCAGACTCTCGCCATTTTTAGTTTGTGCCACGAGGTCTTCAAACGCCGTGAAGGCGTGAAACACGATGATAATGCCCGCCAGCGAGAGGAAACAAATCAGGACCGTGCGCAGAAACAGGATCAGGATATAGCGGTCGATCTTCGTCACAACGTGAAAGCTCGATGGCGTGGTGGCGGGCAGTGACAGAACGGTTGAATGTGTGTTGTAGTTAGTCTTCAGCACCGTCTCGCCGCAAGCCCAGCAGGAAAAAGTACGCATTTTTGGGAGCATTCAATTTCCAGGCGATGACATTTTCGATTGAGGTCTGATCCACGAAATCGCCTCATCGCTAGCCCCTTTTAGGCTACCCTGGCGGTGTCTATTCTTTTATACCCACGATTTGATGCCCACGAGTTCCGATGCCTGACCAAGTACGAAAAACACACCATTTACTGACCGACGCAGGCGGTCGCACCCGCTGCTGGTGGTGTGGCGATGATCAAGAGTATCGTCATTATCACGACCACGAGTGGGGCGAACCAGTGGCCGATGATCAACGATTGTTTGAAAAAATTTCGCTGGAGGGATTTCAGTGCGGATTGTCATGGATCACGATCCTGCGACGACGCGCGGGGTTCCGCAACGCGTTTCATCAATTCGACATTGCCCTGGTAGCGGCTATGAAAAAACGCGACGTCAATCGCTTGGTCCAGGACGAAGGAATCATTCGCCATCGCGGCAAAATCGAAGCCACGATCCACAACGCGTCGCGGGCATTGGAAATGCAAGCCCGTGAGGGTTCGTTGGCCGCCTTCTTTTGGCAATACGAGACGCACGGGCGACCACCACTGAACACTCGGGACGACATCCAAGCGTCCACGAAGCAGTCGCAAGCACTCAGCCAGGAACTGAAAAAACGTGGCTGGAAATTCGTTGGCCCCACCACCTGTTACGCGTTCATGCAGTCCATGGGGATCGTCAACGATCACCTCGCAGGCTGTGATGATTATGTTCGCGTCGAGCGGCTGAGAGAACGTTTTCAACGTCCGCCCTGCAATCAAAAAACTGACAAGCCGAATAAATGACAACTGCCGACTCAGAACCTGTTGATCTCGCGATCCACCGCGTGATTGATTCCCTGCTAACGTCCGGTGTGATTGCATCATTTGATCATCAGTCAACGCTGCCATCAACGAACTCGACGGCGCTGGATTGGCTCAATACTCATCGCGGAAGTGAACGTGTTGAAATCATCGGCTCACAACTCCCTCGACTTGTCATTGCAGATTCACAAACTGCGGGGCGAGGTCGACTCGGTCGTACATGGCAGGCCCAGCAAGATGGGCTAGCGTTCTCGTTGGTGCTCAGTGGTTGCGAGGAATTGCTGTCGATTGCCGTCGGCGTGGCGATTGCCGAAACGATCGAACATCTCGCAGCGCCCCTACGCTGCGGTTTGAAATGGCCCAATGATGTTTGGATCAACGGCAAGAAAGTCGCAGGCACGTTGATCGAACGTGTTGATTTGCCATCGCAACGTCATGACGGTCCGCTGGTCGCCGTTGTCATTGGCATTGGACTGAACGTGGGATCGAGTCCAAATCTATCGGAGTCGGAGACAACGTCAATTTGTGAAGCAACCGGCAAATGGATCACTCGGTCTGCAATGCTATCTGAGCTGATCCCGGCAGTGATTGATACCGTGCAGCGCTGTCAAACCGATCGTGATGAATGTCTCGACGCATTTCGCCATCGCTGCGCATTGACTGGTGAAATGATCCGGTGCTCGATCGATGGGCAAGTAGTCGAGGGCCGCTGCGAAGGGATCAGCCTGAACGGCGAAATGCGGATTCACACCGAGTCTGGTGAACGCGTCTGCCGTAGTGGTGAAGTCAGCCGGGTGCGAGTTTCGACGACTTCCGTCGCCCCTCCGAACCCGTGAATCCTCTCTGCATTCTTGCAAAGTTAAGCGAACATCGAGCGTCGCTATTGAGCGGTTGAAAATCCTTCAATAGGCTCAAAACGACGTTCAAATGTGGGTGACTCATGAAAATCACCGAGTCCCGTCGATGTTCGTCCCTTGTGCTGTGCCAATGAGCGAGTACACGCGTAGAGGTTCTGTTGCTCGATAAAGTATTCTCGCAGCACAAGGTCGCCTGGAGCACGTGACAACTCCACCCCGTCACGCTGCATCCTGAGTTGGACATCGAACACGATCGATGAGGGAAAATAAACGCATTGTGTCCCGAAGAATTTGTCAGCCGGGTAACTGCAGTAGTATCGCCCTCGGTAAAGTGAGCGATCCGACTCAAAGTCATACGCCGCATATGCAGCCAATGCATAGTCGGTCATGCCAGCGGATGACTCGATTTCGTCGATCGTCAGCTTTAACTGCTCCGCAAATCCAGCACGGACGACAATGTCATCTTCGCAGACACAGAGACCCTGGGCCGGTGTCATTTGCAGGGTCGACAACGCACGCTGATAATTCACACAAAAACGACGATGTACCGACCAGTCTCGAATCGAATGCCATTGCTGTGTTTTCATCGGATGAATATGAACATACGATTCGAATCGTTGCGTGTGCGACGCATCGTCAGACCCAATCCATAAATGAACGTCAACGTTGCCGTCCAACTGACACAGTATCGAATCCAGGCATCGATCGAGTGTGTTGGGTTGACGGGCAACGGTGATGATAGCAATCGTAAACATTTTAAACCTGCCAACTTTTCAATCACGCTGGAGCATCAATTCCAGTTCGCGTAAGGCATGAAAACAAAAAGACTCATGCGCCAGCGATCCATGAAAACGATTCCGTGTCATGGGTTGCGGGGTAGATGCAAAGTCAGACTCAGGGAGTTTGAATTTGTCACCGACACGATGCTGGAAAATGACGTGTCCATTAAAATCAAATTGCAGCAAGCAACCGTCGTCGGATTCACATTCCGGCCACATTCGAGCGTAGGGCCTTTGGGTGCGCATCCATGCGAAAGGGAACGTGTCTTTGTCGCCCCAGATGTAGTGGTAAGTGACATCGGCGGCCTCATTGTAGAAGCCCGCTAAAACCAGTTGCTGCCAACATGCTCGCCGATTGACTAAGGAATTGTCCCGAAACAATTTCCCAATTTCAGATTGAGTCGGGAATGGCGGTGTAGTTCCATTTTGGGAGATGTTGGTCGAATTTGATGGTCATCGTCTTCTTGAAGTCTTTGGCGTATTTGCGGCCGGTTTGGTAGATCTTATCCATCACGCGAACGACCACATT
>JBGSMN010000051.1:0-39445 GCA_041740155.1 Rhodopirellula sp.
CTGATTCGTTACACCCAATCATTTCCGCTTACCTGCTTAGCAGGCTGGTTTCGCCAAAGGCGAAAAAGTGATCCGCAGTACACTCGGGAAAGTCGTAGGGGAGGTTGGCTCCAAAGATTTGCCGTTTGAGTATCTCATCTACGTCGGAGATTTTTTGCAACCGCGAAACAGAAAGTAATTCACCTTGTGCAGATTCCAAAAGTGATTTGCCCTGCACTGGACGCGACTTTTGTTGCAATCGAAATGCTCCGTTGATAGACTCTACAGCGATCTGCGGGCGGCATGAGTAACAGCAAGACCATTTTTGATACCATTGAATGTGTGTTTGAGTAGAGCCTCAGTTCAAACGGAATGACGCTTCCAACGAAATTATGCACGGCGAACCACTCGATTCAGAACAATTGCTTACGTTGGCTGCATCCGGTCATGCGGATGCCGTTGATCAATTGCTGTCTCGATACAGAGCCAGGCTAAAGCGGCTAGTCTCGCTCCGCATCGATCCACGCGTATCTAAACGCATCGACCCTTCGGATATTGTCCAAGAGACCTTGATATTGGCAGCCCGTCGGCTCAATGATTATATTCGTGATCGCCCGCTGCCTCTTTATCCCTGGATTCGTCAGCTAGCAATCGAACAGATTATTCAGCACCATCGTCATCACATACACGTTCAGGCAAGAAGTGTCGATCGCGAAGCACCACTTGATGCTGGCGTTTCAGATGAATCGATGCTGGAACTGTCAGAAATTTTGTTGTGCGAGGCAACTTCTCTAAGTAAAGAAATCGCTCGACGAGAAATGCACGAGTCGATACACGTGGCCCTCGCCCAACTAAAGGAGAAGGACCGCGAGATCCTTGTCCTTCGTTTCTTAGAACAGCTTTCGATTGAAGAAATCGCAGAAATCCTCAACGAATCAGCAGATGCTGTGAAGTCTCGTCAGCGCAGAGCAGTTGAACGTTTCAGCCAGTGTTTTAAACGAGATAAAGCGTAGATTACGAGGCAGCGCTACAAAACGTCGTCAGGATCAATTGTAAATGCTCAGTCACTCCGAAGTCGAACCTGGTTTTGATGGGCTTGTTGCAAAGGCGATTCAGCAATTGCAATCCGACAATAACCTTTCAGTCGAACTATTTTTGTCGGCTCACTGCGATGAAAGCCTCTACTCGGCTCGGCTGAAAGAAATTTGGCCCTCGCTCAAGATGCTTGCTGCGATCGAAAATTTTAATGCAGTGACGGAAAGTGTGCCGACGCTCAGTGAATCCACTGAATCGATCTGGGAGTCTCGATTTTCAAAGTCCTCTGGGAATAAAATTAAAGAATCGTCTCGCCTTGCATGTGGCGAGATGGTCGCAACCTATCGTATTGATGGTTTTCTAGGGCAAGGTGGAATGGGAGCTGTCTATCGGGCGTTTGATACCGTACGGAAAATCCCTGTAGTACTCAAGACGGTTCCTTTTTTGACCCCGCAGTCCCTCTATCAATTCAAAAACGAGTTTCGCAATCTTGCTGGTGTAACCCATCCGAACCTCGTTAATCTGTTTGAATTAATTAACGATGGACCGGGTTGGTTCATTGTGATGGAGTTCATCGACGGCGTCGATTTTCGAGAACACTGTCGTGGTCAGAATTCGATTTGGGCAAAGTCTAACGGACAGGACTACAGTCAAATTGAAGAGGCGATTGGCCAATTGGCACTTGGCGTCGCAGGACTCCACCGATCACATCGCTTACACCGTGACTTGAAACCAAGCAACGTGATGGTTTGCAATTCAGGGCGAGTCGTCATTCTGGATTTTGGTCTGGCCGCGCAATTGCAATCCGACCTTCGTACCGATTTGTCGACTGTTACTCCAGCGGGAACAATGATTTACATGGCTCCTGAGCAAGCGATGCGAGAACCGTTGACAGTCGCGGCTGACTGGTACAGTTTCGGAACGATTATTTACGAAGTATTGACCGGTCAAGTCCCTTTCTACGGGATAAGTTCTGCGGAAGTCCTTAGGAAGAAACTCCTCACAGATGTGCCCAAGATCAACGAACAACTACGATGCCCTATCCATCTAGTCGATTTGTGCTTGGACTTGATGACTGTCAAATCGGAGCTACGTCCAGCACCAAACCAGATATTTGACCGACTCTTGGCGGGAAATGAATCAAATCCAGTTCCAATAGCGTCCATTCTGCCTGAACAGGAGACTTTGTTCGTTGGCAGAGACACGGAGATGAATCAACTTTGTGACGCCTTTCATCGTACAACCCAAGGTCCCATCGTTTCGCTGGTACATATTCACGGCAGATCTGGGGTAGGCAAAAGTGTTCTTATAGACCGCTTCGTAACGTCTTTGAAAGGCACAACGGTACTTCGGGGACGTTGTTTTGAACATGAGACCGTTCCTTTCAAAGCGCTCGATACGGTGGCTGATGCTTTGGCTGAGGTTTTAGGCAACAGCAAAGATCTTCAGGCAATTTTGTCTGCTGACATTTCTGAACTTGCGACAGTTTTTCCCTCTCTGCAGCGTCTGCGATCGGTTTCCAATGTAAGTCTCGAGCCAGTAGACAGTATGGATCCCTATGAGCGTCGTCAGCGTGCATTTCGGGCGTTCCGTAGAATCCTTGAAACAATTTCTCAATCCACAAATCTCGTCATCATTCTGGATGATCTCCAATGGGGAGACAGAGACAGTGTCAAACTCCTGCAAGAGATTCTCCGCCCGCCTCATTCCTTTCCAATGATGCTCATCGCCAGCTATCGGAGCGAAGAGTCCACTAGCAGCCCCTTTCTGGTCGAGTTTCTCACATCGCCAACCTTTGGACATTTAGGCCTGAATGCCGTCCAGATTGCGCTGGAACCATTGACTCCGGAAGCAACGGAATTCCTGACAAGACAACTCATGGCCCACTCAGAAGACGTTTCGCCACTCCTATTAGAAACGATCTCGCGTGAGTCGTGTGGGAATCCGTACTTCGTTACTGCTTTGGTTCAGCGAGCTCGCGAGCGATCTGGCGATGTTACATCGCATGGCTCCCAAACTCTCACGCTGGAATCGGTTCTTTGGGATCGAATCATGGAGTTGCCTGAACAGGCTCGAAAGCTCTTGGAGATTGCCTCGATACATGGAAGACCCTTGAAGCAGATGGATGCATGGCGAGCAGCGGGTCTTGAAAATGACGAGCGGCCAATCGTCGCTTTGCTCAGGTCGAGCCGGATGATTCGGAGTATGAGCGTTCAATCCAGTGATGTCGTGGAAACGTTCCATGACCGGATTCGCGAAACCGTTGTCGCCAAACTAGGCGAAGATCAGAAAAAGACCCTACACCGGTCCCTGGCCGCAGTCCTTCAAAACTCCCCGGATACTGAACCGGAGATTCTCGCCAGTCATTTTCATGCAGCGGGGGACCTAGAAATTGCAAGTACTTATTATACCCAGGCAGCCAAACAAGCCTCTGACGCTCTCGCTTTTTATAACGCATCCAAACTCTATCGACTCGCTTTAGAAACTGGAGATTTCGCTCCCAGTTCTCGTATTGAAATCCAGACAAGGCTAGGTGAATCACTAGCCAACGCGGGCAGAGGTGCGGAGTCTGCCAATGTCTTTCTCGAGGCATCCGAACATGCCTCATCAAATGCCAGCATCGACTTAAAACGACAAGCAGCACAGCAATTTTTGACAAGCGGTTTGGTTGTGCGAGGCTTGGACCAACTTGGGACCGTTCTTGACTCGGTCGGGATGAAGTTGGCCGGTAGTCAACGTCGCGCCTTTGCTTCACTCATCTTTCATCGCCTTTGGCTTTCGGTTCGCGGCCTTCAATTCAAGCCGCGGTCAGCCTCGCTTATTTCGCCTCAGATCATCAATCGAATCGACATCGGCTGGGCCGCTAGCTTGGGAATGAGCATGAATGACAATACACGTGCCGCCGATATCCAAACGCGACACTTATTGTTGGCATTGCGTGCTGGCGAACCCATGCGCATCACGAGGGCCTTGGCCATGGAAGTTCCTCATATGGCTGGGCATACCGGTCTGAGAATGAAACAAAAGGCCGCTGCGTTGAGCCATCGCGCTGAAGAACTTGCCCGTGAACAGAACAGCGATTATCTACTCGCCCTCGTATTGGGAACCCGCGGTGTCGCCGTCTATTTAAACGAGCGGTGGGCTGAAGCCATTGATGTATTGGAACAAAGTGAGCAGTTATTTCGCCAACGCTGCTGTGGCGTTGCATGGGAAATGGCAACCGTCCGCACCTTTCAGATGTGGTCGCTGCAACAAATGGGCGACTTATCGGAACTGGCCACTCGTTGTCCAGCCCATATGCAAGAAGCTCAAGAACGAGGCGACCTGTATGCCGTAACCAACCTCCGATGTTTCGCCAGTCTGGTCCAACTGAAGGAAGATCGTCTGCCTCAAGCCATACAAGAATTGGACATTGCAAACCAAGAGTGGTCCCATGAAAGTTACCATATCCAACACTATGCGTTCTTTCAGGCTCGCGTGAATGCTCTCCTCTATGCCAATCAAGCTGAAGAGGCTTGGCAATATGCACTGCAAGGGGGTAGTCAATTCAATAAGTCGTTCCTTAGTCGCATTCAGCTCTTTCGAATCCACGTCCTCCAATTGACTGCTTATGCGGGTGTCGCCCTCCTGCATCGTACGCCAGTCAGCGATCAGAAACAGCGAGAAAGACTATTGGTGGCGATTGCCGGATATGCAAAAAAACTAAAACGTGAGAATACGCCTTGGGCAAGTGCAACCGCTGTCTACATCCAAGCGGTCATTGCAAAATCGCTCGGCAATTCGATCAAGAACTCGGAGCTTCTGCATGAAGCAATCCTTCGATTCGACGAAGTTGATCTGAAGCTTTTTGCTAATTCGATCCGCTGCGGTTTGAGTGAAACGGCTTTCGGATCTGCCGCAGACCAGCGAAAGCGAGGCCAGGAATACCTGGAATGTCAGTCCATCGCCGCCCGTCATAAACTGATGAATATCTACGCGCCTGGCTCGCAACAGCTCTGAGCCGGCGTATGGCAGCGTCGATTTCCAAAAGCGACATTGATCCCAAAGATGAACGAGTCTGCCGATGCGGTATTGGTGACGTTGGAGCCGGGAACGACGACAATCGGACCACGGTAGACTCCGCCTACAGAATTCTCAAAGCCATGCGCATAGGCGCAGGAAAATGTGATTGCGTCACGCATTTTCCAGCTTAATCCGGCATAGAGCGTGTGTTCGATGATCGCTGGCGCAGCCGCGTTGATCGTCGCGTTGGCACTGGTCGACCCTGCTGGTTCACTTTGCTGGGGGCTTTGATTGAACGAGTATCCGCCCCGCACACTGAGCTGCTCGCTTATCTGTCGCTGTATCCCGCTCGCTACCGCAAACGTTGAGCGCCATCCAAGTCCGCGAACGGTGCCTGTAATCGGATCAAATCCCGATTGACGAAAACCATCGGTGTGTGCGTAGTCCGTGTATCGAATGTCGGTGGCAAATAACCATTGCTCGTAACCAGAGTAAGCAACTCCCATCGAAGCGATCATCGGGTAGTCAAGCTTAAAGTTTGCTTGCTGAGGTGCTCCCGTCGAACTAATCGCGTTGAAGTCAAGATCATCCAGCCATTGCGGACTCTTGATCGAACTACCCCATTGCCATCCTGATTCACCTTGATAGTAAACTCCGAGGTGAATCCCGCCACCAGCGGTGATCGGGGAATTTCCACTTCGTGGATAGCTAACAAAGCTTCCACCTCCCGGAAACTCACCTTGCGAAACAATGTTAGGGTCTAAGGAAAGGCTGGCTAGCGTTACCGTGGGTGAAATGCCCAGCGACCAACGGTCGTCGAGATCAACGGATAACGTTGGCAACACTTGCATGATCTGCAAATTACTGTAAAGCGGTCCGACACCAAGTCCGGTCGGTGGTGGAGCTTGCAGAATCGGATTGTTGTTTGTCGGATAGTCGACCCCAACCCCGCCAATTGCCATCACACCCAAGCCCCATGCCCAAAAGGAATCTGGATCTTGAGAGACAATCGCAAACGATGGGAGTGCGAAGACGCCAGCATCGCTGTCAGTCGTTCCAGACAAATCGACACCTGGAAAGCCAGGTGCGAACGCATCGGCAGGAATGCTTGATGAAACAGATGACTGAGGAGCTAGAAGCTCAAGACCAAATCCAACTTCGGAGGACGGTAGCGCCGAAATAGTGGCTGGGTTCCAGTAAATCGCTCCCAATGAATCGAGCGGAGCTGCGGTCGATGCGCCTGCCATCGAGCGATTGATAGCGCCCTGCCCAGTGAAGACAATTCCATTTTGAGCCATCGCGGAAGGACTGAAAGCTACCCCTAGAATGATCGCGCTGAGAATGTGTCGAATACGGTTCATCATCCTTGAATCTCCCAAACTAAACTCCAAAAGCCAAATTTGGCGTAATAGTCATCTCGTCATAACGGATTTGCCAACTAAGGAAATTTTTCAAATATCTTCAAAAGTACCAAACTTAGGGGCAGCTCATCTGGAGGCTTGTGAATTTGGAAATTCTTCCAATTTTCATGACCCCGATTGATCGGCATCCGCAGTATTGGCGACCGCTGAATCGGATGCTTGCGAATGCTCGGTTTGGCACGCGATCATGCAACCGCCAGGTGAAGTGGGCGAAACACGTGTCTGAGGGTAGTAAAACCATTGTTTCCTTGGTCTTGACCTCGCGTTAACGGCGGATCACTTGGCTTATTCCGGTGAACGATTATGCGCAGCGAACCAAACGCAGCTTCTCTCAGATATTCTAAATTTTTTCTAGAAATCCTGACCCCCCACGGGATCAGTTCGCAGTTCCATCTGGGGATACTGTCGCGACAAAGTTGAGTCGCCGGTGTCGTTTCCCCATTGAATCGACGTGGGGCTATCTAACCGTGATGTCGGCAACGAATGAACTTGAATTGTACTTCCTCGGAAAATTTGCAGACGGCATCATCCGCTTGGCGGATGCTGTATCGCTGGATGTACACGTCGCGGCAGGTTGACAGGCTGTCGTTGGATTGGGTTCGTCAAGGGCTGGCGTTTTTTCATGCGTCGTCCCTGGGGCATGAATCAACCGCCGCGCTCGCGCGGTACCTAACGCCAGCGGATTGGCTGCATCTGCACTATCGCGATAAGACGCTGCTGCTCGCTCGGGGTATGACAACGCAAGAGTTGCTGCGTGCTTTGCTTGCTCGAGGCAGTTCCCAATCGCAAGGCCGGCAAATGAGTTCTCATTTTTCAGAGCGATCCTTGAACGTGTTGAGTCAAACGGTACTGGTCGGCAATCAGGCTTTGCAAGCTGTCGGCATCGCGGCAGCGATTCGAAATCAACAGGAATCGCCTATCGTGGTCTGCAGCGTGGGCGACGGCACGACACAACAAGGTGAGTTTCTGGAAGCAGTGGCCGAAGCCGTTCGTTGGTAGTTGCCAGTACTGTTTCTCATCCATGACAATCGCCATGCTATTTCCACCAAAACAGAAGGGAAAACGTTCTTCAGCCAACCACATGGCCTGGCCGAGTCGTTCTACGGCTTGACGATTCACTCGGTGGATGGCAGCGATCCTGTGGCGACCGATCTTGCGTTGCAGCAGAGGGTGATCTCAGTCCGCCAAGATCGAGTAGGAACCTCACATATGATTGATCCGCAGCATCACACCTCCAATCCACTCGCCGGAACTTCTTCAAGCAATAGGTCTCAGAGACTTAATCGACTTCATCATAAAATGAGCGCAGCATGAAAATCGACACGGCTTACATACAATCACTGGTGGAAACTGGCGGGCCAGCTTCAAAAGACTACCCAGTCCTTGAGAAATGGATACGAGACGTCTACTTCGCATTCTCAAATGGAGTTTTGAATAATTCCGATCTTGAAAGAATTCGAAGTTCACTAGGTGATGCGCTTTCGCAAGAAACGTTGCAGGGCTTTGCTTACACCAAACCGCATGGGTACGCCGGCGATTTTGAGATCATCGATCGAATATATAGTCAACATATCACCAATCAACCAAATCTAAGTTCTTGGGACATTTTTTATCATCATCAACCTGCAACAAAGGCAGTGCGCAATAGGAAAGCCTATTTCCACCGGTTGCTCGATCATTTTCATTCTGTATTTGGAAACCTGAATGTCTTGAATGTCGGGAGCGGACCGGGACGCTGTATGTTTGAGTGGTTGAAAGCCAATCAATCTCAAGGTTGCATGTTTCACTGTATCGATCTCGATCCGAAAGCGATCTCCTATGCGACCCATCTAAACGCTGATTTTGAGGATCAGCTAATCTTCGAGAGAGCCAACGTATTGCGGTGGAGTCCAGGGCAAGAGCGGTATCACCTCGTCTGGGCCGCTGGAATTTTCGACTATTTCAACGATCGATTATTTCGTTCGTTGGTGCGGCGACTCCTGCCGTCACTGCTTCCCGGGGGTGAGTTGGTGATAGGCAATTTTTCAACGAAGAATCCAAGTAAGCCATATATGGAAGTTTTTGGTGACTGGGCTCTGGAGCACCGATCGGAACAACAGCTTATTGATCTCGCAATCCAAAGCGGAGCGTGTCGAAATCAGATCAAGATCGGAAGCGAACCAGAAGGCATTAACCTTTTTCTGCACATAAGAACATGAAAGTAAAAGCACCTCGCGATTCACGGGGGATTCGCTACGGTGGCCCACCCGCTGCAATCAAGAAACTTCAAAATGGATTGCTCATTGGTACTCCATTCGTCGGATCAATTTTCACAGTGGTTTATTTAACCTCGCATCCCGTCTCAAACATTGCGATTGTACAGTTCGCATTTTGGTATCTAATTACGGGTGTCGGCATTGGCGTTGGATTCCATAGGTACTTTACACATCGGAGCTTTAAGACTTATGGGGTTTTGCGGTTGCTACTAGGAATCGCGGGATCTTTGGCGTTTCAAGGTTCAGTCACTCGATGGATTGCCGATCATCGCCGACATCACAAATACTCAGACCGAGAACACGATACGCATACACCTCACAAATATTCTGAGGATGGCAGGACGTCGTCGCTTGTTAAGAACATGTGGTATGCACACGTAGGGTGGATGTTTGACGAAACAACAACGGATGCAAGTGTCTATGCGCCGGATTTACTGCGAGATCCGATCGCAGTGTGGTTAACTCGGTGGTATGTCTCATTGACCGTTGCATCGTTGGCCCTACCGTACTGCATTGGATATCTATTTGGAGGGGCTGAAGCGGCATTTCAAAGCCTGCTCTTGGGTGGTTTTCTGCGTATCACGTTGCTCCACAACGTGATATGGGCTGTGAATTCAGTAGGCCACCAATGGGGAAGCCAGCCTGCCGGGAGCCACGACCACTCTCGTAACAATTGGATTGTCGCTGCCTTAACTTTTGGAGAGGGTTGGCACAACAATCACCATTCATCCCCCAGATGCGCGTTCAACAATTGGCGTGGCTACGAGATTGATATTAACGGGGCGATCATTCTTTTGCTGAAGAGGCTTGGGATAGTGTGGGACGTCCACGAAACACGAAGAAAGTCGGTGAGCAACGCTAGTAACGAATAAATGAAACACGCGTACTATTGGGTAATTTCATCAGTAAATAGTGACGCGGTAGCCTACTACATCCACGTAAATCGAGTGGTTTCCGCACGTATGTTTGATCGGCAGTCTCAAAATTCCAGTCCACTCACAGGCAAGACGTTTGTAGCCAACGGCAGCTTCGTAGTCGCGACTCAACAAGCCGTCGACTATTCGCGGTGTTATTCAACTCCGATGTTGTTTTCCAAAAACATATCAGGAGCGGATGATGCGTCGGTACGGACTAATGGTTGGGTGGTAAAAATGCGGTATTGCCAGGGGGATCGCTTGCGCAAAATTTGGTCCAGTGCCGGCCAGTCTCCAGACCGCAACGCGGTCGAACAGCATAGCCCAGGGTCGCCCAGCGCACCCTGGGTAATTGATTCTCACACAGCGAGTCAACCCCAGCGGGGTTGGACAAGCGCGCACCCCAGCCAATGCATGTCCAACCCCGTTGGGGTTGTGGCAATAGAACGGTCGATTTACCCAGGGTGCGCGGCAACGCCGCGACCCTGGGCTGTGTTGTTAAACGCCGTTGGCGTTGGGAACTAATTCCATTTTCGGTGTTACCATCGGTTTTTAAACCCGAGACTATCGGCAAGTATTAACTCCACACAATACGCGACGAATTTCACTCATGAAGAAGCTTGAAAAACTTGATTCCCTTCACTCCCACTTTTTGGAAAACGACATTGCCGTCGTTTGTGATCGGACATTAAGCGACCTGCAATCGATTTGGCGTTCGTTGGGTGCGAACGAGTGGCGCGAGTTTATTGACCGTGCCAGAAAGCATCCGTTGAGGGAAATCCTGCACCAAGATCCTTTTACTTGCCACTCCTTCCAAAAACCGCGAGGATATCCCGGCGATGCCGATTTGATCGACTTTATGTACCGGCAGCGGCAACCGCCTCAGCAGACAACTGAAGTTGGCAAGAAAATCTGCTCACGGTTGGTGGAATCAGCACCGGCGGCAGTGAGTGTGCGAGCCAGAGCCGCGCATATCGCAGAGGCGATTGACTTACTTGTCGAACAAGTCGACCAGCCACGGGTGATGTCGGTCGCTTGCGGACACATTCGTGAAGCGGAGTTATCCACGGCGATTCGCGACGGCCGCGTTCAACGTTTAGTCGGATTAGACGCGGACCCACGATCTATAGCTACCATCCGCCAGCGACTTGGAGAGCCGCCGTGGCTGGAGTTGCATCCTGCGGACATCGTCCAATTGATCTCTCGCAGCGTCGGAGGGGGCGACTTTGATCTTGTCTATAGTCTCGGTCTCTACGATTACTTGCCGGATCCGATCGCCGCCCGTTTGACTGCCGCTTTATTCAAGCGTCTGGTACCCGGCGGCAAATTAGTCGTGGCGAATTTCATGCCCCATTTGCCTGGCATCGGTTACATGGAGACATATATGGATTGGATGCTCATCTATCGGACTTGCGATCAACTTGCGAGTCTTGTCGAAGGTATCGACTCTCAAAATGCACTGGTGCAAACTTCCGTCGATATGACTGGAAACATTGCTTATCTGGAGATTGTGAAAGCGTGATTGTTCTATCGTCAACATTCTGGGGTGTTAAGAGATGGTGTTGACTCATGCTTTGACTACGCAAGATCGGTTCGTCGCGGCGACTGGGTGGACCGCAACGCGGTCAGACAACACAGCCCAGGGTCGTGGTCTTCCGCGCACCCTGGGTAACGGATTCCCATACAACCCATCAACCCCAGCGGGGTTAGACATGCCGCCTAGTATTGTTGAACCCCGTTGGGGTTCCTCGCCTTACGCTCACACTTCCCAGGGTGCGCTGCGCGACCCTGTGCTTTGTTGTCGAACCCCGTTGGAGTTCAGCCATCCTCCTCAAACTGCGGAGATCGCCTAAGCGATGGTGCTTGCACAGGCCGGAGGCCGGCACAACGTCTGCCGGTGCCGTAAGGCACCGGTGAGATCGCCGAACCATGAGCTGAAAGGTCTGAAGGGCCGACATGATTTGAGCTGTGTCGGCCCTCCGCGCCTGAAATGTTTCCATGGGAACCATTTCCGGGGCTTAACAGCCCCGGCAGATTTTGTGTCGGCCTCCGGCCTGAAAACCAAACACTCCGGCTTGAAAGCCAAACGCGATTATTTCAGCAGTCTCCTGCGTTTTGGGCGGGTGACTTTGTGGCGGCCAAACGGTCTATCGCGTGACATCAAATTTTCGCTAAGCCCAATCCACGATTTCTGACCCGTCTGGATTGCCCCCAGCAGTATCTACGAGTAGACGCTCAGTGTAAGGAACTCCTCTTGGGCGGTGTCTTATTCAACGTCTGACGTAGAAATTTGTGATGACTATCTTTAGTGACTCACTCGCTGGGTCACGCCACGTAGCGGCTAAAGCCAGAATGCAAAATAATCTCAAAATGTGTGACGCCGATTGGCAACCGTTTGCAGTTATAAAAGATAGAGGTTTGTGTCTCCGGCAAAGGACGAATAATGAGATGTTATAGGCTGACTCGGTTTCGCTATCGTTGTCTCGTTGCAACGCTACTGGTGTATCTCTTCACTGGACTTAGTAACGCACAGACGCAGTGTTCATCGATTCGATACCAACGAATTTGTTGCCAACCGGTGCAGTGTTGCCCCATTCGCACGGTAGTGTGGAATGCGTGTTGCCCGACTGCGGGCAGATACCCAATAACAACATGGTCAGTTTGTCCTGTCGAGACTCGGATTGTGCTATCGCCAGAAATTTGTTGCTCAGAGGCGATTCCATCCATAACGAAGAAATCATCATCCATCAATCGCGATCTGCCCGCAATAACGGATGTTCCACCCGAACCTCCCGAACTGATTCTTCCTCCAGCGCTGAAAGACGTGAGCGAACAGTCGGTTCTAGAAAAAGGGCGGCTGCTTATAAGCGAGCGAACGGGCCTGTCAACGTGGACGGCGCGGGATGGACGTGTGTGCAAGGCAAAATACATAAGTATGACGGCCGACACCATTGTTCTAGAGCGTGACAACCAAAGATACAGGGTACCAATCGATTTCCTGAGCGAGAGTTGTCGTAGCCTCGCGAAGCAACGTCTACTCAACGACTCATTGGGGTCCGAGTCGTCCCTTGCAGCAACCAGTCTTTGAATCAGAGGTTACATAAATGAAGACAATGTACTATTTTGTAGGTGTTCTGTTGCTAGTGCCTTGCAATACAGGTAATGCACAGCACTCAGCCTTCTCTTTTGATGATTCGGCACCGCGGGAATATAACCAGCAGATTGAGCCTATTCAAGAAAAGATCGATGAGCTTCGCACCAGGCTAAAAAGTGGCAATTTGAGCCTTTCCGACGCTTCTGCCATCATTGCTGAACAAAGCCAGTTGATGAAGCAGGCCGAAACATTGTGGCGTACGACCGAAGCAAAGATCGACCAATCGTTTCAATCCGCACGTCAATCGATCAACGAATATAATGCGGAGAATCGAAAGTTAGAGATTCAGTCGGTGACTGCGGGGTCAATTGCGTTTGGTCTGAACAGTGTTGCAAAGTACCCGACTCGGGAGGCATTTGAAGCCAACAAGGTGGCTATCACTGCGGAATGGGAACGAACCTATGGATCACGAATCAAGCCTTTGGGGGAAGAATTTGCAAAGTTGCAATCTCAGATCTTCGACGAGTACAAAACCAAATTCGGGGTTGATTTAACTCAAACGGGATATTCTCGAATTGGAACGGTTAACGGTTTCACTGCCGAAGCTTACTACAAGTATTACACGGCTGATGATCCTTCAACAAAGGATATCATTGAAGGCGAGCTAGCGGCCATTGTTTATCAAAACGATGCCAATGGCTATAACAAAGCCAGAAGTGACTTTGCGACCAATTGGAAACGGCAGCGTGAACGTCAGCAACAAATCCAGCAGGAGACAAAGGAACTCAAACAGTTTGAGAGCCAATATCAACAAAGTAAGACAACCAATCGAGAAAAACTAAGTTCAGTCCAACGGGAGGCCCAATCCGCCGTGCAGATGCGTCAACCTCCACCGCCAACGCGCCAAATGCCACCACCGCAAATCAGTCCAAGGCAGGTAGCGCCACCACCATACAATCCGCCGAGAAGTGGTCGTCCAGGCTATGCTACCTAAGCACCGCCGCACAAATTTTTGGGTTTAATTAGCCGTTGATCGCTAGCTCACGGTTCCAAAAAACCGGACGCTGGCGCGTTCCGGCTGATGATGTTTTGTGTGATTATTTGTGCGGAGGTGCTTAAGTTTAAGTATTGCCTTAGCATTGGCGAGCCGCATTTTGCGAGCACTAACTCAATTTGGGACTGATCCAAACCGGCTTCAGCGATCGAAGTTGACGCGACTATGAATATCACGAATTGGAAAATCCGAGAATGCGCGATCATCGTGGCTTGCATGATTGGCTGGACAGTTCAACCCAATCATGCCGTTGCTCAGATCCCACGAGTGGAGGCTTGGCAGTTTGGGTTGCCCCGGTTCAATCAGCGGAAATCTGAGCCATTTGTGATGCGTGTCTTCAAAGTGAATGAGCAGGGGATTCGCTTAAAGCCTCAGCCCGACAGTTATCCCAAAACCGTTCGTGATGATTACGTCAAGCAGCCTGATGAAGTTGTCAGAACCCATGAAGGTGCTGATTTTCAATCTCGTCCAGCTCCCGATAAGCCACCGATCCCTCTTGAATTTAAATCGGGTGTCAGCGGGCAAGTTGTTAGCGCGGGTACCGGCGAATTTGGATTGATTGGCGTACAAATTGGGAATGGCAATGTGCTTGAGTTTTTACATACCAGTGTCACCTATGTCAAAATGGGAGACTTGGTCACGCCTGACACGGTATTGGGTTTAACTGGAAAGAAAGGGGCCGACGCGATTCATTTGCATGTGCAAGCGAAGGATGCCAATCGAAGGCCAATCTCACCGGATCTCGTGTTTCAGTCTGGCCAGCGTCTCTTGGGTACTCCGACTGGTCCGCCTGTAGCATGGGACGAGTTTGACCCTGACGAAGGGCAAGCGTTTGAAGTCATCTCTGACGAGAACAATCGGATCAATGCGAAGCAATTGCCGAGAACAAAATGGGTGGTCGAAGTCATTGGATACGCTGGGCGCGTGGATGAAACGCTGGGCGAGTTTTGGTCGTATTCGTCTGCTTCGCAATGCGCACTAGACTGGAGCGTCTCACGGCCGAATGATTTACGTCTGACACGTGAACGCGAGGTGCAATGCGAGCCAAGTTTTTGATAACTCACGCTGCGCTACTGCTCTCGTCAAAGTGGCATTCTCAAAAGGCGATTTTAGCGTTGACGAGAGCCTGCCGAAATTTTCTTTTTGCGTTACAAGTTTAGCCTGCGTGCGCAACCTGATCGCTCACAGCGATTTTGATTTGTTTCAGTTGAGCATGCTGAGCGAAGCAGAAACGGGTTTTCTTATCGCCGCGTTTCATACGAGTGGGCAGCGATTTCGTCGTAGCGAAACTCATCAAGAGTCTCGTTTGGTACGCGGCGCGGTCCGAAAGTTTTGACGACTTCCGCTACATTTTTTGCGGCGAAGCTGTTTTTTGTAGATAGAACTCAAGCGTTGATGAAGAACACTGCTATTGATCTGAAGTGTATCAAGGATTCCAATGTTGGAGAACCTTTTTTAAGATCTTCCGCAAAGCAAGGAAACTTTGGCGATGGCTGCGACTCAAACCAAGACTTCTGATGGGAAACCGAAATCCAGCGAGCAGGCGGACGGTGGGTCGCCTCGCAAGAAAAAAGTCAACCTGTTTCATCAGCGTCTCGGATCATTGACCTACCACCAAGCCTGTCAGATGTTGGGCGATAATGGTGACAAACTGATCCGGCAAGGCAACCGATTCACGGAAATTGATTCTGAGAAAGATGTCTTCTTGGGTGGTGATCTGCTGCGGATCAAACTCTCTGATTGCGAAGAGAAATTTCGTGGTCCAGATGAAGAACCTGAGTTTGTCGGCACGGTGATCACGACGATGACGCTGCAATCGGCGCGAGCCAAACAGATTCAAACGAACTGCGATTGCTGCGACACTCATTGTCATCATGTCGGCGCAGCGCTGGCGTATCTGCTCGATGCAAAATCCGTGCTCGGTTTGGCCGCACCGCCTGACGAATCCGTGCCACTGGAAAATCTGACTGAGCAAGAGTTGTTCGCCCGCGCGATGGCCGAACGCGAAAAACGCGCGACCGAAGAGTCCATGCGGATTCGCAGCAGTGACTCCTCAACACCCTGGGCCGATTATGTCACGACCAGCTATGCGACTGGGAAAACCTACCGCGTGGCACTTCGTGGGATGCAACCGCACGAGTCCTATTGTTCCTGCCCCGATTTCCGCACCAACGGGTTGGGCACCTGCAAGCATATTTTACATGTTGCAGCCAAAGCTAAGAAACGGTTCGGTATGGAGGCGATCGAACAGCCTTACCGGCGCAAACACGTTTCATTGCGGTTGCATTACGGCGACGATTTTGGATTGCGTTTCAATGTCCCGACTCGCAAGAACGCGGCCATCGAAGAAGTCGTGGGTGATCTCGTCGATACCTCAACAACCGATGCAGCGGATGTGATGCGGCGAATCGAAGCCTTAGGAAATTCGGGGCGGAGCTTGACGATCTATCCTGACGCCGAAGATTTCATCCAACGTCAATTGACCACAGTGGAAATGGCCAAACGCTGCGCCGAAATCCGGCGTGATCCGGAAAACCATCCGCTCCGCACTGAACTGCTCAACGCGAAGCTTTTGCCTTATCAGCTCGATGGCATTGCCTTCGCCGCCACTGCTGGACGAGCGATCTTGGCCGATGACATGGGCCTGGGCAAAACGATCCAAGGCATCGGTGTGGCCGAGTTGCTGGCCCAATGGGCTGGCATCCGGCGAGTGCTGATTGTCTGTCCGGCGTCACTGAAAAATCAATGGCGGACAGAAGTCGGGCGGTTCTGTGGCCGCAGTGTGCAGGTCGTATTGGGCACTGGCGAAGAACGGTGTGAACAATATCGCAGCGATACGTTCTTCACTGTTTGCAATTACGAACAAGTACTTCGAGATCTCGAACCGATCGAATCAGTTGATTGGGATCTGATCATCTTGGACGAAGGCCAACGCATCAAGAACTGGGAATCGAAAACCAGCAACATGATTCGTTCGCTTCGCAGTCCCTATCGTTTGGTGTTGTCCGGCACCCCGCTGGAAAATAATCTCGGTGAACTGTTTACAGTGGCGAGATTCGTCGATGAAAATCGACTCGGGTCGGCCTTCAAGTTTTTCAATCGGCACCGTGTTGTTGATGATCGAGGCAAGACGATTGGCTACCACAGGCTCGATGAACTTCGCAGCACGCTGCAACCGATTCTGCTGCGACGAACACGGGGAGAAGTTGCCAAACAATTGCCCGAACGTATCGACGAGATTGTCCGCGTCACACCGACCGAAGAGCAGCTTGAGATTCATAACGGTCAGATGCAGATCGTCGCCCAGATCGTCGGCAAGAAATTCTTCACGGAGATGGACTTGCTGCGTTTGCGGCGTGCTCTTGCCATGGCCCGGATGTCCTGCGACAGCACGTTCTTGGTTAATCAACAGGAACCAGAATACAGCAGCAAGCTCGAACGGCTCAACGAAATGTTGGAAGGCTTGATCGCTGACCCTGGTCGCAAGATTGTGCTGTTCTCGGAATGGAAACGGATGCTCGACCGGGTGGAACGTCGGCTCGACACGATCGGTTGTGATTACGTGCGGTTCGACGGCAGCGTTCCGCAAAAGAAACGGCCTGCGATTGTCAACCAATTCCAAGAAGACCCGAATTGCCGGGTGATCTTGATGACCAACGCGGGTTCGACTGGTCTGAACTTGCAATCGGCCAACGTCGTCATCAACTGCGATTTGCCTTGGAACCCTGCGGTGTTGGAACAGCGAATCGCGCGGGCGCATCGGATGGGACAAAAGAATCCTGTGCATATCTACAACATGGTTTCCTCGGATACGATTGAAGAGCAATTGCTCGACACATTGGCGTCGAAACAACAACTCGCGGACGCCTCGCTCAACATCGACAGTGAAATCGGTGAGGTGGCTGTCAGTAGTAGCACCGACGACCTGCGCCGGCGGCTCGAAAAAATGTTGCTGCCGAAGTTTCCTGCCCCCGTGGACGAGAGCAGTCAACGTCGCACCGAAGCGGAACTCGTCCGACTCAGCCAACATCGCGCAGACGTTTCCAAAGCCACAGGCGATCTCGTTACAGCGGCTTTGGCACTGGCAGGCAACCTGCTCGGTGGCTCCGCCGCACCGAGTGACACAGAAACGCCGGAACAAAACGAAAAGATCGACCGCCTGACTCAGCAGCTTTCGCAAGCGATCGACACCGACGAGCAAGGTCGCCCACAACTCAAGATTACTTTGCCCGACCAGCAATCGCTTCGCAGTCTTGCCACGACTCTCGCAAGATTGTTGGGGTGAGTGGGGACGCTCGGCGAGAAGTGAAGCTGATTGGAACGGCTTGCACCGTGTAGTAGATTGAAACTGGCTAGCACTATTTCGGCGACAATGTGCCGCTCGACGCTTGCGAGTTTTTCAACTGTCCGTTCAGGCTGACATGCGACAGTTCGCGCACAAGTGTGCGTGTGCGGTATTGCTCGCAGAACTGTCCTCGACGCCATTGTGGCGAAGATTGCTTCGCAAAAAGCCAGTGCAGTGCTTTACGCAGCCGTAAATGCCCGCTTGGTATGAAACTTGCAACGCCTTGAAAGTGTGTGGATCGACACACCCTCCTCCCACTCCACGCTGTTTCATAGGAGCAGAAGATGACTACCAATGCGCTCGATAGTCGATTGCGTGCCCTGGAAGACGAGTTTTTCTATCAAGTCGATTTGAAGCTTAGCGAACAACTCCGGGAAAAAGCACTGCGTGAAGGGAAACGCAAGCGGCTGAGTGAGTTGATGCGTGTTCATAACGATGCGACGCTGGACGAATTGATTGACCATGGCATCGACGATCAAACCATCACCGCGCTGCTGTTGGTCCCCTTGGTGTTCATTGCCTGGGCAGATGGATACGTGACCGAAGCCGAACGAAAAACGGTGATCGATATCATTTCCAAGTATTCACAACATGATTCGGATGCCGTGGTGTGCATCATCGAACCATGGCTGAAGCGTCAACCCAGCGAATCGCTTTGGATCGCTTGGCAGGCTTATCTCGAGGCCTTGCGGGCACGCTCCTCGGGTACCGCCACAGCAATGCTCGGCGAGCGGTTGCTGGAGCATGCAAAACGCGTTGCCGAAGCTTCGACCAGTTTTTTGACGCTGCACCGTATCAATCCCGATAAGCAACGGGCTTTGGATCGCCTGAAAGATGCTTTGGAATCTTAAGCCGCCACGCTAGCCCGAACAGCCCAACGTGATCCCTGCTGAACTGCTTTCGTACACCCGTGTGATCTCCATCGTGGGTGATATCCTCAAGGTGCAAGCCGATGGTATTGCGTTGGGCGAATTGGCGTGGATCGAGAATCACGACCAACTTCCTTCGTTCGCCCAAGTTATCGAGATCAATCGTGACACGGTCTCGCTACAAGTTTTTGCAGGTGGAACAGGACTCCGCTCCGACGCGAGCGTTCGCTTCCTCGGACATGCCGCCCAAGTCGTTTACTCCAACGATGTGTTGGGGCGGGTTTTCAATGGTGTAGGCCAACCCATTGACGGCGGCCCTGAACTGCTCGGCCAGCGCCGTGCTGATGTGGGTGGACCCTCGGTCAACCCCGTGATGCGAGTGGTACCTTCAAAGATGATTCAAACACAGGTGCCGATGATTGACATCTTCAATTGCTTGGTCGAGAGCCAAAAAATCCCCATCTTCTCGATCGCCGGTGAACCATATAACGAGCTGTTGGGGCGGATTGCGATTCAAGCCGATGCTGATGTGGTCGTTTTCTGTGGTCTGGGATTGATCTTTGATGAGTTTTATTTCTTCCGCAAAATTTTTGAAAACGCTGGCGTACTGTCTCGCACGGTGATGTTCGCCAACCGCGCGTCCGATCCAATCGTGGAGCGGTTGCTGGCTCCCGACATGGCGTTAAAAGTCGCCGAGCGGTTTGCGGTCGAGCAAGACAAACGCGTCTTGGTTCTCATGACCGACATGACTGCTTTCGCGGACGGTTTGAAAGAAATCGGCGTCGCACTGGAACGGATCCCATCGAATCGTGGCTACACAGGCGACTTGTACAGTCAATTGGCCGTTCGATACGAACGCGCTTGTGACTATCGCGGTGCTGGGTCGGTGACCTTGTTGGCCGTGACGACGATGCCTGGTAATGATGTCACACATCCGGTTCCAGATAACACGGGGTACATCACCGAAGGGCAGTTCTACTTGCATGATGGCATGATTGATCCGTTCGGTTCATTGTCGCGATTAAAACAACAAGTCATCGGCAAGGTCACGCGAGAAGATCACGCGGCGTTAATGAACACCATGATCCGGTTGTACTCCGGTGCACGGCAAGCTGAGCAGAAACAACAAATGGCATTCGAGTTATCAGCCATGGATCATAAGTCGTTAAAGTTCGGCGAACTGTTCGCCAAACGCTTTATGCGAATCGACGTCGCGTTGCCGTTAAACGAAGCACTCGATCTTGGTTGGCAGACGATGGCCGAGTGTTTTGAGCCACAGGAGTTGCTGATCAAAGAAGACATCTTGAACAAGTGCTACCCTCATCGATGACACTCGCACTCAACAAAACAACGCTGAAGTCGCAGCGTGATCAATCCAAATTGTATCGGCGGTTTTTGCCGTCACTCGAACTAAAGCGTCAACAATTGCAGGTGGCGTGGCGACAATCCGCAGACGAACTGGCGAGACTCAACGTTCAAGTCGAACGCGTCTATGATGACTTGCGAACGCTGTATCCCATGATCGGTGGCTCGACGATCAACGTCGCGGAGATGAAGGATTGGGTGCGAATCGCGGAACTGGCTGTGCAAACAGAAAACATCGTCGGAACGCCTGTGCCCAAACTCGACGTGCTGCGATTGGATGTCGAACCGTATTCGCGTTTGATCATGCCGTTTTGGGTCGATTCGTTGATTGCGGCACTGCAGCAAATGGTGCGACTGCAGGTGCAGGTAAAAATCGTGAATGAGCGAACCGAAACACTCGCTGCGGCGCTGCGCCGAGTGACTCAGCGGGTGAATTTATTCGACAAGGTCTTGATCCCTCGAGCCGAAGAGAACATTCGCCGCATTGAGATATTTTTGTCCGACCAAGAACGCGCGGCCGTAGTGCGTTGTAAGATTGCAAAATCCCGATAGGAATCGACCGTTGGCCATCGTTGCACTGCATCACATCACCTTGATTGGTGAACTGACGTACCGCGATCAAGCAGTTTTGCAATTGCAACGATTGGGTTGTGTTCACGTGCTGGATCTCGGAAACACCGAACCCCAAGCCATTCACCCGAAAGAGCATGCGATCGAATTAAAACCCGCAATCGCTTACCTCGATCGCTGTAGTGAGAAGCGTCCGGCACCATCACAGGCACCGCAGGCAGGATTATCCGAGCAAGAGGCAGTTAAACAGATTGTCGAGAAAGTATCGCAGATCGAGAACGATTCGCGTTTACTCGCTGAGGAACGAGAAACGGTCAGTGAAGCGATCGAACAAACGCGTCCGTGGGGCAATTTCAAGATCCCTGCCGCAGAAGAACTATGCGATCAGCAGCTCTTCTTCTATCGTTTGACACATCGACAAGCGAGCTGGCTCCAGGCGACGCTACTGCAGAAGTATGTCGCTCAGCGTATCAATACCGATCGACAGCATCAGTATTGGTTGATCATCTCGTCTCAGGCGCCAGCGGAGTTGCCTTGCGAACCACAGCATCTCGATTCGCGATCGCTCGACGAACTGCGGGCGAGACTAAGCGAGATTGAGCAACAGCAAGAACGCTTGCAAGTGCAGCGGATTGCGTTGACACGTTGGCTGGATCGGCTGCGCTCGCATCTCGCGGATGTCGAAGATGAGGCGGTGCGATTGATGGCAGCGCACCGATCGGTGGTCGATGGCCCGATTTATGTATTGGCCGGCTGGGTGCCGCAGCAGCAGATAAGCAAACTCGAATCGTTCGCACAAAACCATTCGTTGGCACTCTGCACACGTCCGCCTCAACCGGACGAGCATCCACCCACGCTTCTGAGCAACCCGCGTCCGATCGCGGGCGCGGAGGGCGCGGTCACATTTTTCATCACGCCGGACTATCGTGCCTGGGACCCAACTTGGGTGATGTATTTTTCATTCGCAGCCTTCTTCGCAATGATCTTGGCGGACGCCGGTTATGGCTTGGTGCTCGGTGTGATCCTCGCGTTTGCCGTCAAACCACTCGGACACACGGAATCAGGACGACGGTTACGGCAATTGGCTGTATTTATAGTCGCCGTCACGATCGGATACGGACTACTGATCGGCAGTTTCTTTGGGATCTCGCCACCGGCAGGTAGTTGGTTAGATCAATTAGTGATTAAGAGCGACGGTCGTTCGATCATGCAGGACCGCGAAGCGATGATGCTGATCGCAGCCTCCATCGGCGTCTTTCATCTGGTTCTGGCCAACGTGATCGTGGCGTGGCGATGGATCGGCAGCGGTCACGCTCTCGCATCGGTCGGTTGGGCGGTGGCTCTGATTGGCGGATGGCTGTTGACGCTCGCAATGATCCCCAAACCCGACGTGATGTCGCTTGCTGCGGTGTGGTTTGGCGGGCAATCCATCGTCTGGAGTGAAGCGGTCACGACACTGGGAACATGGGGGCTGGGTCTGGGACTCGGTTTGGTGTTTTTGTTTTCTAGCATTCGTCCTGTGCTGTCTGCTTGTCCTCGCGACTGGATGATGCGCTGCGTGGACGGTGTCATGGGTTTGACGGGAGTGACGAAAGCGTTCGGTGATGCGCTTAGCTATCTGCGATTGTTTGCGTTAGGGTTAGCCAGTGCGCAGCTCGCGATCATCTTCAATCAGTTAGCCTCGGACGCTGCACAGAAGCAAGGCATCGGATTGTTACTCGGATTGCTGATCTTCTTGCTCGGGCATACTTTGAATCTCGTGTTGGCAGTCGTAGGGGGCGTGGTGCACGGACTGCGTTTGAATTGCATTGAATTCTTTAGCTGGTCGCTCACCGACGAGGGCCAACCGTTTGAGACCTTTGAAATGAAAGCGAACAAATGATGGAATCACCATTTTGGGAAATGATGGGGATGTTAGGCATCTATGCACCGCTGGCGCTCGGAGCCATCGGCAGTATTTTGGGTTGTAGCGCGGGAGGCCAGGCCGCCTGTGGTGCGATGTTGGATGTTGAAAGCGGCTATGGACGCCTCGTCGGACTGTCGGCATTGCCGTCGTCTCAAACCATCTATGGAATCGTCGTTATGCTGTCGCTCAATCGCAACGTTGACATCGAATCAGCACCTGGGCTGTTCGCGATTGGGTCTCTGTGCGGAGTCGCATTGTTGTTCAGTGGTTGGTACCAAGGCAAATGTTGCGCGTCGGCGATCCACGCTACCAAGAGCAAACCGGAGGTGTTCGGGTTGTCGGCGGCACCGGCAGCGATCGTCGAGGGATTCGCAGTGTTCGCGTTCATTTTTGCGTTGATCTTGGCGGGCAATTTGCCCGCAGTCACAGGAGGGAACTGATTCCATGGCATCATCACCATCTCTGGGAAACAACACTGCCAATACCGATTCCAACGGCACCGTAGGCGTGCAGCAACTCATCGACCGGTTGAAATCGGAAGGGATTCGAAAGGGAGAACAGCAAGCCGATGCGTTGTTGGCGGCTGCTAAAAAAGAAGCAGCCGCCATCGTTGAAACCGCGCGTGCGGAAGCCGAGACGATCCTACGTGATGCCCAACAGCAATCACAGCGTACCGAAGACAACGGCAAACAAGCGTTGATCTTAGCCAGTCGCGATACACGTTTGCAGTTGAAGGAGCATCTCGAACGTGAGTTCCGTGGCTGGATCGGTGCGTTGGTTCAAAAACAACTCGATGCACCTGAGTTTTTGTCAAAAGCGATATTAGAGATAGCGGGACAGTGCCGTGGCGTGGTCGGCAAGTCGGTGACCAATCGAGAACCACCATCGGCCAGCAGCATGACCATTTTGGTCTCCCCGTCGGATTCCGAACAGGTGCAAGCAGGGTGTGAATTGAAAGCGTTCGTCGAAGGCCAAGCGGCAGCGATGTTTGGCGAAGGTGTTTTTGTGCAATTCGATCCATCGGTTCAGCACGGCTTCCGCATGCGATTGGACGGAAAACATGTTGAAATCAATTTCACCGATGAAGCCATCACAACGGCGTTGATGCGATTCCTTGCACCTGAGTTCCGGAAACTCATTGGTTCAACGCAGCAAGAATCTGTGAAGGAGTGATTGAGCATGACGAGCTATTATACTTTTGTCGCATCGTTACCAAAGCTGCCGAGTTCGTATGATGCTGGGCCGATCCCGATCACAGCCTCGACGCTACGTCGCCGACTGTCGATGTTAGATAGTGAGGATCAGCACGTGATCAATCAGCTTTCTGATTTTTTTCGCTGGGATCGACAGCCAATCCAGCGCAGTGACGCGGATGTGATTGCCATCCACCGTCGCTTGATCCGCGAGATTTGCAATCCGTTGGTCAGTCGCCTAGTCGAACACCGCTTTGAAATGCGAACCTTGGTTGCTGCTGTGCGGTGCCAGCGTGCTGGAGCACCGCCGCCCGAATTGCCAGATTTGCCCGCGTCAAGATGGATTCGTCGACATTGGGGCCAGCCTACTTTTCGGTCGAGCGTGCGTTATCCCTGGCTCAGCGGATTCTGTGATGCGTTGGATGCCGAGCAACCGCAACAGGCACAGCGTGAATTGTTCAATGAGTTGTGGAGCGTATGGAGCCGATTGGACGAGCGATATCATTTCTCGTTCGAGTCGATCGTCTTGTACCTGGCACGATGGGAGTTACTGCGTCGTTGGGCAAGCCAAAATGCGGAACGAGGCAAGCAACGTTTCATTGATTTGGTGGACGTTGTCTTACAGAATGTTTGAGATTATTCGCGACGAAACCTCATCTGAAATCAGCCCATGACCACTACGAACACCAACATCCAGAACCTTCGCACCATGGCTAAAGTCGTGGGTGTCAATGGGAACATCGTGCGGATTGAATTGGCTGACGAGCGGGTGATGAAGAACGAAGTCGTTTATGTTCGCGTTGATGATGAGCGACTCAAGGGCGAAGTGCTGCGGATCCACGGTGATGAGGCCGATCTGCAAGTGTTCGAGGAGACCGATGGGATTCGTTTCGGCGACGACGTTGAAATGTCAGGAAAGCTGCTCTCAGTCTCTCTCGGGCCAGGACTACTGGGCACGATCTTTGACGGATTGCAAAACCCACTTCGTAAACTAGCCGATCTGGATGGATTTTTTTTGAAACGAGGTCGGGAAGTCGCCGCATTGGATGCGGCCACCACATGGGATTTCACACCGATAGTCCGAATTGGTGATCAAGTCGTCGCTGGTCAAACACTGGGCACGGTTCCCGAACGGAATATCACGCACCGAGTCATGGTGCCCTTTGATGCGACTTGCATCATGACGGTTGCGTCAATTGCTGAGGGCCTGCTGCGAACGGATGCGAGTGTGGCAACGCTCTTTGATTCTAAGGGCGTCAAGCGTGAAGTGTCGTTGGTTCAGAGTTGGCCAGTCCGACAACCTCTTTCGGCATCAATGCAGAGGCAGCGTCTCGTTGATCGGGAGTTTCCATCGCAACCGTTGATCACCACGACTCGGATCGTCGATACATTTTTCCCCATTGCTCGCGGTGGTACCGCTTGCATTCCCGGTCCCTTCGGGGCTGGTAAAACAGTGTTGCAAGGTTTGATTGCGAGATACTGTACCGTCGATGTTGTGATCGTCGTCGCGTGTGGTGAACGGGCAGGCGAAGTGGTCGAGACAATCCACGATTTTGCCGAGATGGACGATCCTCGCACGGGCGGCAAACTGATGGATCGGACCATCATCATTTGCAATACTTCGTCGATGCCAGTCGCAGCGAGAGAAGCGTCAATCTATACCGGCATCACGCTCGGCGAATACTACCGACAGATGGGACTCGATGTGTTATTACTTGCAGATTCGACGTCGCGATGGGCACAGGCGATGCGAGAAACGAGCGGTCGATTGGAAGAGATTCCTGGCGAGGAAGCCTTTCCCGCGTATCTCGATAGTGCCATTAAACAGCTCTACGAACGCGCCGGTGTGCTACGGCTGGGTGACGGGAAATCGGGCAGTTTGACATTGATCGGCTCTGTCTCGCCAGCGGGCGGTAACTTTGAGGAACCGGTGACGCAATCGACACTTGGAACCGTAAAGTGCTTTCTGGGATTGTCATACGACCGAGCTTATAAGCGTTTCTATCCCGCGATTGATCCATTGATTTCGTGGTCGCGTTATCGAGAACAACTGGAACCATACTTCAAGTCCGAGATCGGGCCTCACTGGAACACGAATGTTTCGGCTATGCACCAATTGCTGCGTGCTGGTCAGGTGATCGACCAAATGATGCAAGTGACTGGTGAAGAAGGCGTTTCCATCGACGACTATGCAACGCATCAGAAGGCGATGTTTCTGGACATGGTTTATTTGCAACAGGATGCGTTTGACACGGTGGATGTCTCGGTGCCGATGTCACGCCAAGTCGAGATGTTCTCGTTATGCCTAGCGATCATTGAACGTGACTACGCATTTAGTGACAAGGAAGAGGCACGAATGTACTTCTTGAAACTAACCGGGTTATTTAAGAACTTGAACACCTCGCCGACGGGCTCCGAGAGCTATCAGCGGTTCTTGCGGGAGATACGCGAGATGTGAAGCAAACGCTTCCCGCGGCTGACGCCGTGGGTTGATTGCTACCGCCAATACCGTGGCTAGAGATCAAAAGCAGGTGGCATTGTGGAGGGACAATCGTCCTACCTCCTACTTGACCATTTCAGCCAGTTCATCATCCAGCTCAGCTTCGCCAACGTTGTGACGCACAACGAGGCCTTTGCTGTCGATGAGCATCATGGTCGGCAGCGTTTGCACGCCGAACTGTTTAGCTAAGGGGCTGCCTTCGAGGCCACCATCTTCGTAAAGTTGAATCCATGGCATCGGGTTTTCTTTGAGGAATTGGATCGCTTGATCGCGTGAGTTGTCGATGTTCACACCGACGAGTTGCAGGCCAGCTTTTTGATATCGAGCTTGCAGACTGCGGAGACGTTTCATGTCTTGCTTGCAAGGTTCACACCAGGTGGCCCAGTAGTGCAGTACGACAGGACGACCACGCAATTGGCTGAGACGGAACGCTTGACCTTGGATCGTGCGGCCTTGCAAGTCGACTTCTTTGCCGACGGATTGCAGACGGGTCACCGCACCTGCCGCCCGTTCGGCAGCATCGCTGCCGCGGAACTCGGTAGCGACTTGCTTGTAAAACTTGAGTGCATCGTCGTCTTGACCTTCAAATTCTTTGCTCAGTGCCAGTTGCAATTTCGCTTGCGCGGTTTCAGGGGCGCGTGGGTAGCGATCGGCAAATTCGTTGAGTTCTCCCAACCACCATTCTTGAATCTTGGTGAAGTCCGCATCAGGGCTTTGTCGTGCGATGTACTCGGTGCCAATGAGTTGGTACTCGGTATAAGCCAGTAACGACTCACTTTGCGTTCCCTTGGATTTGGCTAACGTCTTAGCAAGTGATTGAAGGCGAGCAAGCCCTTGAGGGTACGCCCCGCTTTGCACGGCGACACTGACGGTATCGACGAGCTGCCGAGTCCATGTGTCCCGTTCTTCTGGAGTTGATGAGGCTTCGACGAGGCTACTGACGACATCAGCACGTTGTTCATTGAGCGCGGCAAGGTCTTTAGTCTCCGTGGCTTTGACGAGGCGGGCGTCGATCGCTTCGAGTTTGCTAACGAGTTGTTGCGTCTTGGTATCGCCCGCACTACTTCCGCTGGCGGCTGCGATGGCGCTACCGCCGGGGGTGAAGAAGTTACCGGCCGATTGAGCGATCGGTTCGCCTTTCTCGGCGAGGACGGGCAAGTCGAGTAGTTTCCAGGTATCTCCCGATCTCATGATCGTACCGACTAACAATTGACCGGGACGGTCGCCAGTTTCAAACATGGCCACGGCGTTCTCGTAAGCCACCACGTCTTGGTCGAACCCAGGTTCGCCAGCGGGCATGACACCTGGTGTCGAGGCGGCAAATTGCAACCACTTGGAATTCTCATCGACGATCTGTTGTGATTGCGAGAATTCACGAAACTTGCTAGCCGCACGTTCTGCTTTGCGAGCCAATGTTTCTTGCATCTCACCACTGATCCCGGCTGTTTTCAGGTCGCTAGGTGAGGCTAGCAGGATGGCGAAGCGAGTGGCATCGCCGGTTGAGAGGGCCGCGATTAGTTCCATTGTGGTCTCTTCGGCGGAGATCACTTTCCACTGGTCGATCGTGCCGTCTTCATTGGCATCGAGTCCCCAGCGGGTGCCGCCGGTGGCCATCCAGCGGTACTGATCGGCTTTGCCGTTGAAGTTCGCATCAACGTCTCGGTAGACCTCCACGCCGTACTGGAAATAGCTCCACAGGTCGACTTTTTTGTCGCCGTTGGTGTCCGCGAAACGCCGCAGCATGGTGCCGTCGGCAGCCACGACTTCCCAACCAGACCAATCTTTTCGCTCGATATCACGAACTTCACAGCGTGCGGCTTGGTCACCTTCCACTACATCATAGACGACACTTGGCTGGACCGGTTTAAGGCCCAGGGCGGAGGCAGCGGAGGGCGGGGCGGCATGGGCGGGGGACACGCATACGAGCGAAGAAATTGCAGTGATGCATAGTAGCGGAAGCAGGTAGCGAGACAGGGAATCGTTCATGGCGACGCTTCAAATCCTTCTGAGGGTTACCGAATTAACAGTAGGTTAGTTTGAGATTTCATTCGGGCTGGGTGGTTGACGACAGATTTTCCACAACCCATCCCGCTATTTTGCCTGAACCAAGCCGTCCGAGGGAATGTCGATTCAAGGATTCCCCGTCAGGAACCCGAAAAAAATTGCCGTAGTGAGACTCGTTAGCACGCCCTCCTGCGGAATTCTGAGAATTTTCCGGTGGTTTGCGGTCCAAACAGGCTTTGACAACCAGCGAAAAGTTCCTAAACTTCGACCCCTCTGACCGTGAGGTTGGAAATTCGACCGTCAGGTCGAAAACGCACGGGCGTATAGCTCAGTTGGTTAGAGCGCGTCGCTGATAACGACGAGGTCCCAGATTCGAGTTCTGGTACGCCCATAGAAAATAGCTTTTAACATCTAGCCATTAGCCGTTAGCTTTTGTAGACTCATCACCCAGTCACCAATAGCGAATCGTTAACTTGGTCTGATTCGGGGGTATAGCTCAGTTGGGAGAGCGCTTGCTTTGCAAGCAAGATGTCGTCGGTTCAAGTCCGTCTACCTCCACTTTAAGCCACGTTGCGAAAGTCGTAACGTGGCTTTTTTGCTGGACTTACGGAAAATGACGCTGTTTTTGCCCTCAGCGACCCACGGATTTTGTTGCTACAACTGCTGCTACAAGGTACAGTTTTGCTGCTACAAGCAACAATTCTGAACAGTCGCAGGGGCAAGATGAAAAAGAGCAGGCAAACCCAAAGCAAATACCGAGACAAGCACGGTCGCCAGTCTGCCAGAGTCGGAACTAGAGACGACAACCGGGTGTTCATGTTCAATCGCACTTGGTCGGCGGTTGATGTTGACAGGGTAAAACAGCAACTCAAAGCCGTGTTCGATTTCTGGGGACGATGGAACCCCAGCAGCAACGCTGTTGCCGATAATCTGCGGAAGGGAGTGAGCCCTGTTCCGATTCCGAATCCAGTTTTAGACGAACTTCCTGAGTGGCTGTTACAGGAACTTGTGCAGCGTCAGAGAGTTCCGATTATGCCATTGAATGAACATGGCTTTTCGATAAGTCGAGTGCCACCGCCAGAGATCGAGTTGCCATTCTGGGAATCAACTCTTCGGCAACATCTGCCTAGCATCAACTGGGCTTCACTTGGGCAAAGCGCTCCTCTTGACGTGCTCAAGCGACTTAGAAGCGAGCAGATGGCCGTTTTACAACAATCTGCTGATACTGTGGCGAGCATCGACAGCCGACCGTCAACCACGGCAACTCCAGTAAAAGGTACATTGCAGCAGGCGTTGAGGGCATACGAGGCATATGTCCTCAAATCACAACCCACGAACTGGGACCGTCACGGAAAAATAAAGCAACTCATCGAGCGGCACCCTGACATTCCGCTTGCAACGCTGGACATCGAGCAGTGCAGAGTTTTGATTGATTACTGGTGTTCACGCCCAGAACGACAAGACGAGAAAGGCAGATACTCAGCAAAGCGAAGCAGAGAGCAACTCTATGAGCTTGGCAATTTTTTCACTCACACTCACGTCTCCACTGATTTCGCCTGGAGAAAGCCTGAAGACTTCGACTTGCTCAATCGCAAAGTAGCCAAAGACAAGTCAAGAGAATCGATTTCAGTAATCACGCACAAGCTAGTACCGGTTCCTGATCTTAAAAAGCTGATGACTGAAGGGTCCGTGATCCAACGACTGATTGCGACGTGGTGTGTCAACTGTAGCCATGGCGCTGGCGAAATTGGGCGTGTTCAATGGGGCGATCTGTTTCTCAATCAGGATCACCCATGGAAATCTCAAGGCTTGCAGGTTGAATCTGGTGGCAATTGGGTCGGGTTCTTGCGGAAAAAATCCAATGTCGTTGGCTGGTGGCGGTTGTGGCCAGAAACGATTGAACTTCTGGAGAAATGGAAGCCGGAAGCGGAAGACATCCTTCAACGCAAAGTCCAAGACGATGACCGCCTCATCATCAACAGCAGGGGCAACCCCTTGTACAACGAAGATTCCAAGAACGGTCAAAGCAAATTTGCCGAGCGGTTCAATCACCATGTTGAAGCTACAGGCATAACGAGAATAACTCTCGGGCGTCTACGGAAGCAACTGTCTGATTGGATTGCCACAATGAAAGCTGATGCCGTTGTTTCATCTTTGGCTTTGGGCCATGGCAAGCCACACTCAGATGACAAAATTCTGTTTGCGCATTACTCAAACAAGCCTTGGGGCAAACTTTTCGAGTACCAGCAGGAATTCCGAAAGCAATTCTTTGAGCAAAGCACTCCTGGAAAGGTCGCTTCAACTCGGAAGAAGTAAAATGCAACTCCTGGCATGTGGCAGATCAATGCTTGGTTGACTGTGCCTCTCTCGATGAGGTTCAGCCTAACGAACTCAAAGCTGTCTCCCATGCCGTGATCCGAACCAACCGATCCCCGTCAGGGAAACAGTCGATCACGGCAGGCATCGCCCTTTTGGCTTCTGGGCCGAAAATCTTCTTCGAACGTAGCGTGAAGCCACAACTGATCGATGACCTCCTCAAAATCAGACATCGTGTCGCCTCCTGATCTCATCCCAGTCGGCATCGCTGATCTCTGGCGGCTGCACATAGCCATATCGTTCAAAATAAGCCGTTCTATCGCTGTCCGATCCGTATCGACAATTCCAGCAAACATCGACCCGATGTTGAACACGGACGCCACACTGCGGACAGAGAAATTGCCAACTTGCAGGAGGAACAAACTCCGTTTGCGGTTCATTCATTCCTGTTTTCCGAATAGTCTGTGAATCAGGATTGATAATGCGAGGCAGTGAGTCGAAAAATGGATCGCCACCGCTGTTTCGAAACGCTCGATACTCGGGCTTTCCGCCAAACAGCAAACTCATTCCAACATTTGTAATCAGCCAAGCCGGTCCCCCGAAGAAGGCAACGGTCAAGACGGCGCTGATTGCCATTTCCCACGGCTTCCAAAAGTTGGTCTCGGTCACTGCGTTCCATGCCCACGCCATCGTCATGTAGGCAACAAACACCAAAGCTGTGGCTCGAATGAAGATATTGGATCTTGAAGCACGCAAAGTCGAACTCCTTGGCAGGTAACAATCAAATATCATCGGGCCCCAAGAAAAGTCCGGCTCGACAGGATCTTCCTCAAGACGATCTGGCATCTCTTTGACCAAGTGCCAATGGATCTCTGGCTCGACGTAGCTTTCCGGCGTAGGACCGTTACCAAAATCTTCTTGGTTTACGATCAATCTCGCCGCCGATGCGAGATACTCACCTATCTGATGGCGTGTCACATTTCCCGTCACTTGGATTGTGACCGGAACCTACTCACTTGCCTCTCGGATTCTTCCCCAATGAATGGTTGGCAGAACCAAACACTCGCAAGGCCCGTTTCCGTATTCTTGAGTTTGAACATTCAGAATAGATGCTTGGTACAAGTAACGAGCGATCTCTGATGGTTTGGCCGAACCATAAACTTCAATCTCGACGGGAACGACAAACGTTCGCTTGCCTAATCCTCCGTAGAAGTCTTTGAGGATTTCGGCCATGTCGGCACAAGCATCGCTGGGGTGAGCATAAACTCTACCGCAGCCCCAATCCTCGACGAATTCTTTGCCATCCCAAACGTTGTTGTCGTATGTGTTCTGAATGACCCATCGTCGGGATGGCGGCTGGCCAAATGGTTGTGCTCGTAAAATCATCTTTTTCTCCTGATTAGACAGTGGATATGGGCAAAGACGCAGAGAACAACCAAGCGGGTGTTACTCCGAATAAATGCCATCAGTTGGTGATGGATTCCCAGTTTCCGTCGTTTCCATTGCCGCTGAGGTCTTCGATCTGTGTTCCATCCAGATGCTTGCCGTCGTAGATCAGACGGGCCTGTTCATCGGGAGAGAATGTGTCTTCAGGCGTGAATCTTCCGATGTATCGCTCTCCTGCACTGATCCGCACGCTTCGCATCTCACCTTTGAAAAAGTCGATGGCGTTCTTGAGCCCAACGTTTCCGATGACAAAAACGGACTCAGGATTAACCTGCTTAGTTGGCTGATCCGTTTCGACGAGTTCTCCATCGAGGTAGAGTCTCGTTTCTTCACTCCCAAACACGGCTGCCAAATGAACCCACTTTCCAGGTTCAACAATTGCGTCGGAGCGAACGAGTGTCGGGATGGTTTCTGCTGCTAGAGTGGAACCACAAATGCCAAAACCGATGCCAAACTTCGTTCGAACATCGCTGCCCACGATAAAGTAGCAACCAGTGTCCGTGTGCCTCGATTTCACCCAAGCTTCCAGTGTTGCAGGCGAGAATCGCTTCAACGGCGTGACGATCCGACTGGCTCCGTCGAACACGAACACACCATCTCTGACTGCCGGTGCAGGAAATTCGATGAACTCAGTGACTTGGTTCTGTCCCCAAGATCGCCAAGCAAACCACGTCAGTGCGACAAGAGCGAGGCCAACGACAATCAGTCCAACTTTTGGAACGCTGGTCGATATAGGTGCCGTAAGTGCTTGCTTGACCTCCATTGCCGTCTGATAGCGATCAGCAGGATGCTTGACCAAGCACTTGAGACAGACAGCATCCAGTTGTTTTGGCACCGAGGAATTCAACGAGGAAACAGACTTGGGTTGCCGCAAAAGGATTTGCTCTCGAACAGCAGTGGGTGTTCGTCCTTGGTAAGGCAACTCACCGGTTAGCAACTCGTAAAAAACGACTCCAAGTGCATGAACATCCGTGCGACCGTCGATGAGCTGAACTTGCCCCGCAATTTGCTCAGGTGACATGTAAGGAAGCGTACCGGGAGTGCCGCCTCGATGATTCTCGATCTTGTCAATGGTCGTAGCGATGCCAAAGTCCGTTATCAGCACACGACCTTGATGATCCAGCAGGATGTTTGCAGGCTTGATGTCACGATGCAGGAATCCTTGCTCGTGTGCAAATTGAAGTGCATCCGCCAATGCTGAAACAACTCTCGTTGCTTCAGATGGATTGATACGACCACTTGAAATCAGATCGGCAAGGTTCTGTCCTTCGACCAGTTCGGTAACGAAGAACAGTTGTCCGTCGTGACGACCAACATCGTGGACGGCAACGATATTTGAGTGCTTTAATTTTGCAGCACGCCGAGCTTCCTCAAGTAGCTCATCTGATTGACTCTCGCTGGCGATCGACTTGGAAACTTTGACCGCAACGTGGCGTTGAAGTTCTGGATCAAACGCTTTGTAAACCTTTCCGTGGCCACCGAAGCCAACAATGGAGTCAATTCGGTAGCGACCGGCCAGGGTCTCACCAATCAAAGGATCGGTTTCTTCAGCGTCATTCAGATCGTCGTCAGCAGCATCCTGCTTCATCCAATTCATGGACTTGAGTAGCTTGATTTGATCGGCAAGCGTTTGCTCAAGCTCGGGATGGTCGGCGCACAGATCGTCTAATGAGATCTCTTCGCCGAGATCCCATGACTCTTCCCATTTCAGAAGTAGTGCGGACAATCGATCTTCGTCGTCATTCGCCAAGCTGGATTTCCTCGATCAGTTTTCCAAGAGTGATTCGTGCGGATTGCCAGCGACGTTTCAACGTGGCCAGTGAGATCCCCAACAGTTTTGCGGCATCGGGTTGAGAGATGCCTTCGTACCAAAGCAAGTTCACAACCTCTCGCTGTTCTTCTGGCAGCCCTTCAACTGCTTCGTGAAATTTGCTCCAAGAATCCAATGACTCAGGTTCTCGCCCATCAATCTCTTGATTCGCTGTCTCACCGCCATCGGTGAGATGATTTGCACCATTGCCATGTGCTCCAAAGTGATGCCTCGCCAAATCTATGAGTTCACGGCGAATTTGTGTCGTCGCCAATCCATAGAACTGTCTCGGTGTTTCGGGTTGAATTTCGGCAAGTGACCGATGCAAACGAATCATGGCGTTCTGCAAAACGTCGTCTGTCTCGGACCAGCGTTTCACCTTTGGGTAATTCTTCAGCATCTTTCTGGTCAGCAGCCTCAGCCGTTCGCAGGCATGAGCGATGATCTCATTGCGTGCGTCTACCTGACCCTGCCGAGCTAAGTCGAGCCATTCCCCAAGACGTTGTGTGTGGCCAAGTTCCATCGATTGAGTCCGTCGTCCAGATTCAAAGAGGATCAGTTTAGCCGAATGGATTCGGATTGGGCCTTAGCTCTACCGGGATAAGCGTAGGCGGGCTCAAAACAGGCTCAGAAATTGGGATCAAAGAAACTTGAGCCGGTTTCTGGCCGGGTTCCGCTCATCTCAACAGAAGCAGAAATTTCCCAAATCCATTTACATCAGGATTCCAAACCATGGCTCAAAGCTCAGGTGTAACGCAGTGTCCAAAGTGCGGCTCAGTCGGTACTTATCCCATTCGAATGCAACAAGGCGGTCAGGTCATTACGTGCAACAACTGCCGGAAGAACTTCACCGCTCAGGTGGATCACGGGCAATTCACTGGTCGTAATCGTTAGACCACCCAAAATTCACAACTGGAGAAATGCAAAAAATGTCTGATGAGCAAAACTGGTACTACGCCAAAGGGGACGAGAAAATTGGTCCGATCACGTCGGTAGAGCTAAAGCACGTTGCGGCCAACGGCAAATTGCATCCAACCGATTATGTATGGAAAACGGATTGGCCTGAATGGAAAAAGGCGAACAGTCTTAAAGGGCTGTTTCCTCCTAGTACAAACTCACCACCACCGCCACGCTCAGAGAAATCAGTCCAAACGATTCAGGCGGCTGCGGAGGCTGCGGACCAAGTATCCCAAAAGCTCTGGTTCTTGGACCTAAGATTCGATTCCTTCGCCACGCCAAGATTGATCGGATTTGTGTTCGCCGCTTCGTTGGTCGGACTGACGCTAACTTTCCTTGGGAGCGCTGCTTACTTCATTCTTAATATTCCAATCATTCAAGCGGTATTTGCCATCATCGTGAACCTCCTCTTTTGCACCCTGTTTGCTGTATGGCTGCGAGTTTGCCTCGAACTCTGCCTGCTTGGTTTTCGAATTGTG
The DNA here is from genome assembly GCA_041740155.1 of Rhodopirellula sp. Lineage (GTDB taxonomy): Bacteria > Planctomycetota > Planctomycetia > Pirellulales > Pirellulaceae > Rhodopirellula. The sequence continues at coordinate 35,515 of JBGSMN010000051.1, forward strand.
GAAAACCTAAATTACCTTCAGCATCTTGCAAATCTCGATGAGTCAACAACTAAACTTTAGCGCAAACAGTCAGAGCTTCTAATGGACGACTCGATGCCGTCATTGCCGAAAGCTGGTCATGTGCCTCCAGCGATACCGAAGGAAGAGCCAGCACCGCCAGAATTGCCGAAACCCGAGCCATTGCCGTCATTATCGATCCCGATAATGCCAGAACTGCCTCGAAACACACCGAGTTCAGTGAAGGGCTCACGGACTAGATCAGAGAATCCCAGAAATAAAAGCTTGCATCTCTTTGCAGCGATGTTGCTCATCGCAGCATCAACTACCGCAATTGGCTACTTTGCATTTCAAGATCAAGTGAGATCACTTATTGCCAATGTTGATGAACAAGATACTAAAAACGGTGCGGAATCAGAGGGTGATCCAACCGAATCTACCCACGATGGTACTGGAGTCGCTGAATTCTCCGCTACAAGCATTCCGTCCTCCACGCCGAATCAACACTCGAACGCTTCGTTGGAAAGCCTAAAGATTCCGAGCGAGACGGTTGATGTTGAAGGGGAAACTCGTTCGCCCCCACCCACAGTCTCGAAGCTGGGCACGTCAGAACCAATCTCAGTCCACGACCAACCCAGTCTGAAAAGGGACATGCAGTTTGCCCCAATAAATCAACCAACACCGGAGAAGACCGCCGAACCACCAACCGTTATTAGTGGCCACTCTTCATATGTGTGGTCTGTAGCGTACTCACCAAATGGCGACCATTTGGCATCGGCAAGTCAAGACAAGTCGGTTCGCATTTGGGAATGCAGCGACGGCGAACTACTGTGGGTTGACAACTCGTTCACTACCAAAGTCTTCCTCGTTAAGTACACACCTTCAGGTGATGAGCTTTGGGCATGTTCCCAAAACGAAGTCGTCTTGTTTGAGTCCAGTAGCGGCAGGGTGATCAAGCGTCATTCACTCAGTCGGATGGCAGAAGGCACGACGATTGACTATGAATGTGAACGGCTCTACGCAATCCTTGGCGGTAGTACCGTGGTCGTGCTTGACCTTCGCTCGGGTCGCAAAGTTGAGCAGATCAAAAAGTGGACGACATGTATAGCAATCAAGCAAGACGATAGCGTTATTGCATTTGGCGGTTTTGAGAACGAAGACCACAAAGGTTTCGAATCGTTTCGTCTGCCTGATTTGGAGAAGTTGCACGAATCGAGAGGTCCGAATCGCAGCAGGGCGATTGCCATGACGTTCTCGCCGAATGGACGAATCCTAGTTCATTCAACAGGGCTGCCGAGAGTTGGCCTCTCTGACTCGCCCTCAGTTAAGCTGTTCGACATGAAGTCTGGACAAGAACACATGAGCTATCCAGGTATTGATTCGTGGCAATGGGGCGTCACTTTTTCCAGAGACAGTAAGTTGGTTGCTATGGGGGGCGGCGGATCTGTTGATGATTGGTGGGGGTATCGAAACTCCGACAAAAACATTCGTGTTTGGGATGTCTCGACAGGTAAGCTTTTGGAGTCTTTCTCCGGCCACAACCGAGCCGTTCTTTCGCTTTCATTCTCACCTGACGGGAAAAAATTGGCGTCTGGAAGTGTTGACAGTACGATTCGGTTCTGGGAGTTGAAGAACTGAATACCCCAGCCGTACCGATTCGTTAACGCAGTTCCGATCACGATCCATACCGCAAAATCCGTCAATTTCAAGACGCACCACGAGCAAAGGTCAATGGCATTGAAACAAATTCCACCTCCACTTCCAGAACAATCGACACCCTCAGTCTCCCCAACAGCAAAGCCGTCACCAGTCTTGAAGCTTGCTGGTGCAGGATGTGGCGGCTTGTCTCTTTTATTTATCTGCTGTGGAATATTCGGCATTCTCATTCCCACCAATTCGAATACTGCGGTGCCACAAGGACAAGAATCGAGCGGTCTGGTGGCAAGCGATGAATCCAACGAGGTTGATGAAGAACGAAATGACGGTATTATCTACGCACCAGCAAGCAGATTAAACGACGATGCGGATTTTGCTCGAATACTAAGTGGCGACCAGTCGTTCTTGCCACTTGAAAAGACAGTTGGTCAGGATCGAGCATTCAAACTGATGGCCGTTTGCGTTTACGACTGTCTAATGGGAAGTGAAGGTAAGCATGTGCGAGCCAATCCGGCAATAGTGAACAGCATGATGAGGGCATACGCAGGGATGCTTGGTTGCCAACGGAACTCAGCTATGCGGTATCTGATGGAAGTAGAGCCAGACTTCAGTTTTAACGGAAACGGAATCGCAGCGACGCAATACGGTCCCGTCACATTCAAATTTAGCGAACGGTACGGCTCTATCATGATCATCGACGCCGTTATGATCGACGGCAACGTTTATTCGATGGGAAATCGCTGAAACTCAGACAGACGTTAACGTCTTTCTTCCGCCGAATTTTTTCGATTCTTATTTGGAACGTTGGACTAAGTGACCGTGAGAGTCTTGGAACAAACGGAAGTTTCGATTTTTGCAACAAGCCTTCCAGTGCGAAAAATCTCTTCAACCACAATAGAAAGCAACAATGACCTATCCCTGTCACGGGCGATCTGGGAACTGGGTGTTACCAGGTTCCACCAAGAGTTTTTTAATTGCAAAAAATGCAACGTCGATGCTCCAAAACGAAGTGCATCGACGTTGCAACTCACTTGATTTTCATTCAACCTCGACGCTGAATGGCAGCAGATGGCAACCAAACGGGCACACCCACGCATCCCAGCCGCCGCTCGTGCAAGTGGCAAGCTCGCTGGACCAGTTCCAGATGTCGGCAGCCAACTTGTCGTAGCCGAGTACTTCACCCTGTCGTTTGGCTCGTGCCAGTGCTGTCTCATACTTCTTTAGATCGAGGTTCGTTGTCACTCGATCCTCCCGCCAATCGCTGGCGACCCACTCGGCCCAAACAGTACGCAACCAAAGTGCAGCGTCTTCGTCGCCGTTGTTGGCGGCTTCGGCTTTGTCCGTGAGTTGCTCCTCGACTGCTGCGTATCCTTCTTCAGAGTGTGACCAAGACCAAGCCATCGTTGTTCTCCAGTTGAGTGTCGTTCTTTCTTACAACCAACAAGCGGGTGTTAGTCGGCGCATGATCAATGGGACCAACGAACTTGTCGATGGTCCCTTTGGCTTGGTTCGAATCACTCTCAGATTGGAAGCTGAAGTAAAAGCGAGGAGAGTGCGTGAACATCAGCGAACCACGTTCACCAGTGTCACGCTGTCCTGCCCATCTGCCTTGGGACTGAACGCAAAAGGACTCTGTGAACGCCTTAAACCGCTTATATTCGGTGTCGTCCCAGTAGCAACCCTCCGCTAAAGCGGTTTGGTCTGCTTGCGTTTTGATTTGCTTTTTTGGAGGCTTCACTAAGCCCCCATGAAGTCCGCTAACGGGTCTGGATCGTTCGGCCCCGCCCGATCCAGCCCTAGACGTTCAGAGAGTGCCCTGATTTGAGGCACAACCTTCAAAATGAAGTTTGCAGCAGGGTTAGCCCTTGGCACCCCTTGAGAGGAAACGAAGGTTAAGCCATTCTTGTTTAGATCAGATTGAGCCTCACGGTAGCGGCTGAGTAGATCGGCTAAGATTGTCAGGCTGTGTATGTTTCGGTCTGTAACTTCGATGATTTTGGAAAGTTCATCGAATGTATCACGACCCTGTTTGTTTAACCCTTTTGGTTTTTGCATACGTTATGTATGCGTTGAGATAATAAAATGATTAAAATGCCGAGACTCTTTAGGGCTGTGCGTCTAAAGTCCTTGTGGTTGAAGAGGCGATACCGAAAGGGGTGTGACCGGCGTTCCGCCGGTCAGAAAACGGGCGAGTTGAGAATCTGGGTAATAAAAAAGCGGCCAACCTGCGATGATCGAGGTGCTTAAATCCAGATCAACAATCGGCAGGAGGCCGCCC
>JBGSMN010000058.1:0-2963 GCA_041740155.1 Rhodopirellula sp.
GAACGCGGCTGTCTCCAGTCGCCAAGAACTCTATCCACGCGGCATGGACGCGGCCCGTGCGTTGAAACTATCGCAGGGCGCAATCTATGGCGTCTCGTCGCTGACCGTCGCCCAGATCCGCGATCGTGTGAGCGGTCGCTACCCAGAGGCTGCACCCGTCCCCGATCGGACAGCGCTGGATGACTTGCTTCAGGCTGCCGGCTTCGATTTCCAGTGGGACTCGTCTGGCAAGGGAGGCGGGTGTTACGTCGCACGCATTCGTGATGTCGTTTCGATCACCAGCGGCAGCGAATCGATCTCGCGTGTAGCGACTTCTTCGGGTTCAGCAGCAAACAATCAAGCAACCCAAGAGATCACACCTGAGATTGCGGACGCTCGGCAATTCGAAGAGCGACTCGAACGCGGCATCAAGGAAGGATCGTTCCTCGCCCTGATCGTCAATCCAAAGTGTTACCAGCGAGCGGTCAGCGAGTTGCAGAATCGTTTCTCCATCGAAGTCGTCGATATCGAGGGGCTGATTGTTGATACCCTCCGAGACGTTGCCTCTAAGGCCAATGCCAAGTGGGATGCGCTCGTCAATGCCGACGCCAAGCCTGGATCGGAGCCATGGAAAAAGTTCATGGTCTTGATCAATCGAGCCATGCCGATCGTCGAGAAGCAACTCAGTAGTTCGAGCAAGACACTCTTGCTGATCTATCCCGGTCTGCTCGCACGGTATGACCAAATGCCGATGCTTGAACGACTGCGTGAGAAGGTAGGCAGAAAGGATGGAGTCGCCGGCGTATGGATGCTCATCCCTGGCGACACACAAGCCATGCTGGACGGCAAAGCCATTCCGATTATTAGCCCTGGTCAAAAGACACGCATACCAGACCAGTGGATTAGAAACGAACACCGAGCCATCAGCCGCGAGAAGATATCCGTATGATCAATCGACAAGCCTTACTTGCCGACTTGCAGAAGTTCCTTCAACGGATCGAAGTGGACCTATTGGAACGCAGCGAATCGACTGAGGTTCCCGAGGTGCCGGCTGCGCTGCATGCGGAGTATGAGAAGGCAGCTAAGGCGGAACGTACTGCGCAGAATTACGAAGATTGGCGAACTGATACGATTACCCAAGCCGCTGCGGCCTGGGTTTTGTCATGTGTGTTCGTACGTTTCCTCGAAGACAACTCGCTCATCGATCCACCCAAGATCGCTGGCCCTGGCGATCGTCTAGCACGAGCACGCGATGAACACGAGTTGTATTTCCGGTCGCATCCACAGCATACCGATCGCGAGTACTTGCTTTCAATCTTCAGCGAACTTGCCAGGTTACCTGGAACACGGGACATCTTCGGCGAACACAACGCCATCAACGACTTGCCTAATTGGCTCTCCGGTGACGCGGCAGGTGAGCTGTTAAACTTCTTTCAGAAAATCGATGCGAGTACCGGTGACCTCATCCATGATTTCACCGATCCGAGTTGGGACACACGCTTTCTCGGCGACCTCTATCAAGATCTCTCCGAAGCCGCTCGCAAAAAGTTTGCTTTGCTCCAAACACCTGACTTCGTCGAAGAGTTCATCCTTGACCGTACACTCGATCCAGCGATCGAAGAATTTGGTTTGGTTCCACAGTCTTCAGGCACCGACGAACAATCGCCCGCGTGCTTTAAGATGATTGACCCAGCTTGCGGTTCTGGTCACTTCCTACTCGGTGCTTTCCCACGATTGCTCGATCGCTGGCAACGCAATGAACCCGGTATCAATATTCGTGAACTCACGCAGCGAGCCCTGGACAGTATTCACGGAGTCGATATCAATCCGTTCGCTGTAGCTATTGCAAAGTTCCGCTTGTTATTGGCCGCCATGAAATCGAGCACAATCACACGGCTATTTGATGCACCTGGCTTTCGCATTCATGTTGCTTGTGGTGATTCGTTGCTGCATGGTGAGAATCGAACATCGACAGGGCAAAAACTGTGGGACTATGCAGAGGGAGCAACAGACGAAGAGTTGTATTCGCATGCGTATCCTGGCGAGGATCTGAATACCGTTCGCGCATTTCTGAAGCCTGGAACGTACCACTGCGTCGTTGCTAATCCACCCTACATCGTTCCTAAAGATCGCAATCTGAACGATTGGTATCGCAGGCGATTTTCCGCATGCCATATGAAGTACTCCCTTGCCGTACCCTTCATGCAGCAAATTTTCCAGCTCGGAGTGCGAGGTGGTTTCACGGGGCAGATCACTGCTAACTCATTTATGAAACGAGAATTTGGAAGGAAATTGATTGAATCGTTTTTTCCGTCTGTAGATTTGACGCATGTGATCGACACGAGTGGTGCATACATCCCCGGTCACGGAACTCCTACTACGATTCTATTTGGACGTAATCGCGAACCGATTACACAAACCTTGCGAACCGTTCTCGGTATTCGCGGAGAGCCAAGCACACCGGAAGTGCCATCACAGGGAGTCGTCTGGTCCTCGATTACCCACTTGGTTGACCAAGTTGGCTCACAGAACGATTTCATTAGCGTGGGCGATTCAGAACGTGCTCTTTTCCACAAGCACCCTTGGTCGATTGGCGGCGGCGGAGCAGCCGAGTTGAAGGAATCGATTGACGAAAATGCGTCATTCACGCTTTCCCATCTGACGAAGGATATCGGCATTATTGGGATGACGAATGCTGATGAAGTTATGCTCGCGCCCAAGCTAGCGTTTGCAAGAAAACGCGTTGAAACGATTGCCGTTAAGAGAGTTGTCTTAGGCGACAAGGTTAGAGACTGGCAAGTTACGCATAGTGATTTTACGTTGTTCCCCTACGTCAACTCGCAGCTGATGAGTATTCGGGAGCTACCCGGTGTCGAACGTTGGCTTTGGCGTTGCCGAACGATCCTTGGAAACCGGGCAACATTCTCACGAAATACATACTTTGAAGAGGGGCGTCCATGGTGGGAATGGCATCAGGTCACTTT
>JBGSMN010000451.1:0-2437 GCA_041740155.1 Rhodopirellula sp.
CTCCAACGAATCTTCGAGGCGTTCTCGCGAGTCCATTTCCTGCTGAAGTGTGATCACATTTGTCAAAAGCCCGGATCGCTCAACGTACATTGCCACATTTATGCTTGCGAGAACAAGGATTGCCAGAAGCGGCAATATGCGAAAAGAGTGTCTCATATTTCTGCTCCAGGTCCTTGTGATTGCGATAGATGGGACGTCTCAAAACTCATAAATCTCATTTCTTCGTAGTCATTCAAGGACCGTAGGATGCTGCATCAACCCAGAATCCGGGATTGCTAGATGGTCCTGGTGGTCTACAGAAGAAATCTCGAAAACTTCCCCAAAGGCTCTTTGGTGGAGGATACGGAATTGGTGCCATGTTTTGTGCGCTGCCGAGCGATGGCGAAGTCCCAGCCTTGGGTTTGTCACTAGGCTTACTGCAGGTGTAAGTCCCTCCGTAGTAGTGATTTATGTACTCGGGATACGACAAAATTGTGTTGCCGCCACCAAGTGCCTCGTACAACTCTTTCGGATACGTGCCCTTTGCAACGCTGCAATGAACAATTCGAATCGTGCATGTTGGCGTGTAGTTCGCATCTTTCTTAATTAGCTCTGCATGTTCCTCCACCGAGATGGGGATGTGCTGCGGGGAATTTTTGTCTTTCGGATTCCAAAGTGGATTGGGTTTTTTCGGTACAATTCTCGGGTCACGGGTGGAGTACGCCCCGCCATGTCCAACACTGATGACGACACCACATTCAGGTGTAATCATATTGGCGTTTGAGTAACTTGAATCAGATTTCTCCAGAAGGTTGATAACACCAACAGTGCGTTCCTCTAGCCCACTCGGATCCGTCTTCGTCGTCGGCTGATTCCCCACATACCGATACAGATTCGCATCCCCCGCCTCAAACCCAATCGGGTCTTGGCTGAGCCATCTTCCGGTTGCCGGGTCGTACCACCTGGCGTCGTGGTTTTGCAGGCCGGTGTCGACGTCGAAGTCGGCACCCGTGTAACCGAAGGCCGCGTCGATTGCTGCGGGCGAGGCAGCGGAGATCAGGCCGCCTGCGGAGTTGCGGTTGACCTGATGGAAGAACTTGCCATAGCTGTCATAGACGGAGTGCTTCCGAACGATGCCGTTGTTGTCGATGATGTCCCGGCCGGTTCCCAAGTGATCGGTAAGCGTCCACAGCGTTGCACCTGCGCTCGATGATACTGACGTCGTGAACGCCGGGCCGCTGCCGGAGGCGTATTGTTCTTCAGCCAGCACGCGGTCCATGCCGTCACCGTGCAGGTAACGATTGCTGACTCGAAACCCTTGCGCCGTGCCTTGCCCGTCACTGTCGCGGACTTGAAACAATCGCTCCGTGCCGTCGTTGAACCAACGGTCGATTTGGTCGACCGTGCCGTTGCCGTCCAGATCAATTTCGTCCAGCACGCGGCGACCGTGCAGATCGTATTGGTATACCGAACGCTTCGTGATCGCCCCGCCGACCGACACTCGATCTGTCACGCTGGTGAGTTGATTGCGATGGTCCCACGTGTATTCGGTGACCGAGTTATCGGATAACCGCGTGCGGAGTGTTTGATTGCCTTCATTGTCGTACAGATAACTGAACGTGCCATCGCTCTGGATTTGGTTGTGGGTGCCAGCAGCTGATTGGCTGGCTCCACTGCTGGTTTGACGATTGCCATTAGCATCGAGATTAAACGATTCCGACGGGGGCAACACAGGCGGCGAAGCAAGCCCGCCAATTCCGACGCTCGTTGACGCCGTCAACTGATCGGCCACGTCATAAGCGAACGTGGTCCGGTAACGATCAGCGTAACTAGCGAAGACAGTCATACGATTGTCGTTGTCAAACGAAAAGGAATAGGCACCGACAACCGAAGCAGGAGTGACGGAGGCAGGCAAAGTCGCTGAACCATTCCAAACTCCCGCTGACGTGATCTCGGTGCGGTTATGAACGAGGCTGGTCAATCGTCCCGCCTCATCATACGTCGATCGAGAATGAGATTCCAGATTGGCGGAAGTGGTAGTGATCGAGGAGTAACGCCGAACGTCGGAAACTTGGTCAGCCAAGTCATAGCCAAAGTCAACTCGTTTAGGGGCAACTGCGTTGCCACCACTGACACTGGTTTGTGAAACGCTCGTTAATCGGCCCAGCAAATCATACTGATAGGAGTTAGCCAAGTCTCGACGTCCGCCGTTGACCGTACCACCACCGACACCGGCAGTAATCGTCGCGCCCAACCGAACCGCCAGGGCGGTTCGGTTACCTCGGGTATCATAGTCCCGATCGATCACGACGGACGTCAGCCCAGGGACGACTTGCCGTTCCAATTGAAGTTGATTACGAGCGTCGTAGGTGTAGGCGAAATCGGGAGCTGTGGCAGCGGTATCGTTGGCGACCGTCATGTTCCCGATGGCGTCATACCCGTAAACAAATCGTCGGGT
>JBGSMN010000176.1:0-179464 GCA_041740155.1 Rhodopirellula sp.
GCCGCCTTCGAACAAACCAGCTCGTAGCGGTGCGACGACCCGCAATCGGGTTGCGGGCGAGAACGCCGCGAGCGAGTCGACGTCCTCAGTGTTCTGTCGCCATGCTGCGGCCACGGCGGCCCGTTCACGATTGCCGCTGCACGAATTCCGCTGGCCTCACGACGTGGTTTCCGCCCACATGCAATGCATGAACAGTTCGATCGAACACCGCATCGCGAATGGCAACTACACACAACTGCAAGACGGCGTGTTTGTCGGTGAGGGCGTGGCGATCGGCCAATACGAATCGATTCACACCGAGGGCGGAGCGATTGTGCTCGATGACAACGTTCGCGTTGGCCCGTTTTGTTTTCTAGAAGGTCCGTTGTACGCCGGTGCGAACACACGAGTGATTGAGCATTCATCGATCAAAGACGGCGTTTCTCTCGGTCACACGACCAAAATCGGCGGTGAGGTCGAAGCTTCCGTGATTGAACCGTATACGAACAAACAGCACCACGGATTCTTGGGGCACAGTTACCTCGGCAGTTGGATCAACCTCGGTGCGGGAACATGTAATAGTGATTTGAAGAACACCTACGGAAAAATCAATATTCAGTACGGCGAACAGAAAATCGCCACGGACATGCAGTTTCTGGGTTGTATCATGGGCGATTATTCCAAGAGTGCGATCAATACAGGGATTTTCACGGGTAAAGTCATCGGAGTGTGCAGCATGATGTATGGGTTTGTGACCGGAAACGTACCCAGTTACGTCAATTACGCTCGTTTGTTTGGGCAAACGTCACTGTTGCCGCCCGAGGTGATGGTCAACACGCAGGCCCGAATGTTTGCCCGCCGCAAAGTCAAACAACGGCCCGCCGATATCGAACTGATCCATGCGATGTATCACCACACGGAGCTCGAACGACAGCTTTCGGATCAACTCGGGCTTTAGGGCGAGCTTGCTCGACTCAGCAGGAGCTTCGTTCTCCCATCGGTCGCATGCGAGTTTTGGCGTCCGGTTCTCGCTCACCGTGAGCCAACGCGACTAGTTTGCCCCTCGTGATTGCCTTGACGCTCCGCCGACGACGTTTCTATACTCCCCGCACTGGACGCGTTGTTGGCGTTCAGAATCAACGGACACTTCTCAAACGGTTTGGACCGATCCCCCATGAATAGCGAGCGACGCCATGAACTTCAGGAGAACGAGCTAGCGAGCGCTCTTGACAAGATCAATGCCAAGATTGACCCGTATTCCAAGCCGATCGCGGCCGTGGTCGCGGCTGGGTTCATCGGCATGCTGGCTTGGGGTTTTTACTCCACATCCAAGACCGAACAGCGGAGCGAAGCGACTTATCAATTGATTGAAGGTTCGGCTCGCAACAACAGCGAAGTCTTAGCGGCGATACCAGCGCAGTACCCGAAAACGCCCGTCGCCGCGTGGTCGCTGCTCTATCAAGGCAGCCAAAAAATGGGCGTTGGCATCAATGCCTTGTTCACTAATCGCGAAGAAGCCGAAGAGTTGCTCGACGAAGCCGGTTCGGCTTATCGTCAGGCAATCACACAGAGCGACGACAAATTGATTCAATCACGCGCTCACTTCGGGTTGGCCCGGATTGCGGAATCGGTCGGCAACACCGACGAAGCGATTGCCAGTTATGAAGCGGCGATGGCGGCCGGTGAATCCGACGCGATGGTCACCGAAGCCAAACAACGCATCGAATCGCTGTCTAAACCAGACACGCAAGAATTCTTGACCTGGTTCAACGAGCAAGATTTTTCGTCTGCTGACCCCAGCCTGCCACCATCGTTGCCGTCGGATCAAATGCTACCTGATCTGCCCGATTTGGATTTCCCCGAAGTTGAAATGACGACGGAGACACCTACAGAAGATGCTGCGTCACCTGCTGAAGAGCCGGAAATGACGGAGCCATCTAACGCAGAGAAATCCGCAACTGAGGAGCCTAAAGGTGAAGAGCCTGTCAGTGAACCGGTTGCTGAAGAGCAGCCGACGGCGGAAGAAACCAAACCGGAAATGAACGAAGAACCGGCAGCAGAAGAACCGGCAGCAGAAGAACCCGCGGCAGAAAAACCTGTCGAGGAAAAACCCGCAGCCGAGGAACCCAAGGCAGAAGAGCCTGTCAGCGAACCGGTTGCTGAAGAGCAGCCGATGGTCGAAGAAACCAAACCGGAACCTACTGAAGAACCAGCCGTCGAGGAAAAACCGGCTCCTGAGAAACCTGCCGAAGAACCGGCTAGCGATGAGGAAGAGGCTGCGGTGGATTTGTCCGCGCCGTCGAACTCTTGAATCTACCTGACACTGCCAACAGCGACCCGGTGCGCGATCAGCGGCCCCTGCATCCTTTGGAGAATATTGGCGGGACCGTTCGGGAGTTTGTCGTCACGGATGCTGCCGATGGGTTGCGGATTGATTTGTATTTGACGCAGGTTTGTAATGGCCACAGCCGCTCGCAAATCCGTTTGGCGGTGCAGAACGACGGGGCCGAGATCGACGGACGCGTGGTGCGTCCCAGTTTCAAGGTGCGGAGCGGTCAACGTGTGCGGTTTCGCTTGCCGACAGTGCTTAGTGATGACACCGTGCCCGAAAACATCCCGCTGGACATTCTGTACGAGGATGACGGCTTAGTCGTAATCAATAAACCTGCAGGCATGGTGGTTCATCCAGCACGCGGCAATTGGAACGGCACGCTGACCAGTGCGTTGGCATTTCGTTTTCAATCGCTGTCCGATGTGGGCGGCCCCACCCGACCGGGCATCGTCCACCGGCTCGACCGTGACACCAGCGGTGTGATTGCGGTTGCGAAAACCAATGCGGTGCATCTGCATCTATCGGCCCAGTGGCACGATCGCGAAGTTCAGAAAACCTATCTGGCAATCACGGCCGGGCGACTCGATCGTGATCGCGATTGGATTCACGCTCCCATTGGCCAGCATCCTTACCAGCGTGACAAACAGGCGATTCGCGAAAACCACGAATCCAGTAAACCGGCGTCTACGTTTTACGAAGTCATCAGTCGGCACGGGCGGGTGACGCAGGTGAAAGTGTCCCCCAAAACGGGCCGGACGCATCAAATTCGCGTTCATTTGGCGCACATCGGTTGCCCGATCCTATGTGATCGGTTGTACGCTGGGCATGCGACAATGACTCGCGCGGCGCTCGCCAAAGCCTCCGGCATCCCGTTGGCCACGACCCCGCCCCAGGCCGCCGTTACGGACGCTACACGACCCCCTCTGGAGATTGGCCCCGACGAGATTGTTTTGGAGCGTCAAGCTCTCCACGCGTATGAACTCACCTTTGTGAATCCGCAAACTCAAACCGAAATGACGTTCCAAGCGCCCTTACCAGCCGATTTACGGCGAGTGATTGAGTTGCTTGGCTGAACATTAGTTCTTGATTGTTAGGCGGTGTGACTATACTACAGCGACACGTGTAAAAAGATCGGCGGATTGCCACTCAGTAACACGCGTTTGATTGGGTATCATTTTCAAGAACTGCCCATTGGGAGTCTCCCTCAAAGAGGTTTTCTTCTCAGTTTATCGTCGACCCCCAGGTGACAAGGAAGCCGCCACCATCGGCCACATAGATATGCCAGCGACTACACGCTACGAACCCACGCCAACGATCACGTATCTCGGCGCTCAATCGCAAACGAGCGACCCCAAGCTGGTCAATCGTTACGATGAACTGACGCGAGACCGCAAGGTTTCGTGGACAGGTCATTATCGTTTGCTGCGGATGCTTGGCCGGGGCGGACAAGGTGAGGTTTATCTGACGGAGTATCGAGGCACCGATGGATTCACCGTTCCAGTGGCGATGAAAATCTTTTCACCCGAACGTTTCAAAGACGCGAGAGCCTACGATGAGGCGATGCAACGTGTGGCCTCAATCGCGGCCCGCGTGGCGATGATCCAGCACGACAACTTGCTCGATGTGCAAAACTTTTTTGAACGTGATCGAATCCGCGTGATGTTGATGGAATGGATCGACGGTTACGATTTACGGCAATTGGTCATGCCGAAATGCCTCGAACTGCTGCAAGACTATGTCCATCCGAAACGCTGGCGATACATCAACGATGTGATCATGACCGAAGGCGTCGAGCAATCACGCTTCAAAGCCGGCGTGGCGGTCGCAATCGCGCGAGAGTGTTTAGCAGCCTTGGCGGCATTGCATCGCGAAGGCATCGTGCACGGCGACGTGAAACCCGCGAACATCATGCTCAAACGTAGCGGCCACGCCAAGCTGATCGACATGGGGTCTTCGATTGACTTTCGCAATCCGCCCAATGATCGCGAATGCACGCCTATTTATGCCGCGCCTGAAGTGCTGGAAAACCGGCCAGCAACACCACGCAGTGATTTAGCCAGTCTCGGATATGTGTTGATTGAACTGCTCGCGGGTGTGAATCCGTGTGCAGGGATGTCGAGTTTGGCGGATTTCCTCAAAGCGAAATGGGAATTGCCGAAAAACCTCGACAAGATTTTACCAGAGGAAGTTTTGTGCAATCAGTTGCTGATGAACTTCTTACGTGGACTGATCGCTCCCGATCCGACTCGGCGGTTTGGCAGTGCGGAGGAAGCCGAACATGTCGAGCAAGGTGGTGCAGCGGCGTTCCATCGGCAGTTGACGCTCAGTAACATGTCGACGGAGTACGACAATGACATCCGTCATTGGCTCGAAGAACTACGACATCTCGAAAACGACTGATTCATGGATACTGATCATCTGCGCGTCGCCATCGAAGCCGCGCGTGCGGGTGCCCGCGAGTTGATGGCTCGTTACGAAAACCGAGTCGTCAGCGAAAAGGCCCCGAAGGATCTCGTCACCGACGCAGACTTAGCCGCCCAAGCGGCGATCCGCCAAGTCCTCGAAAGCTCATATCCGAACTATGCGTTCGTAGGCGAGGAGGAAGGCGAGAATGATCCGCCCGCCGCCGTTCGAGCTGGTGATCCTGATGCAATCCCGTGCTGGGTCGTTGATCCACTCGATGGGACGGTCAACTATGTGCATCGCTTGCAGAGCTTTGCCGTTTCGATCGGCTTATACGCTGTGGGCAAGATGCGGCTGGGGGTGATCTATGATCCCACTCGGGATGAATGGTTCACAGCGTTGGACGGCCAGGGAGCGTATTGTAACGAGCGACCGATGCGCGCCAGTGATGCGAAAGCGCTCGATCAAAGTTTGGTGGCATGCAGTTTTCGTGCAGGCGTTACAGGGGATTCACCGGAAGTGACTCGATTCGTGCAAGTACTCCAGCGTTGCCGATCACTTCGCCGTTTAGGTTCGTGTGCGCTGAATATGTGTTACGTCGCCGATGGTCGTCTCGATGGGTACTGGGCGACGAATGTTGCCGCGTGGGATTCAGCCGCTGGGACGGTGATCGCGCGGGAAGCTGGTGCGACGTTGACGGGATACAACGGCGAGCTGTTTGATGATTGGGCACCCAAGTTTTGTGTGGCGGCGACGCCTGAGTTGCAGGCAGAACTAATCGAACAGCTACGCGATCGGTAATGTTGCGATGGCATATTCGTGCTGGACAATATTGAATCAATCGACACGGCTTCCCCACCACGTTGGGTTTGGTTGATAGTCGGGTTCCAGCATCTGAGCGTGCGCACGCTCAAGTTTTTCCTTGCCAATCCCTTCAACTTGTGCCTGCGTCGCTTTCGCTTTCTCCGCGTCATATCGTGGATCGGGCGTAGGGAATTGGGCATTGACGGATTTCAAATACGTCAACAGTGTCTCTCGCATCGGGGCAACTCGCTCAGGATGTTTGGCCGCGATATTGTTTTGTTCCGACGGATCGTCTTTGAGTTGATACAGTTCATCGTGACCATCGAGGTGATAATGAATCAGCTTGTAGTCACCTTCGCGAATCAGCGACGATGGCTCGCCACCTTGGTTGTCGTAATGTGGATAGTGCCAAATCAACGAACGTTCACGCAGCGACGCGTCGGGTTCACCAGCGAGTAGTTTGCGTAACGATTGACCGTCGGCATGTTGTTGTGGTTTGAGTGGCAATCCGGACAAATCGAGTATGGTCGGATAGAGGTCCGCGCCTGTGACTGGCACATCGCACGTCATGCCCGCCTGGGTCAGTTTGGGATAACGAATGTAATACGGTTCACGAATCCCGCCCTCCCATTGTCGCCCCTTACCACCGCGCAGCGGCAGGTTGCTGGTCGAGTATGCGTCACCCGATGACACGCCACCGTTATCGCTGGTAAAGATCACGATGGTGTTGTCACGATCGCCCGCATCATCAATCGCATCGAGCACGCGTCCCACAGCATCGTCGAGCAATTCAATCATTCCCGCATAAATAGGATGGTCTTGGACCTGGCGGACGGGCAGTGTGCGATCGACCTTAAATCGGTTGCCATCGACAGGCGGTGCGGGGGCGGCACCGCGATATTTTTCCCACAGTGGTTGAGTCGTCTGCACAGGACCATGTACGGTATAGAAGGCGAGCATGGCGAAGTACGGTGTCGATGCTTCTTGCGAGACAAACTTGGCTGTCTCATCGGCCAATCGCAATGTTAATGATTCGCCCAGTGGTCCATCTTTAAGATGCGGGTTGTCGTAAGGCGAGAAATAACCGCCGGGAGGTGAGCCTTTATCGTGGCCACCATAATTGATTTGGAAACCGTGATCGGTGGGCAGCGAGTTCGTGCCCCCGAGATGCCACTTGCCTGCGAAGAACGTGCGGTAACCAGCCTCGGCGAGCGACTCGGCGAGTGTGGTGTCTTTGGCTGGTAGTTGTCTGGCGTATTCCGGTTGCAGTAACGGTTCATTACGATTGAACTTCATCCCTGTCGCGCCTCCAATCCACTGCGTGATACCATGTCGCGGTGGGAACTGCCCGAGCAGGATGCTGGCCCGCGACGGGCTGCAGACGCGACAATTGGCATACCCAGCCGTGAACCGCATGCCGCCCCCCGCAAGCGAATCAATATGCGGTGTGCGATAGAAACGGCTGCCTTCGACGCTCAAATCGTGCAGGCCGAGATCATCGACAAGAATCAAAACCACGTTTGGTCGATCTGGGGAAACGCTATCGTCCGCTGCACTGTTCGTACTGGCTATCAATAACGTTAGGCTGAGAACCGCCATCGCCGATAGTGAGGGAGTGAAGAAAGCAAAAGACTTCGAGAGGGGTGTTGCAGGCATATCGGGTGTCGTTGCAGGGACGAGTCGTCGGACCGGAGGAACCTACAGCATAACTCAACGCGACACGAAACTCTTGACGACTCCCACTACCGGCATGCAAAGCTACGGCGTCAACAACAACACGGCCAAGTCGTCAGGTTTGCCTGGCAAGCCCGAATCGGTGCAATTCATCCGGTGGCGAGCGAGTGAAACTAACGCGTTCATGCGTGCCAAAGGGCGTCCGGCGCGGGCGAGTTCCCCGATTTCGCTGAGATGAAGATTGTCGCCCAAACCGTCACTGGCGATGATGATCGTGTCACGCGGTGCCAAGTGGATGGCGGGGCCGATTTCGATGTGCATCGTGCGGGAGCCGACGAGGTTCGAGACGATGTGTCGGTCATCATGGTGCATCGCTTCTTCTTCGTTGAGCATTCCTGATTCGATGGCATAACCCACAGGTGAATGCGACAGCGATTTCCATTTGATGGCGCCACGTCCACCAACAAACAATGCAATTGAGTCGCCGACTTGATAACCACGGGCAATCCGATTTTGGACTTCCACGACACAGATCGTGGTCGCTGCGCCGGTGCCCATGTCCAAGATTTCTTCGTTGGCTCGTTCGATCCCATCGAGAATCGCCGGTCGGAAGTCATCTACGAATGTTTGTGCGGCAATGCTCTCGGCCAAACATTGCACCGCGATCGCAGAGGCTTTGTAACCGACCGGAGCACCGCCCACGCCGTCGGCAACGGCCATCACAATCCCACCGTTGGGCGTGCGAATGATCACGGCGCTATCATCGTTCGGTTCATCTTTGCCTGGACAGGTTCGTGAAAACGCCACCACGGTGCCCTGGTCGAAACGGATCGCTTCGGGAGCGTCCATGGCACTTTCGAGGTAGTATCGCACGAGACTGGGTTCTGCCACGCTGGATTCACGTTGCTCGATCGGCGGTGTGGCTAAACGAGCTGTGCCGCGATTGCTGCCTTTGAGATTCGCCTCTAAACGGATGCTTTCAAGGGTGGTGGTCAGCGAATCGGGAGCCGGGAGGTCGACCATGATGCAATCACTGAGGAAGCGGGCACGAGGAGCGGGTGGTACGCGAATACTTGAGTTTACGCCGTCTTGCGACTACGTTTTACAAATCGAATCGCTTTTAGGCGGGATTTCTCCCACGCTTGCTCCATTTTATCCGCATCGGCAAACCTGTCATTGGGTTTAATCGCAACGGCTTTGCGAATAATCCCAATTAAATCGGCGTGAACCCTTCGCCGGATCGCGACAGAACCGGGAAAAGGCCACTCAAACGGGTATTCGGGCCATTTTCCCGAAAACATCCGGTACGCAATCAACCCCAGCGAAAAAACGTCACTTCGCTTGGATGGCTTGCCCATGGCCTGTTCGGGGGCCATGTAGCCCAGCGTGCCTGTCCCCGATCCGCTGATCGTTTTCTGAGCCGCTTTGGCGATCCCAAAATCGCCCAGACGGAGGTGATCATTGTCGAACATCATCACGTTTTCGGGTTTGATGTCACAGTGAATCACGCCCTGGTTGTGGGCGTACGCCACGGCGCTGAGTAATTGCGTCGTGAACTCAAATGCGGTCTCGAATCCCATCCGGTTTTTCAACCGATCATCGAGCGTGCGTTCGGCCAGCGGAGTGACGATCACGAACCGACCATCGATAAAACTCGCATCTCGAATGGGCAGGATATTCGGATGTTCAAAACTCATCGTGAGTCTGGCTTCACGACGGAACGCGTTGATTAAGTCGTCGGACACCCATTGAGCATTCGGGATCTTGAGCGCCACTTTGATTGACAACAGGGTATCAGTGGCGGCGTAAACGTCCGCAAACCCACCCTGGCCGATCCGACGATCGAGTCGATACTTGCCGAGTCGTCCGTTGACCCGCAGTGGCGTTAAGGGGGAGGTGGTTTTAGAAACGTGCGACGATTTGGGCATGTGGCTTGGGTGCTCCGAGCACCGATGGAACTCTTAGGTTTTGAGCGAACTGAGTGACGCGTCACAAGCGGACTGTTGTGCCATCGTGAATGATAAAATCACAGGTGAATCTGATTCATCATCGACGTTCTCATTCGCTGCATGGGATGGATCTGCGTCCCATGATAACGCCGATGTAGCTGGAGGCGATGGCAAGAACTGACGAAAATGATTTGCAAAGGCAACTTCCATACTTGGTGTTTGCACGAGCGGCCGTTTTCGCCACGCTCGTACAAGTTGCTTGCTGCGGAAAATCGTTTCGCTGAGCATCTTCATGATACGAGCACGGCCTGTCGGTGCCCACACTTCAGCTTCGATCAGTGGCAACGGTTCAGCTTTCATGCGGTGTTTGTATTCTTCGTCGCCACGCATAAAATCGACGCCACTGTAGCCACGATCGTGAGCGTGTTTCAGTACGAACAAGGTCAATAAGGTGCCTGGAGCAAGATCCGCGTAATCGTAATCGACGCCGGTGCTGTAACAGTACAGTCGCTGATCGCCGCCCACGAAGAACAACTGCGAGGCGATGATTTTTTCGTCGCCTGTGACGGGATCGATTCGCACCACCGACGGCAAGAATAACCGCCCAGCGGCGAGTGCGTTCAAGGCTGCCTTGAGAATGAACGCGTCCATACCTTGACCGGCGTAGGTGCCTGTCTCTCCAGCACTTTGCCAGTGACGCTGATGTAGCATGATGAGTTTGCTGACCGCTTCGGTGACGGTGTCTTCGTCATCCGCAAATCGGACGGCCAGTTCAGCTTCGGGGGCAGCGGCGTGTGATGTTTTTGAGTTCGTCGTTTTTGGTTTCGCTGTTGCCGCATCATTCAACCCTAGTCGCCGCAAACCATCGCGTTGTTTTCGTCTGCTTTGACGCGAGAACGACAGTAAGTACGTATCCCAGTCGGCTTGGCATGGCGTGAACCACAATTTCATGCGACTGGTTAATCGCACATCCGCACCGTAGCGTTGCAATTCACTCAATAATTCTTGCATGCCTGGATCACCGCCAACGACCCCATCGAAGACGAGCCGATCCCAGCCGAGTTCGGGATCGGTCGCGTTTTCGCTCAGAAATTCGGCAATCGCGGTCGCCACCATCGGGCGATCTTCGGGACGTGCTAGCAAGGAGACGTGGTCGGAGCAGATTTTGCCCGCGGCGACAGTTTGCCAGCCGCGTTGTATCCCATTCTGCTCTGTCCGCTGTAGCGGTAAGACGCCGCAAACTTCGTCAAACTGGTCGAGCACAGTCACGAACAGCACGTTCGCATCGGCTCCAAATTGCTGCCACCAGGCTTGCAGCCATGCCACGCCACGAAACGGCACGCCACCAGCGAGCGAATCCCAGAGTTCAGGATGATCAAAAAGCAGTTCAGGTCGACGATAGGCGATGATAGTATTCATGTCGAAAGTTAGGCTATGGATTCTTAATCCGCCTCCATCGACATCGGTTTGACGTACAATCTGAGTCGGATCGGTCACCCTAACCGCTATCATCCGCACCACCCTCACAACCCGCCTCAATCAACCCTCGCCACCAAGAACTACCTCATGATTCATCGAACTCTGCCAAACCTCTTGCGAACCTGTTTCTTAATGACAACGGTGTGGCTCATCACCTCGCTCACCGTCATGACCCCAGCGAGCGTGACGGGTGCAGAAGCGGACCTCGCCAACCATTCTGAAGCGGCCTCGGAAATGTGGCCACGGTTTCATGGACCAGACGGATCCGGCAGCATCACTCACGGAAACTTGCCCGATACTTGGAGCGAAGACGACTATGTTTGGTCTGCCGACCTGGGCGGCGTCGATGTTGGCTCGCCGATCGCCACAGCCACGCAAGTTTTCATTCTCGATTCCAAGCTCGATTCGTCGGTGGCAGACGATTCACAACCCAGTGGCACACTCGATTTGGTCGCGTTTGACATCGAGACGGGCAGAGAACAGTGGCGACGCAGTCATCGGTTTATTGATCGTCGGCGGCATGCTCGAAACTCACCGGCATCAACCACACCAGCCGTTGCTGGCAACCGGGTGTTCGTCGCCTATGGTGATTCAGAGGGTGCTTACTTGGCGGCGTACACCATCACTGGCGATCCGATTTGGAGCCGCGATCTCGGTCCGTGGTCAGGGGTGCATGGGTTTGGAACCAGCCCGATGATCGATGGCGATCAAGTGATTCTGTTCAACTCACAACAAGTCGACGAACTGGAGTCTTGGCAAGTCGCCGGTGACAGTCACATGATGTCGTTCGACGTGGCGACAGGCAAAGATCTTTGGAGCACACCGTTGAAAGCGACTCGGCCGTGCTACGGCGTGCCCGTGATTTATGATCCGACATCCGGCGACGATCAAAATTCCGGTGGACCGTCCCAGCTTATCGCTGCAAATAAAGGCAATGGTTTGTTTGGTCTCGATGCCACGACGGGCAAACTGTTGTGGTCGCTGGCCGTGTTTGATAAACGCTGTTGCTCATCGCCTCTGATCATCGGAGATCTGGCTATTGGAAGTTGTGGCAGTGGCGGGGGCGGAAATATTCTGTCAGCCGTGCGAATTCCTAAGAACGCTGGAGACACACCTGAAGAGGTATTTCGTCTCACCAGTGGAGCACCCTACGTGCCGACGTCGGCGGTGAAAGGTTCGTTGCTGTTCACGATTTCCGACGCTGGGATCGCCTCATGTTTTGACATGGACGATGATGGTCGAAAATGTTGGAGTCAGCGTATCGGTGGAAATTTTGGCGCTTCGCCTGTCATCATCGGTGAACGATTGCTGTTGATATCGCTGGACGGAATCGCCCATGTCACCTCAGCAAGCGATAAAGAAAGCGACGTCAGCCGAGTCGAGTTAGGGGGACGAGTCGGAGCCACCCCCGCTGTCACATCGAAGC
Organism: Rhodopirellula sp.; assembly: GCA_041740155.1. Taxonomy (GTDB): domain Bacteria; phylum Planctomycetota; class Planctomycetia; order Pirellulales; family Pirellulaceae; genus Rhodopirellula. The sequence continues at coordinate 12,047 of JBGSMN010000176.1, forward strand.
GGCTGATTTTGCGAGTCGGATCGAGACTGCATTGTCTTTCGACGGACTCGTTGCCTGTCGAATGATCAATTTGTGTCGCATGATAGGTTTTGCAAAAAACCATCGCCAACGATTGGCAACATCACGTCCGCTTCAACTACAACCGACCTTTCCAGTGGACATTTGCACCTCATCCAACCCATGCTCGACTTTTCTTACCTCAGACTTTGAAGATTGCATAGAACCATGAGACCCACATCGCTGCTTCGCATCGCATTTCTACCGCTTTTCTTGGTGTCATTGTGCTTAACAGGTTGCACCAAAGTCCAGCAGGCGCAGCAAGATGTGCAAAAGGCGGCTGAGAGCAAAGTTTCAGAAGCTGCCGATAAAGGTAAAGCCGCGATGGCGGATGTGAAAGCTGAAGCGAGCAAGGTTGCCGATGCCGCGAAGGCAGTGGAATCCAACGCGGTGGAGATGAACGAGGAGACGGTGAAGCAGGCGGCTGAAGTCGCAAAGGTTGCTGAAGCGAAAGTTACCGAAGCAGCCGAGAAAGGCAAAGCTGCCATGGCCGAAGCGAAAGCCGCAGCGAGCAAAGCTGCCGAGGTCGCGAGCGAGGTTGCCAAGGCAGCGGAAACCGAAGCCGTGGCGATGAAAGATGAAGCGGTGAAGCAGGCGGCTGAAGTCGCAAAGGTTGCTGAAGCGAAAGTTGCCGAAGCTGCCGAGGGAGGCAAAGCCGCCATGGCCGAAGCGAAAGCCGAAGTGAGCAAAGCTGCCGAGGTCGCGAGCGAGGCTGCCAAGGCAGTGGAAACCGAAGCGGTAGCGATGAAAGATGAGGCAGTTAAGAAAGCTGCTGACGTCGCAAAGGTTGCCGAAGCGAAAGTTGCGGAAGCCACTGAGAAAACTAAAGCCGCCATGGCCGATGCGAAAGCCGAAGTGAGCAAAGTTGCCGACGCCGCGAGCGAGGTTGCCAAGGCAGCGGAAACCGAAGCCGTGGCGATGAAAGATGAAGCGGTGAAGCAGGCGGCTGAAGTCGCAAAGGTTGCCGAAGTGAAAGTTGGCGAAGCTGCTGAAAAAGGCAAAGCCGCCATGGCCGAAGTGATCAAGGCTGCCGTTGCCGCGAGCGAAGCAGCCAAGGCAGTGCAAACCGAAGCCGTGGCGATGAAAGATGCGGCTGCGAAAAAGGCAGTTGAAGTCGCAAAGGTTGCTGAAGCGAAAGTTGCGGAAGCTACCGAGACAGGCAAAGCTGCCATGGACGATGCGAAAGCTGAAGTGAGCAAAGCTGCCGACGCCGTGAGCGAGGCAGCCAAGTCTGTGGAAACCGAAGCGGTAGCGATGAAAGATGAGGCAGTTAAGAAAGCTGCTGACGTCGCAAAGGTTGCCGAAGCGAAAGTTGCGGAAGCCACTGAGAAAACTAAAGCCGCCATGGCCGATGCGAAAGCCGAAGCGAGCATCATGCCTGATGAACAGAATTTGGTCTCCGAACTGCCTGCTCCAGTAACCAGCGATCCTGCCGCCGGACCACCTTGGGTTGGTGCCAAGTTAGCGAATGATTCCTTGGCCGTGATCGACGTCGTCGCATTGTCACCGGCCGCTGTCGCTCGCCTGGAGATCGGTGACGTCATCGTCTCGATCCAAGGACAACAGGTGTCGACACCAGCCGAACTTAAAAAGATTCTGTTGGCCAATTCACCTGGTCAACAAATCCGCTTGGTCGTCAATCGCGACGGCGTCGACCGCAGCGTGATGATGACGTTAGGCAGCCTACAAGACAAAGCCACGGCGGAAAATAAGGCGTCGACTCCCGAAGCCAAGTAAACCGCATTCTGTTTTCTATCGCGGTGAATTGTCTCAGGCAACATCGCGGCGGATCGCGAAGCGTGGACTTTTGCGAGGTTTTCTATCTCACTCATAGTTCCTCACTCGAGATTTACATTTCAGTGACGTTGCGTGACAATGCTAACACGGGCCACCGCTGTAAAATGAGCGTGTTCAGCCCGCCCAGGTGATGACCACCGGGGTGAGCGCTGTCCGTGTTCACGCCAACGCTAGGAGCTTCTTGTCATGTCACGACTTTCCACATTCTCATCACCACCCGCAAACGTTTCTCAAACCAACGAGCCACTCATCATCCAAGGTGGGATGGGTGTTGCGGTATCCGGCTGGCAGTTAGCTCGCAGCGTGGCATTGACAGGTCAAATGGGGGTCGTCTCTGGTACGGCGCTGGACACCGTGCTAGTACGTCGACTGCAACTTGGGGATGCCGATGGACGGATGCGGCACGCGTTGTCTGAGTTTCCATATCCTGAGATGGCACAGCGGATCATTAAGCGTTACTTCATCGAAGGCGGCAAAGCGGATGACGCTCCGTTTGTGAACACACCCGTGCTGACCGCGAAGGCAACACCTGAACAAATCGAACTCGTCGTCGCTGCGAATTTCGTCGAAGTCTTCTTGGCACGGGAAGGTCACGAGGGATTAGTTGGCATCAATTTCCTAGAGAAGATTCAAACGCCGACTCTGGCGTCCCTCTTCGGTGCGATGCTGGCGGGCGTTGACTATGTGCTGATGGGAGCTGGCATCCCACGCTACATCCCTGGGGCGCTGGACAGGCTAGCGGAGGGTTTACCCGTTGAATTACCGCTGCACGTGCTCGGAGCCACAGCAGATCAAACGACGATGACGAAGTTTGATCCCGTCGTCTTTGGTGGTGGAGATGTACCGTGGCTGAATCGTCCGAAGTTTTTGGCGATCGTGAGTTCCGCGACGCTGGCCAACATGCTGGCAAAGAAATCCAACGGGCGAGTCGACGGGTTCATCGTCGAAGGATCGACAGCAGGCGGTCACAATGCACCACCGCGAGGCAAGATGCAGTTCAATGATCGCGGCGAGCCGATCTATGGCGAGCGAGATACGATTGACGTACCCGCGATTGCAGCAATCGGATTGCCGTTTTGGCTGGCCGGTTCGTATGGATCTCCGGATGCAGTTCGTCGAGCGCTGAAAGCGGGTGCTACTGGCGTGCAAGTTGGCACGGCGTTCGCTTTTTGCGAGGAGTCCGGTTTAGAGACCTCGATCAAACGCCGGGTGATTGAAATGTGCCGAACCGGCAACCCCGATGTGATCACCGATCCATTGGCGTCGCCGACTGGATTCCCATTCAAAGTTTTGCAAATCCCGGGCACGATGTCTGACGATTTGGTTTGCCAACAGCGTCGCCGACTTTGCGATCTTGGATTTTTACGTGAAGCCTATCAACGAGCCGATGGCACGACTGGTTGGCGATGTCCAGGTGAACCAACGGGCAGTTACGTTGCCAAAGGTGGTGAGTTAGCCGACACGGTGGGACGCAAATGTGTGTGCAATGGCCTGCTCGCTAACGTCGGCTTGGGGCAGCATCGGCGTGATGGTTCGGTCGAGCAAGCACTCGTGACATGCGGTAACGATGTCGGCGAAATCGTGCAGTTCCTCGCGTCTTTTTCAGCCACGAGTTATACCGCCGCGGATGTGGCAAAGCGACTGCTCTCCGGTGCAAAGCCAACCAAACCGCTGGCTCGGTTTATGTCCGTAAACTAGTCGGATTTCACAGAGGTTGTTGATAGTAGCCGGCACAGTCCTCTGTGCCGTTCGCCCCCTGCCGATAAAATCGCTTCGATTTTGAGGCGTTCGTGTCAATGGATTTTCCGCAGTGAAGCCCGCAAAGAGTCTCCGCTGAAAGCTATTAGCTAGAAGCTAGACGCTTGAACGTGGCATAGTCGCGGGTGTTGGCTACGTCGCTCGCCGTCAGACCGCCGCGACGGGCTTGCAAAATCCCGAAACGCATTGCTGATAGGCCGTCGACATTGTGGGCGTCCGTATTGATCACGATCGGGATGCCGATGCGTTTCGCGGCAGCCAAGTGGATGTCGTTGAGATCCAAGCGAGCAGGGTTGGCATTGAGTTCGAGAAACTTGCCGTGTTGTTTTGCGGCTTGCATGACGGCGTCCATATCAACGTCGTAGGCTTCCCGGCGATTGATCAAGCGACCCGTTGGATGGGCAATGCAGTCGACGTGCGGATTCTCGATCGCGCCCAAGATGCGATCGGTGATTTGATCGCGTGATTGTTTCTGACCGAAGTGAACGCTCGCTAGAATCCAATCGCCTTGGCTGAGCACGTCGTCTGGCAAATCCATCCCGCCTGCTTCCAGAATGTCACACTCGATGCCTTTGAGGATCGTCAAGCGACCTTCGTACTCGCTGCGAATCTCGTCGATGATTTTCCATTGTTGCAACAACTGCTCACCATCGAGTCCACTGGCGACGCTGACCCGTTTGCTGTGGTCGGTGATCGCGATGTATTGCAGTCCGCGTGCGATCGCCGCATCGGCCATCTCGCGAATCGTGTTTTGCCCATCGGTGGCAGAGGTGTGCATGTGCAAATCGCCACGCATGTGATCGAGTTCGATCAGTTCGGGCAACTCACCAGCGGCGGCCCATGCAAACTCGTGCCGATCTTCTCGTGACTCCGGTGCAAAGACGGGTAAACCAATTGCGGCGTATACGTCAGCTTCCGTTGCACCAGCAATACGAGTTTCACTGCCCGTTTCTTTATCGGTGCGGAACACCCCATACTCATTGATTTTCAAACCCTTTTCTTTGGCGATCCGGCGAACGTGGATGTTATGCGCTTGGCTGCCCGTAAAATACTGCAATGCCGCACCGAACTGATCCGCATCGACCAATCGCATGTCAACTTGAAATGCTTTATCGACACGGATCGAGATTTTTGTTTCGCCGCGAGCGATCGTTGAGACGCGTCCGGGGTAGGACTCCAAATGATCCATGGCGGCGCTGCGGTCGGAAGCGACGGCGAGCAAGTCGAGGTCACCGACGGTTTCGCGGCAGCGGCGGTAGCTGCCTGCCCACTGCATCTGCGTGATACACTCGCACTTGTTCACGTGTTCGGTGATGAGGCGAACGATATTGTCGGCGGCGACCCAGTAAATTCGTTCGGAGGCCGCTTTGGCGATGGCGAGTCCATCGAGAATCGCACTTTCGGTTTTCTTGCCGAAACCTTTGATCGCGGCCACTTTGCCTTCACGACACGCGGCGGCGAGGTCGTCGAGCGAGCTGATTTTCAGTTCTTCGTGCAGTTTGCTCGCCTTCTTGGCCCCCAGCCCTGGGATACGAGCCATCGCGATGACGACTTCGGGGACCGCCGCCCGCAATTCGATCAATTGGGGCAGCGAGCCGGTCGCTAGTAGGGTTTGAATTTTTTCAGCGAGTGTTTTACCGATCCCTGCTAGTGCGGAGAGATCTCGTTGCGGATCGGTGGCGATATGACGGATCGGTTCATCAAGATCGCGAATCGCTCTCGCTCCATTTTGGTAAGCCCGAATGCGGAACGGGTTTTCACCACGAAACTCCAACAGTTCGGCGAGTTCTTCAAAAACGGCAGCGATCGCGGCATTGTCCATCGTGCGAGAAGTCCTGTGGGCGACGCGGTCGCCAATGAAGTAGAATCAATCAGTGAAGATAATGGTTTTTCTTTGTAAGGATGTCGTTTTGCTTACTTTCCCACAATACGGTTTGATGCCGCGGTGGCCTGAGAATGGCCAAGAATTCATACACCCAGAAGATGTGCGGGTGGTGAGTCGGTTGATCCCGAGCGAACGCGTGCTGCGACGAGATTTATTTGACGGGACACATTATCAATACGCCTACGGCGAGATCAAGTTCCGATTGCGACCATGCATGTGGTTACCGATCACGGGCGAAGGACTCGATATCGGTGACGAAGTCGAAACGATGGGTGTTGGCATGGAACGCGATTTGTTTGTCGGAGTGATTACGGGCATGTATTTCGTTCGCCGAAAAGGTCGGATTTTGTATCGACTGCGACGAGGCAATCAAACTCAGCGACGATTGTACGTTCACGAACACTTGCGTTTGCTCTCCGAAAAACAACGCGTGCGTCCTGGCGAGATTGAGCATCCAACGCCAACGTGGAATGGTGCTGGTGAACGGATTACGGATTGGTGAGTCGTTGTGAATTAGTCAACCAAAACAAGTCACGAACTGAATCGGAATGAGAATATGAACACTCCCTCTCCCAGCAATCAACCCAAAGGCAAGGTCGGTCGTGCGCGGTGCCCGCATTGTCAAACAATCAATCGCGTTGAAGTGACCTCCGCCGATCAGGTGTTTCGTTGCAGTGAGTGTGAGCAAGATTTTCGCATTCGCCCCAAAGCGGTTGCGGCCCCGCCACCTCCGGCACCCGCGCAGCCACCCGTGCGCCGATTTCCGATTCAATGTCGTTGTCAAGCGAAATTGATGGTGACCTACAAAGACTTTGGAAGAAAAGTGAACTGCAATTCATGCGGCCAGTTGATCAAGATTCCCGATTGGATTGCGGAAACGAAGTTCAGCCCCGACGAGTTTGACGATATGTTCAGCGAGAGTGAACTGGAGGCGATCAGCACGCAATCAGGCGGTCGGTAGGCGTTATTTTTGCAAATTCGCCTCTGCGATCGCCTGAAAATCATCAACGACCAAGTAGTGCCCGTGGTCGCTGGTGACGAACACAACGGTATCGTCCCAAGCTTGATTTTCTTCGGCCCATTTGGTGATCGCGACGAACGCGGCATCGCCACTGAAAACCGCGCCGATGCTGCTGTCGATGTTGTTGGCATGATTGGCCCAATCAACGTCGCCCGCTTCAACGAGCATCCAAAACGAAGGGATGGTTTTCCCGTCTTTGGTATCTTGTTTGTTGGATGCAGGCGTGGACAACACGGCCAATGCCGCTTCGGTCATCTCAGCGAGGGTGGGGTTTTCGGTAATGTCTTTGGGCTTGTAACGTTCGGTGCCTTTGACATCGAAGGTCGGTTTGAAATCGCCATCGGCAGTTTGAAACGGCAAGTGTCCGCCTTGAGTGCCAAAGTAACCGAGCAATCGATCGCCCGAACGAATCGCTCGCTCGGTGGCGTCGGCAAGCACGGTGTTGCCGGGTTGTCCCGGTGTGCGTTGGGCGACGATGTACTTGCGATGCGCGGGATCGGTTTCTCCTGGACCTAAGGCAACGGCTTCTAAGTCGGATTCGTGCAGGTATTGGTTGCCGGGCATGAAGTTGTCGCCTTGACCGCCGTCTTTGCCTGTGCCTTCGCCCCAACCGCCACCGATCAGCACGTCGACTCCTGGCAGCGGATCATGACGATGAGCGACGGACGGTCGACCGATCAAGTCCCGCGAGATGTCTTGATAGTCGCTCCGTGAGACATTGTTCGCGTATGCCGAACCCGGAGTCGCGTGACTAACGGGGACGTTGCTGACGACACCGACGCGAAAACCCTTTTGTTGCAACTGATAGCCGATGGAAACGCATTTGGAACCGTCAATGGCGAAACCGATCGAGGCGTTATAAGTTTTCACGCCCGACATCAAACTCGTCGCCGAGGACGCTGAATCGGTGACCTCATGGGGTTGCTCACGGTCTTGGCCAATCGGATATTTTGTTCCTGCTCGTTCATGCCACGGCATCGGCCCAGCGAGGTGTGGGTCAAAACCACCCTCGGCTTTGTTGCCAGCACCTTGAAACGTTTGCGAATTGACATCGAGTTTCACGCCGCCGAGTCGTGGAGTTGTCCCGATGAATGCGAAATCCGTCGCGACGCCGCGATAGTCTTGAAACATCAGTCCCCGTCCGCGGCCGCTGTCGTACAGGTCGGCCCGGTTGCGATAGGTCGCTGCGGCGCGAGTGGTCTGCCAATCCATGCCGTCGAAGACCATCAGGATGATATGCCGTTTGCCTTGCGCAACGGCCATCCGTTGTAGATCGTACACGTCGATCTGGTCGTGGTAGTTGGCGACCGGATTGAGCGTACCTGCGGGGACGACGCCGAAGTGTTTTTCCATACGTTTGGGGGTCGCATAAAAGCTGCCGCGCTCACGCAGGGCGGACAACGTCATGCCGAACGAATAGAGAGGCACGAGTCGATTGCTGTGATTCGTCCACGTACTGTATTTATTCGGTTGGCTTCCCCAGTGTCCCCAATCGGCGCGTTGATCGCGCATCGCCGCAGACTGCATCTCTCGCATGGGATCGGCTTCGCTTGCCGATAGACCGGGCGGCATGGCGGGTTCGACGGAGTTTTTTAGCGCATCGATCACCCGGCCAAGCTTGTTCGGTTCGTCCGCTTGACTCATCGTATGAGCTGTCGCTGAGAGCTGTGCGAGGATTGCGACGCACAGGATAAGCGGTTTGGAATTCGTACGCATTTGAAACGGTGGCAGGGAGGGCGAGATGGAAGGATCAGTTCAACAGTTTGCTTCAACCATCTTTCGGAGGGAAGGGTTGATCCAATGAGCAACGACACGTCGGGTCAGGAACGCGGCAAGAAAAAAACGCTGCTGAATGCGAGAACTGCGGTGTCTGGGGGCGTTTTGACACTGTCGCGGATAGCGAATTAGCCCGAGAAAGCCTGGTTTTTCTCGCCAAGAATTGAAATTTGCTTGACGAAAGCCTGTGGTGGCTTTAGGTTGAAGGACTAGTCTCATCACGGATTCAAAGCACGGAGGATTGCCCCCATGGCTACCGTTTTTACAAATTCTTCACCAAATTCAACGGTGTTGAACGATCCTGCGACACCTCAATGCGATCGTCCTGCAACGAATTACTGGTTCGTCAACGCGGCCTTTTTGCAGGAAATCAAAGACAGCAATCCCCACCTCTGGCATGAGGTGCATCATCTTCGCACGCTCTGCCAACTCGATCCCGGCGATTTCGACAAACCGACAGCGACGATTCGTGATTTCGTCGCCTGTTTGGATGAACTGCGAGATTTACTCGCGTTACAGTTTGCGTTGGAGGAATCCTACGGGCTGATTTCAGCGGATTCTGCCGCCGCCCAGCGGATCGCCGCGTCGCTTTCGATTGCCGAGCAAAACGAAGCCGAACAAGAACGACAACAAATGGTCCGCAGCGTCACCGACCAACATCGTTGTCTGTATTTGCAATTGATTGACCTCGTCGAGCAAGCCGAGGAATTACAATATCGAGGTTGTGATGCGAATTGTTTGCGTACTTTGGCCCAGTCGATCGAGCGATTCTCAACTGACTTGACCGCTCACGAACGATTGGAAGCCGAGCTGATTCGTCTCCACGATTCGCCAGCACGCACCGGTAGCTCGCATCACTAACGCCATCGGCTGACGACTCTGCGGTGAGGCTGTTCCGCACCGCGAGAAACATACTGTTCCATTGGGAGTTTTTCAAAATGTTAGGTGATTCACGTACCAAACCGATGGAAATTCTGTTGGTCGAGGATGGTTTGGTTGATGCTCGCATCACCATTCATGCATTGCGTCGCAGTGGCGTGCATCATCGGTTGACGTTGGTGAGAACGGTTCACGAAGCGATCCTGTTTATGAAACGGACGGGCATCTTTGCCCGTGCCCCACGTTTGGACCTATTACTGTTAGACATGATCCTGCCCGATGGTACAGGTTTGGATGTGCTCGAAGAAATGTTGGAGATTCACCCCGACTCCGCACGTATCGCCACTGTGGTGTTGACGGCGCTGGAAGACGAGACCTATCGGCAGCGCTGCGACGAACTCGGTGTGTACGATTACATTCAAAAACCCGTTAGCGAAGACGAGTTCTTGCGAGTCGTTCGCGATCACAAGAAACTGATGATCCACCTACAACAAGTCGCTGTGGCCACAGCCGATCAAGAATCGCAGGTGTCCAGCGTATCGACCTCGTAGCGGTAGTCGCCACGACTTTCGGCGCTCTATCTTAAAAAATGCCGATCAAGTTAGACAAATAGCTGCGATTGGCGCATCTTGTAGGTGATGAGCCAAAACTCCCCACCGCCGCCCGCAACCGTTTCGTCTGCGAATTCGCTTGCCCCCTTCTCCAACCGCGTGCGCGCTTGTGCTCGGCAACTCGCCGATGTGGGTGACGAGGCGATTGGTGGATTAATTGATCTGACGTCGGTGCGACTGGTTCGGTTTGCCACGACGATCACGCGAAACCAACATGATGCCGAGGATGCGGTGCAAGCGGCGTTGATCAAAGTTGCCGCGAAACCCGCTCGACTGCATCAATGTTCCGACCCTTGGGCGTTCTTACTAAGGATGGTGCGCAACGAATCGCTGGTCATTCTTCGCCGCCGACCGCGTTGGAATTTGGTCGGTGGACTCTGCGATCTCTTAACTCATCGACGGGTTGATGAATTGCAACGCGAAGAACAATACCGGGCGATTTGGTTGGCATTGCGAACACTTCCGACGGAGCAAAGCGAAGTCGTGGTACTGAAAATCTGGGAAGAGATGACGTTTGCGGAAATCGCCAGTGTCTTAGAAATCACACCGTCGACCGCCGCCAGTCGCTATCGTTACGCAATGTCGAAATTGACCGAGCGGTTGAGCGACCAGCAACATGACGCCGGCCAGGAGCATCGCCAGCATGTTTGATTCCGATGCCACCAATCCGTTTGATGATGATCGCGACGAAAGTTGCTCGCGCAATCAGTTCGAGTGGGAGACATTGATCCGTGACGCGGGCGGCTACGTTCGTCCTGGCGATCAGTTGCGACCACGAATTCTCGATGCGGTTTCACAGCGAAGGCAGCGGCGAAGCGTTTGGCAACGTTGTTTTGGTTCATTCGCATTGGCCTGCACGGCGATAGTCGCGATCGTGATCGCGGGCGAGTTTGGGCGGGCGATTACACCGCAAGGACGATCGGCCAACGATTTACAACAGCAAGCGACTACGCGGGCGATCTCCGAAGGAGTTGCCTGGGAATGGGCACTAACGGAAGTCGTCTACGATTGGCGACGACCGACCACCGACGCTTCATCGCCGCGTCGTCATCAAGCTGCTGGGTTAATACCCGAGCAGGATCGCAAAGTGGAAACCCGTGATGCGAGAATCAGTCGAGGCGGGCGATGACCTCTTTCCACCAGTCGTTACGCGCGGCCATTGTGGCTGGCACTAAATTGGATCTTGGTCCTGTCCATTCACATGCGGCTGGTGACGCGCAATCGCTCGGCGGTGTCGCTACGATTGCCAAAATCAATGCATTGGAAGGGGCGACAACGACAGACAAGAATTTTCCAGTTGGTTATCTCACAGCTTTACGGATGTTTGAACAAACCGGTCGTATCGACTTGGCTCTCGATTCGTTGTCGCTTCGACGAACCGTCGCCAGCGAACTGTCACGAGTTTTGCGACCAGCATGGTTCTACCTGGCCTTGCTATTGACATTGGCCACGATCGGGATGCTCGTTTTCGCGACGTACTCGGCGCCCAAGGTGGCGGCGATGCGAGCGGATATGGCATTGACGCCCCGTGTTGCCGTGTCGGAGACTTGGATTTCATTGCCACAACTCCAATCGTTGCTTCGAGTTTTACCGCTGCTGGTAGGCGGATTGATCTGGTTAGGATTTTCGACAAACGCTTCGGCGAGAGTGGCAATGCTCGTTGGTGGTCGGCAATACCTGGAAGATCGCCGACGACAGTTTAAAGCGATCGTGGAGCATGCGACGCCAGACGATTCCAGCAGCATGGATAACAGTCGTCGTCAAAGTCGTTTGCGATTGTTGTCGGAGAATTATGGCTTTCGAGCGTCCAATCGTCTGTCACGAATGCGAATCGGATTGCCCGCTTTGATCATTGCGGTGATCGGTGGTAGTGGCGTGCTCATTTACTGTTTGCTGCTGTTCGGCCCCTTGATCTCGCTGATGCGAGATATGACGACGATCACCGTGGACGCGGGAGTCTGGCCATGAATGAATTGAACGAAACATCGCGTTCCGCAGTGAATTGGCTCGACGCTCAATTGAACTCGTGCGATGACGTGGTTTTGGCGCTGACCATGACTGCGGATCGGTTGAGCGGATCACCGCGTCGGAAACTGCGGCGGTTGGCTGACGAAATCGCGTTTTTGAAGACGCCCGAAGATGTGCTACGGAACCCGATGGCACTGGAGATTTTTCTACTGTTGGCAGGCCGTAACGCGATTGATGGTGCCTGGGCAAACAATACGAGCGAGCCGAGTTCGGAGCATTGCGATGTTGTGCTGCAGAACGATTCAGCGACGAAAGAATTGCAAACGCAGGTCACCCCAGAGCTCGCCGTTAATCAAGTCCTGCTCAGTCACCTGCCGATCCGTGCGGGCAGTCAACGCGTTGTCACGATGTTGGCGTACCCGTTTGCGGTCCTGTTAATCTGCGGGTTGGTGCTGGCCGTTTTCAGTTGGCAATTGGTGCCTCCGTTTAAGAGCATGTACGACGAGTTTGGTTTGTCGTTGCCATTGTTCACGAAGCTGTTGTTTCAGATGGCTGATGTGGTTCAATCGCCACTGACGTACCTTGTACTACTCGCGTTTTTGTTATGCGCAGGCTGTTTCATTTGGCTTCAGTATGGACCCTCCCAGGCAAAACGTGGGCGTGCTGCATCAGTTACTTTTCACGCAGCGGGTTTGCGTTCGACGCGTGGCGTGTGGGCGGATTGGGCGTGGCATGCCTCGCTGTTGTTGCGTGCTGGTTTGACGAAGGCCGACGCCGTGCGGATGGCGGGCGAGACCTGTGGCCCGGTCTGGCTGTGTCGTGGTTCACAGGTATGGTCTCAACGCATTCGTGATGGCGAAAATCCGTTTCGCGGCGTGACGCATTTCCGTGGGGAAGCATGCGCGTTGCTTGCGGACGCGTTAACGATTGATGAGGTCTTGAGGACCGATGGCAGTGCGGCAACGAATCACGATGGGGCGAGCGTGTCGTTGTATCAAGCGGGTGTGTTGCGAGAGATAGCTGAGATTTACTGGGATCGTGATCAGCAACGCGCGATGTGGCGATTGGGTTGGGTTTCGCCACTGGCCGTGATCGGCATCGGGTTGATCGTGTTGTTCGTCGTAGCCTCACTGTTCGCGCCGCTCGTCGAATTGATCACAGGACTGACATGAGCGAACTCCATCCCAATCCGTTTCAAGTCACTCGACCACATGAGCGGGCACTCGTTCGCGTGTTGGTGATGTCGCTGCGACGTCGGCTCAATGTATCAATGATGGTTGGCCGATTGGCCGAGGAGTACTCCGGTCGATCTCGGCGGGCGTTGCGGCAAGTTGCCTGGTTAATGTCGGAGGGCACGCCGCTGGTGAGTGCTCTGGAACACACGCCTCGAGCACTCGATCCGACGGCTGTGTTGGCGCTAAGGTTGGCCACGGAGACTGGCACATTCCCCGAACGTTTGGAATCGCTGATTTCAGACGATGTCGCCCCTGACGCGCTGCGTGCGTCGGGCAAGAACGCGAGTGAAGGACAATTGATGCACGTGATCGTGGGGTTCATGGTGGCATGGATCATTATCACGTTCATGTTATTGTTCATCATCCCTACCTTTGAAAAGATGTTTGATGAATTCGGAGTGGGCTTGCCTAAACCGATGCTGTGGTTGATTGCCATGGGAAACTTTTCTGGGCTATGGCTTGTCGTGTTGCCGGTCGTGCTGTTCTTGATCATGATCGGACCGATTTTCTACGGCGGCCCAACGTGGCCGCTGGGCATTGGTGTCCGCATGCCGCGTGCTGGCTCGGATTTGCTCGCGTTGTTGGCAATGAACTTGCAGTCGGGACGCACGTTGGCATCGGGCGTGGCTTCGCTGGCACGCTATCATCCCATCACGAGTCTTCGCGTCCGTTTATTTCATGTGTCTGCGGCGATCGACCGGGGGGAAAACGGTTGGGACGCGATGGCGAATCAGAAACTGATCCGCCCGCAACAAGCGACCGCACTCAAGATGACCGATGATCCTCTCGCCCAGTCTTGGTTGTTGCACCGCGAGGCACAAACGGGACGTCGATGGAAAGACGAGCGAGCTGATTTCATCGCGAGTGCGTTTTCGTTGTTGTCATTATTCTTGCTAGCGGCCATCGTGATTCTGGTCGCCGTGGGAGTTTTCATGGCCTTGTACGAACTCGTCAATGGCATGTCTTACCCCGAGAATTTGCGATGAAACGATGTTGTTACCAATTCGCCAGTTCACGTTCTGGCGCGACGATGGTGGAGTGTGTTGTGGCCGCATCGATCTTGATTGTGGCGATGAGTACCGTCACGTCGATGGCGTTCCGAGTCAATCGTATTTGGATCGACGTGGCCCATGAACGGACGGCGATCAGTGAGTTGACGAACACGTTAGAGGAACTCACACAACTACCAACAGATGAAATGGATGATGCGATCAATGAATTGCGGCCTTCAGCGGTGGCGGAGTCCAGCTTGAATCAACCGACCATCACCGGGCACCGCATCAAAGGCAAGCTCGGCGATCGGATCGAGTTGCGATTGCAATGGCAGGCGATACCAACGCCTCGTAGCGTCCAACTCAGCAGCTGGGTCGATCTCACGGAGTCGACACCATGAGCAGAATACAAAATAAAAAAAGCGGTTCGAGCTTGGTCGAAATGATGGTGGTGATGACGGTCGGGTCCACGTTGTTGGTGTTGGCGATGGGTTGGATTCACCAATCGTTTCGGTTGGCGTCGTTGATGCGTGATCGCGAGCGACATCATCAAAGCTTGATGCGATTGTCTCGCCAATTTCGTGATGATGCGCACGTCGCAACCATGGCAACCGTGAACGATCAGCGTGTCACATTTGTGATCGAAGAGACAATGATTCAGTATCACGTCGACGGACACACGGTCGCACGGCTCGAACGCAAAAACGGTGAGAAAGCGATCACCAGCCAAGACTTGTTTGGGCTAGATTCGTACGCCGACGTGCAGTGGGACGCATCACAATTGCCTAATTGGATATCGCTCAATGTGCAGCGTGGACGTCGTTTGCATCGAAGCACCGAAAAGATGGATCACGCCGAAGACGCTGTCTGTGATCTTTCCCTGCGAGCTGGGGTCGGTCGACATTTGGGCAAATCGATTGAAGTGCAGAAAGGAAACGAATGATTAGTTCGCTATCGTTGAGATCGATAACACCTCAAAATCGCAGCGGCGCGGTTTTGCTCGCCGTCCTGGTTTGCCTCGGGATCGCCTCAGCAATCACGGCCTCGGCGATCCACACCAGCTTGCGAGCGAGACGACAGATGGACGCGCACTGGCAACTCGAACAGACCCGGCAATTGCTCGATGCTGGGATTCGGCACACCCATCGAGTCGCTGCTGATCAGGCCAAGTATGAGGGAGAGTCATTGAATCTCGATGACACCTTGGATGCCTATCCTTTCGCTCGCATTGAAATCAAACCCGCTGTTGATGAGACAACCTCGGATGACAGGTTTAGACTTTACGAAGTCGTGGCAACGCTGCACAACGATGATGCTACACCACGCCAAACCAAACGCTCTCGAATCGTGCGAATTCGAGCTCAATATAATCCCACTGACACCGATGCAACCCAATAGAACATAGGAACGAAATATGAGTCGAATTAAAATCAATCGCCCCGCCTTCACTTTAGTGGAGCTACTCGTGGTGATCGCCATCATCGGCGTGCTCGTTGGATTGCTATTGCCTGCGGTGCAGGCGGCGCGCGAAGCGGCCCGGCGTTGTTCCTGTTCCAATAACTTGGCGCAGATCGGACTTGCGATGCACAATTTTGAATTTGCGATGGAGCATTTGCCGAGCGGCTCGATCAATCCGACGGGTCCCGTTTTGAACGAACCAGTAGGGCAGCACGTGAGTTTTCTGGTTCAGATTTGTCCTTACATCGAGCAACAGGGCATCGCCAATCAATTCGATATCTCGTTGGGAACATACGCACCGGCCAATGCGGCGGCGCGTGCGCAAGAGATTAACGCGTTCCGTTGTCCCTCTTCGCCATACACAGGTACCAACGACAAAGTATCAGGGTTAACGAACTACGCGGGTTGTCATCATCACATCGAAGCTCCGATCGATGAGGACAATACGGGGCTCTTGTTTTTAAACAGCCGAGTTCGTTATGGAGACATCACCGATGGCAGTTCACATACTATATTAGTTGGCGAAACGTTGGTTGATTTGGTGGGCTTAGGTTGGGCCTCAGGTACTCGTGCGTCGCTGCGAAACACGGGCGATTTCTCACAACAGTTGGCTCCGGGAACAATTGCAGCACTACCGACCACGGAAATTGATAAGAAATTTGTGGGCGGTTTTGGCAGTAACCATCAGGGCGGTGCTCAGTTTTGTTTCGCCGATGGTTCGATCCATTTCTTGACACATTCCATTGATCCGATTTTGTATCAGAATTATGGGCATCGCGCCGACGGCGCAATGATGGGTGATGCGTTATAGGGTCGGTCGTTAGGCAGCATGAGGCATCAGTGATACCGATGGCACCATTTCACGACAGGCGGCCACCCAGGTTTTGACGCGTCGCAGGCTGGGGATGCTGCGGTTGCCGACGAGTTTGCGGCCACGACTGCTCAACGAGAATCGCTCGAGGTCACGATGCAATTGGGCCGCTGAATCGCGGGCGACGCTGGCTACACTGCGTCGATGAATCGCCACGAGCAACAATGCGTCTCGAGGCATCATCGAGTCAATCGTCAGTGCTAACTTGATTGCCGCTCGATAGCGACAAATTGCCCGCTCGGCTCGCTCGGTGTTGCGGAACGTCGACGCGATCTGGTGCGGGTTGCTGAAGACCAAATCGCCTGCCGTTTGAATGCCCACAGCGGCAAGTTGTTCGCACCGCCGCTCGGGACACAAATTGAGATGACACAGTTTCATCGCCAATAAACGTTCCCGATGCGACGCGTGAGCGACCACTGGTACGAGCGGCTCGGCCTTGCGACGACGTTTAGTGTTTGAAGGATGGGTGTCCAAAGGTGCCGCTACCGCAGCCAGATCCGTTGCGGGAGCAGGCGGATTGGGAATGTCGGGCAGGTTGACCAGGAACACGACGTCATTGCCGCGTTGCTTTGGAGAGGACACCAAGCGTTTGAAAAACTCGAACATATGATAAGACTCCTAAGTGAGAAGCATCCGAGACATGTACGCAGTAACAACTCCGCAGATCCTTTGGCCAGATCAATCAAGCGAGTTTCTCACCCCACAATCGCACCAATTCGATTAAATGTTTGGCGGAATCGCACATTTCGTTCAAGTTTGCGAATTCCAACACACTGTGAATATTGTGTTGGCCGCTGGACAAATTCGGTGTCGGCAATCCTTTTTCGGTCAGTTGACTGCCATCGGTACCGCCTCGCACAATCTCACGCGAACAGGATACACCGACGTTCGCGTATGCTTGCTCAGCCAGCGTGATGGCTTCCGGCAACCGGGTCAGCCCGTCTCGCAAATTTCGATATTGACGACGGACCTCGCATTGCACTTGGGTACCCGGAAACTCGGCAGCCGCTGCATCAGCGAGTTTTGAAACGCGGTCCGCATACTCGCTGAGCTGCTCGGTCTCGAAACTTCGCAAAATCAACTCGACACGGGTTTTTCCGACACCACCATGAATGCCATGAACGTGCATAAACCCATCGCGGTCGTCGGTGGTTTCGGGCGTTTCCGCATGCCGAGGCAACAACTCCACAAACCGAGCCGCAGCCCGAATTGAATTGACCATCCGATCTTTGGCGATTGCCGGATGGATGTTGTGACCGGTGAAGGTGACCGTGATTGCGTCTGCGGAAAATGTCTCCACGTCGATTTGGCCGCGTCCGCCACCGTCGATCGTGTAGGCGACCATCGCAGATAGCTCTCGCAAGTCAATCTTGTCCGTGCCATGACCGATTTCTTCGTCGCACGTCATCACCACGCGGAGGGGTCCGTGCTGAATTTCGGGATGTTCCATCAGCGTGTGCGCCACTTCCATGATGATCGCCACGCCCGCTTTATCGTCGCCGCCCAGGAGCGTGTTGCCGTTGGTCGTGATCAGTGTCTCGCCGAGCATTTGCTCCAGTTCGCGACATCCAGCGACCGTGATCATCGCACCGCTGATCAGCGGAATATCGCCGCCCGAGTAATTTTCGATGACTTGCGGATTGACGCGGTCACTCGGTGCCTCGGGCGAGGTGTCCAAGTGAGCGACGACGGCGACCACCGGCAAATCGCCGTCGATCGTCGCGGGCACCGTCGCGATCACCAAACCATCGCTGGTGAACTGGACGTCGTCGATGCCCATCGCCGTCAGTTCCGTCGCCAGCAGCTCGCCGAGCACGAGCTGTTTTTCGCTGCTGGGATAAGTGCTGGAATGAGGATCGGCGGCTGTGTCGAGTCGCACATATCGCAAAAAACGCTCCAACAGACGATCGGTACGGAGGTGCAAGTCAGTGGTGGAAGAGGTCAACATGAAAATTCCAGGGAGTAATGACGTCAGGTTGATGTCAGGATTTAACTAGTAAATAGGAAACTCGACGGGCGCGTCACAACATTGCAAAAATTATGGCTATACTGGCTTTATTGTCCTACCCATGACAGCCAAAGCCCCCGCCTTAACATGCCTAGTCGCATGTATTTTGTTACGATATTTCAGCAGGAACATCTCACCGTGAGCTACGCCAAATTCACCATTATCGCTTGTTTTTCAATCGTATTGATTGGCTGCGGCCCGTCCCAAGAAGAACTGAGACGCGCCGCTAAGGAAAAAGCTGCCGCTGAGGCTCACGAGGCCGAAGTGAAGGGATTGCACAGCGAAGCGCTCGCGATGGTGCAGTCGTCCGAAGCCGCCGACCAGCGTGCCAAGCTTACCATGGTTAAGGCCGAGAAGCTGCAGGCTGAAACGCAGCAAATGATTGCTGACAACGAGCGGGCGACGGTTGAAACGAAAGCCGCCATGGAGAAACAAGCTGCAGCGATCGAGGCACAGGCCAAGAAAGCTGCCGAGCAAGTCAATGCGGCCACCGAGCAGGCCAAGGCCGCTGTTGCGGAACAAACCAAAACGCTCGCGATGCAAAAACAGGCCGAACAAAAACTGGCCGAGGCTGCCGCTGCGATGAAGCAGGCCGAAGAGGTCAAAGTGGCTGCAGCCAAAGCTAACATGAACGTCATCGAAGAGCTTAAGAAAGCTGAAAAACTCATGGCCGATGCCAAGGCCCAGGCACAAGCCAATCAAGTTCAGCAAGAGGAAAATTTGAAACTCGCTGCCGAAGAGAAGCAGAACATCGAAAAGCTGGCGGAGACGTATAAAGCCCAAGCAGCAGAAGCGAAAACGGAAACACTGAAACAACTCGAATCTGCCACCGCTATGCAAACCGAGGCCCAAAAACAGATGGCCTCGGCCAAGCAAATGCAAATGGAGGCGGAGAAAACCAAAGCCGCTGCTCAGCAGGTCAAGGTCGCCGCGGAGAACATAGAAAAAGCAGCCTCTGAACAGATGACAGCCGCGATGCAAATGAAAGCCGACACCGAAAAACTGGCGGCTCAAGCCGAGAAGAGCGCCGCGGTTAAGCTCGCCGAGGCCAAGCAGCTCGCCGATGCCACCGACAAGATGAAAGCCGAGGCAATGAAAGCCCAAGCTGACACGCAGAAACTGCTCGCTGAGACGAAAGCAATGAAGTCGGAAAGCGAAGCGTTGCAAGCTGCCGCCAACAAAGCCAAGGCGGAAGCCGAAGCGATGAACGCCGCAGCGGCGAAGGCCAAGTCGGAAGCTGGAAAAATGTCCGCAGACACCGTGAAGGTCGCAGCTCAAGCGAAGAAAGATCGTGAGGCGGCCGAAGCCGAACGGACCGCTTATGAAAAATTCGTGAACGATTCCAAGACCGTTTTGGAGACATCCAAGAAAGCCAAACAGGCTGCCGACGCGGCTCAACAAGCAAATGAACAAAAGATCGCTCAATTGGCTACCGCTCAAACCAAGTTGGATCAAACAGCCGCAACGATCAAAGCTGATCGCGAGGCTGCTCAGAAGGCACGCGACGAGACCAAGCTGCTCGCCGACTCGCTCATCGCCGAGCGTGAATCGGCGAAACAACAACTCGCCGCAGTAACAGCCGCGCAGCAGGCACTGCAGCAGCAAACCGAGGCGTCAGCGCAAGTTCGCATGGCGGCCACGCTGGCCAAAGAAGAAGCGGGCAAGGAGCGCGCTCGCACCGATCAAGCACGCCGAGAATCAGAAGCCAAGATGCTCGAAGCTGAAAAGCAAATGGAAGCTGCACAGCGATCCGAAGCCGCTGCGGTGCGTGCGACGGAACTCGCCGCTCAGGCCAGCGAACAGGCGGCCAAGGCGCGGGCTGTTGCCATCCGCGAGAAAGCGGCGTTGGTCGATCTGCAAGACGCAGCCAATAAAGAACGTGACGCGATCAACACCATGATGGTGGCCATGCAACAGAGCCAAAAGGCTGCCGAGAATGCCCGTCTCGCTGCTGAGAACGCTCGCCAAAATGTGGCGGCTGAAAAGGCCGACATCGACGCGCTGCAATCCACTGTCGAGGCGGCTCAAGCATCTGCTCGAAAAGCCGAGGAAGCCGCGATCGTGGCACAACAACGCGCTGCCGATCAACTCAAAGAAGTCGTGGCCGCTCAAGAAGCCGCCTCCGCTCGACAAGCCGCCGCTGATCAGGCGATGAAGCAAGCGCAGCAAGTCGAAACCAACGCCGCTGAATTGATGAGCCAAGCGGAAGAGCAAATGGGAATCGCACGTGAACTGAAGCGGCAAGCCGATCAAGCGGCAAGCCAAGCTCGACGCGAACAAGAAGCCGCCGCGATTGCTAAATCGGCTGCCGAAGAATCCATCGAAGCGGCCCAGGCTGCTCAGCGTGCCGTCAACTCCAAACGTTTGGCAGTAGCCGACCAAGCAGCAGCCAAGCAAGCAGCCGAGAAAGCTGACGCGGAACTATCAGCCGCCAAGGCCAAACAAGAGCAAGCGACGGAGCAAATCAAGCAAGCTTCTCAAGACCAAGAAGCCCCCGCCTCTCCAAGTGATATTTAAGTCTCGGTTTAGATGTAGCGGAAGTCGTCAAGACTTTTGTTTCAAACTTAAGCCGAAACCAACTTGTCACTTCTTACCAAGGGCTCGTTTTGAGGCAAAGAATTCAGTCAGTATTTGGCCGCAACGCGCGGCCATCACACCCGACGTGATTTGACATTGATGGTTCAAGCGTGTGTCACTGAGAACTTGATACATGCTCGTCACCGCGCCGGCTTTCGGATCGACGGCACCGAACACCACGCGCGGCACGCGGGCTTGTAGGATCGCACCAGAGCACATGAGGCAAGGTTCGAGCGTCACGTACAACGTCGTCTCTTCCAAACGCCAGTCTTCGATCGCGGCGGCGGCTTGTGTGATCGCGATCATTTCCGCGTGAGCGGTTGGGTCGTGTAACGCTTCGCGTTGATTCGCTGCCGCACCGATCACTTGCCCCCTGCGAACGATGATCGCGCCCACCGGTACCTCATCATCAATCGCCGCAGCTTGCGCCAACTCAATCGCCCGGCCCATCCAGTGCCTGTCAAAGTCAATCAAATCTTGATCATCCATCCCGTCTGGGGACAACTCATTATTGTGCATCACTTGCTCGATTCTTTCGTTGCTACTTCCTTCACCGGCGATTCCGGTTCGTTTGATTCGTCTGCCGTGATTTTTCGCCACGCGATATTTTTGATTTCGCTGCGTGTCATGTAGTTTGCGATCCCCACTGGCAAACAGGGGTCCATTTCAATCCGAATGCTGAAGGAATGATTGTCGCGTGGCACGGTGGCGAATTCATGTTCATCAATCCAACACCGTATGGCCTGCTGATCGACGCGCACTCGGATCGTGTACCACTGGTTGGTTTCAAATTCTTTGTATTGTGTCGTGTCGTTACTGGACGCGTCATCGCCGTCGATGCTGCTGATCCCGACCATGCCGCCACCCCAGCCACCGAGCACAAACGAGCAATGCTCATCGGCAACGGGAAAAGTCACGGCGGCGAAAAAATCGAACCCTTCGACGCGGCGAGCCTGCAATCGCAATTCGTAGTTTTCCTTAGGGAAATCGCCTGTCCAGCGAATTCCGGTGATCGGATCGCCCGCAAACATCTCGATCGATTCTGCACCACCATCGAGTTTCTTAAATTCGACCGCTCCATCGCCACCAAAGGAGGCCGCTTTCCAATGCCCCTGCAGTGGCTGGAAACCCTTTTTGGCGTCAGCGACCGCCGCCTTCACTGGTTCGGAGTTCGCAATTTTTTCGCTGGGTTCTTGGCAAAACACGGGGCCAGCGGCGGTTAGGCAGACTGCGGCGAAAACGGCTATGGTGAGTGGTTTGGCAAACCGGTGTGGTCGGTTGGTCACGGGTTGGGGCCTGTTGCGTGAAAAGGGTAAAAAGTGGTAGCCGAAAGACACGATACAGATCAGCATGGTGACTCACACTCTTGCACAGAACATGATAGATGCAATCAGTAACTGGAATTCGACTATTCGGCGTTCGTTTGGCAATTGTAGCCTTGACGATTTACTGGTGCGCGATTTTCACCGGCACACATCTGCCGAAATTGCCTTCTGGAGTGGGTCTTTTCAATGACAAGTTCCTGCATTTTTCGGCATTTTTCATGCTGGCGACATTCCTCTGCTATTGCACCAATTCGACCCGATTGTGGCGACGATTCGGTTCGATTGTGCTGGTTTGCATGACCTATGGACTGCTCGACGAACTGACTCAGTATTTCATCGCGGGCCGATATCCAGACCCCTGGGATTTTGTCGCCGACACATGTGGCACCTTGACCGCCGTTTCACTGTACTTTTTTGGTCGAGTGCAGTGGGGGAAACGGATGTCTGCATGTCTGACGAAGTAACTTTCAGGCCGAAAAACTACGTCGCACGCGTGCTGCCCGTGTCGCCGCGGCGTGAAAATCCGCTGCCGTCGCATGGTCCTTGAGTTCTTCAAGTCGAGCCAACATCGGATCGGCAGTGACCGCCTCCGCACCGATTCGGCCGATCATCGTTGCCGTCCAGTAAAGCTGATCAGCTAATAAGGACATCGCCAAATCCTCGCCTGGCTTGCTCTTCGTCGATGGCTCTGACTGCGAAGCCGATGGCCACACGAATGCTTTGCGTGCCGCAGTCGCCTGTTGCTCAATTAACTTTTCCAACCACTCGATGAGCGGTTGAGTTTCGGTGGCAGCGGGCTGAGCGGCGGATTCCAGAGCCTCGGCGGCCCACACACGAACTTCCGAATCATCGTGCGCGAGTAATTCAAGACACTGGCGAGTCACACCGGAAACTATTTCTTGAGAAGCGATCTCCTGCAATACGTCAAGCAATTCACTCGTTGTTGTCGCGGTGGCGAGTTGTTGTTTCCAATCTTGAGGCATGAGTGAGTCTGGATCGCGGGCGGAAGCGGTGTTGAGGACAGTCGTACGATTGCTAAACGCATCGTTACAACTATTACAGCAACTTAGTAATCGAACCAGATCCCCCAGCCGAGATACTCTTCACGGAGCGTGAAGAATTGAAACTGGCTGGTCGGCCCATGCCCATATTGCAAGCCAAATCGCAAACGCCGATCTGACTTAGGGCCTTGATAGCCCCAACCCGTTTGAATCGTCGTAGCCATGTGGTAGTCGGTTGACTCGCGAAACCCCAAATTGACGGCGGCAAACGGAGCAATCTTGCCAGGTCGTGGCGGTGGTGGTGTCCATTCCGTCCCGGCTTGATATTGCCAGCGTAGTGCACCATCGGACTGCTTTACTGCGTAAGAGATCTCGCCGTACACGCGAACCGGCTCGACAGGCCGATTACTAACCGCCAACACGAGTGCCTCGGTGACATAGTTGATCCGTTCATACGTCGGATTGCGAATCATGTACTCGTCGCCCACGTGTGAGCTGAGATGGAAATACCCGAACTTCGTCGCCCAGGAGCCTTCCGCCCAAGTCATTTGGGTGCCGAAGCGATAGTCGACCGACTCCACGTCTTCGGATTCCAACAGATTCAATCGCGTGATCGCTGCGCCTTCGAGATCCCACTGCCAACCCTTCGGGTTCTTCGCGTTCTCCGTACCGTAACGCAAAAACCCGATGCGTCCGCCCAGCGTCGCGTCCCAAAAGTAACCACCGTTGTCGTCACCAAACAGAATTGCTGAAATCCGTGGCTCTTGCGGACCGGCGAGATACGAATGCCACAACAACCCATCGGGCAACACGTGATAATCACGTTTTTCGGTCACTGGTCGACAGGCTGAGATGGCCTGCACGACCGTTTGCCTCACCGCGTCGGGCGGTAGTGATGAGATTGGCTCGACAAACGGAACACCGAACAAATCAGTGCCCGAGTGCTGACTGACCTCTGATTGATTGATCGCACTACCGATGGGTGCATTGACAACAGGCCGCTCGTCAGCCAGCCCACTCTCTAGCAGATCACTTTCGATGAATGTGCCGCTGACACTCATCAATGATGGCAGATCTTCGCTTTGATTGACCGCAAATGCGTTGGAATCATCGGCGCTGACATCAATCGCAACGGCAGCCATGCTGGCGCAGACCGACAGTATCGCGAATAATCGGCTCCGTACCACCATCATCGCAACGAACCTCTCATGGTTTTTTTAGGTTCGCACGCAGCCGTTTATTCGCGACGTGCCAAGTGAGAATGCTGATACCGCCCAGTAGCAATCAACCCGACTTTTCCAACGCTCTCAATTGTTGAGGGCTGATTGTAGTGTTCGGAACAATTACCCGGCCCTCGTGAGGGATTTCGCAAAATTTCTGAGCCTCGCTCGCGTCTTTAGGAATTGTTGCTAGAAAGGGTGTTTTCTGACACACAAAGCAGCTCCGTACCATCGACCGGCATCACGCCTCGGCAACACTGTGAAGCATTCGCTTAACCTCGTCATCCAAACCCAACCGACCCCCACGAGTTGCGGCCCGACTTGCTTGTCGGCTGTGTATGACTATTGGAATGTACCTCTGGATTTGTCGGAACTGATTGCCGATATCGGACAACTCGAAGGCGGCGGTACCCTCGCCGTTGACTTGGCCTGCGACGCCTTGCGACGAGGGTTCGCTGCGGAGATCGTCACCTACAATCTACAGCTCTTCGATCCGACTTGGTTTCGGTCCGATGGTGAAATGGTCTCTCCCGAGTCCTTGGCGAACAAACTTCAAGAACAGCGAGAACGGAAAGCCAACCGCATTGATATTGATCTTTACCGCTTGCAAAAAGCCACGGTTACCTATCTCGAATTTTTATCACTGGGTGGTCGCGTCCGCATGCAACCACTCGACGAATATTTGATCGTTGAAACACTCGTCAGCAACACGCCGATCTTGTGTGGATTGAGCGCAACATACCTTTACCATGAAGCTCGCGAACGTGTCGTGATGGATGCCGGTGGCAACCCCAAAGCCGTCCACGACGATGTCGCAGGTGATCCATCGGGGCATTTCGTGGTGTTGCACGGCTATGAACCGGAGACACGGACCGTTCGTATCGCCGACCCACTGCACCCCAATCCGCTCGCCCCGACCAATATCTATACCGCACCGCTGTCGCGAGTGACCTCGGCAATTTTGTTAGGCATCGTCACTTACGATGCCAACGTGTTAACGATCTCTCCCAAACCTCCAACCAAAAACGAGTGAAATCACACACGGATGAACGCTATATTAGTTGCCGAGTCAGGGGATGATTGGCTAGGACAATTCGATGGGGTGATGACCGTCGACCCCCGCGATTATCTCGCTACGCAAGATGCCAATTTGCGCCGTGGTACACGCGTCTATAACCTCAGTCGATCGTATGCCTATCAAAGCATGGGCTATTACGTCTCCCTGCTGGCCGAAGCTCGTGGTCATCGACCGATCCCCGACGTGCAAACGATCCAGGACTTGCACGGCACCGCTGCGGTCCGCGTGATCCCGCAACATCTGGAGGATCTCGTGCAATCCTCGTTCAAAGGTCTAACGGGCGATGAGTTTGTGCTTAGCGTGTACTTTGGAGAGAATCTTGCTAAGAAATATGAACGACTTTCCAAAGAACTTTACGGTTTGTTTCAGTCGCCGTTGCTGCGATTTAAGTTCGCCCGGCGGAGCAAGTGGCGACTGCGACGTGCCTCAGCGATCGCGCTCAATGCGGTCCCCGAACATCATCGCGAGTTTGTCGCCCAAGCAGCCGCGAAGCATTTTGTGCGACCGACCATTAGCACGCCAAAGCGGCGAATGACTCGCTATGACATGGCGATCTTGTACAGCCCCGAAGAAGGTGCGTTGGCGCCATCAGACGAAGGTGCGTTGAAGAAACTCGTGAAGGCCGCCGCCAGCGAAGGAATCGCGGCGGAATTAATCACTCGTCATGATTCGGGACGCTTGCTCGAATTCGACGCGTTGTTCATTCGTGAAACGACCGCTGTCAATCATCACACCTACCGCTCGGCACGCCGCGCCGAAGCCGCCGGGATGGTCGTGATTGACGATCCACTTTCAATTCTTCGTTGCACAAACAAGGTCTATCTAGCCGAACTACTCAATCGCGCCAAAATCCCGACCCCCAAGACACTCGTCGTTCACCGTCGAAACGCTGACGAAGTTGTAGATGAATTGTCGCTGCCCTGTGTATTAAAGCGACCCGACAGTGCGTTTTCGCAAGGTGTGGTCAAGGCGTCCGATGCAGACGAGTTAAAAACCAAACTCGAAGAGTTTTTTCTCGATTCCGAACTTGTGATCGCCCAGCAATACATGCGGACAGATTTCGATTGGCGAATCGGTGTCCTCGATCAACGCGCCTTGTTCGCCTGCAAATATCACATGGCAAAAGGTCACTGGCAAATTGCTAAACACGTCACACCAGGAGCCAGTCCAGACTGGGGCAAGTTCGAAACCCTCCCCGTCGAATCAGCACCCCGTAAAGCTGTTGCGATGGCCGTCAAAGCAGCCAACTTGATCGGCAACGGTTTCTACGGCGTTGACATCAAAGAGAGCAACGGACAATTCTATGTCATCGAAGTCAATGATAATCCCAACTTAGATTCGGGTGTTGAAGACGCCGTGCTCCGCGACGAAATCTATCGCCGCATCATGGAATCATTCGTCCGCCGGATTGAAGCGATCAAGCAAGCCTCGTAAGGAAACCAGTAATCTACTGAAGCTGGAGAGGTCGAGTGACGAAGTTCAAGAGTACGCGAGGGAGCGGTACAAGCGAAGCGATTGATATCGTTTTGCTAAGGAAATCGCCCCATCTGATCGCCAACCCGCGCATACAATTCTCGCTGCTGCAACGAGTTCTCGATCAAATCATTATCAAACCGGATTCGGTTAGGTTCAAAAATCGTGATCGTGGATGAGCCACCGAACCGGAAATAACCTTTCTCGCTGCCCTTCTCAACTGCTTTGCCAGGTGTGTACGTTTGGCAAATACTGCCCACGCACGTCGCCCCAATCTCCATCACCAGCACATCGCCCGACGATTCCGTCGCTAGCACAGTCAGGCAACGCTTGTTCGTCGTCAAAATGCGAATATTCTGTCGCAGTGCGATCGGATTGACTGAGAACAACGGACCGTTGATCAATCGACTCGGTCCTGGCACGCCCGCAATCGGGAAGTGAAAACGATGGTAGTCGACCGGACACAGTCGCGACAGCAACAAACTGCCGCCTGCGTATCGCTCCGCTAGCCCCTGATCATCGAGCAATGTTGCCAGGTCAAACATCTCGCCTTTGACGAACAAACCATTGCATCGCGAAAGATCTGGTACGCAAAGATGCCGGCCATCAGCAGGGAACACGACCGATGTTGGATCAGGATCGATCGGTCGCGCATCGGGTCGAAGTTCGCGAAAGAAAAACTCGTTGAAGCTAGCAAAATCATCGATATCACGTACGAATTCGGCTGCGTCGAGTTCATAATCGCGAACGAACGCGGCAATGCGGCGACGAGAGTTCGGCCGATCCATCTTCCAGCCATACCAGTGCGAAAACAGCACGCGCTTGACCACGGTGTTCAGCGAGACGCGGCCCAGAGGCGTGCCATATGTCCAGCGCAGCACCGCATCACCGTATACTTTTTCAACGCACGTTTCGCCTCGATATCGGTCGTAGTAGATAATTTCATCCATGCTGTCATTCTTTGTAGCGAATGTCGCCACGTCGGAATCGAGTGTCCCATTTCTTGATGTCGTTGCGACGTGAGTTGGCATTCTCTTGATCGGCACGATAGGCGAGCGTATCGCCCACGATCATCCGCAGGTTCTCGATCGCGAGCACACGGACAGCCATCGAAGGCGAGTCGAGTAATTGAACAAGTTGCTCATCTCCTCCCGCGATCAATTCATCTTGCGTGAATCCCACGAGAAGTTTGAACAACTTCTGACTGTCGGCGAGTTCGGCACGCTCAATCGCTACGCGCACGGCTTCCGCCGCAGCCGCGTCCGATGCGATGTGTTGGCGCAGCATATTAACGTGTTCTTCCCAATACAAACGTTGACGCGGGCGATTGAGTATGCCATCGCCTCCAAAGTAAACATCGGCACGGCCCAGCATTAGCAACGTTTCGGCAGCTAACGCGGCGACCTCCACTCGTCGAAACGCCATCGCCTCACGCAACGACTTTTCGATCGGCTCGTCTTTACTGACAAACTCCATCAAACCCTCGCGAGCCGAATCCACCAGCACGTCTTTCTTGGCAGCAGCATCTATCCACGGCGGCAGTCGATCGACTGTCGATACCGCCGCCGGTTGCACACCGCGACCTTGAAGCTGTTGCCCCGTTTCCAGCGTGAACGTCTCATTCTGCTTGGCACCCGCCGCATTCGGGTCATTGCCGACCAGCGACGACTGCAGCATCGCAGTGCCTTGTACGGCGATCACGCGGTACACCGGCAAACGGTTCTCTGCTCGCAATGGATTCGCTCCTGGTGGACGAAGATGAATCAGTTCAACCGCAAGTACCGTCTGTGGTTCTGGCAGCGCCACCTTGATCTGACGATCACCGAGAATCATGGCGGCAGTCACTTTCGGTTTTGTCGAAGCTAACAGCACGCGACCATCAATTAAGTGCGTGACTGGAATATTGGATTCATTCGACTCAATTTTCATTCGCGTGGGACCAGCCAACGTCCACTCGATCCCAGTTGGGTTGACCAGGATTGGACGGAATAAAGCGGTAGCCACGATCGTCTGTCCTGACAACACGTTCGTTGTGGTTGAAATCGTCGTGGCATTAGGCTTGTCCGCTGCACCGTTGGCTTCCGCTTTGGAATCGCGAGCGAGTAATCGCGACCAATTCTCACCATCACGAACGAGTACCAGTGCGCCCGGCTCGGTCAATTCCGCCACGACTGAAGCCGTCGCTGACGGTTGTGCTGGCACCTCGTCGATTGTCTTGATTTCGTCTTCAGCAGGTTTCGTCAAATCAGGTTTCGTTGCGTCAGCCGTCATGTCGGTTTCGTTCGCTGCATCTACCGATGTCGCATCGATCGGCGTTGCGGGCACCATCGCTGCGTCGGGAGGTCCGCTGGTCGTCTCTGGTGCAACATCCGGTGTAACTGAGTCCGCGACATTGTTCTCACCAATCTCAGTCACAATTGGCGAAGTCTTTGGTGCCATATCCACTTCGACGGTTGATCCTTCACTTGTTGGCAGTGGCTGAGAATCGGACGGTGGCGATACATCGGCGGTCTTGACGCTGGCGACGTTTTGATCTGTCGTTGTCTCTTTTGCCGAGTCCGCTGTTATTGAAGAACTGTCAGCGTCCTCTGGTGGTGTGGGCTGTGGTTCAGCAATGATGATGGGCGAGGCACCGTTGTCGATCTCTTCCATCACGACTGGTCCAATATCGCGGGCCCCGCGTTTGGCAAGCGGTGCAAAGATTTGCCCGAGCACGTACAACACAACCCCAGCCAACGCCAGCGTGACCAACCAAGGCGTGATGCGTGAAGGCCGTATACCGCCGCCGAAACCGTCAGATCGCTCCATCATCGCACGCGTTGCTCCCGCGACAATCTCGGCTTCGCTGCGCCCCGAGTCATCATCCAACACGGCTGCTTCGCGTAACCGCGTCGACGCATGCGACGCGCCCGAGTCATGTGGCCCGACTGGACGAATCGCCGTCGGCTGACTGGTGACGGACTCGGCAGGTCGCGCACTCGCTGCACCCTGACTCGCAGGAGATGACAACTCGTAACTGCCCGAACCGAGGTCCGTTTCATCGTCGACTCCTGCGGCAGGAATCTCAATGGCCAAATGCGCCGCTGGTCGGGCGAGCGGTTTGGGCGTGTGAGCATCGGCGGCTGGTTGGGAACGCTGTTCCATCGCTCGCAATTCATC
This sequence comes from Rhodopirellula sp., assembly GCA_041740155.1. Classification (GTDB taxonomy): domain Bacteria; phylum Planctomycetota; class Planctomycetia; order Pirellulales; family Pirellulaceae; genus Rhodopirellula. Next base: position 42,196 of record JBGSMN010000176.1, read on the forward strand.
GCTCGCTGGCAATTCATAAACACGATGCCGCAATCGGTCACTGACCCGTGCGGGTTGCCCCAACACCACCGTCAAAATCTGGTGACAGGCAGCGGCTTCGGACAACGAAGTATCCGAATCCAAGCACAATCGCTCAATCTCCGCGATTTGTTCAGGCGACAGCGTGCTATCGAGATACTCGCTCATCACGTTGGCATTTTCCAGCGGTCCAATCGCATCGGGCGACAACGCTCCGATTTCGGGATGATCGACAGCATTGCGAATGCGGGCAATCAACGCTGTCGCGATCCCACTTTCTTCAATCTTCGTTTTCAATATTTGGGCATCGCCCTCCTCCAACATGTCGTCGAGGTAGGCTAGGAGAGTTCGGAGCGTTAATCGCATCGGTCTGCTCATTCACGGAAAACAAGTGGGATAGGCTTCTAGCTTGTCAATCGCACACGACAATCCGGATGCGACTCTATTTCTAACAGTGACACGGCGTCCCTCACGCCGTGCAACAAACTTCGAGTTTTTTAAGAAATCGTCGATTCAATCTATCTGTTGCTGTAAATCGACACAAACACTGCGGTGATCCGACCCGCAATCTTCGCCCACGCGATGCCCGGTACAAACCAAGTCGTCACTGATCAATACATGATCAATCTGCAATCCAAACGGCAAGCCCGGCCGCGCATACCAAGTCGGCTGCCAATTCCAACGCGGCGCGGCCAGTCGCAATCCAGAGCGGCGAAGCAAGTCAGTGAAGTTCGCGTTCCAAGGAGTCAGATTGAAATCTCCCAGCAACACCGTTCGCTCGGGCCGCTCAGCGGTCGAGCGCAGGTGTTCGGCGAGCATCGCGAGTTGCTCATTGCGACTGGCAAAGTTCAAATTGCCAATCGGCGGATACGGGTGTGTTGCGACAAAGCGGTACCCACCCGCGACCACGTCCAGACTCAGCGGGCAGCCTGGCTCTTGCAAATGCTTCGACGATTCAATTGGCAAGCGAGACAACACGCCAATCCCAAAATTATCCGAATCGCGTTCTTCAAACGTCCGGTACGGATGCGACTGCTCAAACGCTTCCCGCAACCGCACCGCCAGCCGAGGCGATAGTTCCACTACCATGATCACATCGGCGTCGATCCGTTGCAGCTCCTCAACAATCGCATCATGCCGCGAGTTCACCGTCAGCACATTCGTCGTCACGACCCGCAAGGAACGCTGTCGCTGCGTAGAGTCGTTGGCCTGCAATGATCCAAAATTAACCATCGACAGATTAACCAACAACAAAAACACAGCGATCATCACCAACGACCACGATCGCAACAGCACCGCACCACCAAGCAGCACGAAGATCGTCAACACACCTTGAACCCGCAGATTCGCCACCGTATCAAACACCCAGTGATACCGAGCCAGCATCGATACCACTGTGGCCACAATCAGTGACATCGCAAGCAGGGTCAGCAAGGCGGCAGAGATTTTTGATGCTAATTTCATACATGCCAGTGTAACGATGACAGCCAGCCATGGTACTGCGGCCGTCAGGCGCAATCGAGCAATGGTGATTGCAAATGCGTTATCTTGATCCGACACGCTCCATCCCCACTCATGGATTCACTCAATGAAAAACCGATTTCTGTTTTTGGTGTTTGTAAGCGAATTGACATTGGCTCTGCTGGGGTCGCCGTCATTGGCACGAGCCGAGGAAGCGTTGGACGTGGACGCCGCCCATCCAGGGCGATTGATTCTGCATGTCTGTGAGATCGACGGCACGCCGATTCGGCCCTTGGTCGCCAACGAAGTGCTGCGGCACGAATTCGATCGCCAGGGAACTCCTGATGTTTCGTCCGATGGAAAACGAGTTGCGTTTGACGCTTGGTCGACCGCCCCTGAGTTTGCAGACCGAGGGCCGCGATGTTTGGTGTGCGATTTTGATGGGAAAAACGCAAGTGCTCCGGTAGATGGATACATGCCCTCGTTTTCGCCTGATGGCAAGAAAATCGTGGTCAGTCGCACGCCGCCGTTTGGAGAGAAAGAAGGGGCGAAGGGTCAATCGCTGTGGATAGTTGATTTAGAAACCAAAGAAAAACAAATGATTGCGGACCGTGGTGCTTGGGGTGGCCGCTGGTCACACGATGGAGCTTCGATTTTGTTCCAAGGTGGAGTCGATGAGCAAGGCGAGAAATTGCCGAGTTCTTGCTTGCGACTTTACGATATGGCGTCGAAGGAGTTTCGCATGCTGCTCGATCCGATCGAGACGCCTTTTCGCGAGCTGGTGCATCACTTCGATTGGTCGCCGGGCGATTCTCGAAAAATTGCCTTTGGTGGTCCGCTGCGAAACGCGCCTGGCACAGCGTCGGCGATCATGAATGTAGACGAAGGGGTTTCGTCGTTGTTACTGTTGACGCCGCCAGCGGACGGCACGCGAATAATTGACGGATTTTCGTTTGATTGGCACCCAGATGGCAACTCGATCATGGTGACGGGGATAGTGAACAATCGTCCGTTCCCCGTTTCGCTGTCGACGACAGAGCAGCCGTCGGAGGTTAAGTACCCGGGGTTTCCCGCCCACGTGATGGTGCGGGACCCGGTATACATGCCTGATGGAAAGCACGTGATCGCATCGTTTGGCAGTTTCAGCGCAAGGTAACTGGACCAGGTGTGACATATTGTCGCGACCTCCGCAAAAACGTGCTTTCTTGTCAATTCAGGTCGCCTAGCCCCATCGCTAGGCCGCAGCGAATTCTTTATGCTCTGCCCCCTCAACGAATTCTCGGGCGGGGCTTCCACCTGACGCTGATCAAAGTATCCTTCGTGTCCTTCGACGGCGGGCGGAACGTTTTCCGATCGAATAACTCACCACTGACCCACTATTTACCCGCTCAAAAATTTACGGAGCTTTTAGACGATGTTGGAAATGGCAATGATTTTGGCCCAGGCTGTCGGTAACGACTTTGGACGTATGGGTCTTGGTATCGGTATCGGTTTGATCATCGTGGGTGCAGGCTTAGGCATCGGTCGGATCGGTGGCAGTGCTGTCGATGCGATGTCACGGCAGCCCGAGGCTGGTGGTCGCATCCAAACTGCGATGATTATCGCGGCGGCTCTGATCGAAGGTGCGACGGTTATCGCCCTTGTGTTCATTCTGCTTTGCCGCTCAGCGACCTAGTCAGATACCTCCCTACGCTGAACCTTGTCTGGCCGTGGCCGTCCGATGGACTGTGCCCGGTTCGCTACTCTGCACTGATAGAATGTCACCGAGCTGATAGATGAAACGTTTTCTCGCCCTTTGTCTGATGACTTGTTTGAGCCTCCCGGCGATGTCGGGCACGGTGATGCTGGCGGTTGGTCTGTCCAGTTTCACCTTGGTCGCTGCACCGACGGCGGCAATTGCTGCTGAAGAACACGGGGATGTTGATCCCTTGCATGGCGATGTCGTGCCTTATGCTGGCGATTCAGCGGGTCACACGGACGATGCAAAGACTCCGATTCTGTCCTTCGACTTTGGCTCTGCTTTCTGGAACCTCGTGATTTTTGTCGGGGTTCTGGCGGTGCTGTCAATCTTCGTCTGGCCAAACGTGCTGGGTGGGTTGCAGTCGCGTGAGGACAAGATTCGCGAAGATCTCGAGTCGGCTGAAAAAGCCAATGCCCAGGCACAAGCAATTTTAGCTGGCTATCAATCCAAGCTTGATGAGGCTGCTGTGCAGTCGCAAGCGATTTTAGCGGAAGCTCGCCGAGACGCTGAGGTGAATGGTCAAAAGATCATCGACCAAGCCAAGGCCGAGGCAGTTGCCCAGCGTGAACGGGCTGTCGCTGAAATCGAGAATGCCAAGAAGGTTGCGATGGCTGATATCGCGGCGCAGACATCCGGCATGGCAATGCAAGTCGCTCGCGGTGTGATTGGTCGTGAATTGTCTGCCGACGATCACGCTGATCTGATTACCCAAGCCATGCAGCGATTGCCAAGCCAAAATTAAGACGAGACTAATCTTAGCGAGACTATTCGTTGTGAACATTGACCCCATCGAGTTGGTTGTTGTGATTCGTTGATCGACTGTGAATCATCCATGCCACTGAGAATCCCTGGGCTTAGCCTAAAATCCATTCAATCGAAGTTCCGTCGCCCTTCCGCCACTGAGACCCCTGACGTGTCCGAACCCGCTCCCCAGCCCACTGCACTCGATGTCGGTGCCGAACAACTCGGCAAGACTTACGCCCGAGCGTTATTGGGTGCGACCGAGGCAGAAGGTTCCACGGATGTGGTTATCGATCAGCTCAACCAGTTGTGCGACGAAGCTCTTGCAGGCAGCGAACAATTGCGTGCGGCGTTCGCGTCACCTCGCATCGACGCTGCTGAGAAATGTCGGGTGCTCGATCGGTTGCTCGCCGCAGAGGGACATCCGACGCTCGTGAAATTCTTGAAAGTCATGGCGGGTCGTCATCGGTTGGCATACGTGACGGCGGTTCGTGATGCGGTCATCAAGCTACACGATGAACTGACGGGTCGGTTGCTGGCTGAGGTTCGCACGGCGATCCCGTTGACTCAGCAATTGCGCAACGATGTCACTCATCAACTCAACGTGCATTTCAGTAAGTCCGTGCGATTGCGCGAAATTGTCGACCCGAGCATCATTGGCGGTATGGTGATTCGCGTCGGAGACACGGTCTTCGATTCGTCCGTCGCCAGCCAGCTCGATAAACTGGGGCGGGCAGCTTCGGCCGGTTTCGCTCGCCGGTTAATCAGCCAGTCAGAACAGTTTATCGGTAGCTAGCAAAACCGATCGCACGCTCAACAAACAATACAAAATCCATTCAACGTTTTCTCTTTGAAAAAATAACGGTACGGTCCAGTGAAATTCAACAGCGATGAAATCGCATCGGTCCTACAGGCCGAGATCGAACAGTTTGATAGTAAGATTGACGTCCGCGAAGTCGGTACGGTCTTGGAAGTCGGGGACGGGATCGCTCGTGTCTACGGGCTATCGGGTGTCATGGCGGGTGAAATGGTCGAGTTCCCCAACGGTTCGATCGGATTGGCGTTTAACCTCGAAGAAAACAGCGTCGGCGTGATCATTCTCGGTGATTACCTCACGATCGAAGAAGGCGACGAAGTCAAAGCCCTCGGCACGCTGCTGTCGGTGCCGGCAGGCGATGCCGTCATCGGTCGCGTGCTCGACCCGCTCGGCAATCCGCTCGATGGCAAAGGCCCCGTGCAATCGGATGTCACACGTCCAGTTGAAATCATCGCCACGGGAGTTGCCGAGCGTAAACCGGTGACCGAGCCGATGCAAACGGGCATCAAAGCCATCGACGCCATGACGCCGATCGGACGCGGTCAACGCGAGCTGATCATTGGTGACCGCAAGACTGGCAAGACCGCCATTGCCATTGACGCGATCCTGAACCAAAAGGGTCAAGGCGTGAAGTGTTTCTACGTCGCGATCGGGCAGAAGGACTCCGCTGTCGCTTCGATCATCGGCGTGCTCGAAAAATACGGTGCGATGGAGTACACCACAGTTATCGCTGCCGGTGCTTCGTCGCCAGCACCGCTGCAGTACATCGCTCCGTACGCAGGTACCGCGATGGCTGAGCATTTCATGTTCAATGGTGGTCACTGCCTCGTTGTTTATGACGACTTATCCAAGCAAGCGACCGCGTATCGCCAGATGAGTTTGCTGATGCGGCGGCCGCCCGGCCGCGAGGCGTATCCTGGTGACGTGTTCTACTGTCACAGCCGGTTGCTCGAACGTTCGTCGAAACTTTCTGATGACCTCGGTGGCGGTTCGATCACCAGCCTGCCGATCATCGAAACGCTTGAAGGCGAAGTTTCGGCTTACATTCCGACCAACGTGATCTCGATTACCGACGGACAAATTTATGTTCAACCTGACCTGTTCTTCTCGGGCGTTCGTCCGGCGATGAACCCTGGTATCAGTGTCTCGCGTGTGGGCGGTGCCGCTCAGACGAAGGCCATGAAGAAGGTTTCCAGCGGTCTGCGTTTGCAACTCGCCGCGTTCCGTGCTCTTGAAGCTTTTGCTCAGCTCGGGACTGACCTCGATCCAGCAACTCAGAAAGAACTTGACCGAGGTTACCGCATGGTTGAGTTGCTCAAGCAGCCTCAGTATCAACCGCTATCTGTCGCCGAACAGGTCGTCAGCATCTATGCTGGTACGACCGGATTGCTCGACGATGTGCCCGTGAAGGAAGTGCAGCGTTTTGAAAAAGAGATGCTGCAATTTGTGCACGACAAGCATGAGGCGTTGATCACTGACATGACTGCCAAACCTGAACTGACGGACGAAATCGTCGAACGCATCAAGAAGGCGGTGATGGATTTCAAAGCGGTCTACAAGGGAAACGCAAAGTAAACGGTTATGGCTAACGCACGTGCTCTCGACAAACGACGCAAGTCGATTCGCAATATCCGCAAGATCACGCGGACGATGGAATTGATTGCTACCGCGCGCTACAAAAAGGCGATGGATCGGGCTGCCGCAGCGACTGCCTACACCGATCAAATCACCAAAATCGTTACCCGTTTGGCCGCGGCTGGCACCGATGTCCAGCACCCGCTGCTCGAACAACGCGACAAGATCAATGCCTCTCGCGTGCTGGTGCTGGCTAGCAACCGTGGGTTGTGCGGCGGCTACAACGCTGCCGTTTTACGGACCGCGATGCCTCACATTCAATCGGTTCGCGAAGAGATTGGCAACGTCACGATCGACGCTTCCGGGAAACGTGGGGTCAACGGATTGAAATTTCGCGGCATCAATACCGATAAGAAATTCTTGCAATTCGAGGATCAACCTGCTTACGACGAAGTCGAAAAGATCGCCGAAGATTATTTGGCCCAGTACATCACTGGTAAGATCGACAGACTCGATGTCGTGTACACGAAATTCATCAGCACTTCGAAACAAATCGCCATGGTCGAAACCTTGCTGCCGCTTGGTTCACTCGGGGATAGCTCGGCAGTCGATCAATCGGCTACCAGCGACTCCGGTGCAGGGACTGGCAGCGAAGCCGCTCAATACGAGTTCCTGCCGTCCGCCGAGAGCATTCTCGAAGAAGTCGTGCCGACAAGTTTCAAAGTCAAATTGTTCAAATGTTTCCTTGACTCAGCCGTCTCGGAGCAAGTCGCTCGGATGATCGCGATGAAGGGTGCCACCGAGAGCGCAGGCGACATGATCAAGCAACTCTCGATGACCTACAACCGCGCACGTCAAAGCCAGATCACGGGCGAAATCATGGAAATCATCGGCGGCGTCGAGGCCTTGGAGGGTTAATGCCCTCGTAGCGATAGCTTCTCGCTGTTAGCTATTTGCTTGTTCAGATCACAGCCGACACCTCGTAATTACAAACTATCATCGCGACGTGACCGGCGTCGTCTTTATCACTTCAACAACACCCACGCTAAACGCTAACAGCTAATCGCTAAGAGCTTTCCAATGACTACTGCAACTGAAAACCAAGCCGTCGGTCGTGTGTCACAGATTATCGGATCGACGTTCGATGCGGAATTCCCTGACGGTCAACTGCCGAAGATCTACAACGCATTGACGATCCGCAGTGAGCACAAAGGTGTGAAGATCGACTTGGTCGGCGAAGTCCAACAGCACCTCGGCGGTAGCCGGGTGCGAGCAATCGCACTGGGCAGTACCGAAGGCATGATGCGCGGTATGGAAGTCGTCGATACCGGCAAGCCAGTTTCCGTGCCGGTTGGCCCTGAAACGCTTGGTCGCGTGTTCAATGTACTCGGTCAACCGATTGATAAGCGAGGTGAGGTTAAAGCCGACGCCTACTGGCCGATTCACCGCCAAGCCCCACCGCTCAACGAGTTGTCAACGAACACCGAGTTGTTTGAAACCGGCATCAAAGTCGTCGACTTGTTAACCCCTTTCGTTCGCGGTGGGAAAGCCGGTTTGTTCGGCGGTGCAGGTCTGGGTAAGACCGTTATTTTGACTGAGTTGATCGCTCGGATTGCGTCGAGTCACGGTGGTTACTCCGTGTTCGCCGGTGTGGGTGAACGAACTCGCGAAGGCACCGACCTGTGGCTTGAAATGCAAGACACCGAAATCGGTTCGACTGGTCGCAAGGTCATCGAACAAACCTGCATGGTGTTCGGTCAAATGAATGAGCCACCAGGTTCACGGCTTCGTGTTGCGTTGTCGGCACTGACGATGGCGGAATACTTCCGCGACACCACCGGTGCGGACACGTTGTTGTTCGTTGATAACATTTTCCGATTTTCGCAAGCCGGTTCAGAGGTTTCCGCACTGCTCGGTCGGATGCCGTCGGCAGTGGGTTACCAACCAACGCTCGCGACGGAAATGGGGGCGCTACAAGAACGGATCACTTCGACCAAAAAGGGGGCGATCACGTCGGTGCAAGCCGTCTACGTGCCTGCTGATGATCCGACAGACCCTGCACCAGCCACAGCGTTCGGCCAGCTTGACGCGTTTATTTACCTTGAGCGTTCAATTTCGGAAAAGGGTATTTATCCCGCTATTGATCCGTTGGCGTCAAACTCGCGAATTCTTGATCCACAATATGTCGGTGATCGTCACTACACGATCGCCCGCCGCGTGCAAACGATTCTGCAACGTTATCGCGAACTGCAAGACATCAGTGCGATTCTCGGTGTCGACGAACTTAGCGAAGACGACAAGACGATCGTTCACCGCGCTCGTCGGATCGAACGATTCTTGTCGCAACCGTTCTTGGTCGCCGAAGTCTTCATCGGCAAGCCTGGTGAGATCACCTCGCTGGCCGATACGATCCGCAGCTTTGAAGAAATCTGTGACGGCAAGTGGGATCACCTTCCCGAGCAAGCATTCATGTACGTCGGTGCGATTGAGCAAGCCGAAGCCCAAGCCAAGAAGATGGAGTCGAAGTAACCGATGGCCATTCGATGTGTTGTTGTCACGCCTGAACGAACGGAACTGGACCAGGAAGCTGACTTTGTCGCCCTGCCGATGTTCGATGGCGAACTCGGGGTGCAGACGGGTCGTGCCCCGATGATCGGTCGGCTCGGTTATGGCGTATTGCGTTTGCAAACGACCGCCGGTCCCCAGCGTTATTTCGTTGACGGCGGGTTTGCACAAGTCGAAGACAACGTGGTCAGTGTCTTGACCGCTCGCGCAATCGCCGTGGACTTGCTCAATACCGATGAAGCGGGCAAAGCACTCAGCGAAGCTTTAGACATGCCCAGCGAAACGCCCGAGCAAGCTCTACTCAAGAACACCGCCGTGCTCCGCGCCCGCGGCCAACTGCGAGCCTCGCGGTAAACAACGCTTGTCATACCACCTGTGCATTCTTGCACCGGTCGTCTCCTTGGACGACAATCTGTGTGTGATTTTCCCCACACCAAGTTGATTTTTTCGTAGCCATGACGACTCGTGCTCGCTCTCTCTCTGTTAAACGCAAGCGAATCTTTATCGCTCTCGCGGCGTTTCTGGGATTGATATCGGCAGCCATGCTCAGCGAAGTCGCACTGAGAGTTTATCTGGCGAGTCGTGGATGGACACCGAATTGCTATGTCACCAGTTACGCATTGTTGACCTCGGATGCAGAGGCTGGTTATACCCTGCGGAAAAGTGTGCAGGTGAAATCCTCTGGATACCACATCCGTCTGAATTCTTTAGGGCTGCGTGGGCCTGAAATTTCCAAAACCAAACCCGCGGGTGTTACGCGCATCGCGGTGCTGGGCGGTTCCAGCGTTTTTGGGTATCTCGTTCCTGAAGGCGAAGATTCCTGCCGCGTGATGGAAGATTCGTTGCGACAACAGGGGATCGCGGTGGAAGTGCTCAACGCCGGTGTCAGCGGTTACAGCATCACCCAGTGTCGCCACCGTTACCAGGACGTGATCGCACCGCTCCGCCCAGATATTGTGATGTTGTATTTGGGCTGGAACGATTCCCCGTTTTTGATTGCGACACCTGAGCAAACGGGACTTACCAAAACGCTGCCTGCTCCGCCGTGGCTTAATCGCATGCTCGCGCGCAGTACGTTGTATGGATTTTTACGTTTTCGTTTGTTTCCGGAACCCACGCCAGTCTTCGCGCCTCCCCAATCATCGAACTCGGCAATTACCGATGCGGGCGCCGAGGGGTTTCGCAGCGATTACATCGCACTGCTTGAAGCTGTCAAAGCATCGGGTGCTCGGCCTGTGATTTCGACGCAAGTGATGGCGTCCAATGAACGCTGCGAAGGTTTAGAAGGCTATCTCGGCGACACACCGAGACAACAGCAGGCCAACCGAGCGATCGGCCAGTGGATTACACGGACGGTTCGCGAACTAGCGATCGAGCACCAGTTATTGCTCGTCGATTGTGATCAAGAAATCCCTTGCAATGTATCCACACTGGGCGACACGATTCATTTAACCAAAGAGGGGCATCGTCAAGTCGCTGAGTTGTGGGCGGAGAGCATCACGTCGCTGCTGAAATTTCCCGACACGGACGATGGTGATCCAGAAGCCACACGTGAGGTTACGCCTTGACGTTGATCTTGGGCATTTCTGCGTTTTATCACGACTCAGCAGTCGCGCTGATTCGCGACGGGGAAATCGTCGCCGCAGCCAGCGAAGAACGATTCACTCGCAAGAAACACGACGAGTCGTTTCCACAGCACGCGATGCAGCAATGTCTCGATATGGCCGGTGCCAGTGTTGCGGACCTGGACTATGTCGGATTTTATGAAAAGCCGTTGTTGAAGTTCGATCGGTTATTGGAAACCTACCTAGCGTATGCACCATTAGGTTACGGAAGCTTTTTTCGGGCCATGCCGACTTGGTTACAAACCAAACTTCACTTGCCGCGTGAGCTGCGCAAGCACTTAGGCAATCCATACAAACGCCGAATTGTGTTTTGCGAACACCATGAATCGCACGCCGCCAGCGCTTACTTCCCCAGTCCATTTGATGAAGCGGCGATCCTCACCGTTGATGGTGTGGGGGAGTGGGCGACGACGAGCTGGGGCGTTGGTCAGGGGAATCGAATCTCGCTCAAGCACGAAATTCGTTTTCCCCACTCACTCGGTTTGCTGTACTCGGCGTTGACATACTTTTGTGGTTTTCGTGTCAACTCGGGCGAATATAAATTGATGGGATTGGCACCCTATGGTGAGCCAAAGTATGCGGACTTGATCCACGAGCATTTGATTGAGCTTCACGATGATGGCAGCTATCGGCTGAACATGGAGTATTTTTCGTACTGCCACACGCTGCGGATGATCGATCGAAAACTGGAGCGGTTGCTCGGTGTCTCGCGGCGAACACCCGAGCAACGAATTCGCGAAGTGGACATGGATATCGCCGCGAGTATTCAGCGCGTCACCGAAGATGTGATGCTGGCGATGGCCCATCACATTCATCGGCAAACCAACCTCGATTCACTTTGCCTCGCTGGCGGCGTGGCGCTGAACTGCGTCGCCAACGGTCGGTTGCTGCGTGAAGGACCGTTCCAAAACATCTGGGTACAACCAGCAGCGGGTGATGCTGGCGGGGCTTTGGGGGTCGCATGTTTGATTTGGCATCAGTTGCTTGGAAATTCACGTACAGCGAACGCCACTGACGCGCAATCAGGTTCGTTGCTAGGCCCGGTCTCCGATCGGGAATCGGATTTACAGCAACTGCGAGAACAGGGTGCCGTGATGCAGCATCTGCCGAGCGATGCTGAACTCGACACCCGAGTCGCCACGTTGCTCGCTGAACAAAGCGTCGTCGGCTGGGTCCAGGGGCAGATGGAATTTGGACCGCGTTCATTGGGCAATCGCAGTATCTTGGGTGATCCGCGCAGCGCCGACATGCAATCTGTGATGAACTTAAAAATCAAATACCGCGAGTCGTTTCGTCCTTTCGCTCCGAGCGTTCTGGAAGAGCATGCGGGCGAATACTTTGACCTCCCAGGCACCACCACCAGCAGTCCGTACATGCTGTTCACGTTTGACGTTCACGAGCACCGCAGAATACCAATCGACGCTTCGATTCCACGTGGTATTGAACGGGTCAAGCAATCTCGCAGCGATCTACCCGCGATCACTCATTTGGATTATTCCGCTCGCGTGCAAACTGTCAGCCAATCGCGTCATCCACGATTTCATTCACTGCTCAGCGAGTTTTACCAGCAAACAGGATGCCCCGCGCTGATCAACACGAGTTTCAATGTGCGTGGCGAGCCAATTGTTTTCTCGGCTGCGGATGCGTACCGTTGTTTCATGGCGACTGGAATGGACGCGCTCGTCGTCGGAAATTATCTCATGCTCAAACAGCACCAGCCCGAATCAGCACGCCGATCGAGCGCACAATACCTGACTGAACTGGAGCCTGATTGATGACGTTATTAGACATCCACTCAGCCCCGTCGACGGCGATGCGACGATGGTTCGGTTTATCGCTAGCGGTGCTGCTGTTGTTCTTCGCATATCTGATTCGGCAGAGTCTACCCAGCGTCACGATCGCTTTGTCGGTCGTCGCCGTTGTCATCACTTTGGTTTACTACAGCATTCCAGCGACACAGTTGTTGGTCATTCGCACGTGGCAACATTTGACTTTCCCGATCGCTTGGTTGATGAGTCATCTGTTGCTCGGCAGCGTGTTTTTCGTATTGCTCCTGCCCATGGCGATCATTGCTCGCCTGCTAGGTTACGACCCACTCCAGTTGAAACGCAGCGGTCAATCGACCAACTGGATCGCTCGCAGCGAACAACGTGACACTTCACGATACTTCAAACAGTTTTAATCGAGACCAAGACGATGGATGAATCAGACGAGTCATCACAAACCGAATTTGAACAACACGCACAACAAGCCGATCTCGGTTTTATGCGCGAGTTTGTACTGTTTCTGCGAGACAACAAAAAATGGTGGTTGGTTCCACTGATCGGTGCGTTATTGTCGATCGGCCTGATCAGCGTGCTCGCCAGCAGCGGTGCTGCACCATTCATCTACACTCTATTCTGATCAGAGATCTCGATGAAATGATGGTTGGCACCGAGTATGCCCTTGATACCCTTCCGATAGGTCTTTCGCAACGAGGATAGCGGAGATCAATCTCTTTCATTGACAACGTTTCTCATTCTCAAAGAAGTCATCAAATCGGGGCGACAAGATTTGAACTTGCGACCTCTGCGTCCCGAACGCAGCGCTCTACCAGGCTGAGCCACGCCCCGATGTTTTACGTGCATTGTCTCTCATGTTGAAAAACGGTCAAGAGTTTGAGGCTGTTTTTCGTCGACCTTTGGTTTGATTTGTGATTAGCAAAGTTGACCTGCCAATTCGCTGATTTGGGCTTGTTGCTCAGGCGAAATCCAGCGGAGGTCGATGATGAGTTCTCCATTTTCAACTCGGCACAACAAGCCTGTGGACGCGGACGCGAAACGTTGGCTCAATGTCTCGGCGTCTTGAGACGGAGCTAGCGTGACGACGACTTGTCGTGATGGGTAAGTGGCCTCAGGTTTGGCTGCAGCTAACGCGGAGTCTGGGATCAGCGGCAAACCGATGCAAGCGGACGATTCGCTAACGCGGGTTGAAGCGACCCAGTCGCACGCGGCGAGTTGGGTCGCGAGTCGCTGGGCACGATCATTGAGGTTTTCCAGAGAAACACTTGCAAGTTGCTGGATTGGTGAATGACCTGTCGATTGTAATTTCACTGACGAGGCGACCATCGAAACGATCGCTAGCGGAGCAGTGATGAGCGAATGGTGTGGCGTTTGACGCAATCGCTCGATGACCGACTCCTGGCCAACGATCAGACTTTGACCAGGAGTCGCCGACAACACACCGCCTGCTAACACGACCACATCGGCACCGCTACCGAGTTGCTCGATAAGATTCGGCACATGACGACTCGACGTGTCTCTCGCTTCATCGAGTGGGAAGATGCTACCGAGCGGTAACACGACGATGTCTAACCAATCAGTGCGTTGATCGGACGGGATTGGTATTGCATTTTTTTCAAACGCGAAACGCACCAGCACATGCTGTCGTGGTCCACGGTCATGGGCATGACGTCCGCGATGATCATCGGCAAACGGTTCGCTAGGCCACTGCGAGTCACCAGTGGCCAATCCAAACTCGCGGACAGGGCTGCGTCCGAAACGGCGGAGTCGATCGACGAGCAATGCATCGTTATCAGAATTCTGAAAGCACATCGGCACCGCGCAACTGCGTGGCACCCACAAACATCCACCACGCTGACCGAGCGTCGCTACCAGTGCCAGCGAAGCATCAAGCGAATTAGTTACGATCGCCCCCAACGTTTGATCACCCGAGACGTCGTGATCGCAACGACGCGAGATCGCCGAGGCGATCTCTGCACATAGGCGTGCATCCAAGTTTTCTTGACGAGCGGCGTCACCGGAAAGAAACGGGATCGCTGCAGCGAGCGACTCCGCTGCAATCCCCACACCGCTGCCTCGCGGGTCCAACAAACAACCCGTGCCATTGATCAAACGCGTCGGCGTGAGCGATATCGGACCGCCACCCCAAAACGAACCCGTTTGCCACGCGTCTTTGATTGGCCGCGTCGACGCCTCGGCTTGTTTTAACAGCGCATCCACTTTCTCCCGCGCAGCTCTGGGCAGTTCTTCAACAAGCTTCGTTGCTTGCTCTTTCAACGAAGCGGCCGTCTCGTTATCGGTGACTTGGCGAGCCAGATCCGCCACGCCACGGCGAAGCAATTCAACGGTCCAGGGAGGGAGTGCCATGATCAATACCAATGGTTAAAAGTGTGCGTGAATCAAGTGGTGTCATTTCATCTTCGTTGCCCAGTGCCTGGTTGCCAATACCCTGGGAGTTTTTGACTCACGTGAATGACAGTTCATCCGCCCAGTCGCAGAATCTCGCTTCTGAAGCGTCTCACGAAAAGACCAATCGCCGGATCCAAGCTCACGAGTCAAAATCAGTGAACTGATGCTGGCCGTGCTCATAGAGACCATGACGATCAGTGCGGGCAGGGCACTGCGGACCGCCCTGGGGCTGGCCGTGTTAACTTGGTAGTTGACCCGATATGCTTTACACGATCTCCTCGTTATCCAAAAATTTGTGAATCGGAAAATGTTTTGTGTAACATGCCACTGCGGGAGCGAGGCCATGTATGTTTTTCGTTGCTTTGCTCCATTGTGTTCCCACATCCCACAACCACATCGATTTAACCAGGGTGTTTCCATGCGTTTAATGTCAAGTTTCATTGTTCTTTGCTCGTTGATACTTTCTCATGTAACGTGCGCTCAAGAACGATCGCTGGTTTGGAGCGATGAGTTTGATGGTAAAATGCTGGACTATTCCAAGTGGGGTGTGGCCGAGGATGCGTTTGGTGGAGGCAACCAGGAATTGCAGATTTACACGGATCGGGCCAAGAACGTGCGAGTTGAAGATGGGCAACTGATTCTTGAGGCTCATCGTGACAACGCTGGTATCAGCGGCACGGTGCGTGAATATTCATCAGGAAAAATTCGCACCAAGCATCGCGGGGATTGGAAGTACGGTCGCATCGAAGTCCGTGCGAAACTTCCGATCGGTCAAGGTGTCTGGCCAGCCATTTGGATGCTACCGACTGATGACGCCTACGGCGGTTGGGCCGCCAGTGGCGAGATTGACATTATGGAATATCGCGGGCAAAACCCCAGCGAAGTCTTGGGCACGCTGCACTACGGTGGTGGTTGGCCGCAGAACACACATTCTGGTTCGTCATTCGTGTTACCTACGGGTACGTTCCATGAAGATTTCCATGTGTTTGCCATCGAGTGGAGCGAGGGGAAAATCGTGTGGTCGATTGATGGCAAACCGTATCAAACGCAAACGAAATGGCATTCCGATGGCGGTGACTTTCCAGCACCGTTTGACCAGCGGTTCTATCTGCTGTTGAATCTCGCCATCGGCGGCAATTTTCTCGGCAATCCCGATGCGACGACCCAGTTCCCACAGCAGTTTCTCGTCGACTACGTGCGAGTTTATCAATGACGACCTACGCCGCAGTACGTTAGACAATCCTAAACGGTTTGTAATGGTGTTCGATGGCGCACTTGGGCAACCGATCTATCGTCGCGACTCATTCTCCAGCACAATCGGGCTGTTGTGACAAGCAGAGTCCTCGTTTCACGATGTTACTGGGGTTCTCGTCATCCCTCGATTACAGACATATTGCTACCGTGAATCCCGTTACTTTCTCCATTCTGGCCATTGTTGGTGTCGCCGTTGGCGGGTTGTTAATCGGAGGCGTCCGCATTCGCAAAATCGGACTCGGCTCCGCTGGCGTGATGTTTGTCGGCATTCTAGCAGGACACTGGGGTGCGGAACTGAACCCAGAGGTGGCGGAGTTTGCGAAAGAATTTGGCTTGGTATTGTTCGTGTTCACGATCGGATTGCAACTCGGCCCGGGGATTGTGCAGTTATGGAAAGAACAGGGATTAGTGCTCAATTCGTTAGCCGTGGCCGTGGTTGTGCAAGGCGTGTTGTTGATCCTGATGTTCCATTCGCTGATCGACTTGCCACCACTTGCCGCCGGAGGTTTATTCAGTGGCGCGACCACGAACACGCCATCGCTCGGTGCGGCGCAACAAGCCGCTGCATCGATCCTCGATAAGAGCAGCGATGAGGGTACCGATTTCGGTATGCTCGCAGCGGCCTATGCGGTCGCTTATCCCGGCGGCATCCTGGGCATCATTGCTAGCATGTTGATCTTGAAATTCTTGTTCAAAATTGATGTCGATGCGGAAGCCAAAGCGGCTGCGAGTAGCAGTGGCGAGAAACATGAACCGATCGTCCGACGCAGTATCGAAGTCGATAACGAACATCTCTCAGAGCGTCGCTTCGGTGATATTCCTGGGGTGGAAGAAACCGGTGTTCGTATCTCGCGGATCAAACGTGGCGAAGAACTTTCGGTCAGTCCCGCGACGGATCAAACGGTGCTGTATAAAGGCGATATCATCCAAGTCGTCGGCACCACGGCGGGGCTGGATCGTTTCGTGCCGTTGATTGGTCGCGCATCTGACATTGACTTGATGGAGCTTACCAGCAACGCGTGTCATCGGCGGATTGTCGTGACCGAGCCGCGAGTGATCAATCAAACGCTGCGGGATCTTTCACTTGATTTGATTTACAACGCCACGATCACACGCATCGTTCGTTCGGGAATCGAGATGCCTGGTCGAGGTTCGAGCCGGTTGCAATATGGCGATGTGCTGCATGTGGTCGGTGATGAAGAATCATTGGACCGCGTCACCCAATTGCTAGGCAACTCTGTCAAAGCGCTCAGTGAGACCCAGTTCGCACCGGTGTTTTTAGGAATTTTTGTGGGCGTGCTCGTGGGCATGATCCCGATCTCGATACCTGGTGTTCCGTTTCCAGTCAAACTCGGTTTGGCGGGTGGACCGTTGGTCGCGGCGATCGTGTTCAGTCTGTTGGGCAAAGTCGGCAAGTTTGTGTGGCACATCCCGTTTTCAGCCAACCTGGCACTGCGTGAGTTAGGCATCATCATGTTCCTCGCCAGTGCTGGATTGTCCGCTGGCAAAACGTTCTTCGGCGTCGCCATGACCTCGCAAGGTTTGTTGTGGATGCTAGCTGGATTGATCGTCACGATGGTACCACTGTTGGTCGTGGGACTGGTGGGCCGGTTGATCTTCAAAGTCAATTACTTGACGCTATGTGGTGTAATCGCTGGTAGTATGACGGACCCGCCTGCACTCGCGTTCGCCAATACACTGAGCGATTCATCGACAGCGGCAACTGGTTACGCCGCAGTTTATCCACTGACGATGGTGATGCGGATCGTGGCCGCACAAACGATCATTTACGTGCTGGTCCGCTAAAACCAGATAGTGACACTCGTCAATCGATTCGGAAACGAGGACTGCCCTCGCCGCCGAACGAAGCGATCGAGCGGGAGGAGGCGAACGGCACAACGGATTGTGCCTGCTACTTTTTTAGACCTGTAGGTCGACACGACCTGGAGCGAGTGGAGACGAGGACATGGGCGTGACCATGGTACGTGAGGAGTCTTGGTTAGCACGCTGGCGAGTTGCTTCATTCTCATCGGACCATCCACGACGATGACGTCCATCCTTGAGGTCTTGGCGATTGGCGAACTGGTTACCAGCAAACCCGCCGCTGCGATCGCCCATGGATCGTTCGCCCGCGTCTCGCTCGGTCGACATCGTTGCCCCTTCAGTCTCGATCTCAAGGTGATCCAACCGAATACCTTGGCTCTCGAGGGCACTGCGGAGTTGTGGCAGTTGCTCTCGCAACAATTGCGTTGCCGCATCAGATTGGGTTGTCATGCGACCGCTCAATCCCCCGTCGCGGACGTTCATTTGTAACTGCACGCTGCCAAGATGATCGGGTGACAATCGCATGCGAATTTGCCCCGCACCGCCGCCGAGATGCTGAAATCCGCGACTGATCCGCTGAATCAACTTGGCTCGCTCGATCGCAGAAGTGGTGTCCACTCCGGTGCTCGTCTTGGTTGCATTCCCTGATTTAGAATCGCTACCCGCACTGCCAATGGGATTTGTCGCGGCCGCTGGATTGGTGGAGCGACTCGCAGTTGTGGCGTTGAGACCAGCGGTTGAGTGAGTTCGACCTTGTACACCTGCGGCGGCTGAATCGCTAGCAATCTTGGCTGCTGAGACTGCTGCGGCGACGTTTGGGCTGACCGGTGCCGTGGCGTTGTTCGCTGTCGCAGTCATCGCTGATACATCAATACCGTTACTTGGCCCTAATCCGCCGTGACGAGAACCCTCGCTGAGGCTTTCTCGCGTGGTGTTCGTGACGTTGGCGTTATCCTCGGCGGTTGTCAGTTCGCTTGTTTGTGATTGATTCTGTTGATCGCCTCGATCACTATACCGACGACGGTCCACGCGAGCCTGCGGTGCAGCCTCCTGGTGGCGAGGTGTGGATTGATCGTCGGTTGGTTCGGCGTCTTCGGTCGATTGGCGTGTCTCGGTTTTGGCGTCGACAACCACACTTCCTTCGCTCGAGTTGGCATGCTCGAGCAACTCGACTTCCTGGGCAACATCCGTTTCGGATCGTCGATGCTCGTCACCCTGGTCAACGACGACAGCGGTTTCCGATTCCACTGGTGAAACTTGAGGCTGTGTTTCACTTGCTACTTCGCTGGCAACCCTATCAACGGGCTGCTGTTGCTCGTTTGCGTACTGGTCGAGCGGGCCCGTCGGGACTTCGTCATTGCTAACAACCGCGACTGGAACATCCTGAGTCGGTTCGGTCGGCTTTAAGTCTGAAGCGACTACGCTCTGCTCATGATCTGTTGCAGGCTCGACGAGCAACGTTTCAACATTCACTAACGTGTGATCCGCTGATGATGAAGCGGATTGCGGCTCAGACGATTGTTTCTCGGAACTCTGATTGTGGCTGCTAACCGGTTGATCTTCAGTTTCAGCGGAAACGGGTTCCTCAGGGGCAGGCGTCACGGCAGGCGCAGCCGCCATGGCGGCGAATACCTCGGCAAACGGATCGCCCAAGCCACTGCCGCCATCTTCAGCGGTGCCACCGGTCAAGCGGCGGCGAAGTTTCCCGATCGCTGCTTGATTAGCAGACGGTGATGGAGCGTCAAAGAGGCGAGTGGATTCTCGGCCACTAGTTATTTCATACGTCATTCTCACCGGTCCCCCAACCGTGATCATTCCTCCTGGTTGGGGTGCCCGTGAAACAACAGCAGTGCGTCGGCCTGCTACTGGATTTATTTTCCTTGAGCGTCGTCGATCACCGTCGTTGTCGGCATCCCATCGCCGATGCGGCGCAGGATCTCGTGGAGTTTGTCTTGCTCATCGGCAGTCGCGAACTCCGCTAAGATATCTTTTCGTTTATCGATGGGCATAGCTTGAATGATATTCACGACGTCATCAATTCTTTTATCGTCAAACATTCTCATCAATAGCTCTTTGGACTGCTCCGCCTCGAGCGCTTGCAGGGTCCGCTGGACTTCCCGCAATCCCTCATTTTGCGCACCTTTCCGAATTTCTTCTAAACGACGATCGAAGGATTCACGTCGTTCATCGAATCTTTCTCGTTCGGTTTTCAAGCTTGCTAACATCACTGCCAGTTCATCTTTGAACTCTCGTTGGCTGCGCAAACGCATGTCAATATCCAGGCTTTGACGCTGCCGGGCCTCTAAAATCTCATCGAAATCGGGTTGTTCCCGATCTTCACCTTCCTTCAGAATTTGCCGCAATTGGTTGCCGGAAATATCAATTCCATTGACGAGCGCGAGCACCTTGGTCACCGATGAGTTGTCCAATGTTCCTTGGAGAACGAAATAGCCAAACATGATGAGCTGTGTCAGACAGGTGGCGACACAGACCATCGCAATCATGCGAATAAGAAATTTCATGCGTCATTGCCCTTTGTGATGTTCCATGGTTTGTTTCATGATTGATTATTGGCCTGACGACGCGCCGTGATGATCATCCGCGCGCTCGTGAGATCATCCGCTTCGGCTTGCTCCGCTTGCAACTGCAATTGCTGATGTTCGCTCGCTTGAGTTTCACGCAATCGTTCGAGTCGTTTGACATCGGCTTCGGCTTCGACGAGCAACTCACGCCGACGTTCCAATTCAATTTCGAGTTTCCCACGCGTGTCGTGAAGCGAACGTTGATCGATCGCAAGCTGCAAATCGTATCTTCCCTCGTTTAGCACTCGATCGACAGCGACATGCGTGACGCCACCGGAGTCGGTTTGATTGAACCGACCGACCGCCTGTGCACGTACTTCGTTGCGTTGTTGTTGCAGCAATTGAATCTGTTCGTCTACACGCCGGATTGCCTCGTTCGCCTTGCCCACATCCGCCCCTACTTCATCGCGACGACGGCGATGAAGTACCAGCAGTGAATCGAAACGGAATCGAAAGGGTGGCATGAAAGATAGATTAGAACGAGGAAATGTGGCTGTTCGCGGGGGACATCGATTCGATGATTAGTAATAGCGAAATTTTTTTGGAGGTTCGCTCACCAACTCAATGAAAGTCTTGACGAATTTCACTACACATATGAATTGTTATGGCGTCGCCGCAGGTGTGGTCGCCTTGGCGATCGACATGATCAGACTCTGGGATTCCGCCAGCGGCGTTTGTTCATCACTGTGTTGACGCAGTACTAGATTGATCGGGTCACGCATCGCGATTGCCATGTCCACACGCGGGTCGCTGCCACGACGATAGGCACCGATCGAAATCAGATCTTCGCTGCTTTCGTACTGCACCATCTGCTCGCGAACCTTGAGTACCGCAGCGGCCACGTCAGGGGTAACCAAATGATTTTGTAATCGACTGATACTCTGTGGGATGTCAATCGGTGGGAAGTGGCCGCGATGAGCTAGTTTGCGATTCAGGACGATGTGACCATCCAGCAAACCGCGAACGGTATCAGCGATCGGTTCGTTGTTATCGTCCCCTTCAACAAGCACGGTGTAAAATGCGGTGATCGAACCTTTTTGGGTTCGTCCGGCCCGTTCAACCAATTGCGGCAGGAGATTAAAAACGCTTGGTGGGTAACCGCGAGTCGTCGGTGGTTCTCCGGCAGCCAGCCCGAGTTCGCGTTGTGCCATCGCGAACCGGGTCACGCTATCGACGAGCAACAGTACATTGTGTCCTTCATCGCGAAACTGTTCCGCGATACTGGTCGCTGTCCACGCCGCAGATATTCGCTGAGCGGCAGGTTTATCACTGGTCGCGACCACAACCACGCTCTTCTTCAAACCCTCTTCACCGAGTGTGCGTTGAATGAACTCGCCGACTTCACGCCCTCGCTCGCCGACCATCGCAATCACGACTCGATCGGCGTTGGTGCCACGGGTGATCATGCCGAGCAACGTGCTTTTTCCAACACCTGATCCGGCGAAGATCCCCAAACGTTGACCGATGCCGCAGGTGAGCATCGCGTCAATCGCGCGGACGCCGGTTTGTAGCGGTTGATCAATCGGCGGACGGGCGAGTGAATCGGGCGAACGGTGTGAAACATCGACTCGTGTCAAATCCTCACTCAATGGACGCCCGTCAATCGGACGTCCAAAGGCGTCGATGATTCGTCCGCACAATGAGGCACCCACACGTAGCGTCATCGACAGCGATAGCAACCGCACCCGATCACCGGCGGCCAAACGGGTGATCGGTTCCATGGGTGCGAGGATCGGTCGTGTATCATCAAACCCGATGACCCTCGCGAGCGTTGCGGGCGCTCCCGGCGGTTGTAGTTCGCAGATCGCGCCAAGCGGTGCCGTCATGCCTTGCACAGTGACCGCATCGCCAGTGACTGCCGCGACGCGGCCACGAACCTGGAACATCACCATCCGCTCGAGTGCGGCAGCGGTAGCCTTAGGATTGGGTAGTCGCGGTAGCTTGAGTGTAAGCAGATTGCTCATAACAACTCCTCACGTAGGCGTTGCAATTGAGCGTCGAGTCCTGCTTGAATTTCGCCGCCATCTTGTCGGACGACGATATCGCCCACCGCCAGCGTTTCATCTGGAATCACAATGGATTGCTCAGGCAAATCAGGATGAGCCAAAAGTTCATCGAGCGATTTGCCCAGTTGTGCGAGCATATCAGGATGAACGGCGAGCGTCAGGCGGCTAGCCGATCGTGTGCTGTGTAACGCCTCGCGTGCCCAGCGAACGAGCAAGTGCTCGGATTCGCATTCAGGAGCTTGTTGAAATGAGATTAGCGGTTCCGCGAGAGTCGGAACGCCGCGCTCGCTGTTGGATAGCATGATTTTTGATCGTGTTAAACGTTCGGCTGCAGCAATCGCGGTAACCGTTAATACCTCGGCATAAGAATGCATCCAAGCATCGTACTGTACTCTCATCTGCTCGACGGCGACGTGCAGCGATTGAACTCGCGCCTTAGCTTTGAGTTCCGCTTCCTTTTCAATGCGTTGCTGGACGTCTCGCTCAGCGGCTTGCTTTCCCTCCGCATGCCCAGCGATTTTTGCGGTCGCTTTCATCGCCTCGGCTTGTTTGTTGGCCTCCGCCAACATGGCTTCGACTTGCTCCCGGCAACGTTGAATCTGTTCGCGTCCTTGCTGAGCGAGGTCTGACAGATTGAATTCCATCAAGCCAGCATTACCAGCAGCGTTTTTGCCAACCGTTGCGCCTGAGATCTTTCCGGCGAGCATGCTGGTCGCTCTTCCGTTGCTGGCTTGTTCAGTAGTGGCAGTGGTAGTCACGCCTGCTGATTCATCGCCAAGCGGGACGGTTTTGATAATTCGTGCGGAAGCCGATCGGCGAGCAACTGGGATCTCGCGGCCCGTCGACTCACTACCTTGCTCAGCCGCACGATCGGCATCGTCCACTGCAACGGAATGTCGCGTTTCGTTGGTTTTGACGATCGTAGCCATGAGAACTCAGAAGAAGGGTTGACGCGGAGAAATATCGATCGGAGCAATTTACATGGCCATGGCAACGCGGCCACCGCTCGGCGATGGGGACGCGGCCACGGAAGCGGCAGAGATATTTAGCTGACCTGCCACACGAGCCGCGTTGGCGACCGCTTCTTTGGCCTGGTCAATCTCACGGATTTCAAGGTTCCCAACCGCCATCAATTGCTGGCGAACTTGGTTGGCTTGAACACGCGGCAGGCAATCGATGGCTGCATCAGCGACTTTGTTCGGCAATCCGCACAAAGCTAGGATCGCGGTGCGTGTGCTAACTCGTCCGAGTGACTCGCATAATTTGCGAGGTGGCATGCGGATCAGTTCTTGATGGATCTCATCAGTCGATGCGTTCGAGACGGGCACGGGACTCGAGTTGTTCTCTGATGCTGATGTGACACCGTGTGATGAAGATGCAGGCGTTGCGACTGTTTCGGTTTCTCGCGCATCTCGTGTGATTCGGCGCAGTCGTTCGGCGGTTGATTCCGCGATCTCATCGACCGCGACGACGGTCCGATTTCGCTCCTGTGCAACGGTAGGCATCTCGGCTAAAATCGCTTGCAATCGCGGCGACACCGCTGCAGCTGCCGCCGGTACGTATTGGGCGGCTGTCGCCGGGTCGCCTAACGGGATGTGCGCGTAACGCTCTCGGATCGCAGGGGTAGCCAAACTATGCTGCGTCGTCTTTTGCCGTGCGGCAACCAAACGATCCACGCGGTCCCGAAAACTACTGGCCAGATCCGTCAGCATTTCTTCGGGTAACGTATGCAATCGACCGATTCGCGTCAGCAAATCTTGACGCTGGGCACCGCCCAATTTAGGCAGCAATGCGGCAGCCCGCGCAGGTTGAATTTGTGCGAGCACGACCGCCTTGGTTTGTGGATGCTCGTCACGCAGCAACGTCAATAAATCTTCGTTGCTAATCTGGTCCAAAAACGCCAGCGAGGAGCTGGATTGATTCACTTGAGCGGACGTTCCCGCTGATGAATGTGAGGTCGAAGCAGTGTGCGTGAACGAAATTTCGTCAGGCGAATCCAGCCTGCTGGAGTCCCGATCCGACTGTCGTGTGGCCCCACGCCGTAGCGAGCCGGTGAACGATTCGAGTGCCCGACGATGCTCCATTGGATCAACGTCGACGAGTGTCATGACCTCGTGTCGTATCCGCTGGCGTGACTCCGGCGGCAGATCGCCCAGCAGATTGGCAGCGACGGATTCAGGCAAATCTCGCAGCACAATCGCAACCCGCCGCAGCGCCGCAGCGCGTCGAGATTCGTTTTCGGCATGGGAAGCGAGCGAGTTCAAGACACGCGGGGTCCGGTTGGGGGCTACGATACGTGTGGAATCGAAGTCGGCAGTATTTCGAGTTCTTTTGACGCTTCTACTAAAGTTTCGCGTGCCGCGCGAAGACCGGAATTGGATCGCAAAACCTCCCAAAGCCCCAGAGGCATGCACATGCGACCACTTTCCTAGACGTTGCATTCGATCTATTTTAACGACGTGATTCTCCTTACGGCGTTTTCAGTGGTCGAAGATCTTCCCTTGATACGTCTCTCTCTGCCTGGATTCGTGATCGAATCCGAACTTTCTTCTCCGAGGGAAATGCTTTGTTGATTTGTCAATTGGTTGCGGGATGCAGCCTAAATGGTAGCGTTTTTCGATGTTCCGTCGTTGTTTTCTCGCTGGGTCTCGGTGCCTTTGGCCTCGGGATCATCGGGCAGAGCCAGCTCGCCCAGGCAGAAATGCCGGATCGTGCGACACAAGCTGCTTCAACAGCTGGATCTGCTCTGACGTCGAGCCAATCGGCATCTGACGACGAATTGACCTGGCACGACAACTTGGAAAGCGGTTGGGCGGAAGCCAAGCGGACGGGACGACCGATGGTGATCTTCATCACGAGCGAAGAGTGTGTGTACTGTGACGCAATGAAACGTGACACCTTGTGCGACGAATCGGTTCGGAAAAGACTGATTGCGCGTTTTGTGCCGATTCGGTTGCGACCAGGAACAAACAACCAAGTGCTTTCGCGTGTGCAAGTGACGGCCTACCCAACTACTCTATTGGCTCATCCTCGGGGTAAAGTGATCACGCACCGTGTCGGCTACCAACCAGTCGCCAAGTTCCACGAGATGCTCAGTGAAATCGCCCCAGCGGATGAAACAGTTTTGGTTCGTTAGTTCTCACTCGCTACATTCTCGATGTCACCACCGAATCGCCACCCACACCGGATCACGGGTATCCTGACGCCGAACATCACACCCGTCGATGCGGCGGGCCGCGTGGACGAAGAGCGGTTGCGAGAATACGTCGAGTGGTTGATCCAAAGTGGTGTCGACGGGTTGTACCCCAACGGGAGCACGGGCGAGTTTGTCAGGTTCTCGCCAGCAGAACGGCGACGGATCGTCAAGGTCGTGGTCGATCAAACGGCTGGCCGGATTCCCGTGCTGGCGGGTGCAGCAGAAGCTAACGTGCAGGAAACGATCGCGGCCTGCAACGCCTACGGTGAAATGGGCGTCCGCGCGGTCGCGATCGTGGCTCCGTTCTACTTTCGGTTGAGCAGTGACGGGGTTCACGCATATTTCACGGAGATCGCTCAGCATGTGCACGTGGATGTCACGCTCTACAACATCCCAATGTTCGCCTCGCCGATCGACGTGGAAACAGTAACACGTTTAGCTCTTGAGCAACCTCGCATCATCGGCATCAAAGACAGTTCAGGTGATTTGCCCAACATGCTGCGAATGATCGCTGCGATTCGGCCGCACCGAGATGATTTTTCATTCCTGACGGGATGGGACGCTTCCTTGGCTCCGTTTTTGATCGCAGGGATTGATGGCGGAACGAATGCCACCAGTGGCGTGGTGCCCGAACTCACACGCGCGATTCATCGCAGCGTAATGGCAGGACGAATCGATGATGCGATGCGGTTGCAGTTCGACTTGCTCGCATTGTTCGACCGGATGATTGGGCTGGGCGAATTTCCCGATGGTTTTCGCGTCGGTGCTTTGGCCCGTGGTTGGGACTTGGGCGAGGGTCGCGTCCCCTTTTCAGCGGGCCGCCGTCAGCAACTCGCCGATGCTCAACAGGAACTATCCTCGCTCGTTAACGGAGTCAGTGGGAAGTTCACGGTGCAATCCAAACTCACCAACGAGTTGTCCTTGCAAACGGTCCAAACCATCGTGCATCAAGTGATGCAACGATTGGCAACCGTTTGACATCGCTACAGTCAAGGTATTCCCAGAAGATCAACCCGACTTGCGGACCGGCTCACCGCTCATCGTCGCGTGCGCTGCGGGCGTGTCTCGCAGCAACTTGGTATACTCATCAACACCTTCTTGTTCGTCTACCAGGATATCTTCGAGGAACACCACAAGACTACGATGTGGCTCGGCGAGTTCCAACGCTCGTGTGTACATTTCGACCGCTTTGGCTTCAAACGCCAAGCTAAATTCGAGCACCTCACGCAAATCCTTGCTCTGTTTGATTTCATTTCGCGTGGCCACTGGGACACCACCGAGAGCGACGATTTTGTGACCAACTAAATTGGCGTGACCGAACGACTCTTTTGCATCGCCTTCAAACTTCGACGCGTAGACTTCCCGCCAAACTCCTTCGAGAATGAACGAAGCTTGAGAGTACTGAGCGACACCCGTCCACTCGTGTTTGAGAATTTCGTTAAGACAATCAATTAGAGCTTCATTCGCCATGGTTTTTTTTCTTTTACTAAGGGGATTCAAAATGGGCTGGAGGATGCACGTGATTGACGTGAGTTCATGCTCTTTGCGAGCCGCCAGCGGTAGCCGCAGTACCAGCCGACACCCGATGCCACTGACATTATTGCCGCTTGGGAAGTAACTCCGCAACCGGCAGCGCCCTCTACACCAGCAATTCCCGCACCACGCGGCTGTCCTCGACCCCCGTCAGGCGTTGGTCCAGCCCCTGGAAAGGATAGGTCAAACGTTCATGGTCGATGCCCATCCGCTCGAGGATCGTGGCGTTCAGATCGCGAATATGCACACCATCGCGAACGATGTTGTAACTGAAGTCGTCCGTCTCGCCGTGGACAACGCCCCCACGAACACCCGCCCCGGCCATCCAAATCGTGAAACACTTCGGGTGATGATCGCGTCCGTAGTTTTCTTTCGTCAACGCTCCTTGGCAGTAAATCGTACGCCCAAATTCACCGCCCCAAACCACCAACGTATCGTCAAGTAACCCGCGTTGTTTCAAATCTGTCAGTAACCCAGCCGATGGTTGATCCGTATCGCGACATTGATTGGGCAGGTCTGTCGGTAACGAGCCATGCTGATCCCAACCACGATGGAAGATTTGCGTGAATCGTACGCCCCGTTCAGCCATCCGTCGGGCCATCAAGCAACTGTTCGCAAATGTCCCAGGTTTCAAAACTTCAGGACCATATAGATCCAGCACGTGTTGCGGTTCGTCGCTCAGGTCCGTCAGATCCGGAACGCTCGTTTGCATCCGAAACGCCATCTCATACTGAGCGATTCGAGCCTCCGTTTCAGGATCACCGATCCGGCGAAGTGTTTCCTCATTGAGTTCGGCGAGTGTATCAAGCATGCGGCGACGAACGCGCCCATCAATGCCCGCTGGATTGGAAAGATACAGCACTGGATCGCCACTACTTCGCAAAGCAACACCTTGATACTTACTCGGCAAAAAACCGCTGCCCCACAACCGGTTGTACAACGCTTGCGCCTGCTTGCGTCCCGTCCACGACGCCGTCATGACCACGAAGGCGGGCAAGTCTGCGTTCTCGGTACCCAAGCCGTAACTTAGCCACGACCCCAACGAAGCTTTGCCTGGCAATTGATTACCGGTACAGATATACGTGATGGCGGGATCATGATTGATCGCCTCGGTATACATGGATTTAACCAGCGCGATCTCATCGACTTTGCCAGCCATGTGCGGGATCAACTCGCTGGCCATGGTGTTGTTTTCACCATAAGGCGAAAACTTGTAAATACTCGGTGCAATCGGAAACCTCGCTTGGCCACTGGTCATTGTCGTTAAACGTTGGCCTTGCCGAATCGACTCGGGCAAATCTTTGTCAAACCAATCCGCCATCACCGGTTTGTGATCCCACATGTCTATCTGACTGGGGGCACCCGACATGAACAAATAAATTGCCCGTTTGGCCGCTGGCGGATGATGCGGCAAGCTAGCCAATCCGCCTGTCACCTCGGTCGTCCTGCTGTTGGATGCTGCGCTAGTGATCGTGGGTTCCGCTGCAATCCCGCGACCTCCTTCGAGCGATGCCAGCGCCGCCATCCCTAACCCCGCGCCTGATCGCGAGAACAACGAGCGACGTGTCAATTGCGATAGCCGAATCTGAGCCTCCGTGGCCCCTAGTAAATCGGCAGTGCCGCGTTCTGTTGAAAAACTCATTTGCAAACTACCTCATCGAGATTCAAGAGTGTATTGGCGACGACAGTCCAGGCCGCCAAGGCCGCGTCGGTCGAACCCACCAGGGCCGATGTCTGGTCTGGTTCATTGCTATAAAAATGGGTTAGGTCCGTGAGCAAACTCGTCAATGCCTGCTGTTCCTTGTCCTCTGGCGAACGCAACACAACTCGTTCAAACAAATTTTGAATCTTCGCTTCGGGTGACGTCTGATTGGCGATCGTTCCCGCTGCTAACCGTCGTGATGCTTCGAGCGTCTGTGGTTCGTTAAGCATCAACAAAGCTTGCAGCGGCGTGTTGGTGCGTTCCCGCCTCGCTGTACACGACTCACGGCTGGGGGCATCGAATGTCGACATGACCGCTGGTGAACTGGTTCGTTTCCAAAACGTGTACACACTTCGCCGATAAATTTTGTCGCCCTCATCTGCGACAAAGACCGCCGTGTCGGAATCCGTATAACCAACCGCTTCCCACAATCCTGGCGGTTGCGGTGGCTTTACACTCGGTCCACCCAATTGGTTAACGAGCAGCCCCGACACGCACAGCATCTGATCACGCAACACTTCCGCATCGAGCCGAAATCGCGGCCCCCGGGTTAGCAATCGATTGTTCGGATCGGTCCTCAACATCGCTTCATTCGCTTTTGTATCACGTTGATAAGCGTCGGTCATCACCAATCGTTTCATGAATGCCTTGATGTCCCAGCCACTCTCACGAAAATCGATCGCCAGCATATCGAGCAGCTCTGGGTGCGAGGGCGGTGTGCCTTGGCTTCCAAAGTCCTCACTCGTTTTTACAATGCCGGTTCCAAAAAGCTGTTGCCAAAAACGATTTACTGCCACGCGGGCGGTGAGCGGATGGTCGTCAGCGATCAACCACTTCGCGAGCAGCAGTCGATCAGGCAATTTACCGCCCGGTGCATCGGTTCCCGGCAGTGGCGGCAAGAACGAGGGCACCGCTCGCGGTACCGCCTCACCGGGCGCATCGTACTGGCCTCGCTGCAACAGGTGGGCTTGCCGTGGTTCTGCCGTCTCTTTCCAAACCAACGTAGTGGGGATTTCACTGTTGATGTCCGTTTGCATCTTCACCAGCCCACGTCGCATGTCTTGTAACGCCAGCCACTGTGGTGCATCACAGTAAACGGTGCGGTAGAAACGCTGTAGCGCACGTCCGTCGCCGGTGCTCGCAGCTGTCGTTAAATTGGCAACCTGACGAATCAACCGCTCTGGCAACTCAACAACCGCAGAGGCAAACGCAAAACTCAACTGCGATCGACCTGGCGGCTGAATCTGTTTAATCACGAGATGATTCTCACCGCTACGAAACTTCAATTCATGCGTGTTTACCAGCGGATCAAACTTGCCCGACTGCCGAGTCTGCACAATCTCTTTGCCGTTGAAATACACCACGAAACCAGCATCGCTACCGATCTGCAAACTGATCGTTTGCTCTTGGGGTGAATGCAATGATTGATGCAGCAGACTAACCGAAGCTTGATCGGATAATGCGGGCAGCGATTGCGTCAACACTGGCAATACGTCCCCTCGATGCTGCCAGCGATATTGCCGCTCTCCCGACTTGATGATCGCATCTGCGTCAAATTTGTCCGCTTTCTCTGCCGCGAACTCATTACCAAACGCGGAGTCAATGTCGTCGATTCTCAGCGGACCGAGCACATGCACATCGCCCATTCGCGCCTGCTGTGCCGGTTCAACGGTGCGATCGGAATCGCTCATCGTTAAACGCACGTCTCGCAACAAATGCTCCGCATATTTCGATTGATAGTGAAGTACCACACGCAGCGAGATTGGTTGTTCTTGTGAAACCAGGAGCGGCGATTTTAAACGAAACCATGCTGTTCGTCCGCCCTCATTCTCGTGACCAGCGACCGCCCAACCACGATCCTCATCAATACTACCGTCGATCGCATTCTTAACCGCAAACCCATCATCATCCTGTTGGCGACTGGCGACCGCCGAGGCGATGTCACAAGCGGCCCACTCTCCTTCCGCACCCTGCCGAGTTTGCAAAGAGATCTCGCTCAACACCGCGTTACCGTTGGATGCCGTTCCGACTCGCGTGTGCTCCGCATCGGTCAACGCATTCAGTTGCAGCATCCGCCACTGGCCTGGAGGTAATTCGCAAACAATCTCAATCGTCTCCTTGGCCGCCACCTTGTCGACAGCACGTACCGACGCGTCGTCAGTCACCTGCGTCTGCGTCCCCGATTTTGTCGTCACGGCCTGCGGTTTGAGCACCGTTGATTCATCATCACGATCCGAGACCAACGACGCCTGCCATTCTCGCTGGGCCGCGTCGACTTCCTCCAGCGGGCCTTGCAGTTGCTCGTCGATGGCAACGAGTTCCGCCGCAATCTCTACGAGTCGTTTCGTTTGCTCCGCACTAGCGACCGAGACCACTGGCGGATGGTTCTTGGCGTTCCCATCGAGCGCATTGCCATCAAGCGAATTGAAGAATGCCGATAGAGAGTAATAGTCTTTTTGCGTGATCGGATCGAATTTGTGGTCATGACAAACCGCACAGCCCGTCGTTAGACCGAGGAAAATCGTCCCGAACGCGTCGGTACGGTCGCTCACGTTGCGCGCAAAAACTTCGTCATAGATGGAACCACCTTCGCTCGTCGTCACGTTCAAACGATTAAATCCCGAAGCGATTTTGTCAGCGAGACTAGCATTGGGAAACAAATCGCCTGCAAGTTGTTCGGTGATGAACTCGTCCATCGGCTTGTTCGCGTTAAACGCATGGATCACCCAATCGCGATACGGCCACATTTCGCGATAGTTGTCCAAATGCAACCCGTGTGTATCCCCGTACCGAACGAGATCCAACCAATAACGCGCCATGTGCTCGCCATAAGCCGGTGTAGCCAACAACGAGTCGACGAGTTTTTCATAAGCATCAGGCGAGGAGTCCTTGGCAAAACTCTGCACCTGAGCCATCGTGGGCGGCAAGCCTGTCAAATCCAAGGCGACCCGCCGGGCGAGCGTGTGGCGATCGGCAGGTGCATTTGCGGACAATCCAGCATCCTTAATCGCCACATCGATCCAACCGTCGATAGGATCAAGACCCATCTTCTCCGGTGCAGTCGGTGGCTCTTTTCGTAACGGTTCAATGAACGCCCAATGAGCTTGGAATTCCGCTCCACCGCGAATCCAGCCTTCGAGCAGTGCTTTAGCATGATCGCTGAGCGGTTTGTGAAAACTCGTCGGCGGCATCAACATATCGGGATCATCCGTCCGAATGCGAGCGACCAGTGAACTGGACTCCCAATCGTCGCTGTCGATCACCAAGAAGACTCCTTCAGCGGTATCCAGACGCACGCCCGATTCCCGTTGGTGCTCATCAGGTCCGTGACACGCAAAGCAATGATCCGACAAGAGCGGGCGAATGTCACGCGAGAAACTGATCGCGTTGTCATCGGCAGCCGATAGTAAAGCAGGTGTCACGACCGAGAATATGGCCAAGACAGCAATAGGTATCAACCAACGAGATTGCAGCGGCAACATGCATCAAACTCAGGAGAGGGGAGTTTATGGGCGGGGGTGGGAATCGTCCGGCTTAGTCTAACCTATCGTCAGGTTGTCGGCCAGAATTCGACCAGGATTAACTGCAGGCACTTAGTGCGATTGTTCGCAGCGCTTTTGCTGACATCGAGAAGCTGGCAATGAACAAGCACCAGTTCATTAGTATTCAGTTCTCTCGAAAACCGTGGCGATCGCCAAAACTGCTAATTCTTTTGATAGGTTGCAAGTTGCGATTGAAGTCATGGCGTGTACCAAACTCAAACACGCCGCACCGTCTTTCATCTCGCCACGAATGTAGGTCGTTTTGTCCCAAAGCAACCTGGGGGCGTTGGGATAGCGAAAGGCTCGTGTAGCTTCGATAAGGATTAACGCAGCTTGGGGGAGTTTCAGGCATTGGATTGTCGTTGGGTGGCTTTGGGGACAAAACCGCCTACGGTTGTCTCGTCAAACACTTCTCCAGCGACATCTGCCCAGCGAAATTGCGGAGCATTTGAAACTCAGCACGCTGGTTCCTGTTGATACCAGTTTCATTGACCGCAACCTCAGGCGTCGATTTGCGGATCGGCTGTATTCGGTCGAGGTCTCTTAGCAGATCGTCTGCAGTCTTGGCATGCCGTCCAACCGCATCTATGTATTGGTGTTGATCGACCACAAGAGCAGCGAAGAGCCGCACGTGTTAGTCCAGATGTTAGGATATATCGTCCGTATCTGGGAAAACGCGTTGGAGAATAAGCAGCCGTTGCTGCCGATCATTCCTTGGGTGGTCTGCAATGGTGTCAGCCCGTGGCGCACCGCTCGCAGCCTTGACCAACTGATTCCGGTTCCCGAGAGCTGGAAGCGGTATGTACTTTTGCTACATCCAATCCCGACACTTCATGTTTCAGCGTTTCTGACGTTAACTCAGCCGACAGAGTCTGAGAGCTTCGATGCAGCCTGTTCGTCCAACACAAATCGCACGCGAGGATGAGTTTGTAAAAACGTGGCTGGGTTAGCAGTCGATATCGGGCCATGGATCGCACCCCAGACGGCGTCGGCTTTGGCAGCTCCCGTCGCCATCAACACGATCTCCTTGGCGCGTAAAATCGATGCGATCCCCATCGTGATCGCTTGCCGGGGGACTTGATCGGGAGAATCAAAAAAACGCGAGTTGCTCGCAATCGTGCTTTCCGCGAGATCAACCACGCGTGTCACGGAATCAAGCGGCGTGCCGGGTTCATTGAATCCGATATGCCCGTTGGTACCGATGCCAAGCAATTGCAGATCGACGCCGCCGGCTTGTGTCAAGTCTCGTTCATAAGTCTCCGCTGCTGCAGCGGCGTTGCCAGTATGAACATCCGGCAGATGCGTCCGCGCGGGATCGAGATCCACATGCGCGAACAGATGCTCGTGCATGTACCATTGATAACTCTGGGGATGATCCGGTGGCAAGCCAATGTATTCATCGAGGTTGTACGTGGAAGCTTGCGAAAAACTCAATCTGTCATCGCGATGCCGGTTGCAAAGCTCGCGATAGACTTCTATCGGAGTTGAGCCAGTGGCCAAACCGAAAACGCAATCAGGTTTGGTGGTTAGCGCTGCCGCCATGATCTCAGCTACCGCTTCAGAGGCAGCGAGATGATTCGGATAGACGTCGTATTTGATACTCACCATGTTGTTTTCCACTATGACCGTTGAAAGCTCAATAGTGTAGCAGAGACGCCAGAAATAATTAAGGATTTCTACTGTTGTTTGCGGCGTCGCTGAGGTGGTGCATTGGGAGCGATGGAGATGTCGCTGCATCGGCAAAGAGATGGGGCGGTAGTTCGGTGTAATACATCGCAGCGGGGTCGATACCTTGCGCATCGAGTCGCTCACGATATCGACGTGGACCGTCCAGTTCGGCCAGTCGCGGCAACAGAAACATCCACACGATGGTGATCAAGCATATGATCGCAAGCAACTGTCCGAAGCCATCGAGTCGGTTCATTCGTCGCCCGCCGTCTCTTCGTAGATCGGCAGGTGTCGATAGTAGACTTCGAGGTTGAGTAGGTTCATTGCAGAAACATATAGCCGCCCACCATGCGGACTCCAACGATCAGGTACCGGATACTCGGGATCCCAACTGCCTGCTTCGGGGCCGCGTTTGATTTGGCTGTCGATCAGCGCTGGCGTTAAGTGACCACTCCAGTTTTTCCAATAATCACCGCCCATGTGAAACATCACTTGCGTGGCATAGTACCAGTAGTACGTATCACGCTTGGGTGATCGACGTGTACCGATCTCTGGTGGATGCTCCAAAATGTATTTGGCAGCGGATTGCATATCGGGGTTATCTCGACGCCAGCCGCCATACATCCGCATGAGGATGCCGACGGATGTCATCGTGGGTGAAGGCCGACGACCGTGGGCTTGCTGCGGTGTGTCGGGGGCGTAGGGGTTGTAGACGTACAGGTCGCGACGTGTGGGGCTGACCTTCGCCAGACTTAACCAACGTTCGATACCTTTGTAGAGATCCGGTGAGACTTCAAGGCCCGACAACTCACCGCTCTTGACCGCCATCATCATCCACCCAGTTACCGACGTGTCGCTGCTGACCTGCGGCATGTACCGCCAACCACCACGACGCCGGTGCTGGGTCGCTTCGATGTAGCGGATGCATTGCTGAGCCGGCTCGCGAAGTTCGCTGTCTTGCGTCATCCCGTAGGCTTCACACATTGCTAGCGATGCGATGCCGTGTGAGTACAGGGCCACGTTCTGATCGCTGACCGCATTTTCGAGTCGGTACAAATCACCGTTGCTCTTTTGGTGCTTGATCAAGAACTGCAAACCTTTGGCAACCACGGCGGCGTACTGATGTTGGCGGTGTGTGTAACCTGCACCTTGGAAGGCCAGCAAACACATGCCTGTTGCCGCCGTGTCACTGTGCAGCAACACATCTTCGCCGTGTCCTTGCAAGGACCAACTGCCGTCTTCCTTTTGTAGCGAAGCGAGATACGCCAGACCGAGTTCGATGGCTTCTTCGGTAGCCGGTCCGACCATCCCGGCAGGTGCCGGTGAGGCACCGCCGTTGGTGCGTTGTACACGGCGACTGAATTGTTCCACTGCGGCGATCGCCATCCCAGCCGGTGTGACGGGGCCACCGACTTCGCGGCGTTCGCGTCGGTCACGAGAAAGATCCATCGAAGCGATTTCGACCGGTTCATCCGAAGGCACCATGCCTGCCTTCTCAGCAAATTCTTTCGCTAAACCAACGGCTCCTTCAGGTGCCGTTAGATCGAAAATCGGGTCGGCAGTCGCAGATAAATCCGGCAAACCATCGGTGTCCGCTCGCGCTGTGCGTTGCAGTTCCATCGTGCGCATTGCTCGATCGGCGGCATCGTCGGTCTTCTCTCCAGAGTCGCTTGATTCACTCTGAGATTCCGCCATCATTTCAGAAATTGCAGCGGCGTTGGGCGCTTCGCCAGCGGCTTGTCCTTGGCCAGAACGACCACGACGACGAGTCGAGCGTGGGCGACTGAAGTCTTGCATTTCAGTGGACGGTTCAGGCAACCCGGACATTGACGCAATTTCGCTCCGCTGGGGCAGATCGCCAGCGGTTTCCTCGAGTTGTGATTCGACAGCGGGTGCCGATGAATTAGCCGAGGCAGTCGAAAGCTGCGCACCGACCGCGTCACTGCTGCGTTGGATGGGGGTATCGATCGGCGCAACCATCCGATCGGCACCAACGTCAAGTTTCGCCACGGCGACCGTGGGCGGTGCGGGAGCCGAACCAGCAGGCGCGGCCTGTTCAGGTCGCCGACGTTGGCTGCGCTCGCGTGTCAATCCTGATGCACCGACCTGCGGCATCGCATCGGTTAGCTTTCGAATTGCGGGCGTCGGCGACGGCGTGGAATCCAACGTTGGTAGATCCGGCGCGGAGGCTGCCATCGACACCGAAGCAGTGGGCCGCGACCGTTCCGACCGATTCGGCTCGGTCGACTTTTCAGCCTTGGCAACTTGAGCCGTGGGCACTGGCGTCGTCTCCACCGTCGGTGCTTGCGGTGAGGCTTCGGCTGGCAACGTCGGGGCTTCACGCTGCACGCGTCGACGTGCGAGTTGCGAAGGCGCGTCAGCAGGTTTGGGTTTGGATGTTTCTGGTTCAGGCCGCTCCATCAAAAACTTCTGTGGTGCGGGCACCGGTTTTTCGCTGGGCTTGGGAACTTCCAGTTGCGGTGCCGAGCGGACGACCGGCGGCAGTTGACGTTGTTCACGCGGGATCACGCGTGAGGTAGTTTCCGCATCGACGGGTTGCGACCAATCGGGCGTGACTGCTTCGGTCTCCTCAGGTTTCTGGAACAGATACTCTGGAACAGTTTTGCGAATAGGTGAACGTTCTGGTTTGACGCCCGCAAACGCTTCGGGGAAATAATGCGGAAAGATCACTAACTCGACAGCCAGAATCAACAACAGCAAGTGAACGATCGTGCTAAAGAGAAACCCAACTTGGATCGACTTTTGTACGAACTGTGAGGCGATCAAACGCAATAGATACGACAATCCAATCGTGATGATTGGGACGGTGATCAAATAAGTCCAACGATTATAGAGAATGCGGGTATCGTCAGGCGACAAATACTTCCACACCATGTACAGCGCGATCGAACCGAGCGCGACCATGCCGACATCCATCGGCCACATCCGGTCGCTGACGTCGTCCTCGACTTCCTCGCTGAGCAAAATGGGATTGGTTGGCCGACTGGAAATCGGTGGCGGGCCACTGACCGTGGCCATGCTGCCAGGCGGTTGGTGCCGAGGCGTCGGAGCGTTGGAATTCGAGGCAGGCACAGTGTTCATTAACCTGAAGGGCCATCTTTGGTCGTGACAGAATAGTCACTCACGCCAGTTCGATTGCAAACATCCATGACGTTGACAACGGGCTGAAAACTGGTCGCTTGATCAGCTCGGATGACAACGGTTTGATTGGTGGGGTTACTCGCCACCGCTTTCTTGAGCAGTTCTTCGAGTTCCTCCAGCGGTGTGGCTTCGCCACGCAAGTAAATCTTGCCAGCGTTGTCGATATCAACCACGACCTCGCGCGGCTTACTCGTCATCGGCACGGCGCTGGTCGCCGATGGCAACACAATATCGAGTCGCCGCTCCTCATCTTCAAACTCACTGGTGACGAGAAAGAAGATCAGCAACAGGAACACGACGTCGATCAATGGCGTCAGGCTGAGCGTACCGGCGATATTGGATTGTTTGAGTTTGACCGCCATGATTATTTCAGCGCTGACGTGACAGGTGGCGGGGTCGCAAGCGAACCATTGGCATGTGATTTTTCTAGTGGTGGAGCATTGCCAATCACGGGCGGTGGTGGTGCACCTTCCAGCGTTCGCAGCTGACCATCGTGATCGAGTTTCGAGCGACCGACGAATCGGTTCAGTCCAGGTGCGACTGCGAAGGCGAGTTCTTCGATGCGATGGAACAGTTTGGCAATCCGGTTCTCTAAATACTGAGCAAAAATTGCCGCCGGGATGGCCACGACTAAACCGGCCAGTGTCGTCACCAGTGCGGTGTAAATCCCTTCGGATAATTGCTCGCTACGGCTACGGTCGGCGGTCAACGTGCTGGATTCATGGAACGCTTTGATCATGCCCCACACCGTACCGAGCAATCCCATTAACGGCGTCGCGGCGGCGGCCAGCGTCAGCCAGCGCACGGGCGCAGCATAACGATCAGCTTCGCGCTGGATCGTTTCTGTCGCGGTTCGTTCGATTTCACCTAAAGGTTGACCTGTGCGCATCAACATCGCCGTGATCACACGTGCGGCAGGCGAGCGATGTTCATGACAAACTTCCCAAGCCGTCGAGGGCGAGAAGTGATCCTGATTGGTGGAGAGGTCACCGAGTTCTTCAACGAGTTGTTGCGGGATGATTTTGTTCTTTCGCAGCGAAAGTGTCCGTTCCACTGCCAACGTAACGACGAGCATGCTCATCAAACCGATTGGGGCCATGAACCAACCACCGCGTGCGATCAGCGATAGCAGATCGATCCCTGAAGGTGCGTCGACGCTGCCACCTTCGAGTGGCTCGGAAGCTTCATTCATCACTGCTTCAATGTCCGCAGCGTCGATGATCTCGGAATTCTGCCCCGCCTCGGCTTCTTGGGCCTGTGCAGGCGACAGCGAGAAGGCGGGCAGGGTCAACGTGGCCACCATCCAGCCGATCAGGCCCAATGACAGCAAATGCACCCAATGCCGCGTCGCACGCGACCGCGTTGAATTGGGATGTTGGGAAGATGGAAATCGCATACCAGAACTTTCAGTTTCAACACGAAGTCGTTTGTGCAGACAATCTTAGCAAGGCGGGACTGAATGTCGAATGGCTAGTGGACAAATGGGGCCTTTAGGGTAGCGAAAATCGTCAAGATATTCGGATAGGCACTAATTCCCTAGCGACCGCAGCCGCTCCTGAGATTTCCTAGCCAATTCATGCCCTGGATGCTTGTCCACAACATATTGGTAAAACCTCACAGCATAACTACGAGCTTTCGCGCGTGCCGCATCTGTTTGTGCAACATCGACCAAAGATTCGGCACAACGGCCTGCCTCAAAGCCACTCTTGGCCTGCCAGTTCTGAACCTCCTGTGGTGCCTTATCTGCCCCAAAGCCGTACATGACGCGTTGGAATTCGGGAATCGCTTGCGAGTACGCTTTTTGGGCAAACTGAATTTCACCCATCATGAACCGCGCCCGAGCAGCCAGCTCATTGCGATAATTGTCGGCGACCTGCCCGTACAGCTTCAGCGCCTTCTCATCGTTGCCCGCCTGCTGGTGCGCAAAACCGGTCTCATAGAAGACTTGCGCGAGGTAAGTTGTCGCCGGGAAACGCTCTCGCAGTTCTTCGTACCAACTGATCGCGGCGTCCCAATCCTTGAGCTGGGCGGCACTTTGACCACCGTGCAATAGCGTTAACTCGCGGACTTGCCGTTCGGCTTCATCGCGGATCGTTTGGGCCGAATCGTTGTCCGCAATAATTTTTTCACGGGCTTTGTCATATGCTCGAAGCGCGGTTTCAAACTGGTTTTGTTTAAAGCGGGATTCGCCGACCATCATCATCGCATCCAAAAGCAGCGGCCCATCGGCGGCTTCGCGGAATTGACGCACAAACGCCGCCTCGGCAGCCGCATAATCGCCAGCTTGAAACAGTGACCAACCGAGTCGGTACAAAGACTTCTCTAATAAGTCATCACTGCCCTGGTCACCCTCTTTGGCAGGCATGGCGGCAATGGCAAACGATTTCGCCGCCTCTGGCCAGTTCTTTTCGTTGTATTGTTTTTGACCAATGAAATAGGCCGCTTCTCGCACCATCGGATTGTCAGGGTATTTGGTAACGAGCGTTTCGAACTGCTTCATCGCGGCATCTTCTTGACCGGCCTCCTTGAGCGACCACCCAAGTTCATAGATGACCTTGTCCATACCAGGATAATCGGGCACTTGCGAAACCAACTCGGCCAAACGATCAGCGGCCTGCGCGGGTTGCTGTTGATTTTGACGCACCAGCGCGAGTTCGTACAAACCGTGACCAAGCAGAATGCCTTGTGGTTTCGTCGCTAAGAACTTGATCAAGTCGATGGCCGCTTCGTCTTGTTTGTCCAAGTTGCGGTAGGTGATCCCGCGCGCCAATAGGGTGTCATCGAGAATCGGATGCTCAGGAAACTTGTCGATGACACTCGTCAATGTTTGCACGGCCGGTTCGTACTGTTTGGCTGACATTTGCGCCCAGCCTTTGCCATAGCTGGCAAACGGCAACAGCGAGGGTTCACGCCCCGACGCGATCACGGGATCGAACTGTTTGATCGCTTCGGCAAAATTACCATCGTCGGAAGCGAGTTGACCGAGTTTGTAACGAGCTTGATCAGCCGTCTTCGACTCCGGCGCACTGGCTACCAATTCACGCCAAATCCCAATCGCTGCTTCGCGATTACCGGCTTCCATTTGCGCTTGCCCAGCCAACAGGAACGCTTCATCACTGCGAGCGAACGTCGGGTCGGCCGCGCGACTGGCCTTGAACGATTCCGCTGCGGCCGTAGCATCACCCGCCTTCAATTGAGCTTGGCCAGCTAATAACAACGCCTCGGCACGTTCGCTGGGTTGTTTTATTGAATCGAGTTGCGAGGAAATCAGTTTGGCCGCTTCGGCTGGTTTGCCAGCCGAGTTGAGCGCCGTCGCACCGCGTAAGATCCACTGCGTGCGTTGGCGGTTGTCTCGCTGCTTGGGATCGTTGACGAGTTGCTGGTACTGATCGGCAGCGGCAGCTGCATCGCCCGCCATCAACTTGGCCTCGGCACCGATGAAGGCAACATCGGTTGCCAAAGGATGCTCGGAGAAGCGTTGCGAGAAATCTTTGGCGAGTCTCGCAGCACGTTCGTGCTCGGCGAGCTGCAAGGCCGTGAAGGCAGCGTGATAGATCGCTCGTGGGGCCAGCGGTGAAGTGGGGTTTTTGTTAGCAACATCTTCAAAGGCGGCAAGTGCTTCGGCGAGTTTGTCTTTTTGGAACGACAGTGCATCGGCGGCGTCGAGTTGCAGTTCGACGGCGTATTCCCCTTTCGGTCCCAGTTTCAAACGCCGCGAAGCGACGTCGTAGGCGGACTCGGCGGCCGCTTTCATCTCCGGTGATCCGGCAGGCGCCTTGCCCGCAACGGCAAGGTCGATGCGGGCCAACCAGTGGGCGGCCTCGGTGGCAGCGGCATCGTCTTTGCCCGCTAGCAAGCGACGGAAGGCGTCAGCGGCGGCATCGGTTTGGCCCGCCCGATAACGCGTTTGTGCGGCGGCCAACAATGAGGCGTCAGCGTAACGAGAATCTGGATGCGCTTCGATAAGCTGCTCGTAGCGCTGGGCGGCCTGTTCAGGCTTGTTCAATTTCACGTATGCGTACGCTTGACGGAACAACGCATGAGCACGGTCCTCGTCAATAGCCAACCCGGTCTTATCGTCGATGACTTTTTGCAACAGCCCAATCGCGTCATCATATTTTTGCGCAGCGAGCTGCAGGTCACCGAGTCGCAACTGCACATCGACGACGAGGTCGGATTCCACACAGGCTTGCAGGAGCTGTTCGTACGACTTGATCGCTGCAGCGGTGTCTTTGAGTTCCTCTTGTGCGATCCCGCGAGCGTACAAAGCGTCGCATCGCAGCGGTGATTTCTCAATGCCGTCCATTTGCAGCAGTTTGCTGTAGTTCTCGATGGCTTGTTTTGGATCGTCGAGCGCGTAAGCGGCTTCACCGCTGTAGAAATACGCTCGGTCGCGGTACTCGCTGTTGGGTGATTCGCCGAGTAGTTGCTTGTAAGCTTTTAGTGATTCTTCTAACAAACCTTTGTCAGTTTTCTCGTCTTTGATCGCAGCGGCATAGAAGCACCAACCGCGATTGGAGAGGCTTTCTTCGCGGAGTTCATATTCTTGGGTTTGCAGCGCTTTGCCGAAGGCAGCGGCCGCTTCGAGCAGGTTCGGCGGATCGGACTGCATGTAACACACGCCGAGATAGTGGGAGACCTTCGGCGTGAGTTTATGCTGCGGGTACTTTTGCAAAAACTCTTTCCAGTTATCGATCGCCAGGTCGATGGCCCCGTTGGTTTGGAAGTTGGCCGCATCGGCGTAAAGCGCCATCGCGGCTGTGTCGGGTTTGTCTTGCGAGAAGGTCGCCGATGGTGCGAGCAAATAGAACGCGATGAGAGCGAGTAGTGGTTTGCGAGTAGAGATCATGACTAGCGCAGGAAGGTAGGAAGGGGAATGAATCGCTCGGAACAAACGCATCGCATTCAATTTGTGACAATGTAAGCGGACATTGGGTGAATGTTTGGGTCACTAAAAAGCCGAGGCGGAAACACGCTCCTTCCTTGCCGCACCTTGATTTCCATCCCCGTCTCAAAACTTAAACTTAAGTTAGCCGCGAACACTGACATAAGCCATTCTTAACGCGTGCAAGGCTTCGCCGAGCATTTTTGATTCGTCGCTGCTGAGGTTGCCTTTCGTTTTCGTTTCGAGCATCTCAATCATGTCGATACTGTGTTTGGCCATGGGCTTGTCCACCGTTGTTTCGCCGTCCGGATTGGGCACTTGACCGAGCGACATGAACGCTTGCGTGAACAGCATCGAAACCAAAACGTCAAAGCTAGCAGGTGGCAAAGGTTGCTTAGTAGGTGACGCCGATTTCGACGACGTCGGCTCAGTTACCTCCGTACTCGTCTCCCCGCTGGAAGCCTCCACATTGGCGTCTGACTGCTGAACACGGTCAGCTTCCTCAACAGCACTAGCCTCCTTCTTCAGGATGGCCTCTTTCTCCTTGGCAACCTGCTCTTTCCAATCCGAGTCGACAATGATTTTCGGAGCTGGTTTGTCTTGATCGTTGGACGTTTCGTTTGACATCGTGTTAACTCGTTGCCTTCACCGTTTGGATTTCGATTTCGTCAGTGACTTTTTTGTGACGCCGGGTGATCGCTGCGGCGATGAAACTCGCGAACAGTGGATGAGCCGCCAACGGTTTGCTTTTGAACTCAGGGTGGAACTGGGCGGCAACAAACCACGGATGGTCAGGGAGCTCGATGATTTCGACCAACTTCCCGTCCGGACTGCGACCTGAGAACTGCATGCCCGCCGCTTCAAATGCATCGCGGTACTCATTGTTGAACTCGTAACGGTGGCGATGTCGTTCAGCGATCGCTTCGACACCGTACGCGGTGTGCGCATGCGAGCCAGGAACGAGCCGAGCCGGTTGGCTGCCCAATCGCATCGTGCCGCCGAGTTGGATGACTTTGCGTTGCTCGTCGAGCAAACAAATCACTGGGTGCGGGGTGTCTTTGTCAAACTCCGTCGAATGTGCACCCGCGTATCCCATGATATTGCGAGCGTACTCGATCACGGCGAGCTGCATTCCTAAGCAAATTCCAAAGAACGGCACGCCTCGCTCGCGAGCAAACTGAATGGATTGCACCTTGCCTTCGACACCCCGTTCACCGAAACCGCCCGGCACCAAAATACCGTGAAAACCCGACAGCAATCGCTCGGCACCCTCACGTTCGATGTCGCTGCTTTGGATTCGACCGATGCGAATTTGAGCACTGTGCCGAATCCCAGCATGGTCGATCGACTCGTAGATGGATTTGTATGCGTCTTTGTGTTCAGCGTACTTGCCCACAACGGCGATCGACACTTCATGTCGCGGGTTGCGGAGGTTGTGCAGCAGATCGGTCCAGGGCGTGATGTCCAGAGCACCGGCGGACAAGCCGAGTTTTTGGACGACGAGTTCGTCCATCTTGTTGTCGACCAACGAAATCGGGACTTCGTAAATCGAGAAATCTTTGTCCTTCTCTTCGATCACGGCTTCCGTTTTGACGTTGCAGAACAATGCGATCTTTTCGCGGTCCTCGCGGCTGATGCTGCGTTCGCAACGACACACTAAAATGTCGGGTTGAATTCCGATCTCGCGGAGTTGGCCGACGGAGTGTTGGGTCGGCTTGGTTTTCAGTTCGTCGGCGGCTTTGAGGTAGGGCACCAATGTCAGGTGCATGTAGAGCACGTTTTCGCGACCGATATCGAGCGAGAATTGCCGGATCGCTTCGAGGAACGGCAGGCTCTCGATGTCGCCTACGGTCCCGCCGATTTCAGTAATCACGACATCGACGTCGTCGCCGCCCATGCGTTTGATCACCCGTTTGATTTCGTTGGTGATGTGCGGAATGACCTGCACGGTCTTGCCGAGGAAGTGGCCTGTGCGTTCTTTCTCGATCACGGACAAGTAAATTTGCCCGGTCGTGTAGTTGCAATCGCGATCGAGTTTGCCCGAGGTGAATCGCTCGTAGTGGCCCAAATCGAGGTCGGTTTCGGAGCCGTCGTCGAGCACGTACACCTCGCCGTGCTGGTATGGACTCATCGTGCCAGGGTCGACGTTGATGTAGGGATCGAGCTTCTGCATGCGGACGCGGAGGCCGCGACTTTCCAGCAGCATGCCGATTGAGGCGCTGGTCAGCCCCTTGCCGAGAGAACTAACGACGCCGCCGGTTACAAAAATGTGTTTAGTCATGGGCAGTGATGATACCGGAGAGCGGGAATCGCGAAAGTCTCATTTTCCTCCATACCACACGCCCCGCAACCACTGGTGTCGTCGCAACCGTTGCAA
The DNA here is from genome assembly GCA_041740155.1 of Rhodopirellula sp. Lineage (GTDB taxonomy): Bacteria > Planctomycetota > Planctomycetia > Pirellulales > Pirellulaceae > Rhodopirellula. The sequence goes on from JBGSMN010000176.1 coordinate 86,660, forward strand.
TGCCTCTGGAGTGAAGTCGGGCAGCGTCGCCGCGGCCACGTTTTGAGCGGCCTGAGCCGGATTTCGCATGCCCACGATGACGGTGCTGACAGCGGGGTGCGAGCCGGAAAACTTAATCGCGGCGGCGGCGAGGGAATAATCGTCAGCCAGACCGAGTTCTTCCAAATCGCTAGCAATTTCCTGGACGCGGGCCGCCGTGCGGCTCATCCGGTCGCCACTGAAATATTTGCTGCGAAAATCGTCGGCAGGGAATTCATGGTTGGCTGCGTATTTCCCCGTCAAACCGCCTTCGTCGAGCGAAACACGCACGATCACGCCGGTCCCGGTTTCCGCTGCGACGGGCAGTAATTGAGCGGCGGGTTCCTGTTCAAACAGATTGAAAATCACTTGCACGACATCGAGCAACCCGTCGCGCATGAGCTGGACGACGCAGTTTTGGTCTTGCTCGGGGGTGCAGATACCAATTTTGCGAATCTTGCCCTCTTCGCGAAGTTTTTGCAGCACGAGCAACGGTTGCGGGTCGTCGTTCCAGGCCCGCGTCCAGGTGTGCAGTTGCAGCAGATCGAGACAATCGGTCTTCAAATTCCGCAGCCGTTCTTCCACGTTATTGCGGATATAGGCCGCCGAATAGCGATCTTGCCAGCGACAATAGGGACTCGGCGGCCACGGCCCGGCACCAGGTGGCGTCTTGGTAGCGACATGGATGGTTTCGCGAACGGTCGGTGGCAGGGAGCGGAGCATATCGGCGATCACGTGCTCGCTCCGCCCGTCGCCGTAACCAGGCGCGGTGTCAATGAAATTGACGCCCGACGCGATGGCTTTTTCCAACGCTGCGACTGATTCGGAATCGTTCTGCACGCCCCACTGCCCACCAAGTGCCCAGCCACCGAAACCGAGCGATGAGACCGGGAACCCGTCACGTCCGAGCGGATTCTGTTTGAGTGAGTTTTTGGGTGTGGCGGCGGTCATGTTGGTTAAGGAGTGCGTTAGGTGAACGGCGGGAATGCGAAACCACTAAACTAACGCGAACAAGGTGGCAGGCACAGTCCTCTGTGCCGCTGCTCTGAAATGGCAAGCAATCTCGGCGTGCCGCTGGTCACCGCCAAATTGATTCCTGACCGACAAAGTGAGCGACTTGCCGCGAGCGCCGCGTTTGGACGATTGTGACTGACACCTGACGCTCGAAATACGAGACAATGCGAATCCATGAGTACAACCTCCCAAGCAGCCGTTTTTCGCGCCGTTGATGTTGCCAAGGTTTACCAAATGGGTGAAGTCGCAGTGCATGCCCTGCGGGGTGTTTCGTTGGAATTGTTTGACCATGAATTTGTGGTGTTGCTGGGGGCGTCAGGCAGCGGCAAGTCGACGCTGCTCAATATCTTGGGCGGGCTGGATGTGCCGACTGCAGGCACTGTGCATTACCTGGAAAAAAACTTAACGGCCAGCGATGACGCGGAGTTGACACTGTATCGACGTGAGCATGTAGGTTTTGTTTTTCAGTTCTATAATCTGATTCCGAGTTTAACGGCGCGCGAAAATGTCGAACTGATCACGGAGATCGCCAAGTCGCCGATGGACGCCTTGGATGCTCTCGATCTCGTAAGGATGAAAGCGCGAGCCAATCATTTTCCCGCTCAGCTATCCGGTGGTGAACAGCAGCGAGTCGCGATCGCGCGGGCGATTGCCAAGAATCCCAAGGTGTTGTTATGTGACGAACCGACGGGGGCGCTCGACGTGCAAACTGGCGTTGTCGTGCTCGAAGCGATCTCGCGAATCAATCGTGAACTCGGCACAACGACCGCTGTCATCACTCACAATGCTGTGATCGCAAGGATGGCTGACCGGGTGATCTCGCTCTCCGATGGTCAAATCTCCGGCGTGGAAGTCAACGTGTCCAAAGTCGGCGCAGCGGAGTTGTCGTGGTGATGCGAAAACTTGATCGCAAACTACTGCGTGATCTCGCTCAGATGAAGGGTCAAGCGTTCGCGATCGTGTTGGTGATCGCAGCGGGCGTAGCGACGTTCGTGATGTCAATGTGTTCGTATAAGTCGCTCAACGGGAGCAAGGAGTCGTTTTATCGCGAGTTCCGCTTCGCCGATGTGTTTGCCCAAACGCGACGTTCGCCCGACGCGATCCTTTCGCGAATCAGTGAGATCTCTGGTGTCGCGGCGATTGAAACTCGATTGATCTACGACGTGTTGTTGGACGTGCCGGGGATGACCGAACCAGCGACGGCGCGGTTGATCTCGGTGCCCCAATCCGGCGAAAGCAAACTGAACAGATTGTTCATTTCTCGCGGTCGAATGCTGGAACCGGATCGGACGGGCGAAGTCGTGATCTCAGAAATTTTTGCCGATGCACATGGATTCGTATCTGGTGATACGGTCAAAGCGATCATTAACGGCAAGAGTCAAATGCTGACGATCGTTGGAACCGCTTTATCGCCCGAATACGTGATGCAAGTCCAGCCTGGTAGCATCGTGCCGGACAACAAACGGTTCGGTATTTTTTGGATGAATGAGCGAGATTTGGAAGCGGCGTTTGACATGGACGGTGCCTTCAACAGCGTCACGTTGAAGCTCGCCTATGGCAACAATCGCGATCAAGTGATCGACGATTTGGACCGGTTGCTGAAACCATACGGGAGTGTCGGCGGATACGGTCGTGACGAACAGCTTTCACATCAATACCTTTCCGACGAATTAGCACAGCTTCGTGGAATGGCGATCATGGCTCCGACAATCTTCTTGTCAGTGGCTGCGTTTCTGCTGAACATCGTCATCTCGCGGATCATCGCCCAACAACGCGAACAGATCGTGGCGCTCAAAGCATTCGGCTACACGAATATCGAAGTCGGCATGCACTACTTATCACTCGTGCTCATTATCTCGCTGAGCGGAACAATCGCAGGAACCCTGTTCGGTTTTTGGATGGCGTCGGGAATGACGAAGCTGTATGCGACGTTTTATAAATTTCCCGTTCTGGAGTTTCAGATCGATGCACTGGCGATCGGATCAGGCTTTTTGTTGACGACGTTTTCTGCGGTTTTCGGAACTTGGTTTGCCGTTCGCGAAGCGATCCGGTTACCACCCGCCGAAGCGATGCGTCCCGAGCCACCACCGAGCTATCAACCAACACTCATGGAACGTTTTCTGCCCCGTCGATTGATGCCGCCTGAATTGCGGATGGTCATTCGTAACGTCGGTCGCAAACCCGTCAAAGCGAGCTTGTCTGTCGTTGGGATTGCGATGGCTGTTTCGGTGATGGTGCTGGGTAGTTTCTCGCTCGACGCGATCAATTACATGATGGATTTTCAGTTTCGCAAAGCTCAACGGCAGGATTTGACCGTCACGTTTGTCGAACCAGCGACGGCGTCGGTGATCTACGAAATGAGTCAGCTCGATGGCGTATTGGACAGCGAAACGATGCGTTCGATCGCCACAAAGATTTGTTATCAAAATCGCTCGCGTCGAATCGGTGTGATGGGCTTGGAGCCAAACCCGCAGTTGTACCGTTTGCTGGATAAACGCGAACAAGTCGTGAAGGTGCCGGAGTTCGGTATCATGTTGAGCACGAAGCTGGCGGAACTATTAGCCGTCCAGCTTGGCGACTTGGTCACGATCGAAGTGCTCGAAGACAAACGGCCCACTGTCACGGTCGAGGTCACGGCATTGGTCGAGGAGTACGCGGGACTCAATGCGTACATGAATAAAGAACAGTTGCACAGGATGCTCAAGGAATCTTCCGTCGCTTCAGGTGCGTTCCTGAAAGTCGATTCCAATGCGATCGATGAGGTGTTTCATGAATTGGAACTGCGACCTGGGATCGCAAGTGTGACGATCAAGAGTGCGATGCTGGACAGTTTTCGCGACACAGTGGCCGAGAATATTTTGGTGATGCGATCATTTATCATCTTCTTTGCAGCGGTGATTGCGATTGGTGTGGTTTACAATAGCGCCAGGATTTCGCTGTCTGAACGAAGTCGTGATTTGGCGACGATGCGTGTGGTGGGGTTCACAAAGCAAGAAGTTTCGATCGTGTTACTGGGTGAGATCAGTCTGTTCACGCTCGCGGCAATCCCGCTGGGATGTTTGTTCGGCTACGCCTTGGCGGGCGTGATGGTGGCGGGTTTGGATACAGACAATTATCGGATTCCGCTGATCATCAGCAAAAATACCTACGGTCTGGCTGCGTTGGTCGTCGTGGTGGCGACGTTTCTGTCTGGGATGGTGGTGCAGCGTCGTATCAACGCGTTGGATTTAGTGGGTGTGCTGAAGTCGCGAGAGTAGCGGTTATGACGCAGCGGAAATCGTCAAGACTGTCGTTACCCTCGATGACCGAAACTCTCGGTGATTTTCGTTACAAGAAAGAATGATGAGATTCTCAATCAAAACCCTGCTGCTCAGCGTCATGGTGATCGCGTTTGCGATCGTGGGTTACCTCTCGCTTAACCCCACTGCCGTCGAAGTCGAGTTTGCGACTGCGAAGGTCGGTCCACTACGGGTGGCGGTTTCCGAAGATGGCAAGACGCGAATCCGCGAGAAGTACACCGTGTCGGCTCCCGTATCGGGACGCATTTCCCGAATTGAACTCAACCCCGGTGACCATTGCAATGAAGAAACTTTGTTGGCGGTGATCTTGCCGAGTGCTCCCGCGATCTTGGATGCGAGAGCGAGGGCTGAAGCGAATGCGCGTGTCCAAGCGGCTCAGTCCGCAGTCGAGCGTGCCAGATCCAGCGGCGAGCAGGCAAAAATCAACTTTGATTTGAACGAGTCCAAGTTTGAACGTGCCAAGAGGTTGCTTTCCTCACAAGCCGTATCGCGTGACGAGTACGACATCGCCAAAGCAGAGCTACTCGCCAGCGAACAGGCGATCCAAACGACTCGTTTCGATCAAGAGATTGCCACGTTTGAATTAGAGATGGCGAAAGCCGCCGTCAGTCAATTCAACGACGACAGTGATGAACCATCCGCTGAACCGTTCGAGATCTACTCGCCCATTTCAGGTCGTGTGCTGCGGGTGATCCAAGAAAGCTCTGCCGTGGTTACCGTCGGCACGCCGCTGATCGAACTGGGCGATCCGAGCAACTTGGAAATCGAGATCGACGTGCTATCGACCGATGCGGTTCGGATCAATCCTGCCAGTGAAATAACGGTCGAACATTGGGGCGGTGGATCGCCGCTGAAGGGTTACGTGCGAGTGGTCGAACCAGCCGCGTTTACGAAAATCTCATCATTGGGCGTGGAAGAGCAACGAGTCAACGTGATTGCCGATTTCAACGAACCGCCCGAGCGAATCGTTTCACTCGGTGATGGATACCGAGTTGAAGCTAGTATCACGGTCAATGAGCTGGATAATGCGTTGTTGATTCCCAATAGTGCGTTGTTCCGCCACCAGCGGGCATGGCATGTCCTGTCTATCGTCGCCGACAAAGCAGTCCTGCAACCCGTCACGATTGGCTTGCAAAACGATTCACAAACGCAAATCATCAACGGTTTGAATGAAGGTGATCGCGTGATCGTCTATCCCAGCGACACGCTGAAACCCGGCACCCGAGTAAAATTATCAGTCGATCAACCTAACACCAAATCTAAGTGAGACCGATTCCATGCAGTCTTCGATATCAGTTATCTTGAGTACTTGGTTATTCATTCTGGCGATGTGCGTGCAATCACTCGCCGCTGACGCTCCAGAGATCGAGGCCAATGCGAAACCAGTCGATGGTCTCGTTGTTTGTGGAATGGACGAAGTCTTTGTCGTCAGCCTTGACGCCATCATCGCTGGCAAGATTGAAAAACAATGGAGTTGGCGTGCTACTGAGCGACCGGAGTTGCCCAAGTCTATTGCTAGACGTTTTGGTACAACGGACGAGTGCAAGCCCATCGCGGGGGATCGGCTCTTGGTGACGTCATCTGGGGGTGGATGCGCGCTAATTGACCGCGAATCGGGGCACGCATCCTGGTTTGCCGTCGTTCCCAATGCGCACTCGATCGAGTTGCTGCCGATGGATCGCGTCGTGGTCGCAGGTTCGACGGGCACGAAGGGCAATTGTCTCGCTCTTTTTGATCTTTCCCGCTCGGAAACCTCGCTGTGGGACACAGAATTGTACTCAGCGCATGGCGTCGTGTGGGACGACCAACAACAACAGTTGTGGGCACTTGGAGCTCACGAGCTACGCAGCTACCGTTTGAAGGATTGGGAAACCAGTTCGCCTTCACTAGAACTTGACGGATCGTATGCGCTCCCCGATAAAGGTGGACATGACCTTCAACCCATGCCGCATTCTGATGACTTGGTGTTGAGTACCCATGAACACGTTTACCTGTTTGATCGCAGCGCAAAGCGGTTCCGCTTGCATCCTACTTTGGGTGCACAGAAGGATGTGAAGTGTATTAGCATCGAAACCATTGGTGGTCGAGTTGTGTGGCTCCAAGCCGATCAGCCGAACTGGTGGACAGATCGCATTCGACTGCTCGATCCTGACGCTGACGCGCAACTCACCGATGAAAAACTATACAAAGCCCGTTGGGTTGAAACGGTGAGAAAGTAGCGAAAGACGTTGAGACTTTTAGCTCTGACCCGATCGACGCGAAACCCGAAGCTTTAGACCTGTGTTGCAATCATTTCCTGTCAAAGAGATCATACGATGTCAATGCATATCTCCTTATTGAGCTGTCTTGTCTGGACACTCTTCGTCATTTCTGCCAGGGCTGAGCAACCGCAGCCAAAAGTCCTGATCATTGGGATTGATGGTTGTCGTCCTGACGCCTTGGAACTCGCGAAGACTCCGAACTTAGATTCATTGATCAACACGGGAACGTTGTTCGAGGGGACTGACATTCGCAAGTCGGGAGGTACTGATCAAGCCGACACGGTTAGCGGTCCCGGTTGGTCGAATCTGTTGACCGGTGTCTGGCCCGACAAGCATCAAGTTCTGGACAATCAGTTTAAAAAACCTAACTACAAACAATTTCCTCATATGTTTGTGCGATTGAAAGAGGTTCGTCCCGAGGCCGTCACGGCGTCATTTTCAACTTGGGCGCCGATCGAAGGCAAAATTGTTGCGGGCGCGAATGTCTCACGCAACTTTTCCGATCCACCCCATGACTATGCTGACTGGGATCGACAGGCGACAATGGCGTGTGCAGAGTTCCTCAAAACAAACGATCCCGACTTAGTCATCTATTACCAAGGACAAGTCGATGAAGCCGGACATGCACATGGTTTCCATCCCTCGGTTTCTCAATACATCGCGGCGATCGAAACAGTTGACCGCAACATCGGTGAATTGCTAGCGACTATCAAAGTCCGCCCACACTCTGCGGATGAAAACTGGTTAACGATCGTTTGCACCGACCATGGTGGCCAAGGAACTGGGCATGGCAACGGTCATTCCGTTCTCGAAATCCGCACGACCTTTCTGATTGTCAGCGGTCCTGCTGCGAAGCAAGGTAAATCCAGTACACCGACTTTTCAAGTTGATGTCGTGCCTACCGCATTGACCCATTTGGGTATTGAACTGTTGCCGATTTGGGAGCTTGATGGCCAAATCGTCGATTATCGCGCTGACGATCATCAAACCTCAACGGAATGACAATCGCCGGAACAATCAATGAATCCAATTTCAATTGTGACGATACTTCAGTAGTGAATTCGATAGCCATCATTCGGCTCGTCATTTCAATGCTGAACATGAGGCTAAGCGAACAGTTTCGCGATCGGTGTGCCTTGGTCAGTGATCGGGACGGGGCGGTCACCGTCGTAGAGGTTTTTGCTGGGGTCGACACCGACGGCGGCGCAAATTGTTGCGAACAAATCGGGAACACTGACGGGATCGGCGAGAATCTCTTTGGCGAGTTCATCCGTTTGTCCGTAACCACCGACGTGTGAAAGACCGCCACCGGCCAACACGCATGAGAACGAGCTGCCTTGATGGCCGCGTCCACCACCACTGTCGAACGCCGACGGACGTCCAAACTCGGTTGAGATCATGATCAACGTTTTGTCTAGTAGCGAGTGGGATTGCAGGTCACTGATCAACGTCGCGACGGCAGCGTCAAGTTCAGTGATCAGTTTGTGTTGATTCACGATCCCATCGTTGTGAACGTCCCAGCCAGCACCATTGAGAAAATTCAAATTGTGACTGACTTCGATGAAACGCACACCGCGCTGAACTAAGCGACGCGAAAGCAAACAGCGTTGTCCGAACTCGCCTCCGTAACGATTTCGCAAATCATCTTTCTCGCTGTCCAGCGTGAAGACTTCGTTAAACTCCGGTCCACTCAACTTCAAACTTTGCGAGATCGCAGCGTCATAGTCGATCAACTCTTTGACCTGTGTAGCACCGGAGTGCTGACGCATTGCGGACAAGTACTCTTCACGCCGTGATTGACGCATCGTGCTGATGCCATCGGCGCGCGACAAACCCGCTGGCCCACGACTGGTGTCGGTCAGGTACAGGTAACCCGACTTCGCGCCCAAGAACCCTGGGCCGCGAGTCACGTTGGGGTATCCGATCAGCACGTACGGGGGTGCTGTGTCGCTGACACCGCCCCGTTGGTTCGCGATCAGCGATCCGATTGACGGGTAGGTTACCGTGCCGCTGACGTTGCGGCCCGTGTGCATGCGATTGGTAGCAGCGGCATGTTCGTCGATCACGTTGTGGTGCACGCTCCGGATGGCAGTCACATGCTGCATCACCTTCGCCATGTTTGGCAAGTGTTCGCAAACCTGCACACCTGGCATGCTAGTTTCGATGGCTTCGTAGTACGCCCCTGGCTTCCCGCCCTTGGGGTCGCCTTTGCGTTTGGGATCAAAGGTATCCATTTGCCCCATGCCACCGCCCAACCAAACGGAGATGACATGTTCGGCTTTGCCAAACGCAGGTGTTGGTGTTTCGTTAGCAGAGGCCAAAGATGGGAGGGCAACCGCTGGGAGAGCGGTGGCGAGCGCAGACGCACGTCTGAGTAGTTCTCGACGATCCAACATTTTAGGGCATCCAAACAAATTCGCGGTGATTGACCAAACTCCAAACAATGTCTTCGTAGACTTCGCGCCAAGCTGGCGTCAGCCGTGGATCAGCGGGCGGTCCGCGCTGCACGCGTTCTTGCCACTGGACTTGAATCTCGTTGGCTTCGGGGAGCAAGTGATTCGTCCAAGTTGATTGCGGCAGCGGTGGAGCAGGCTTAGGCCACTGCACTTCAGCCTCGGGTGTACGGCGATCATCAAAACCAACTTGCAGGTCGGCAACGAAAGCGGATCGTTGTTCAGCACTGGGGTAACGACCGAGGAAGCGCAGGAACAACTCATCGACCAATTCCGTCGGTGTGGCTGCTGTTAAGGCGAGTTCAGCGAGCGGCGTACAGGCTGCCGCGCGGGTGATTGACATCGTGAACGTGCCATTGGCCAAGATGCCAGGTTGCAACACATTTGGATCGGTTTCTCGTATGGCGATCGGTTGTTGACGGGTTCCGGTCCATCCGAACGCTTGCAATACGTCGACCACCGATTGTGCACGCGGCATCGACAAACTCGGACGATCGCGTTCATTGTTCAGGCCCGCAAACTCCCACGCTCGCTGCGGTCGACCGAGTGACAATCGCTTGTTCATCGGCAACGAGCCATCGTGCACGAACGTGATTTCCTCCACATCCAGGTCTCGCCCGCTGGCATGCAACAGCGAGTCCACAATTTGTTCAGCCGATAAACGCCGTGGGTCGGGAGCGGTAAAGAAGCGTTGATCTGCATCGGCGATACGGTTCTTGCCGATCGCTTGTCGCGCGTAAAGTTGTGACGACATGATTTGGCGGATGATGGATTTGAGATCGTAACCGGAGGCGACAAAATCGTCTGCAAGTTGAGCGAGCAGTTCCGGGTGACTCGGCGTGCGTCCCTCCCAATCTTCGACGGGTTGAACGAATGCGGCACCGATCAAACGATTCCACAAATGGTTGATGATGACGCGGGGAAAACGTGCGTTTTGTGGCGCTGTGACGAGCGCCGCGAAACGTTCGCGACTGTCGTCGACGTTGCTCATCAACCTCTCGATCGCTGGGCCGTCATTGGACCCGGTCGTAGACGCGAACGGCCACTGCGGTGTGACCGCGACACCGGGTTTGAGCGTGACCTTGATCAAAGATTCACGACCGATATTTTCAAAGAAGGCATCCGGCACACGACTGGATTTGGGTGGTGCCAACGGTTTGCGGCCCAGCATCGCGGCCAATGAATACAGGTCTTCCTGCGTTGTCGAATGGTACGGTGAATCGTGACAACGAGCGCATTGCAGTTCGATACCTAGGAACGCGGAGGAGGCGATGTGTGCTTTCGCAGCCATTGGTGCATCATTCTCACCCGCGATCGCGAACCCCGCACTTCCGCCGTAAGCCTCGTCGCCACGCATCAGCAGCAACTCCATAACCATTTGGTCGTAAGGTACGTTGTCTTTGAGCGCATCGTGCAAGAACCAACGAAACGGACCGGTGCTGCCGATCGAGGTATTCAGCAGTGTGGGGTTCTCAGCGAGCAGATCCATGAACAGGCTAACCCAGTGGTCAGCATAGCGATCGTCGGCGAGCAACCGATCAATCGCGTGCGTGCGTTTGTCGGGATTCGTATCGGCGAGGAACTCGCGAACTTGGTCAGCCGTCGGACCGACACCGATGATGTCCAAAGACGCGCGACGCAAGAAGGCTGCGTCGTCGATCACCGGTGCGAGTGTCGTTTGCTCAGGCGTCAGGGGTGGTGTTGGCCAGGGTGCCCCGAGGGAAACCCAACGTTCGAGAATGTTGATCTGTGCGTCGTTCAAACCGTCTTCAGTCGGGGGCATCGCGCGATCGCGAACTTGCATGATCAACTCGCTGTTGTCTAAATCGCCCGGCACAACGGCAGGCAGTTCAGACTCGCCGCTAGCGAGCACCGCGTCGCGCGAGTTCAAACGCAAACCACCGCTCTCCTTTTCTCCATGACAACGAAAACATTGCGAGCGAAGCAGCGGCAACACTTCGCCGTGAAAGAACTCCGCCGTTTGTACGTCGTGTTGTTGTGAATCGCTACGTGCTTCATGAATCTTGTCAGTGATGAACTCATCAATGGCTCGGCGCGGTGGCTTGGCAGTCACGGCAGTTTGGCGGACCACGTAATCAGTCGCGGCCGCGTGACGCGATTGCCAGTAAGCGGCTCGGGACTGGCGAGCGGTTCGACGCTGGGTGTCTTCCATCGCGATCAATGCCCGTTCAATCTGTTTCGCTGCGGCGTCGATGGCGACTTCAGTCAGCGGCAGTGGTGAGTTTGCATCAGGACGCAGAACGAGCAACTCGCCTGTGCCTGCGGTTTGAATCGCCACAACCACTTCGCCGGATTCTGTTCTTAAATCGCCACCACCGACAATCCATTCCAAGACAACCCGTCGGCGATTGTGTTGATCATTCGCGGGTAGGTTTAAATCAACGAAGGTTTCCTGTTGCGCAAACGGCAAATGCTTGGCCCCTGGCACCGGTGGCGGTGGGACAGGATCAATCGGCACGAGATTGCCGCCTCGTGAACGCGCTGGTTTGGTACTGGAAACCAACTCGCCGTCAATCCAGAATCGGCTGAGCGATCGAACGCGAGTGAGCACGCGATGATTGCCCGCTGGAATTTCAACATCGGCTGCCATCCGTACCAATAAGGGGGCTTTCCAAGCATCGCGGATGCCCCAGTTATCAAACCGTGCTGGAACGCGTGGCAACAAGAATGAATCGAGTTCGAACGTGAATAGCGGTTGGGGTTCCGATTCATTACTCAGCAGCCAACGCACGTGATTGGGGAAATTCTCAGCGATGCTAACTTGCACGCTGCCCTCTGGGATGACACCTAGCTCAGGCATGATGGCGGGTTGATTGCTAACGCGTTCTCGACCGCCGACACGGTCATAGCGTTTCGTCATCTCTTCATCTGTGGGCATTCTGCGGTCGATCGAGACGTTGTCCAGCCAGCCACGAAAACTATTCGCGGGGCTGCCGCCACGCGATGAACCAATCCATACATCATCGTCATCAACAATTGGCGTTTGATCAGTCGGGCCGCCCATGTCCCACTTGCCATCGCTGGGAGTGCCATCGATCCAACCACGAATCGACTTGGGATCACCAAACGTATAGGCCACCGCGATATGATGCCACTCGCTGCCTGGTGCGAACCCATCGTCAGTGATCCAGCGGTGCCAATGCGCATCCGACTTGGTCCGGTCGATCGGAGTCGCGAACAGAAAACTGGCGCGGACGATGCCTTCTTGCGCAACGACTCGCAACGCCCAATTTTGATTGTCGGTGGCGTATTTGGCGGAACCCGTGCGACCTTTGCTGATCACATACATTTGCTGGCCATTGGGTGCTTTTTCGATTCGCACCCAAGCTTCCAAGGTGATCGTATCGCCAAGCGTGAAATCGAACTCACTCTCTGCACCCGGATCGTTCATCGTCAAGAACCCGCCACCGTCGAAACGCAGGGCAGTGTTTTCAGCCGCGAATTGTGGGAACGTGGGCGGTCGCGGTCCGGCTTGATCGCGAATCACTTCGCCACGCAATTCCATCGGCATCGCCGCTTCGCTATCGAAGGACCATAGAATCGGCGATGTTTCAATGGCGAACATGATCGGGGGATTCGCGACAAGCAATGTCACGATTCCGATCAGAAATCCACTTGTTCTCAAAATCGTGAAAACGCGAGAGATTGGCACGTTCATCAGCAAACGCTAGCGATCGATTGAGGTGGGGAATGTAGGCGGGACTTCCACTATAGCGAGTCAAGGGCGAGAAACAAGAAGATTGCGCTGGGTAACTACCTCGCGTCACTGATGCGGAATTTTGCTGCGGCGACCTCTGGACCATAGGCGACCACGCAGTTGCGACCCTTCCGTTTGGCCATATACAAACATTTGTCCGCACCGCCGATCATCTGCACCGCGTTTTGAGAGTGGGACTCGCGATGATTTACTCCGATGCTGACGCTCACTTGCAGCGTTTGCGTCGCGATCTCCGAGCGGACTCGTAAATCCGAAATAGCAGCCCGGACCCGTTCGCCGATCCAACGTGCCGCCTGCAAATCATGTCCCGGCAACAGCACGCAGAATTCTTCACCCCCATACCGATAGACCTGCCCGACACCTGCGAACGTTTCACGCAATGCTTGACCGACTCGCCGCAATACTTCATCGCCAGTCGCATGGCCGTGCGTGTCATTGAATGATTTGAAATGGTCGATGTCAATCATCATGCAGCTCAGTTGCTTTTCGGCTTTCACAGACTCCTGCCAAATGGTTTCGAGTTGGCTGTCGAGTGACCCGCGATTGCGACAGCCTGTCAGGGCATCTTGAGAGGCGAGGTGCCGAAGTTGTTCGTTGCACTCTTGGATCTCCTCGCGACTACGCCGCACGCGGGCCAGTAGATTCTCCATTTCGGCGCGGTAGGTTTCGACACCCGTAGCATCCCGTACGGAAATCACTATTGCTCCCGGTACCGCCGCATCCAAAAACTGGCGGACATTGATCGCCAGCAACCGACGAGATTCATCATCGCGTTGAAAACTCAGCAGTTGCTCCTCGCCGACGGCAATCGGCGTGGATCGCAGATGCGACGCGCGAAGCGACTCTGCGTTGATAACATCGTGCCACGGAAACCGCCCTGGCTCGGAACTGCACCACGCCAGCGAATCGACGTGGCGATTGACTAACCTCGTGGCGGCCGTCCCCATGATTTCCGCGACCGCTTGATTGGCAAACAACACAACCAATTTCCGATCGACGATCAAGAACCCTTCGGCGAGTTGATCGAGAACATGACCGACATCCGCTGTCAAGCTCGGTGTGGTTCGTGAGCTGTGCCAACGGTTCAGCTCGGCAAACCAATTGCCTGGTCGATGGGTTTCGTTGAACGCTGCAGCCATGGGCATGGGAGACGCTGAGAGTAGAGGTGATTGTCACGTCGGCGAGTCTCTCGGCGACTCGCCGAGAATGCAGGGTCTTCGGCTCAGCGAGACGAACCAACGTATTACTTCAATCATGGGCAATGTCCGTTCGGGAGGTCGACCCTTCGTTACAACGTGCCTGCCAATGTGATCGGATCGACTGCAAACAATTCGGATTGCAACGATGACAACGATTGCTCCGCTTGCAATTGCGAGGACGCCACGTTGTTGATTTTTCGCAACTTGTTCAGGGCGACTGCGTTGAAATTCGTAACCTAGCCTTCAACGCATTCTCAGACCGCCTGTTCAGAACAGGCGTTTCATCTTTCCTCAACACCGCTCGAACATGTTCGATTCCACTCAGTCCAAACTGCTGCTCGTTGAACCCGAGATCGTGCTCGCTGATTTGACCGCGTTTCGCTTGGAATTGCTCGGCTATGGAATTCAAACGGCGGTTTCCGGTGCAGAAGCCAAAGATGTGCTTCGTCGGGAACGAGTGGATTTGATGATTGTCGATACCAAGCTCCCTGAGGGAGACGGGATCGAATGGTTGAGCGGATTGCGGTTGGAGTTCAATGCCGAACAAGTTCCCGTGTTGATGTTCTCGCTCGACCCCAGTCTGGAGACGGTACGCCGGGCGTTCTTGGCGGGTGCCCAAGATTACTTGATCACCCCGTTTGACCCAACAGTGCTCGAATCCAAAGTTCAAAACCTGCTGACGGCGATGGTTTAAGCATTTCCGTTTAGTCAGAAGTAACCTTAACTCAATTCTCGCGACTTCACTGCCATCCCATGCGACGACTCGGCGACATCCTGATTGATCAACGCGTGCTCACCACCGAGCAGATTGATGCTACGTTAGGGTCCAAACCTCGCGAGATCATGCTCGGCGATTGGTTGGTCAAGCAATCCTTGATCAGCAACACGCAACTCGGCGAGGCCTTGGCCGAACAGTTCGGTGTCGAGTATGTCGACATCGACATTTCCAGCGTTAACCCGCAAGTCGCACGGTTGATGCCCGAGGATTTTGCGCGTGCACGTGAGTCCGCAGCAATCGGAATTAGCAAGCGAGTATTGACGATGGCAATGGTCGCACCGGACGATATCGAGACAATTGCCGAAGCGGAATTGATGACGGGCTATCAAATTCGTCCCGTTGTGGCATTGGCGGACGACGTCAAGAACCTGCTCAACCGTGTCTACGATGACCGGGCGTTCGCTCGTCAAACCATCGTCGACATGAAGTTTGCGGAGATGCGCGAAGTCGGCGAGACTAGCGATGAAGATGAGTTTGCGATGGCCAGTGTCGGCCAAGAAGACGCGCCCGTGGTCAAACTCGTGCAAGCCATTCTCTCCGGTGCAGTGACGGCAGGCGCAAGTGATATCCATCTCGAACCGCACAAACCGGAGATGCGTGTTCGTTACCGCGTCGATGGTGAACTGCAAGTCGCGATGACGATCCCCAATCACATCGAAGATCCCGTGATCAGTCGGATCAAAGTCATGGGTGACATGGACACGACGGAAAGCCGCCGACCGCAAGACGGTCATTTGACGGTTTATGAAAACGGCAAGCGTGTGGGTTTTCGTGTCAGCGGCATCCCCACCGTCGATGGTCAAAAACTCGTGCTGCGATTGCTCGACGAAGGCGGCCAAACCTTTGATTTAGCCAGCATCGGAATGCCGCAACGTGATTACGAAGCGATCAAGAACATTCTCGATAAACCCCACGGCATGTTTGTGGTCACGGGACCAACCGGTAGTGGCAAGAGCACGACGTTGTACGCCGCTCTCGAACATCTTAACCATGACGATCGCAACATCGTGACGGTCGAAGACCCCGTGGAATATCGATTGGCCGGGATTAACCAAGTTCAAAGTGATAATGAGTTCGGCATGGGTTTCGCCAATGCGTTGAAATACATCATGCGGCAAGACCCCGATGTGATCATGCTCGGTGAAATTCGCGATTGCGAAACAGCGACCACGGCCGTGCAAGCGTCGTTGACGGGTCACATGGTGATTAGCACGTTACACACCAATGATGCGGTCGGGGCGGTCGCGCGGCTCGCAGACCTCGGCGTTGACCACTTCAAGATCGCGGGGTCGTTGTTAGGAAGTGTTGCCCAGCGGCTGCTGCGTTGTCTGTGCGAAAACTGTAAATGCGAAGCACCCGCCAACGAGAACCTGCTCGACGTGCTCGATCCGGAAGGCCACGTGCCTCGTGGAACAAAGTTCTATCGCGGTGAAGGCTGCAAGCGTTGCCTGGGCAGCGGGTTCGCAGGCCGGATGCCTATTTTTGAAATCATGCCGATTACAGCAGAGATCACCGCTGCGATCGAAGCCGGTGTGCCGCACTCGAAATTGGAAGAGATGGCACTCGCGGCGGGCATGGTCCCGTTGCAGCAAGCCGGCCTCGAAGCGGCCGTGGCAGGCAAAACATCGCTCGAAGAAGTGTATTTCAAAACCAGTGGCGATCGCCGCGCGGCTTCCTCGACGCCAAAACTCGGTGGCCGTCGGGACGTCGATCCGAATCTACACGTCGAATCGGCGGCTGGGTAATTTTACAGTGGCAAAATCATCATGAAAAATCCGACTGCGACAACGATGAAGTCCGGTGTAAACACTGGCACCACGCCTGCAACGAACGGTTTCCAAGCATTTTTGCAGAAACTTAACTCCATTGAGGTCGGTGGGCCATCACGGAAACTGCCGCGAGGTTGCGACCCGACCAAAATTGGAGCGGTGCCGTTGGCGCAATTGCTGCGTTTATTGTTGATGCTATTGCAGAACGGGCTGAGTCTACCCAAGGCGCTTGGTTCGCTTGCGATGGATCGATCCAATCGTAAATACAGCGGTGTGCTGTTGAAGATGCGGGGCACGATCGTGGCGGGAGGAACGATCAGTGACGCGATGGCGCGGTTCCCACGTACATTTTCGTCGATGCAAGTCCAACAGATTCGCTTGGGTGAACGTAGCGGATCATTGGAAAAAGCAATGGGCCGCGTGTGTGAACAAATGGAACGCAAGGTGGCATTGCGAAAACGAATCATCAAGAAGCTCAGTTATCCGATGCTGATCACTTGTGCGGGTTTCGGATTAATGATTTTCATGTGTATCGTCGTCGTGCCGGAGTTTGAAACCGTGTACAGCAGTAGTGGCGTGGATTTGCCACCGGTGACTCAGTTCGTCACGGGCACAAGCCGACTGCTATTGCATTGGGGCTGGGTGGCGTTTCCTATCGTCGTGACCTCCAGCACGTTATGGTACGCGGGTCGTCGCCGACCAAGTATCGCGACGAAAATGGACGCAGTGATGTTGAAGATTCCCGTCGTCGGTCCGTGGTTGCGGGATGCGGCGGTGTTGCAGTTTGTTGAAGCGACTGCTTCGATGGTGCAGTGCGGTTATAAACCCGTTGATGCGATCGAAGTGTCAGCGGTATGCGTGCGGAACCGCTGTGTCCGGCAAGCGATTCATGAGATCAATCAAGGTGTTCGGCGCGGTGAAAAACTCAGCGTCGAACTTGGTCGTTACGAAGAGTTCTTTCCACCGACGCTGTGTCAATTGATCGGTGTGGGTGAGCAATCAGGTGAGTTTTCACGTTCGCTCGAAGGCACCTGTCATCATTTGCGTGAACGATTGGAAGCCCGCATTGACGCCACGGTGGGCATGCTCGAACCGATCTTGACGATTTCGCTGGCCGCAATGATCGGCGGCATGGTGCTGTCGATTTATACGCCGATGTTCCACATGTTTGAAGTTCTGGAGTAGATCGCGATGAGAATTAATTCACTGAGAATTCGACGTTGGGGGATGAGCTTGCTCGAAGTGCTCGCGGCGGTGATCTTATCGTCGATGATTGCGATGACGGGATTGATGTTTGTTCAAGGTCATGGACGGACGACACGCGATCGGTCTTGCCAAGCTCACCGCGCACGTTTGCAAAACGATGTGGAATTGTTTGTGCGTGAGACAGGCAAAACACCGGACAAGATGTTGGAGAGCATTCGCACGGTGGGGTATAGCGGCACAGTACTGCCAGATTGCCCTCAGCACGCTGGTACCGACGGCAGGACGAATTACCGTTGGGACGGATCGAAAGTGATTTGTGGTTATCACCCCGAGTGATCACGTCGTCGCAAATCGCTTCACCCTTCTCGGCGAAGAGAATATCGTTTAACAGTTAGCCGCAGGTGTACTCTCCGACGTAAGAGTACGCCTGCGGCTGACTGTTAAACAAAAGAGAGGTTGGCTTCAACTAAATCAATCTTATTTCAATCGCTCGCTTACGCTTCGGGTTATGATTTTAACCAACCTGACGCTGTCCAGTTAACTAACTCTGAAAACTGCGCTACCGCTCACCCAATCGTGATCGCCTCGGCAACCGGAACGGTAAAGATTTTTCCGTCACCGATTTCACCATGGGTTCCCGTTTTCGCGGACGCGCGGATGATCGCGATCACCTCGTCGACTTGCTCGTCGGCAACGACCACACTGAGTACGACTTTGCGTAGCAAGTCGATGCGATACTCGTTACCGCGAAACGTGGCCGACTGGCCCCGTTGACGTCCATATCCCAGCGCGTCACCCGCCATCGTCTCATCAAAGCCAGCGTCTTCGAGGGCTGAGCGAACCGTCGACAGTCGAATAGGCTGAATGATGGCTTGAACCAGAATCATGAGCGGGGCGATGGCGAGTGAAGGGGGGGCAGGGTAAAATCAGCGGCAAGCTTAATCGTGGGTGAGGCGGCATGTCAAAGGCCTGCGGTCTGTGCCAGCATGAGACCATTGCAAATTTCACTAGAATTGGGGAATCCTTCGACACCAGCGACGGCACTCGGTATTCTAATACCATCCCCCACGCCCGCTCCCCACCTGGCATTTCATTCTTTGTTCGCGTTCACACATCTTCGCTGCTGCGTTTGGAACCGATTTATCGGCGTGCTATTGCTTTTTCCAATCGCTTTTTCCTTTGCCACTGAACCAGCCCAGCAACCCGCCAAATTTCTACGCGGGCTGAACCTCAACGGTCCCGCCGTCACGATCGACGGCCATGTTTGGGAGGGCGGCGATTCCAAGAACTACGAATGCCACGACAATGCCTTCGCCGCGCAGCACATCTCGCTAATCCCGTCCACCGACGCCCAGCGTGCCACGATGATTCGCAGCAGTCGCTGGGGCGGCAATAAGATCGTCCTCAAAAATCTGCCCGACGGCGAACTGACATTGTTTGTTTACATTTGGGAAGACAACAACAGCGAAAAGTTCTCTGCTCGCATCGACGGCAAACTGGTGTCCAACGGTATCATCAGCGGCGAGCAAGGCCACTGGCAACGACTCGGGCCATGGCCAGCAAAAGCGAACAATGGCAAAGTCACGATCACAACTCAAGGCGGTGCTGCCAACTTTTCCGGCATCGAGATCTGGAGCGGTGTGCATGATGGTGTGACCGAGCCGATCATCTCGGCAGACGAACTCGCGTTCTTTGAAAACAAGATCCGTCCGCTACTAGCCAAGCATTGTTATGAGTGTCACGCGAGCACGAGCGAAGACTTGCAAGCCGATCTGCTAGTCGACTCCCGCCCCACGCTGCTCCGTGGCGGCGCGAGCGGCCCAGCCATCATTCCTGGTGATGTCAATCATAGCCTGCTGATCAAAGCGGTGCGTTACGAAGACGGCTTGGACATGCCTCCCGACGAACCACTGTCGACCGCCGAGATCGCTGATTTAGAAAAATGGATCAGCAGTGGTGCCGCCGACCCACGCAACGATGCGACACGGTACGTCCGCAAAAAAATCGACGTCGAGAAAGCACGCGAGTTCTGGTCGCTGCGACCGTTCACCGATCCACAAGTTCCCGACACAATCACGGACAAATGGTGCGTCAACGAGATCGACGCTTTTCTGCTCGACCGACTCCACGCAAAAGGCTTGCCCGTCAACGATGATGCCGATCGCAACACCCTGATCCGCCGCGCCACGTTTGACTTGCTCGGTTTACCACCGACGCCCGACGAAGTCGACTCGTTTGTCAATGATAATTCCGAGAAAGCGTACGAACGCCTCGTTGATCGTTTGCTCGATTCACCGCACTACGGGGAACGTTGGGGTCGGCACTGGATGGACCTCGTGCGATACGCCGATACCGCCGGCGACAATTCGGACTACCCCGTACCAACGGCGTATTTGTATCGCGATTACATCATTGCCTCGTTCAATAGCGACAAACCGTACGACCAATTCATTCGCGAACAGATCGCTGGCGATCTGTTGCCCGCCAGCAGTGAAGAAATTCGCAACGAACAAACCATCGCGACGGGTTATCTTTCCATCGCACGTCGGTTTGGATCGTTAAAAAATGATTACCCGCAACACCTCACGATCGAAGACACGCTTGATAACATCGGTCGTACGATGTTGGGCATGACGTTGTCGTGTGCACGATGTCATGACCACAAATTTGATCCGATTTCGCAAGACGATTACTACGGTCTGTACGGGATTTTTCAAAGCACACGGTTTCCGTTTCCTGGGATCGAACTCGATAAGAAGCCGACCGACTTTGTGCCGTTGATCAAAAATGGCAAACCAACGACAACGTTGGCTTACGCAGTCGCCGAGGGGCAGGCGGCAGACGCTCATTTGCACGTTCGCGGTGAACCGAAGCAGCCGGGTGATTTGATCGCAAGGCGGTTTCCCGAGGTGCTCGGCGGACAGATGCTGAGCAATGATCAGGCCCATGGGAGCGGGCGATTGCAGCTCGCCTCATGGTTGACTGACGCGTCCAATCCGCTCATCGCACGAGTGATCGTCAATCGCATCTGGCAGTATCATTTTGGTAGCGGACTGGTGTCAACGCCGAGTGATTTTGGTGTACGTGGTTTACCACCGACGCATCCGGAACTACTCGACTGGTTGGCATCACGATTTATCGAAGACGGATGGTCGATCAAACGCATGCACCGCCGGATCATGCTCTCGCACGCGTACCGCATCAGTTCGCTAGCAAACCATTCATCGAAAGAACAACAATCTGCGCAGGCCATCGATCCAGCCAACGACTGGCACTGGCGATTCAATCGCACACGACTCGACGCCGAATCGCTGCGTGACACATTGCTGATGCTTAGCGGAGAGCTTCACATCAATCCACCGACGGGGCCGCATCCGTTCCCGCCTGCGGACAAATGGGAATACACGCAACATCATCCATTTCGCGATAGTTACGATACCGATCATCGAACGGTGTACATGATGACGGCGAGATTGAACTCGCGTCCGTTCTTCACGACGTTCGATGGAGCGGATCGCAACGCTAGCACGTCGCAGCGAGATCGCAGTGTGACCACGGTGCAGTCGCTGTACTTGCTCAATAACGAGTTTGTGCATGGCCGCGCCGATGCGTTCGCGGCTAGATTGCTGCGCGAGGCCGAACAGACTGATCAACGCGTGCGTTTGGCGTTTCAGTATGTTTATGCACGTCATCCGACGGACTCTGAAGTGGCAGATTCGCGCCAGTGGATCGATCAAATGAATGAGCAGCTACGAACTGACAAGATGTCAGACAACGAATGTTCGCAAGCGACTTGGGCAGCGTTCGCTCGGGTGCTGTTTCGCACGAATGAGTTTTTGTACGTCGATTAAACATGAACACCCAACCCATTACCCGACGCGCTGGTATTCGATCGCTTGTTGCCGGTTCCCTGCTATTTCCTGGCATTCTCAATGAGTTGATCGCGGCGGAGCAATCGTCGTCGGGACCGCTCGCTCCCAAACCGCCGCACTTTCCCGCGAAAGCAAAACGCGTGATTTTTGTGTTCGCCACTGGTGGTGTTTCGCACATCGACACGTTCGATCCAAAGTCGTCTGCCAAGGGACGCGATGGCAACGGCAATGATAAGTTGATGGGGAGCGTGTTTCCGGCCAAACCGTCGGCGAAAACGGGAACGATGGTGACGGATCTGTTCCCGCATCTGCGTGATTCAATGCAAGACATCTGTTTGATTCGCTCGATGAAGTCGGCGCACTTCGATCACACCGAGGCCGCCGTGGGCATGCACACCGGTTCGGCCACGTTCACACGACCGAGCATGGGTTCGTGGTTGAGTTACGGTTTGGGTAGCGTCAACCAAGATTTGCCTTCGTTCATCGTGATCGCGCCACACTTGCCGTATGGTGGGACGCAAGTTTACGCGAGCGATTTCTTGCCAGCGTATCATCAGGGAACACGCGTGATTCCGGGAGAACAGCCGATCGAAAACTTGCAGGCGCGAACGCGGACTCAGTCGCATCAACAACTCGAATTGGACCTTGTCAAACAATTCAACGGTCAGCACTTTGCCGCTCGCGAAAATGACTCGCAACTGGCCGCTCGCATGAAAAGTTACGAGACTGCGTTCGCAATGCAGACCGCCTGCCCAGAGGCTTTCGATTTAACACAGGAAGACGCGTCGACACTAAAAAGCTACGGATTGAAACCAGGCGACAACACGAGTTTTGCTTGGCAGTGTGTGGTGGCCCGTCGATTGGCCGAACGGGGTGTGCGGTTCGTCGAGTTAGTCGATAGCGGTTCGCGGCCCAATTGGGATTCGCATGGTGACATGAAAGAGCACGAACCGCTCGCGAAAGCTGCCGATCAACCGCTCGCGGCACTGATCGCGGATTTGAAACAACGTGGCATGTTGGACGAAACGCTGGTCGTGTGGGCGACCGAGTTTGGACGCACACCGACGAAGGAAGGCAAGTTTGGACGCGGCCATCATGGTGAGTGTTTTTCGATCTGGTTAGCTGGTGGAGGCATCGCACCAGGGATCGTGCATGGCGAGACAGATGAACTCGGCAAATCGATTGTCAGCGGGGGTGTTGACGTACATGATTTGCATGCGACGATTCTGCATTTAATGGGCATCGACCACACGCGTCTGACGTATCGTCATGCGGGGCGTGATTTCCGTTTAACGGATGTGCATGGTCGGATCGTGAAAGAAATTCTCGCCTAAAAAGTGGGATAGGCTTCCAGCCTGTCATGTCACGATCGACAGGCTAGAAGCCTATGTTACTTATCGCGAAACGGAGAATGGAAGCGATGAAAATGTCAATCGTAGGAATGGGACGTGTTGGTTCAGCGATTGCGTTCGCCGCGACGATGGAACCGATCGTCAGCGAGTTGGTGCTACTCAATCGCTCGCTAGAGAAAGCCGTCGGCGATGCGATGGATTTGACTCACGCCAGTGTGCTGCGTAATAGCAACATGTCGATCCATGCAGGCACGATCGAGGATGCGGCGGGTAGCGACGTAATTATTTTCACGCCGTCAGTATCTCCGACCCGAGTGGATTGGAAACGCTCGGATTTGGCGATCGGCAATCGAGTGATTTTGGAAGAATGGTTGCCCGCGTTGGCCCAATCGTGCCCGCATGCCGTGTTGATCATGGTCACCAACCCCGTCGATGTCATGACGTACGCTGCGATTCAAATCACGGGTTTTCCGCCGCAACGGGTGATCGGCACCGGAACGCTCGTAGATAGCATTCGTTATCGTTCGTTGCTGTCGGCTGAACTGCAGATTCACGCTGATGATATTCGTGCGTACATTTTGGGCGAACATGGCGATGATCAATTTGCCGCTTATTCGGTTGCGATGACGGGCGGTGAAAAATTCTTTCCCAGTGAAACAACTCGCCGTTTGTTTCGCGAAACCGTGAACCTGGGATACGAAGTCTACAATCGCAAAGGCTACACGAATTACGGCATCGCTTTGGCGACGATGACAATCGTCGATTCGATCGTTTACGATCTACGGCATACGATGCCGGTCAGTGTGTTGGTCGATGGGTTTCTCGGTGTCAGTGATGTGTGTTTGTCATTACCAGCGGTGATCGGCCGTGCGGGAGTGACGCGAATTTTGCATCCGCCACTTTCAGATGATGAGGCCGATGCGTTTCGTCATTGTGCGACGAAAGTTCGCGAGACGATTGAGTTGATGGGTCCGTTTGTGTAGTGAGCCACTGCGGCAGTTTGGCTAAAGTTCGCAAAAGCGTTCGGGTTCAGTTACGCTATGCCGTGCGTGAAATTCGCCTTTAATTGTCACTGTCACTATTTGCCTGAGGATCATCCACGTGGATCAGCCAGTCCCCACACCGAGTCGCCGTAGTTTCATCAAGCAATCGGCCACTGCCGCTGCGACCGTTTCCGCCGCCAGCTTGCCTGCCAGCCGTGTCCAAGCAGCAGCGGGATCGAACGAACGGATGCGGATTGGCTTCATCGGTCCCGGCGGTCGCGGTTTTGGTGCTCACGTGAAGACGTTGTGCGAACTGCATGCGGCCGGACGCCAGATCGAACTGGTCGGTGTCGCTGAAGTGTACAAGACTCAGCGTGATCGTGTGGCCGATCACATCAAGTCAAAAACGGGAACTGACCCTGGTCGTTATGTTGACTACAACGAGATGATCGAAAAGGAGAATCTTGATGCCGTTTGCATTGGTACGCCGGATCACTGGCACCACAAGCAAACCGTCGCCGCGCTCAAAGCCGGGTTAAACGTGTATTGTGAAAAACCGATGACCAAAACGGTTGAAGAAGCGTTCAGCGTTGAAAAGCAATGGACGGAAAGTGGCAAGGTGATGCAGGTGGGCGTGCAATCCACCAGCCTGCCGTTGTGGAACGAAGTCCGCGCGTTACTGCAGGAAGGCAAGCTCGGCAAAGTCCTGGGTTTCCAAACGGAATTCTTCCGCAACAGTGATCGTGGCCAATGGCGTTACTACAAATTAGAAAAGGACATGAGTCCCTCGACCATCGACTGGCAACGCTGGTTGGGCACGAACGAAGGCTTGACGCCTGACATGCCGTTTGATCGCGAAGTCTACAAGCAATGGCGACGATTCTGGCCGTTCGGTAGCGGCATGTTTACCGACTTGTTTGTGCACCGTACCACTTCGATGTTGAAAGCCACCGGATTGCGGTTGCCAGGCCGCGTGACCGGAGCAGGCGGAATTTATCTGGAGTACGATGGTCGTGATGTGCCTGATGTGGCGACCGTGGTGGCGGATTTTAATGAGGGCGTGCAAGGCTTGATCACTGCCACGATGTGTAATGAAGAGTCACGCATCAATCAACTGATTCGAGG
Organism: Rhodopirellula sp.; assembly: GCA_041740155.1. GTDB lineage: Bacteria > Planctomycetota > Planctomycetia > Pirellulales > Pirellulaceae > Rhodopirellula. Next base: position 111,728 of record JBGSMN010000176.1, read on the forward strand.
TCACTTTGGCACGTTCGTGTTTGGCAACGGCGAAGAATTTGACGGGTTTGATTTTGTGCCTGAACGTGGCCCAGTGACTCACATCCGCCAAGACGCTGAGCGGATCAAAACCGAGAAGGTCGCCAACACGACACTGGCTCATTTTGCAAATTGGCTGGATGCTTGCGAAGCGAACGATCCACAACTGTGCAACAACCCGCCTGACTTGGGCGCCGCAGCGATGGCTGTCGTCAACCTCGGTGCCCAGAGTTATCGCAAAGGCAAAGTGTTTTTCGTGGACGCGGACAAGCGAGAAATCTCGACCGAAGATCCTGGATGGGCCGCGAAATGGGAAAAACTATCTTTGGCGCGCGCCGAACCTCGTCACATCCCTGGTTGGACGGCGGGCGATTTCGGCAGCACGTTGGTCGAACCGGACTACATGAAATTCGGTGGCCCATGGACTGACGGAAAAGATCCTGCCGAAGGATGAACCAGCCCCGCCTCATCAGCAGCCAGTATGCCGAGCCATCGCTAGAACGATTGCCTGCGATGCGCACGCTACTACTTGTTTGCACCTTAAGCTTTGTTTGCAGCGTTCTGTTGACCGCGGCGCGTCTCCGTGCTGACGAAACGAATGCTCAATCTCGGCCTAACATCGTTGTCGTGTTGTTGGACGATATGGGCTATGGCGACCCTGGTTGTTTCAATCCACAATCGAAAATTCCGACACCCCATATCGACTCATTGGCTCGCGATGGCATGCGTTTTGTGGATGCTCACGCACCAGGGCCGCTATGTCATATGTCTCGCTATGGTTTGCTCACGGGACGTTATCCGTTTCGTACCGACGTCAGCGTGTGGCCGACCCAGCCGCTGATCCAACCTGATCAAATGACGATTGCCTCGCTCGCCAAACAAGCGGGCTATCGGACCGCAATGGTTGGCAAGTGGCACCTTGGGTTTCGTGAAAATGGTTATGTGAATCCTTTGCCAGGTGGACCGGTTGATCATGGTTTCGATAGCTTCTTTGGGATTCGCGCGTCGACCGACATCCCTCCGTACTTTTACATTCGCGATGATCGGGCGGTGGCACTGCCGAGCGATCGGATTGAAGCCAATCACAGCCAGGGTTGGTCCCCAATTCAAGGTGCGTTTTGGCGCGAAGGTGGGATTGCACCAGGGCTAAAATTAGATGATGTGTTGTCTCGTTTCACCGATGAAGCGGTGGATGTTGTCCAGCAGCACGCGAGGAGAATAGCCGAGAATTTAGATGGCGAACCGTTGATGATGTATCTGGCATATCCCGCACCTCACACGCCGTGGTTGCCATCGGCTGAGTTCGTTGGCCGCAGTGGCGCAGGAATGTATGGCGATTTCCTGATGATGGTCGATGCTCAAATCGGTCGGATTCTGCAATCGCTCCGTCACGCGAGCTTGGATCAGAACACGCTGTTGATTTTGACGTCTGACAACGGACCGGTGTGGTATGCCGAAGACACGCAGCGGTTTGAGCACGATTCCACGGGCGGTTTGCGAGGGATGAAAGCGGACGCGTGGGAAGCTGGTCATCGAATGCCGATGTTGGTTCGCTGGCCGGGCCATGTGCAGGCCGGATCACAGAGCGAACAGCTCGTATGTTTCACCGATTTCCTAGCGACCTTCGCTGATGTGTTGAATATCAAGTTACCAACAGACGCGGGGCCGGATAGTTTTAGTTTCCTGCCCGCGTTGACCGGTGCAGCGACTGGCGACAGGAAAGTTCGCAACGAGTTTGCGATGCAGGCCGGTGGCCTGGCATCGATGATGACGATTCGCGAAGGTCGCTGGAAACTGATCACCGGTCTCGGCTCAGGCGGTTTTTCAAAACCCAAGTCGATCAAGCCAGGGGAAGATGGTGTGACGGGCCAGCTCTACGACCTCGATTTCGATCCGGGGGAACAACGCAATTTGTTCGCTCAACATCCAGAAATCGTGGCCCGGTTGGCAGCGAAGTTGAACAACATCGTCCATCGCGGGCGGAGTCGCCCATGATGGCACTGGACTGCGGCTGATCGTCACGCGATGGCTTTTGAGGGGGATATCGACGTTTTCTGGTGTTACAACGAAGAGCGAGAATTCAGTAAATCGCTCCATGCTTGCAGCTTCCGGAGAATACTCAATGTCACGTTTACCAAACACACCTTCACGCCGCGCGTTTCTGGGTCGCGGTGCGGTTGCCACAGCCGCGGCGGTTGCCGCTCCGTACTTTGTGCCCTCGAAGGTCCTTGCCGCCCCTGGTCGTCCCGGTGCGAATGATCGGATTGGTATCGGATACATCGGGGTCGGTCGTCGCAGTTTGCAGTTAATGGATCTGCCGCCCGAAGGACAAATTGTGGCCGCTGCCGACGTGCAGCTGTCACGTGCCCAAGCGATCGCTGACAAACATCACGGTGCTGCTTATTCTGATTATCGCGAACTGCTCGAATCGCCCGATGTCGATGCGGTCGTCGTGGCAACACCCGATCATTGGCATGCGTTGCCGAGCATTCATGCCTGCCAAGCCGGCAAAGATGTGTACTGCGAAAAACCCATGACGCTAACGATCCGCGAAGGTCGGCAAATGGTGGACGCTGCCCAACGTTACAACTGTGTTGTTCAAACAGGCAGCCAACAACGTTCGATGACCATGAACCGCGTCGCCTGTCAGTGGGTTCGTGAAGGTCGATTCGGCAATGTCAAAGAGGTCATCGCAAGCAACTATCCCAGTCCGTGGTATTGTGATTTCCCTGCTCAGCCAACGCCCACCGGTTTGAACTGGGATGCGTGGTGCGGTCAAACAAAACCACGTGCGTTTCACAATGACATTTTTATCTCACGATCCAACCCAGGCTGGATTTCGTTTCGCGAATACTCAGGCGGCGAGATGACGGGTTGGGGAGCACACGGTTTCGATCAGATTCAATGGGCACTCGGCATGGACGATTCCGGTCCCGTGGAAATGTGGAGCGATGGTGTGGCTTTCTCGCCGCCAACCTATCGAACACCTGAACCACGCGCTCGTGGCGAAGCACCTGGAACCTATCCGTCGGTTGTCTTTCGATATGCCAACGGTGTGACGATGCGATTGGCCGATGGGCCTCCCGGTGGCGGAAAGTTCGTTTGCGAAAACGCGACAATCATGATCGACCGGGGGATGTTCAAAATTGACTCACCAGAACTTGATCGCGAAATGCGAAGGTCTGTAGATCTGACCGCAGAAGCGGGCAACGCGCATCACGTCGATTGGTTCGCAGCGATGAAGTCGCGTCGACAACCGATTGCAGATGTTGAAATCGGACATCGTTCGGCAACCGTTTGTCATCTCGGCAACATCGCCCGCGAAACAGGTCGGCGTTTAAAATGGGATCCGCAAGCAGAACAATTCATCGGCGATGACGACGCGAATCAACTGGTCGCACGCGAGCAACGTGCGCCTTATTCCACCGACATCGTGTGACCAGAAAAATGGATGACCAGAAAGAGCTCATGATCAATCATTCGACAATCCCACGCCGAGATTTTCTCGCTGCTGCGGCAACCGCGCTGCCAGCGGTGATCGTAAGCGGTGGCCGGACTGTCGGGCAAACAACTTCTCCAGCAATTGAAATAAACACTGTGAAAATTGCCAGCGTTGAGGTGATGCCGGCTCGCTATCCGATGACCGGTTACTTCAAGTTTTTTAGTGGCGCTGACGGAGTTGGCGGTCGTGGCGTGGTGTTCGTGAAAATCACTGCGGACGATGGCACAGTCGGTTGGGGCCAGAGTGTACCGATCGCACGTTGGAGTTATGAAACGTTAGAAACGGCAACGATTGTATTGCGAGAATACTTCGCGCCGGCCGTAATCGGTATTCATGCGACCGACATGGAGGCGTGTCAGGCCGCACTCGATGGCGCGATCGCCACCGGTTTTTCCACAGGCATGCCGATCTCGCGAGCGGGCCTGGATCTAGCGTTGCATGATCTTGCCGGCAAATTACAAAATCAATCCCTCGCTCAACTTTGGGGCCGCGAACGTGGCGAACCGCTCACGTTGAGTTGGACGCTCAACCCGCAGCGACTCGATGAAGTCGACGCATTGATCGACGCCGGTTGGCAACGTGGGTATCGGCATTTCAACATCAAAGTCGCCCCCGATCCAAACTTCGACGTGGAGTTGGCGCAGCTAGTTCGCAAGCGAGTGCCTGAGGGTTTCTTATGGGCCGACGCCAACGGTGGTTACGATGTTGAGACTGCATTAGACGTCGCCCCGAAACTTGCCGATGCCGGTGTCGATGTATTGGAAGCTCCGTTGAAACCGAACCGGATCCGTGGCTACCAGTCACTTCGCCGCCAATCCGCACTACCAATCTTGATGGACGAAGGCGTCGTCTCGCCAGTGGAACTTGCGGAGTTCATTCACTTGAAAATGATTGACGGCGTCGCAATGAAACCGTCGCGTTGCGGAGGCCTGGAATCGGCGCGACAACAGATCGAATTGTTAGAAAACGAAGGTTTGATGTGGTTGGGAAGTGGTCTGACGGATCCTGATATCTCGTTGGCGGCGACGGTTGGATTGTATGCCGCCTACGGTTTGAACAATCCCGCCGCACTGAACGGACCCCAGTTCTTAACAGCCGATGTTTCGAAAGCACCATTGTCTATTCATGATGGAAAAATAGCAGTGCCGCAAGGCCCTGGGTTGGGCATCGAAGTCGATGAAGCCATGGTCAAGAAGTTAGTGATTTCGTAGCTCTGAAGGTAACGCTGAGCGAGACTCCTCAAACAGAGAACAGTACGTGCGTTTAATTGTTTTCATCCTTACCGTCATCCTCACCACCACGAGTATCTCACTCGTTCGTGCTGAGTCACGACTTTCTTGGTCGCAACAACCCGGTTCACTCGCACTCACCGATGGCGAGCATATCGTGTGGCAATTCAATCACGGAACGGAACAGAGTAAGCCGCATTTTCATCCGTTGAATTTGCGCGGCGGCAAAACGTTAACCTGGCAATCACCGCCTGATCACCCTTGGCACTATGGGCTGTGGTTCTCCTGGAAATACATCAACGGCGTTAACTATTGGGAGGAAAGCCGCGAGAGCCGCCGTAGCGATGGACGCACGTCGTGGGACGAGGTCAAGATTACTCGCAACGATGATTACTCTGCGAAATTTAAATTGGATGTTTGCTATCACGTCGACGATCAACCCGTCGTGTTAACTGAGCAGCGAATCATCGACGTTTCGTCACCGAACGACGATGGTTCTTATACGATCCGTTGGGACGCCACCTTCACGGCGACAGCGGATGAAGTCGTGCTCGACCGGACACCGTTGCCCGGCGAGCCCCATGGAGAAATCTTCGGCGGTTACGCAGGCCTCTCCGTGCGATTGTCCAAAGCCGCATCCGAATTCCAGGCCACGAGTCCTGAGGTTCCGATCAACGAGCAACCCGAACGGTTGCGGTTTTGTGCGAGGAGCGTCGACTATGCGGGTTCGATCGACGGAACCGAAGGCGGCATCCGGATTACCGACCATCCCGACAACGTTAACTCACCGACGCCCTGGTACATCATTCACAATACAAAAACACCTATGACTTTTTTCAGCCCTACCGTGATCCAGCAAGCACCGATGCGACTGACTCGTGGTGAGTCCTTTCGTTTGCGTTATGAAATCGTGGTGCATTATCAATAGAACATCATGAAACGACGAGATCTTTTACGCGCGACCGCGGCAGCTTCGGTCGCTTCTCTCGGCTTCCCGTTGACTTGGGCGACCGCCGCAGAACAACGACCGCAGCGTGTGCTGTACTTCACTCGCAATGTTGGTTTCTATCATTCCGTCGTGCAGCGTCACGGCGATTCGCTGAGTCATTCCGAACGAGCGCTCACCGAGATGGGGAAAACGGTCGGCATCGACGTCGTCTGCACGAAAGACGGTGGCCTGTTTGATAAAAGTCTTGACGAATACGACGCCATCGCGTTCTTCACCAACAACGACTTGACCACGCCCAACGAACAGAACGAACCGACAATGTCCGTCGCCGGTAAACAAAATCTGCTCGATGCTGTCGCTGCGGGCAAAGGGTTCATGGCGTTTCACTCAACCTGTGCATGTTGGCGGACACCCCCGACGAAAGCGAAACAGCCCGTCGAAGTCGATCCGTTTTTGCAAATGCTCGGAGGTGAATTCATTTCCCACGGACCGCAACAGGAAGCGACGATGCGGGTGACGTCGCCGAGTTTCCCAGGCATACAGAACCTCAGCCCGTCGTTTGATCTCGTCGAAGAGTGGTACGCGCTCAAGAATTTTGCTCCCGATTTGCATGTGATCCTCGCACAAGAAACCGAGGGCATGAAAGGCGACATGTATCAGCGTCCATCGTTCCCATCGACTTGGGCGCGTCGCCATGGGGATGGTCGCGTCTTCTTCACCTCAATGGCTCACCGCGAGAACGTCTGGATCGAGCAACCATTTCAACAAATTGTCCTCGGCGGACTTGCTTGGGTACTCGGAAACGTTGACGTTGACGTGACACCCAACATCAACACCGTCACACCTCTGAACAGCAAGGTCGTTCCCTAGTGAATTAAGAATCATGAGAAAATTCATTGGACGTTTGAGCGTTCTCTTAATGTTGATCGCGGGAGCCTCTTTATTGGCAACTGAACTTCCACGCGACGGCAATCCGTACGTAGCATCAATGCCGATTGAACCGAAGTGTGATATTGACCGCTTGGTTCTATCGAAACTCAGCCCGAACAATCCCAAACCTACGATCTGCTCAGACGCGGTGTTCGTGCGACGCGCATTTCTGGATTGTATTGGAACTTTACCGAGCGCTGCCGAAGCGAAACAGTTCATTGACGACCCTGATCGCGAGCACAAGCGAACCACCCTGATTGACGAGTTGTTGCAACGCCCCGAGTATGCTGATTATTGGGCGATGAAATGGGCCGACGCCCTGCGAATCAAAGCGGAGTTCCCGATCAATTTGTGGCCCAACGCCGCGCAAGCCTACCATCGTTGGGTGCGTGCTTCACTCGTCGCCAACAAACCATACGATCAGTTCGCTCGTGAATTGTTGACCGCCAGCGGCAGCAACTTCCGCGTCGCGCCCGTGAACTTCTATCGCGCGATTCAGAATAAAACTCCCGAAGGGATCGCCAGCGCGGTCGCACTCACGTTCATGGGCACACGCACCAATGGATGGTCAGCCGCTCGGCTCGCGGGCACCGCTGTGTTCTTTTCGCAGCTCAGTTACAAACCGACTGCGGAATGGAAAGAGGAAATTGTTTTTTGGGATTCGCTCAAAGTAGTGGAGCGTGCAGACAGTGTGGCTCCGGGCAGTGAAATTGTTGGCACGGTCGCGACAAGCAACGATGATTTAGGCTCACTCTCAAACTCAATCGATGCCAATTCGCCTCTTGTCGCGATTTTTCCCGATGGAACAACAGTCCAATTGTCAAGCGACCAAGACCCCCGTGAGGTGTTCGCCGCTTGGTTGATTCAACCCAAAAATCCTTGGTTCACCAAAGCCGCTGTCAACCGCGTATGGGCTTGGCTGATGGGCCGTGGGATCATTGAACAGGCGGATGACATTCGCGATGACAATCCGCCCAGCCATCCCGAGTTATTGGCCTACTTGGAACAAGAGTTTGTTGATAGCGGCTATGACTTGCAGCATCTATATCGACTGATTTTGACGTCGCAAGTTTACCAGTTTTCAGCGTTGTCTCATTCCGTGAGTGAAGACCATCCCGCCACGTTTGCGACCTATCCGCTACGTCGCCTCGACGCGGAGGTGCTGATCGACGCGATCAACTCGATTACCGGAACGCATGAACTTTACACCAGTCCGATCCCAGAGCCGTTCACATACATCCCTCGTGACCAGCCCGCCATCGCACTGGCCGACGGCAGCATCACGAGCCCCTTTCTGGCGCTATTTGGTCGTTCGCCTCGAGCAACCGGAATGGCTAATGAAAAGAGCAACCGCTCGGTCTCATCGCAATGGCTGCATCTGCTCAACTCCAGCCACATTCAGCAAAAACTGCAACTCAGCGAACCGCTCAAGCAAATGTTTTCGGTGCGCCGCAAACCTGAATTGACTTTAGAGGAGTTGTATCTGACGGTACTTTCCCGGCGACCGATCGAAGCGGAGATTGAAATTGCAATGGGCTACGTCAAGAGCAGCAAATTCAATCGAAACGACTGGCTGGATCTGACTTGGGCGTTAATCAACAACACCGAATTTTTGTACCGACACTGATGCGGAGAAACGAAACATGAACACGTCACTTTCACGCCGACAAACATTGCAACGCGGCGTCTACGGCGCAGCAGGACTCATCGCGAGCCAAGCGTTAGTCGCCAACGCAGCCCCAATAACGCCACGAGCGCCTCAAGCTAAATCGGTTATCCAGATTTTCCTGTGGGGAGGCATGTCGCATAACGATACCTGGGATCCCAAGCCAGATTTGGGACGCGATTACCAAGGTGAATTCGGTGGCGCGATCGCAACCAACGTGCCGGGAACGCAGGTTTGCGAGTTATTCCCTGAACTCGCCAAGCAGGCAGACAAGTACTCGCTGATTCGCAGCATGACACACGGTAACAATGGTCATGAAACGGCTGCGTATCTGATGCAAACCGGCCACAATCCTGGCGAGCGACTCGCCTACCCGAGTGTGGGCGCGGTGTTCTCGATGTTCAAACAAAAAGGACATCAAGGTATCTTGCCTCCTTATGTCGTACTGACGCGGCCGCAAGGACGGTTTTCCGAAGAAGGTTTCTTGGGACCGATGCACAAACCGTTTGTGACCGGTGGTGATCCCAATGCAGCCCGGTTTGCTGTCGAAGGCGTCGTCTCAAGCAGCATCTCGGATGAACGACAAGTCGCACGTCGCAATCTCCGCGAACGACTCGATACGATGAGCGCCGCGATGGAAACTAATTCGCAGATCATCGAGGCCATCGAAGCAAAACAACAAGCCTACGATCTGATTCTCGGTGAAGGAAAAGATGTCTTTGATCTGGCCAAAGAGGATACGCGATTGCGTGATCGCTATGGTCGGAACACGTTCGGTCAAGAATGTTTGGCGGCGCGGCGGATGGTCGAAGCGGGCGTTCCCTACGTCGTGATCAACTATCCCGGTGGTTGGGATACTCACAAAGATCACTTTCAGCGAATGCGCCGCCAAGTGCCGCCGCTCGATCAGGGATTGGCGACGTTGCTGAGTGATTTGAGCGATCGAGGTTTACTCGAAAGCACGATCATATGGTGTTGTGGCGAATTCGGTCGTGGCCCGAAAGTCGATTGGCAGCCACCATGGAACGGTGGCCGCAATCATCACGGCAAAGTCTTTTCGGTACTCGTTGCGGGCGGTGGTTTCCAAGGCGGGCATGTTGTCGGAGCATCGGACCGGACGGCGGATGAAGTTGCCGATCGCCCAGTGTATCCCGTTGACTTGTTAGGCAGTATTTACGCCCTCGCGGGCATCGACGCCAATGCGAAGCTACCGCATCCAATGGGGCTCGATGCGACGGTGTTGCCAGCGGTTTCAGAATCCGTCAAATCAGGCGGCTTGTTAACGGAGATTATGTAGATCGATGAAAAGTTTCATGAATGTAGGTTTGCGATTGGCGATAGTCGTCGGCATGATCCTGTGCGTCAGTTCTTCGTTCGCGCAACCGGCACCTTACCTCGGTTACGCTTACCCGGCAGGCGGCCAACAGGGGACGACCTTCCCCGTGAAACTCGGTGGCCAACGACTCAGTGGAGCGGAGCGAGTTGTGGTGACGGGCAAGGGTGTGACGGCGAGCATCGAGAAGGTGTATCACGCGCTGAACAATCAAGAGATCACCTTGCTACGAGAGCAACTCAATGTGCTGAAGAAGAAAGCGACAGCAACTCGTCAGCGAGCGGGAAAAAAAGGTCGAGTGAATGACAATCCGATCACAGAACTCTTACCCGTCGAGCAAACAATTCGCCGCAATCTGGAAGCTCGTCTGGCGGAGTTTTGCAATCGTCCTGCCAGTGCGTCAATCGCCGATCTCGTGTTTATCAACGTCACGATCAACGCCGATGCCGTGCCTGGCATGCGGGAACTACGACTAGTGACCAATGGTGGGATCTCCAACCCACTGGTTTTTCATGTTGGTCAGTTGCCTGAAGCGACCCGGCCCGCGATGTTGACTAGCAACATGCAGGTGCTCGGCAAAGAACAAGATGCGTTACGCAAGCGGCCTGCATCCGAAGCCGAAATTGAGATCCAATTGCCTTGTATCGTCAATGGCCAAGTTGCCTCTGGTGAAGTGAATTGGTATCGCTTCAAAGCGACCAAAGGCGAGCGATTGGTGATTTCCTGTTCCGCTCGCGAATTGATCCCGTTCATTGCTGACGCCGTACCAGGTTGGTTTCAACCGGTGATCTCGGTTGAGAATTCGGATGGTGAGGAGATTAGTTACAATGATGACTTCGGTTTCCGTCCCGATCCAGTTGTGCAGTTTGAAGTGCCCGCCGATGGCGAGTATCGCTTTCGAGTATTTGACGCGATCTATCGTGGACGCGAGGATTTTGTCTACCGAATATCCGTTGGCGAGCTACCGTTGTTGACAAGTGTCTTTCCACTAGGCGGCAATCGACAAACGCTCGATAAACTGCATTGGCAAGGGGTCAACGTTGACGGGGCAAAACTAAAACTCGGTAGCCAAGACGAGACAACGGACGTCCAGTGGTTGTCGGTCGTGAAGGATGGCTTCGAATCAAACCGAGTCGCGTTTCAGCTCGACGAGCAAGTGGGAACCATCGAGCGAGAGCCAAACAACACGGCCGAGCAAGCCGTCTCTGTCTCGCTGCCGACGATGATCGATGGGCGGATCGACACGCCAGGAGACTGGGATGTGTATCGAGTGAACGCAGACGCGGGCGAAACGATCGTAGCGGAGATCACGGCTCGCCGTTTGGATTCGTCACTGGATTCGATCTTGAAAATCACTGATGCCGCTGGCAAAGTAATCGCGGTCAATGATGATCATGCAGACATTGCCTCGGGGCTAAACACGCATCATGCGGATTCGTTCGTGATGTTCCAAACAACGACTGCTGGCCCCGTGTTCGTGCATGTTGGCGACACGGCGAACAGCGGTGGGGAAGCGTTTGCATACCGCTTGCGAATCAGCCACCGACAGCCCGATTTTGCTTTGCGCGTGACACCATCTGCGGTCGGCATGCCCGCCAAGGGCGGTTCGTTCGTCAACGTCTATGCGATTCGTCAAGATGGATTCGAGGGCGAGATTCAAGTGCAAGTCAATGCGCCGGAGAAAGCGTTCTCAATGGCCAAGACGGTGCTCAAGCCGGGGAAAGACTCAGCTAAAGTTTGGATAAAAACCAATCTCACGCCTGCGGACGGTTTGGTCGATTTGCAGATCGAGGGACAGGCGATGGTTTCAGGGTCGCGGACGGTGCGACGTGCGGGAGCGGCGGATGATCGAATGCAGGCGTTCTTATGGCGACATCTCGTGCCAGCGGAATCATTGGTCGCGATAGTCGGTGATGGCAAGACGTCGACGAATTACAGGCGGACGCTACCACCGCCCATGCCCGCGAGTTTGGTGAACGTGGCTACCGCAACGTTCACCAAACAACAGGTTGCCTCAAGATTGAAACAATTGCGAAATCTGTTTGACGCTTGGTTGCTGACAGATGAGTTTTACAGAGAGCGGGTTGCCGAGTGTGAGGCGGTGCCGTTATCACCATGAATCAATCGTCCGGTAGGGCTACGAAATCGCTTGTGCCCGTCGCCACATCCGTTGTTGGCTCGGCAGGTCGTGCGTTCGATTGAGCCGTGACCAAGCTTCGGTGATTTTATCGCAGGCGGCTTGGGCGGTGACTTCGCCAAGGACGCATGAACGGACGGTTTCATCGAGTATGTCGTAGTACTCGGATGCACTGGTGAGTTGCAGCGTTGGCACCACGGCGGCGCTGGTCAGTTGTTTGTTCAGCCAACCGCGATATTGCTCCTGCGGGTCAGACGACGATTCGCTGGCCGCCGTCGTTGTGTCGATCATCGACGCGATGCTGCGATAGAGAGGTTCGCTGCCCGCTCCACCAGACAGCCACTTGATGAACACATCCGCATTCTTAGTTTGGCGGCACGACGCTGCTAACGATCCGACCATCATGAACGGATCCATCATGATCCGTCGGTTGTCCAAGCGGACACTCAAGGTGTCGTCCGCCGACACACGATTGCCAGGTAAACTCACGATCCGGATGGCCCCGCTCGAGACTTCGTCACCCGATGGTTTGTCACCTTGCGGGAATCCGATACCACAACGCAATGTTCCTTCCACTATGCCTTGGAAAATATGGTTGGGAGTGTAGTCGCGATATTTCTCGTCGGTGCGTTTGACGGTCGTTTGCATGCGTTCTAACACCGCGACGTAGTCGGGTTGAGAGAACAGCGGTTGCAATGTTTCTCGATCGAACAACCACGTCGCACTCAGGCTACTAGCGAGTCGCCATAGATACATCGCACCGGCCCAGGTCGGGGCGGTCGGTTCGCAACATTTGCCCTCTGACTTTTCAACCAACGCATCGTAATCATCCCACGTCGCGATTGCGATGTTGTCATCATCACTGCCATCGTTTGCTCCGAACGCATTCTCGCCTAGCAAAACGGCAGGTAGGTGTCCGCCCAGTGGGGTGGCAATTCGTTCGCGTGAAAACGTCGTCGCCATTCGTAGCGCCACCGGTACCGTCACGCGATCCACGCTGGTGAAGACGTCGCCGGCGTCAACTGCCTCACTCTTGCCGAGTGCGTTGAATTGATCGTCGAGCAACGGCATCACGCGTTTTTTGGTAGCCAACTCGCCCATCATGGCGAGCGGATAAATCAACACATCCGCCGTCGCGGCTTGTTCTAACAATTCGTCAGGTGGCATGCCGCTTTGCGATGCACCCGCATTGACAGCACGTGGTGGGGTGATCAATCGCACGTCGAGCGATTGTTCGCTGATCGACGCCCAGGTCCGCTGCAAAACATCGGCATCGGCTGACTCACCCACCCACACGATCCGCAGCGGCACGTCGGTGCGAATCGGGACAGCGACCGGGCCGGTGAATTCTTGAGTTTCGTTTCGGCAACCGAGCGCGGCGATCGACACCGCTGCGGCCATCCACTCTCGCCGAGGCCACTTAACGGGATTCACCGCCGAATTTTCACGAGTGGATCGCAGTTTGTTGTCGGAAGATCGCATGAAATTGAGCGGTTAGATGAAAATTTGGAAACGGATCCACAACGCCGCCTTACGCGTTATATTGCCGACTTGTTCAAAACAATGTAGCCCACCTTTCTCCACGCAAATCTCAAAATTCATCATGAGCTATTATCTCGGTATCGATGTTGGCACCAGCGGCACGAAAACACTGCTGATTGACGCCTCAGGCAAAGTCGTCGCGGAATCCGACGCAGGATATCCGATGGCCCAACCGCGTCCCGGTTGGACGGAGCAAGATCCAGAAGATTGGTGGATGGCCACTGTGAAAACCGTCCGCGCCGTGATGCGTCAATCCAATGTCGACAAGGCGGACGTCAAGGCGATCGGTTTGTCCGGCCAAATGCACGGCTCGGTCTTTTTGGACGCCAAAGACGAAGTCATCCGACCGGCGTTATTGTGGAACGATCAACGAACCGCGCAACAATGCGATGCCATCACTTCGGCGGCCGGGTCTCGTGAAGAATTGATTGGTATGGTCGCCAACCCAGCCCTGACGGGCTTCCAAGCTCCAAAAATTCTATGGTTGCGTGATCAAGAAAAACGAAACTTCGACCGACTAGCCAAAGTACTCTTGCCCAAAGACGACATCCGTCGGCGGTTGATTGGCGATTACGTTACCGAAGTCAGTGACGCCAGCGGCACGTTGTTACTCGATGTGAAGGCCCGTCAGTGGTCGACGGAACTGCTCAGCAAACTCGGACTCGATCCGTCACTGTTACCGCGCGTGGTTGAATCCGAAGACGTGACAGGGACGTTGACATCGGCGGCGGCCAAAACGCTCGGTTTGACGACGCAGTGCAAGGTCGTCGGTGGTGCAGGGGATTGTGCAGCGGGTGCGATCGGCAATGGAATCGTCAAGACAGGATTGTTGAGCACGTCGATCGGTACCAGCGGCGTGATGTTCGTGCATAGCGACGAACCGAACATTGATGCAGCGGGTCGATTGCACACGTTCTGTCACGCGGTGCGTGGCAAGTGGCACATGATGGGTGTGAATTTGACCAGCGGTGGTTCGCTGCAGTGGTGGGTTGAGAATGTGTTGCAAGGATTGGCCGGAATGCCAGTGGGCAAATCGTTCGAGGCGGCTACAAAAGAGGCCGCTGGCGCGCCCGCAGGCAGTGGCGGATTGTTGTTCTTGCCGTACCTCAATGGTGAACGAACACCGCACGCCGACCCGCAAGCTCGTGGAGCATTCGTCGGCATGAACTTGACTCACGATCGGGCCGCGATGACGCGAAGTGTGATGGAAGGGATCACGTTCGCATTGCGAGACAGTCTGGAAATCATTGAGTCGTTGGGTGTGCCGGTGCGTCAAATCCGCGCCTCTGGTGGCGGCAGCAAAAACACGCTGTGGCGGCAGATGCAGGCGGATGTGTTCGGTAAGAAGATCACGACCTTGCGTGTCGAGCAGGGAGCCGCCTACGGAGTCGCCTTGCTGGCGATGGTCGGCGACGGCACCCATCGCAACATCGCAGCGGCATGTGCGGCAACCATCGAGGTGGCTGCGGAAACAAAACCAGACGCCAAAGCCAAAACGGCCTACAACAAGCTTTTCCCAATCTACCGAAACTTATACGTGCAATTAAGCGATTCCATGCATAAACTAGCTGAGCTGCAGTAGACATAGTGGGATAGGCTTCCAGCCTGGCATCTTACTTTTGACGAGCTGGAAACCGATGCTACTTTTTGGTGACAGGCTGGAAGCCTATCCCACTTTCAATTTCAAATTTTAATTATGCGTGTACGTTCGTTGTTAGTGATGCTGCTAGTCCTCTCATTGGGCAGCTTCGTTGGTTTCGCTGAAGAACCTAAACCATCGCCTGCGGTCGTCAAAATGACGCGAGATGCCAACGGTGGTGCGGATGCGGTTCGCGCGGCGACGTCCGAGTGGCCACGGTTGGCTGCCGAGTTTGAAATACCGCACGCCTTGCTGTTGAGTGTGAGCGATTGGCATTCCCAGCATCGCCAGATCTTGCAAGAAATTGCCTTGAAAACGCGAGGCCATTGTCCGCTCGTCGTCCTCTGCGCTGACTCGATTGCGATTCGCCAAGCGACACAGTGGTTGATGGAGATCGACGAGACGCTGCCTGGGGTTTACTTCTGCACGATGCCAACGGACACAGTTTGGATGCGAGATTTCGGACCGCTTTTTCTGCAGACGAAGACGGCCAGCCAAGTGCTAGACTTCTTCTATCTGGGCGTACGACCGATCGACGATCGGTTACCAACAGATTGGGCCAAGCTGACACAATTGGAAACGGTCCCAGTGAGTTGGACGTTGCAAGGCGGTAACTTGATGGCCAATGGTCAAGGACTCGCACTGACGACCAACCGCATTTTTGAAGACAATCGGATTGAATTCGTTGGTCATTGGCCTGGCCAAGATCGTGAGCATGATCGACGTCAAATTGTCGTTGAAGCGCTGACGGAAGCCTGCAATTTGAAACAGCTCATCGTACTCGAACCGTTGACCAGCGAGGAGACTCAGCACGTTGACATGTTCACTTCGTTCCTGGCCCCTGAGGTGTTGCTGGTCGCCAGTCTCGATGCGGCAAGAGATCCGGTCAATGCGACGATTTTGGAACGGAACGTTCAACGTTTGCAGAAAGTGCGTGTCAACGACAAACCGCTGAAGATTCATCGCGTGCCAATCCCCGCACGCAATGGGAACGCATGGAGCGCCTACACCAACGCGATTCTCGCCAAAGATCTCGTACTGATGCCCGTGATCGACACCGACCCGCCGTTGATGGTCGAAAATGCGAAGGCCATTTACCGTCAATTGCTACCGCAGCATGAAATTGAAACGGTCAACATGAGTAGCATGCGAAACTTACAAGGCGAACTGCATTGCCTTTCGCTGCACATCCCCGCGTTCGCACCGATGCCCAAGGTCGTTTACGGATTTGAGGCGTCTAAAAAGTTTTACTTTCCCGGGGGACATGAAGCGGTAGTGCAATAGTGGCACTGCGATTTTTTTAAGCACTGCCTGAGCAACGACTGGCGTAGTGAAACTTGTGCAACCAGGCATACTTGGTAGCTTTTGCTGAATTTTAATTAACCAACGCGATTAGAAGCGTTGATACGCTGCGATGAGTTGTTCGCAAGCGAGTTCGATGTCGGCGGGGGTGGTGAATCGGCCGATTCCGAAACGGACGCTGCGGCGGGCTTCTGACTCGTTGCGTCCGATCGCCAATAACACGTGACTGGGCGCCGGATCGACGCTGCTACATGCCGATCCGCTGCTGAAGGCCACGTTGGGCGTGGCCGCCATCCACGTTTCGCCTTCGATCTCGCGAAGATGCAAATTCAAATTGCCTGGTAAACGTAGCTTTCTGTCAGACAAATCGGGACCGTTGAGCTGAGTGCCTTCAATCTCACTGCTGAGAGTCTGCCAAAGTTGATCGCGAAGGGTTGCGATGCGCGTGGTCTCGGTGCTGTGTGGATCGGCCGCGCGCACGCTGAGTTGCATGGCTTTGGACATCGCGATCACGCCTGCTGGATTCATCGTGCCGCTGCGGAGTCCTTGTTGTTGACCTCCACCGACGATCTGTGGACGCAGCCGCACACGGTGTTCGCTGCCGCCTGCGATGAGCAAACCAATGCCTTTGGGACCGTAGAATTTGTGAGCCGATGCGCTAAGCAAATCAATGCCCATCGCCGCGACATCCACAGCAACGCGACCGATCGCTTGCGTTGCGTCGCAGTGCAACAAGGCACCGGCCTCGTGAACGATCCGTGCGACTTCGGTGATCGGATGAATCGCACCGATCTCATTGTTGGCAAACATCACGTTGACGAGCGCTGTCTCGGGTGTGATCGAGTCGGCGAGTGCATCGAGATCAATCGTACCCACCTGTTGATCGCTGCTGCCGTGTGGATGGACGCCGACGTGAGTGACTGAGATGCCACTACGCTGTAAGTCCGCAGCGACATCGAGCACCGCTGGATGTTCGGTTTGGCAAACGACCATGTGCGTGCGGCGATTGCGGGGGTGAGTCATCACACCGCGCATCGCAAGGTTGATGCTCTCGGTTGCACCTGAGGTGATCAACAGCGAACTGGCGGGAGCCGACAACGACATGGCCATCGACTGCATCGCCTCGTCGATAGCCTCGGCTGCTTGCCGACCCGCAGCGTGAGAAACGCTATGCGGGTTGGCGTAGAATTCGGTCAACCAGGGCAACATGGCCTGCACGACGGCAGGATCACATGGCGTCGTGGCGTGGTTGTCCAAATAGATCATGTGTTGCTAGCGTCGTTCGGTCGAGCCCGCTCCTGGGGATGCCATTTGCGGTGGCCCAGGTGGATGGTAGGTGTTGTGAAAAACTTTCCAATCGGCAGGCGGTTTCTCGTCGATGAAGGTCTTCATAAAACGATCGAACAAGCCTTGCGAAATCGAATTGCGTTTGACACCGATAAACTCGTAGTGATCCCACTTCGGTGCCGTTTTCAGGTCGAAGTTGGGAGCGTACATCAGCAGTGCTTCGGGCATGAAAGTTTTTTCGTTCAGGACAATTTGAACGAGTTTGTATTGTGAACGATCTTCCTGTCGTTTGGGATAGGCTTCGATCAAAATCATGCCTGGTTTCGGGGCCTGGACCTGGCGAACCCAGTAGCGATCAATAATCTGAGCCGCATCGAGGTTGAATACAAATGGCAGTGGACTTTCAAAAATCTGTTTGCCCCGCATTTCTGGTGGCAATTGTTGAACGCGGCATTCTTTCTCAGCGCGATCGAATTCGAGCAACTCTTCGCCATTGCAAACCCAATGTTCGCCGAAGACGTCTGGTTTTTCACTGAACTTTGGTTTGTTGTTCGCATCCATGCCGTCGAAGGACAAGAGCTGGTCCACCTTGAATGATCCCCGGTCAGGTGACGCGTATCGAATCGCACCGGTGGACTTGGTCGCGTGGACGCCCGCAGGCGCGGCGAACAAATCGTAGTGCCAACGTTGGAATTGGCATTCCAGCGTTTTGGTGCCTTTGCTCTGGGTTTCCCAGGCTCGTAGCAGCGCGGTGAGCTGGGCCTGCGCGTTGGCGTCTAACGGAGGGAAGGGAGCCAAATTGGGGTCGATCGGTGGCCCACCATCGCCAGCGCGTGCTGAGTTTTGTCCGGCATCAGGCTGGCCAGTGGCGACCTGGCCATTGGCGACTTGGCCTGGGATTTGTGCGAAAGCGGGTTTTGTAGCACACGTCACAGCCGTCACGAGCATCAACAGGGACGATCCCCTAATAATCGAAAGAAAACCGGTTCCAGCGGGGGGGCAGCAGAGAGTCATTCGCATCATCCTTGACGCTTCGAGTCGGAGTAGACAGGACCACAGTGTCCATTGCTTGGCAGATTACCGAATCACAGGGGTCAAGGGAAAGAGCGAATCACGGAGCATTTTGATTGGCTTGTCGAGAAACTCGTTGAGACTTTGGGAATCGGACCGAACTTCTTGCCGAGTTTCACTACCCGGACAAACCTGGATATCGCTGTTGCAGTTCTCCTCGGAATTGAGCGGCCCGGTCAGGTTTGCCGACTTTCGTCCACAATTCAATCAATTCCTTGAGCGCATCGACATGTTCGCTGGCGTGCATCGAGTACATCAGTTGGGTGTGCATGTAGGCGATCAAGGCATCTTCGTCTTTGCCAGTGGCCGCGTAACTGGCACCGAGAGCGTTGTAGATCGTGGCGGCGGTTTGTGTATCGGTTGGATTCAACGTGGCGATCAGTTCATTGACCATTTTGACCGCTTGATCGCCTTGACCTTGTTCAGCGGTGATCACGGCCAGCCCCGCTTTGGCGAGCGTTTGCAATCGCTTTTCACCGGGTGTACCTGGGGTCAGAGCCGCGACTTTGCTGAGGTCTGTTTTCGCCCCGGCGAGATCTTTTTGCAATCGTTTCAGCATCCCAATTTGATAGACCGACTCGATCTTCAGCTCTCGCGATGGAGCTTTCGCGAGCAACTGATAGAACGTGACTGCCTTTTCGTAGTTGCCGATTGCTTTAGCTAGCGAACCAAGCAAGCGGATCGCCGAATAGAAGTGCCACGAATCCCCATGTTTCGTCACAAACGCTAACACATCTTTTGTCGCATTGTTGAGGTCGCCCTGGCCAGACAAGGCCATCTCGCCTTGGGAGAGGACGAGGTAATACGACGCGTCCGCCTTAACCACATCGCGACTAATCGCTTCAATGTTGAGTTTCTTGAGTTCATCGAAGGCCTGATCGTACTGACTGTCCATGATCAGTACACGACCACGTTCCAGTTCCTGCGGTTCCTCTTGGAGCTGCAGACGACGCACGTCGCTGGTCAAGAACTCTTGCTCCTTGCCGCCCGCGATCATCACGATTTTGTCTTTATCAATGGATTTAATCTTCCCGATGACTGCTTCACCAGTATTGGGATAGAGTCGGTCGGTTTGTGCGGAGGCAATACCAGCGAACAGGCCGGTGGCCAAAACAGCGAGACTGCAAAGACGGGCGGGCGATTGGATCATGGAGAGTAGAAATTAAAAGTGATGAGTGGGGTGTTGTAGTTTGTCAAATCATAACCCGACGCGTCAGCGAGGGGCTTTAGCATTGGCATTAGCGGGTGCAGGAGCGGGAGGCTCAGGCAATCCGGAGGGATTTTTACCGATAGCGATTTGGATTTTCTTTAACAAGGAATCAAACTGTCGGAATTGCTCGGGGCCTCCCATGTCGGGATACAAACCAACCAAGCCCGTGATGTCGCGTTCGGCTTGGGCCGTGATTTTGGCGTCATTGGCCGCTTGGCCTTGCTGAAATCGGCACAAGGCAACGTGATAACGGGCGACGAAAAACCGCTCGCGAAATGCTGGACTTTGCTGCGTCATTGTACTGATCTTGCCCCAACCCCAAATGATTTTTTGCTTGTCCCCGCTTAGCGCCGAACGGTAGGCTTCCGCTTTGTAAGCAGCGGGCAGGACAGCAGCCCATTGTTCGTAAGTCAAAGCGGCTTCTTCTTGCGCATCGATCATGGTTGGTTTGGCGGTAAGAATGGCGCGGAATTCTTTCAAGGCCGCAGAATACTCGCCTTGCAGACGTAGTGATTTGCCGAGCATAAACGGAATTGAATCTGATGGATTCGGTTTCTGCTTGAGCGTCTCGAACGTGCTGATTGCGGTCTTCAACAACTCCGCCGCTTGTCCGTCCGCCTTGACTTGGCCTTCCGGGATCGCCGACTCCGCCATCCCCAGCATCGTTTGTCCGACCCATAACAACGTTGTGTCATCTTTGGCGATCGATGAGATCCGCGACAGAAACACATTGAACGCGTCAATCAACTGCTTTTGCCGAGCGAGCGGAGCGTTCTTGATTTGCTCTTGGATATCAAACGCCAAACCACGGAAGGTGTCGATCAGTCTTTTCTGGCCCGCCTCGTCCTTGGCGTTCTCTTGCATTTTGTCGATGGACTGGGACGCTCGCGCAAGCAACTTCTCTTGATCGCCGGTGGCGGATGTCATCTGTCCGACGACCGCTTGGAGTTCCGTCCGATAGAGATCAAACAACATGTCCGCCTTCGGCGTGTCCAGCGTCTTGATCAACGTGATCGGCCCATACTGCGGATGGTCCATGACCTTCACGGCTTCGTTTGGATTGTCTTGTCGCAATCGAATTTTGGCTAGAATCAACGCCGCTTGCATGGTGTCTTCCCCAACGTCACCGCCTTGGATTTGCTCCAGTCCCTTGGTCAATTCGCTGGCGGCGGCTTCGTTCATCTTCGCCGCTTCGGCGTCTTGCTTGTCTTGACGAAGCTTGAGCGAATCGTTCCAGTAGAATTGCCCGAGCACACGCTGGAATTTCGCTTGTTCAATACCAGGCGGGATGGCGTCGATCATGCGTTTGGCTTCGACCAAATCGTTTTGATCCAGTGCCATGATGATCGCGACCCCTTTGGCAGAGGCCGCTTTGGGATCGTTGGGCCATTTTTCAACGAGGTAGTCGCCAAGTTCTTTGACGCGGTTCACCCAATACTCATTGCCAGTGCCCTCAGCGGAAATGATTTGTTGTGCGGAGTTCAACGCGATGATTCCACCGCTCAAACCGACCTCGGTGCCAGGGGCGAACTGGGCAAGAAAATTACCGACGACAAAACTGTCTCGAAAATACTTTTCTTGCAGCAGCAAGAATGCCAAGAACTGGCGGCCTTCGTTGATTTGGACAGCCTCGGTATCACTGTGAACCATTGACAACCCACGTCGGAGGATCACGATCCCGGTTTGGCGGGCCGAGCTCAAAGATTCTTCGAGCGATTTGATTTCATCGTCATTGCCACCTTGCTCGGTGAGTGACTGCACTTGCTCGGTGAGGTCTTGCACGGTTTGAAAAATGATACGTGCCGAGGCCAATGCATCCGCAAAACTTTTGGGGTCGTCCGCCGTCGGCATCGTCGCGACCTCTTCGCTGGAATCCGCGTCGATACCTACCTCGGCGAGCAATTTGGCAGTGATCTCGTCATGCGTGCCTGATACTTTCTTGGCCGCAATCAGCAGTTTCCTGGCATCTGAAAGCGCTCGTTTACGTTCGTTCGGTTTGACGTTAGCTTCATCTTTGCTTTGAGCGAGAAACGCGCGAGCGAGTGCCACCCGTAGGTCTTGCGCGATCTGCGTGCGTTGTTCGTTGGGCCGTAGCGAACGCTGCAGTGGCTCACCGATTTTGATCGCCTCTGCGTAGTCGACCTTTTCACCCGTCAATAACAAGTCGATGATTTCGGTGGCGGAACCGAACCGCGCATCGCGTAGTTCATCAATGTCATCCAATTCGAGCATCCGAGTAAAACTCTCGAATGCTAAGTCACGTTTGCCAAGCGTCTTTTCGACTTTGCCTCGGGTGTAAAATGCCGACAGTCCTTGCACATATTTTCCATACCGTTGGCTCAGGTCGGTATAGATCGCGAGTGCCTCTTCGAGTTGTTTCTTGCCATCTTTCGCTGGATCGACAAACGTTTCGGCCGCCATCAAACGAGACTCACCTGCGTTGTGTTTGGCCATCATGAATTCGCCGTAGTAAGAGTCTCTCAACGCCGCTTTCTCAGGTTCCTTTTTGGCGTCGATCTTAGCACCTTGCAACTCAGCAATCTTCTTTTTCAGATCCTCAATGATGGCATCGAAGGTATCCGCAGCGGCCTGATATAGCTCGCGAGCTTTTCGGCGTTTGTCTTCGTCAACCTCACCGGTCATGAACTGCGACGCACGAAACATTCGCAACTTGCCTAACTGCGCACGGGCTTCGGATGCTCGCGGGTTCTCGGGATGATTCTTCAGAAACGTTTGCAGTTGTTCTTCTGCATCTTGAAACAGCTCATTGCGCTGGTCGGCTGAACGGGCAGCGATCGCGGAGTCTATGTATGTTTGAGCTTTCTCCAGCGGCACGCTTGTCATGAAAGCGGAATCCACACCGGGGTATTGATCCAAACGCTCCAAATAACCGATCGCCAGATCGTAATAACCCGCCGCCCGCAATTGTTTAATAAAAACAGCGGCAGGTTCGCCCTCCGCATGAACTTGCCGCGAATTAACGCTCGCCAGACCGATGAACGCAACAAAGAGCCAGCATGCCGTTCGCCAAAACGAACGTTCACGCCGAATCGGGGCAACGGTGGAGAGGGAACGCACGGTGGATGACAGTCGCAGCATAAGGACGTATCGAGCAGGAGAGTAGGTCGACAAATAAATCGGCGTGAGATTCGGCATGTCGAGTCTCACACCACTAGGTTAAAGTGCAGGTAGCGGACTAGCAACCTTCTTGCTCGCTTGGGCGGCACGTTGTTTCTAAATCCCCCTCCGAATCCAGTATTCCGCGAAAGTTTACCTTTGACGGTTGATGCAAACATGCGAATTCCTAGCGAACTCCACGGAGAATCTCTTTATGGTCGAAAAACCGCTCAGCACCGCTCCCCGCCCGGACAATCTTGGCGGCGGGTGATTCGATTGACCATCGTGTTGGTGTTGGTTTTGCTATTAATGCGCCAAGCCGCCCGTCCGGGGGTGTACCAACTCTTGTTCCCGGAATCTGAGCGACGTGTGACCGCGACCGATTTGGCTGTGGATCTGCAAACAACGGGATCCTCGGCTATATCGACATCAATAGTGGACAGCAGTATAAGTGCCGATTCCCTACGGCCAACCGTTATGACGAGCCAACAGCGGGCAGAGTTCGACGCCTGGACGGCAGAACGATCGAACGAGCAACTGATCGCCGGACTCGCGGAGTGGCTCTCCGGTAACGAATTCTCCATGGAAACTGAGGCTCCCGCTGCCGTTGCCATGGCGATTCAGCAAAAACTGCTTTCCGCAGCCAAGGACGGCACTGTTTGGCGTGCGTCCGACGGTCCAGCGTTATTGGCAACTTTAGCAATGCACCGACCGGCCTGTTCACGGTTCGAAATCCTCCGCCGCGCCCGATCAAGCGTCTCTGAAGCCAGCCTCTTGCCGCTGCTGCAACAACCTGAGGTTTATCTCGGCCAAAGTCTCATCGCACGCGGCGAACTGGTCCGCATCGAGCGCGTCGTCGCGACTGAAAACCTTTTCGGTATCGACCACTATTGGAATCTTTGGCTGTTACCCGCCGACGCTAGCCGCCGGCCTTGGATGGTCATCGCCAGTGACCTGCCGCCCGCAATCGCCGCGCTGACCGACAGTTCGCTACCCGCGAACACCAGTGAACAAACCGGTGCCGCGAAGCAATCTTGGCCCGTGCCATCGCCCCACCCCACGATCGAGCTGCAAGGCGAATTCATCAAACGGCTGTCATATCAATCTGAGGCTGGAGCAGAATTGACACCCGTTGTAGCCGGCCACATCGCGGCGTTCATACCCAACGACAATCCCACAGTGGCCGCCGCCATCCAAAACAACCAACCGCAAACGAACCAACAACAAGCCATCGATGACGACATTCCTCTGTGGTGGATCGTCGCGGGTTCCGTCGTTGCAGGACTGTCGTTCTCTCTCTGGGTGATGTGGCGGACGGCGATGTTGAACCAGCAACTTCGCCAACGACGAGCCCAGCGTGACGTCCATCTGAGTCTACTGTTCGTGATGTTGTCATTGGCAGGTGTTAACACTGTGGCGGCGCAGTCCCTGACTGATCTGTTGCCCGGTTATGATCAAGCTCGAATGGAACAACTCACAGCCAACGGTGAAGCGGTTCTCGGCAGTCCCAATATCAATGTCGACGAACTTGCCAAAATTGTGTTCCGCATCACCCGGCTCAGCGATACGATTCTGCACGAGCGGCTGGCCCAATCCGCCTCACCGCCAATCGTCGGTGATGCTGTCAAGATTGATGCCGAAATCGTCGGTCACGAATCGTTGACCGTCAGTAGCGATTTGCAGGAGTACTTGAATCTCGATCGGGTGGAAATGATTCAACTACCTCCCCTTGATGGCGTTCCCCACGTGCTCTTCGCAGAAACGTTGCCTGACGACGCAGCCGCAGGCGATCGGATTTCCGGCACGGCAGTGCGCTTGCGAGTTGCTTCTTCCCCAGAACAAGACGACGAGCCCACTAGCGAAGAAAACACCAATGATAGGGACGGCCAACTCATCGTGGACGTGTCGGGTCGTTTGAAATGGACGCCCGCCCAACCCGCGTCGCCTGCTGCGGAAGTGCTCGCACTGGCAGGCGTGGACCTCAGCCGCCTGGCGGACATGAACGCACTCGATCGACAACCACTTTCGGAAGCGGACTCGCCGTTGTTCTTTCCGATGATCGGTGCGGCGGCGCAGGTTGCCGCGACCACCAAGAATAACGATCGCCTCGCCGTAGCGATTAAAGAGATGAGGGCCGCCACGACATACGTCGCACCGGTTGATCTCTTACAAAACCCAGCCGCATTCATTGGCCAGTGGATTCGTTTGGACGTCGAAACCGTACGGATCACTCGGGTGGCGGTACAGTCGAAGCAGCGTCGCCAAGAGATTGGCGGAGATTTTTATTATGAGATCGACGCGATTGGAGATCTCGGCAACGTGCAATTGCAAATCGAAGTTCCCGGTGGCGAACCCGTCACAATGGAGGATCGCTATCCCGTCACGATTGTCACGACGGATCTGCCGAAGTTTCTCTCATCCGGTGCCGACCAATTGGTCATCACGAAAAGGGTGGTGATCCGCGTGGAGGGTTTTTTCTATCGCTTGTGGGGTTACGAATCTGACTTGATGCAACCACACGGTGGCAAGCAATTCGCACCGCTGATCATTGCGGGCGTGCTCGAAGATCGCTGGCCGTCCTCCGCCGATCCCATGGGCGTTCAAATTATAGGCAAGATAGCGGCAGGCGGTGTGCTGCTGGCGATTGCCGGCGTGATTGTCTTCAATCTCGTCACCCGTCGCGGCGACTGTGAATCTCGCAAACTTCGCAAGTGATCGGCTGCCCGATGCCCGCGTGAACTTGGTTCCCTGTCATTCATCCATATCGTAGCTACGCAATCGGTCGCGAAGGGTACCGCGGTGGATGCCCAGGATCTCAGCAGCTTTCGCGCGATTGCCTGACGTTGCAGCGAGAACGACTTTCAACAAGGCAGGTTCGGTGGCTGCCAAGAATCTGGCGTGAAGATCTTGTAATTCGGTATCGGCAGAGCTGAGTTCGGTGGTCGCCCAAGCTTGTACGTCGTTATGCAGCGTACGGGCGGGCGACGACAAGGTGATGGAACGACTCGGAGCGGGCGGTGGTAAATGATCGACCGACAGCGGTCGACCTCGCGCGACGACGACAGCGTGTTCGATCGTGTTTTTGAGTTCGCGGATATTGCCATGCCAGGGCCGTTGATGCAGCTCGGCAAGGAACTCGCTCTCCAATACCGAGGATGATGCAGGATGCTGGACGCCTGCGAGAAAATGTTCCACCAAAGGTCCGATGTCCTCCAGGCGTTCTCGCAGCGGCGGCAAATGAATGGGCATGCCCATCAAGCGATGAAACAGATCTTCGCGAAACTCGCCCGCGCGAACGGCCTCGTGCAAGTCACAATGCGTTGCCGCGACGATGCGGACGTCCGCCGTCCGTGGACGCACATCACCCACACGACTGAAGCTGCCTTGCTCCAACACACGCAGCAGTTTGACTTGCATCGCCAGCGGCAAGTCACCGATCTCGTCAAGTAAAACCGTCCCGCCTGCGGCCCGTTCAAACAGCCCCGCCCGATCTTCACTGGCGCCCGTGAACGCGCCTTTGACATGTCCGAACAGTTCGCTCTCGATCAAGTCAGGATTCAGTGCGACCGGAGCGATTGGTAAATAAGGCTGACTCGCCCGATGACTATGGCGGTGAATCGCGGCGGCCACGAGTTCTTTGCCCGTGCCAGTCTCACCGGTAATCAGCACGGACAAGTCACTCTGAGCAACCAAGGCGATTTGTCGAAAAACCTGCTGCATCGCAGGCGAGCGTCCGACGAGAGTACCCGGCTCAAATGAAACCGGCGTCGTCTCCTGTGCAGACGATGGTTTGCCAGAGTGTTTGAGTGCTTGGCGACACGCGCGCAGTGCATCATCGAGCTTAAACGGTTTCGTTAAGTAATCGGTCGCACCGTTTTGGACGGCCTCAACAGCGGTCTTCAGATCGCCAAACGCGGTGATGACGATCACGGGCGAGTTGCCGGTCGCTTGTATTAATTTCGGCAGCGCCGTGATGCCGTCTTCTTTCGGTAATCGCACATCTAAGATCACGAGCGCGGGCTTGATCTTGCGGGCTTGTTCCAGTCCCTCTTCGGCGGACGATGCCGTCACGACGCAATGTCCTTCCTGGGTCAACATTTTCTCAAATGCCCAGCAGATCGAGGGTTCGTCGTCAACAACGAGAATCGTATGTTGTGTCATCAATGTATCAATGTGCTTGTGAAGATAAATTCGGTCCAGTCATCATCGCGCTGCCAACGAACCTCACCGCCGAGGTGCTCAGCCGCCCGCCGCACGACGGACAAACCCAATCCCATGCCTTCAGGTTTGGATGTGACGAAGGGTTCAAACAGTTCATTCGCAATCGCGGGATCAACTCCGCTACCGTTGTCGCGAACGCAAACAGTCAGCGTGTTTTCTGCATTGCGTTTTAAGTACACATCAACGCAATCACCGGCTTGGATGGCATTGTGAACCAAATTGCTAACGGCGGCGATCCAGTTCGGTCCGTCTTTGATTTCCAATGGTAGACCGGACGTTGGCTCAGTCAGGGACGCCGCAATCGAATCATCGAGGTGCCACTGCAAGTCGATTTTCAGATGCGCGGCGATGGGTGAAAGGCTGGATTGCAGATCCTTCCAACACGTCTCTACCGCCATCGGGCGATCTCGATCTTGACGGCCCGATGCGACCAGCAGTAACCGTCGAACATAGTCTTCGGACACTTCGATTTGCCGAATCGCAACTTGCAGCGTCTCGGTATCGCCTGTTTGGCACTGCGCCTCGTGCAGTTCAACGGCCATCCGTGCTCCCGTCAAACTATTGCGAAGTTGATGAGCCATGCCGCCTGCGATTTGGTGCAGCAGTTTTTCGCTCTGTTGTCGGTTGAGCTGTTTCCAGAGCTGATTGAGTTGGACAGCCATGGCATCCACCGCACCGCCGAGTCGTCCGATTTCATCAGGAACATGGTCAGTCGCAGTGGTTTGGAAATCGCCTGCAGCGATGGATTCGACGCAGCGTTGCAAACGACCGATGCGCGTGACTAAACGAGAGGTCAGTACGAGGCTGATCGTGCTCAGGGCAAGAACGGTCGATAATCCCGTTACCAATGGCAGCACGGCGGCTCGTTGCCTGCTAGCGGCTTGGGTTTGTTCGTCGAATAACACAGCCACGTGCGCCACCCGATCCGAACGAGCATCACCACCACGAGTAGCGAACTCAAAGACGAGGTAACGTTTGTCATCGACGATGACGATTTCGTTGTCTGGTTTATTGCGGAGTGATTCCAGCGTGCTGTAGCGGAGGCCGCCGGATTGTCCGATCGTGAGCAGTTCGGTTTGCGTTAATTCGGCAAGTGAATCCAGCACCGTCCCGTTCAGTGGAAAGGTGGAGTCGGCGAGTGTGTTTTTGATACCGGTGAAGCGTGTTTGCAACTCTGCGTTGGCCCACTGGTGCCCGAGCCGATAGGACGCAATAGCGACCAGGATCGCCGCTAGAACCGCAGCGGCCAGCAGCGGGCCAAGTAGGCGGAAACGGAGCGAGCGAAGCGGCGTGGAAGCGGGCAATGGGGTCTCCGCACGAGGTAAGGATAAATGATTCTCGCAGCATCACAGGCTGCCGTAGCACGCCGCATTCTAGCGGGTTGATGATATGGTACGTTGGTATGCACATCGCAGGAAGTCTTTCCGTGCAATTGAGCCGACAGCGTTTAGCTCCGTCGGATTATGAATTCAGACGCGCCCAACTGTTCTCCCGAAGGATGATCGAAAAATATGCGGATTTTGTTAACGAATGACGATGGCGTTTACGCTCCTGGGTTGGCGGCGCTGGGACAGCAATTGCGGCACTTGGGTGAGGTGATCGTCGTGGCTCCAGCGACCGAACAGAGCGGGGTGGGGCATTCGATTACCTATCTGACACCGCTCGTGCCAAAGTCGATTCATCGCGATGGGCGTCACTGGGCGTGGGCAGTCGAAGGCTCGCCAGCGGATTGTGTGAAGTTAGCGTTGGCGGAGTTGTTTGTTGACAATCCGATCGACTTGGTCGTCAGTGGTATCAACAGTGGCCTCAACGCGGGCATCAATGTGCTGTACTCAGGCACCGTCGCGGCAGCGATCGAGGGTGCGTTCTTTGGTGTGACGAGTGTTGCGGTGTCGCTCGAGCGCGATGACGATGCCGACTACGATGCCGCAGCGGTGATCGCTCGGAAGGTCATCGGGCAAATCATTCAGCACGAGGAGGCGGCAGGCGGGTTGTTCAACTTGAACGTGCCCACGGCGGCCACAAGATCAGCGAGCGAGCTGAAGATCGTCCCCATGGGATTGGCCCAGTACGGTCGTCGTTATGAAAAACGGCAAGACCCTGGAGGTCGTGATTACTACTGGGCACTGTGGTCAGAACCAGACAAAGCACCGGAGGAATTGACCGACCTGACGCAATTGCGAGCAGGGAATATCACACTGACGCCGCTGCATTTCAACCTCACCCGACTGGACTTACTGGACAAAATGTTAGATTGGGGGATTCAGGGATAGGCAATCGCGGAAGCCATCCAATGAGCCTTTCGGTTCGATCTTGACGGCAGTTTCTGGGAAGTTGTAAACGAAACCTAAGTCTCGTCCTGTGCGATTCTTTCCTTTCAGCCTCGACCCCCCATTCACGGCGGTTACCATTCCAATGACGCGTCAATTTTTCAATCACGGATGTTTGCTCACCCTCGCATTCGCTGCACTGCAGTGCGGTTGCAGTAAACAAGAGACAGCCAGCAATACGGGCGGGGCGGCGGCGACTGTCCAGCAATCACCTGAGCAGGCGGCGGAAGCGGAAGCTGTCGTCAGTCATTTTCTCGATCGCATCCGCCGTGGAGGTGAAAACCACAACGCCATGGCTCTGTTAACCGATCGGGCACAGGCCGAATTGCAGCGGATCGGCCAAATCGTGCAGCCGATCGGCTCGCCAGACGCGAAATTTGAAGTCACCCGTAGCACTCCCATGCCGGTCGACCCCAGCCTCGGTACCGAGAACATCACCGGACGATTGGTGCATTGCATTTGGAGCGAGCCAGCGACAACCGATGCTGCTGGAAATCAGGTTGTACCAGCACAGAAATACCAGGTCGTGTGGTCGGTAATGCAGCAAAAAGACGGCTGGAAAATCTCCGGTCTCGTACTTGAAATGAGTGCGGAAGAACCTCCGATGGTGCTCGATTTTGAAAATGGCGAGCAAATGGCAAAAATTCTTGGTGGCGAGCCTGTTGAACAAACCGCTGCCTCGCCTGAGCAAGTTCCTGCTAACCCGACTCGCTAACCGACGGTTTGATATTGAGACTGCAACGCCAGATCATTCACGCCCGTGAGGCGTTTGGGGGCGTTGCCGGGCGGACGCGCCCGTTCTTGCGACCGAGCCGTCTATCTCTCGCTAGAGGCCGTTAATCCTCCCTATTGCCAGCTTCTATGTTGGCGTAATTCACTTTGCTGGCGATTTATTTTCTTTATCGCTAAGCCTCCAGCAGCATCTCTCAAGCTGCGTTGGAGTTTGGCACGCCATCGCTCCGCGGTCATTTTGATCACGCGATGATTTATCCGTTTCGTCTACTGAGCCTGTTGCCGACCACCTGAGCCCCAATTCGGACGCCAGAAAAGAGCCGTCGACTTGTCCATTTGGGAGGTTTAGGCAATTGACATCAGCGATGCCGAAGTTAATGTAGGCTCAACCCTCAAATGACAGCAGTAAAGTTGCTGCAACCCTCCCAATTTCAAATTGGAAATGTCGTTGGAGGGCGAGCGATTGGCACGGTGTGTGATCGTTTGGTTGAAATATCACAGAGGCACTTGGTGTGCCTCAACTGTTTGACGTGTGCGAACTCGGATCGCACCGAAAAATCCGAAAACCTTTTGGGAGAATTAGATGACTCGGAATTTGGTGAAAGGAACGGCCGCCTTCGCATTGCTCTTAGGCGCTTCGTTCATGTTTAGCAGCCCTGTTGAGGCTGGTGGATTGTTTAGCAAACTGTTCGGCAAGAAAAACAATTGCTGCGAGCCAGTATGCTGCGAACCAGCGTGCAAGGGTGGCGGCGGCTTGTTCGCGAAACTGCGTGCAACCAAGGCCAACTGCTGCTGCGAACCAGCACCAGTGTGTTGCGAACCAGCACCTGTGTGCTGCGAACCGGCTCCAGAACCTTGCTGTGCTCCAGCGCCAGTTGCTGAGCCATGCTGTGCTCCAGTAGCTGAGCCTTGCTGTGCTCCAGCTCCAGTGGCAGAACCATGCTGCGGTGGCGAAGTCGCTGCTCCAGTGATGGAAGCGGCTCCCTGCTGCGATGGTGGTAGCTCGGTTATGGAATCGGCTCCGATGGAGATGAGTGGTTCGGTTAGCGACCAAGGTTTCAACCTGGCTCCAGGCGAAACGCTTGTTCCTGGTAGCGTGAACACTGTAGGTGCTGGCGAAGCTGCCCCTGCTGTCGAAGCTGCCCCTGCTGCCGAAGCAGCACCTGCTCCTGAAGCTGCACCTGCTGCCGATGCCGCTCCAGTGGCACCGACGGCCGATGCCGCTGCTGATGCTGCACCTGCCGCTGGTGATGCTGTGCCAAGCAGCAGCGACGAAGCGAGCAAAGAAGAGGAAGCTCCCCCAGCTCCTCCAGTTCCAGATGCCGCAACGGACATCTAATTCGTTGACTTGTCACGAATTTGAATACGAAACCTCGCGTGATTGAAATCATGCGAGGTTTTTTTGTTGTAGTGAACTCACTCACGCGTCGACGACGAGGCAGTGGCGATTGGCCATACTGATCCCACTGACGATCGCTCCGACGATCCCAACAAAACCCTGGTCGGTGCCACACAAGTAAAGATTTGGCAGATGGGTGCATCCATCGAGCTGTTTATCTGGCGCACCATAAACGGCACCGTTGTCATGAAACGTGAAGCGGCGGATCGTTTTCGGTGTGAACACGTCTGTTGCAACGACGTGCGAGCGAAAATCGGGCATATATCGCACGGCCGAGGCCACTGCGGCATCGTACTGCGTGACTTTCTCGGCAAGATACTTCGGCTCCGACAACTCACTCCAACGGTCGTGATTGGCTAGCGTCGTGATTCGCACCACCCCATCGGGCAGCGTTCCTTCATCGGCATCATACAGATAGTTGTTCGGACTACAGATCACGCCCGTGCGAGCATCACAGAGGCTGTCCACAGGAGCCCGCCAATGAAACTTTTCGGAATCATTGTAGAACACAATCGTCCGATCAAAACCGAGATCCTTGGGGTCACGATCGAGAATACTAATCGACTCGATGAATGATAACTTACCCGCTTTGGCAATCTCCGGCGTCGTGATGTCATCGCACATCCGCATCGTTTCGAGATTTCCCGCCGAGGATAAAATCCGTTTGCCTTGGATTTCCGTTCCGTCATCGAGTACCACACCCAACGCGCGACCGTCTTCAACGTGAATTCGCGACACACCGTGGCGTAATTTCAACTCGCCACCGAGGCCTCGGAACTTTCGCACGAGGTTTTTCAGGATCACTCGGACGCCCTTGTAAGGACGTCCAAAACCTTCGAGGTAACAGGCTCGGAACATGATACAGAACTGTCCGAAATCCATGTCGTCTTGCCGGGCGTTGCCGTACCACATCAACGGGCATAGTAGCATTTCAATCAGCAAGGGATCGCTGAGGTGCTCGCCCAGAACCTCACGGGCACTCCGCATGAATTCGGGCGAGCCTCCGTCCATGTCCGAGTAGTCCAGTAGCGAGCCACTGAGGGTACGGAAACCGTCCACCTGGGATGGGAATTGGCGGGCTATTTCACTTTCGAGTTTCTCGATATCGTTGTTGAAATCCAGCGAAACGCCAGGAAAGCGGATCGAAGATCCAATCTGCTCGGCCAGCTTGAAATCTTCCCAACCGAACCGCAGTTGACGAATGAGTTTGGCCAGCGGACCTTTCTTGTCGCCTTTGCGAGCGAAATTGGTCATCGCGTGCAGGCCCACGTCATAATCGCGGCCACCCATGCGGTAGAACGAATTCAACCCGCCAATGGTGTAATGTCGTTCGAGAATGCAAACGCGCTGATCGAAGTGCGCCAGCCGAATCCCGGCCGCCAACCCGCTCATCCCCGCGCCAATGATAATCGTGTCATACATGAAGAAGCTACTTGTTTCTAGCGATTAGCCTCTAAGCGATTAGCTTCCAGCTTTTTCGAGTTATTACTAGCTGTCGGCTTCCTGGCGTAGCGGAACTCGTCAAGAGTTTCGGTCTCCCAGGGAAACGAAAGACCTGGCGACTTCCGCAGCCGATGAACCTTGCGATATTTAGCTGAACGCTAACAGCGGCTAGATGTCTTTCATCTTAGGTTCGAGGTAAGTCACCGTGGAGTGCATGCTGGCCAAATTCCCGTAGTCTTCCTCAGGAATTTGAACGCGGTGACGTTTCCGCAGTTCCATCACGATATCCAAAAAGTCCATCGAATCAAGTTCGAGTTGATCGCGAAACGGTTTCTGATCATCGAGACCATCAAGATCTTCGTCGGGTGAGATATCTTCGAGAATATCAATGATTTCGTCGCGGATTTCAGCGGGAGTCATGGACGCGGTTGGGCGTGAGGAAACGGGAGGGTGGAGACAGGCAACAGTTTCAGGGGCAGAGGACAAACGCACAAGGCCCAAAGGTGGCGATCGGAAAGCTTAGGCGACAAGCTAACGCTAAATCCGACCGATGATCACGACCGAATTAATGCCCAGCATGCCGAATGAGTTGTTCAAAATATAGTTTATGCGGGGGCGTTCTTGCGGTTCGTTGAGGACGAGTCCAGGTAGATCGCAATCGGGATCCAGGTCATCGACATTGATCGTCGGATGCACCACACCGTCACGAAAGGCTAGCAAATTCCCAGCCAATTCGAGTGCTCCTGCGGCACCCATGGCGTGTCCGATGTAGCTTTTCGTATTGTTGATGCGAACGTTATCGCAATTTCCAAAGACAGTGCGCAGTGCCTTGCATTCTTGGGAGTCGCCGCTCATCGTGCCGGTCGCGTGCGTACTCAGAATGTCGATTTGGTTGGCATTCAAGCCCGCCTTGCTCAGCGCCATTTGCACGCACTGCGCCTGCCGTTCGGGATTGGGCAAGACAAAATCGGTGGCGTCGGTGTTCATCGCGTAACCGACCAATTCGCCATACAATTCCGCGCCACGAGCTTTGGCATCATTGAGCCGTTCAAGTGTATACAAACAACCACCCTCGGCGACCACGATTCCGTTGCGATTTTTGTCAAACGGACGTGAAGCGGCTGTCGGATCGGCATGCGTGGCCAAGGCATTCTGGCTGTTGAAACTCGCGAAAATTCCGAATGTGTGAATGCTTTCGCTGGTACCGCCAGCAATCGCCAAATCACATTCGTGTAACCGCAGCATCTGGGCACCTTGGATGATGCCCGCATTGCCCGCCGCACAGGCCGCACCGATTGTGTAGTGCGGACCGGTGACGGATAGATTCAGGGCGATTTCGCCCGCTGGATTGTTGGCGACGGTGCGTGGATTGTGGTGGTGCGACCAACAACTCGTGTCGTAATCGAAACCCTTGATTACATAGATTTCGTTTTCAGTCTCGACGTTGCCGTGCTCGGTCACGCCGACATAAATGCCGACTCGCGATTTGTCGACGTTTTCCCAATCCAGCCCCGAATCTGCGATCGCTTCGTTGGCAGTGTAAACGCCCACGCTGCCCGCTCGCGTGCCCCGCCGTAGATCCTTCTTCGTCTGGTATTTGGTGGCGTTGAAATCACAAATTCCAGCGAGCGTTTCGCCGAAATAGCGGATTTCGTACGGTTGCACACCGCTGCGTTTCTCCAGTAATGCCTGCCGGAAAGAGGCTAAGTCGTTGCCGTTGGGGGCTGTCAAACCGATGCCCGTGATGACAATCCGCTGATCGTCGGGAAGCTTCGATGCCAAATGAGGAGCGATCACGTCGAAATCAAGCCAAAAGGGATGTGAATAGAGCATCGAAGTGTAGCAACCTGCCAGGAAATACTCAACGCCCCGCAGTCTGCGTGATCATAGCATCACAGCAAACGGGAGGCCGAAAACCAGCGTCTGATTTCTCGCACCGTCCCCCGCGACGAATTCACAGAAATCTCTACACTATGGGCGGGTTGCTGCTGGAATACCGCAATCCCTTCGCTAGCCGATTTGTTTAAACCCTTCCCGATACCTGCTGCTCAACCCATCGAAATCATGGCTAAAGACTTTCTCAAAGGGATCGCGGACGAGTACGACGTGGTGGTGATCGGTAGCGGATTGGCGGGGATGACGTCCGCCAACATTCTCGGCCGGGCTGGGCATCGCGTGTTGCTACTCGAACAACACTACAAGCTTGGCGGCCTAGCGACTTGGTTCTTGCGTCCAGGCGGCCATACCTTTGACATTTCGCTGCACGGTTTTCCGCATGGGATGGTGAAGTCGTGCCGTCGGTATTGGAGTTCCGATATCGCCGACCGCATCGTTCAGCTCAAAAACATTCGCTTTGACAACCCGCAGTTCTCGCTGACGACGACGTTCAATCGAGACGATTTCACACAGCTCCTGACAGCCCGCTTCGGCATTGAAGCAGCGACGGTCAGCGAGTTTTTCGATACCGCTCGCAGCATGAATTTTTATGACGATCAGTCGACGACGACTCGTCAATTGTTCGATCGTTTTTTTCCGGGCCGCGATGATGTCGTGCGATTGTTAATGGAACCGATCACCTATGCCAACGGTTCAACCTTAGAAGACCCCGCGATCACTTACGGGATCGTGTTCAGCAATTTCATGAGCAAGGGCGTGTTCATCTACGAGGGCGGCACGGATGATTTGATCACGAGAATGAAAAAAGAGTTAACTGCCAACGGTGTCGACATTCGCATCAATTGCCCCGTCGAAGAAATTGAAGTTACCGATGGCCCGCTGCAATCCCCTCGCGTCGCGGGCGTTCGCGTTCACGGGCGCACGATTCCCTGCCGAGCTGTTGTGAGTAACGCGAACCTGCGAACGACGATTCTAAAAATGCTCGGCCCTGAAAAGCTTGATCGCAGTTTCGTCGAACAAACGCAAGCCGTGCGGTTAAACAACTCCAGCACGCAAGTTTACATGGCTCTGAAACCAGGCGAAGAAATCGACGAATCCAGTGGCGATTTGTTCTTCACCAGCACGGCCAAAGAGTTCCGCACGGACCTTCTGCTCAGTCGTGACATTACTTCGCGCACATTCAGTTTTTACTATCCTCGCACGCGTCCGACGAAGAAAGAGCGATTCGCGATCGTCAGCAGTACGAACGCGAATTGGTCGGATTGGGCGGACCTCAATCCCACCGAATACGAGGCCAGCAAACAAGACCTCGTCGAGACGACGATCGACGCGTTGGAAAAATATATCCCTGGTGTGCGTGACAAGATCGACCGGGCTGAGGCGGCCACGCCACGCACATTCGAGCATTACACAATGCACGAATCTGGGGCGAGTTTCGGGACGAAGTTTGAAGGGTTGGCTGTCAGCCGCGCTTTGTCGCAGCAAATCCGCGGGATGTATCACGCTGGTAGCGTGGGGATTATCATGAGCGGTTGGCTCGGAGCAATCAACTATGGCGTGATCGTCAGCAACGAGGTCGATCAGATGTTGGTGCGCGAATCGTCGCCGGTTTAGAAGCTGGCAGTCAAGTGGGATAGGCTTCCAGCCTGTCAGCTCACTTTCGACAGGCTGGAAGCCTATCCCACGTTTACATCCCAAACTTTCACCCCATTGAAACAAACATGAAGTCACACGCGTTCCTATTTCTCGCGATCGCTCTGACCGCCAACATCAGTACCGCCCAAGACAACGTGGACCCGTGGCAGCAAAAGAAAGCCAACGCCTTCAAACCGTTGTCAGCCGAAGTCCAGCAAGCGATCCTTGATGCTGTCCCTGCCGCTCCCACCGTCAAACCACAAAAGACTCGCAAGGTCCTCGTGTTCTATCGCTGCGAAGGGTTCATTCACTCCTCGATCCCGCACGCCAATGCCGCGATCAAGGCGATGGCGGAAAAGACCGGCGCGTTCACCGCTGACTTTGCCGATACCTACGACGTGTTCACCAACGAAAATTTACAGCAGTACGACGTCGTATTGCTCAACAACACCACTGGGATGACTTTCCAGAAACCATCGCAACAAAACGCCTTGCTCGATTTCGTTGCCGCTGGCAAAGGACTCGCGGGCATTCATGCCGCCAGCGACAATTTCGGTCGTCATCCGGAATGCCGTGCGTTGATCGGCGGTCAGTTCGGTGGCCATCCCTGGAACGCAGGCGGCACGTGGGCGTTCAAACTCGATGATCCCGATCACGTGTTAAACGCTGCCTTCGATGGCCGTGGATTTTGGCATAGTGATGAAATTTATCAGTACGGGGCGGATAGCTATGAAGGGCCAAAGGTGTTGCGTTTATTAGTCAGTTTGGACATGAATCAAAATGAAGTTTCCAAACAGATCAAGGACGGACCACGCGAGGTGCCAGTGTCATGGATTCGCGAGGCAGGCGAAGGACGTGTGTTCTACACGAATTTTGGCCATCGCGAAGAAACCTTCCGGAATCCAGTGATGCTGCGTCATATGCTTGACGGTATCCAGTACGCCGCCGGTGACCTTTCCGCCGACGCCACACCGACCGCAACGGCTGGCGACAAGAAGCCAGCACTTGCACCAGAGAAGTAAAGCGACGCAAACCGCCGACCGTTTATCCGATCCTTTTGGGGACATTCGCACGCGTCAAGTCATGCTTGGAACCATGCAGTTTGCCCCGATCAGCCGCGTCGGGGTCGTGTTGATCGCGACCTCGGCTGCTGCGAGTGACCGTGCTAATGTCACACTCCAGTTTCAACCAATCCCGTGAGGCTTGCTTCACTGCCAACGTGCGAGCGTGAATCAAGGCCGTCTCACTGACGTGGTTCACATTACTGAAATCGTCGGATTGATAACGCGGCAATCCTCGGACATAACCCTCCGCATACGACGCACCGCTGCCGCGCGAATAACCACCGTACTGCAAGCGGGCGGACGTGGCGATCGTCAACAACAACTCCCGAAACAACGCAATGCAGTTCCGCACATCGTCGAGCGGTCCGAAGAAATAGAACAGACTGCGATGCCCACGACTATTGCGGTACCAACTGACCATCGGGAAAATTTCGGCGACGAGATACGCAGCCAGGCTTTTCTCCCAAATGCACGCGCGGCGACCGTTCACGATGCAAGCCATCCGCGTGAATCGCATGCTATCAACATTGTCATCTTCGATGATATCTTCACGCGATAGGTTATGACGGAGAAGTAGGTTTTGCATCATCCGTAATGCGTTGCGTTTCTCACCCTCAGTGCTGGCGTTGTTCGATGCCGTGTTGTCGAGTGATCGTAACCGGTGCAAGACTTTGTCGAACTCTTTTTGCGTCAACGTTTGCTCGGCGGATTGCTGCGAATAACGCGATGCGATCGGCATCGTCGACTCGCCCTCGACCGCTGGTCGCGTCCAGTACCCCGTGACCACAAACGTTTCATCCGCAGCCGGATTCCATGTGTCATAAACCACATGATCGATCACACTGCAAAAATGCCCCGAACGATATCTCTCGGCATCGTTCAGATGCACGATCACTGCCCCTTTGGGTAATTCACTGACGGCGAACGGCATGCGTCGCCCCGAATGACGCGTCCAACCCAATGAACCTAAGTAATCCGCCGCGACGCTGGTGGCGACACCGTTTCGCGGTGTCATGTCCGAGATTTCGCCAAGGGCGCGATACACATCGCGATAACTCGTCCCGGTAGCGATGGCGATCGCGCGAGTCACGCAGTCGCCTGCCAACCCGACGTAGCCACTATCGGATCTGCCACCATCGTCCCAAATGAATTCCATCAACTTAATTCCTGTTTGTTTGGCTGAAGTAAAATCGCGTCGAAATCGCCAATATGCTGCCCGTGGATGTATCCAACCTGCCCGCCTGCGTCAATAATCTGCACATGCCCTAGAGGTGCATTTTGTAATGGAATTCATCTTGAGTTTCGACGGTGCTCGCGAGGGCCGAAAACCTTGACAACTTCGCTACGCTAAACACCGCCTTCTTGCCTTTTTTTAAAATCATCTCATGTGGAACACTCTCGCCGACAATCTGCCGCATCTCAACGCGGCCCTGAATATCGTTGCCTCGGTGCTGCTGGCAATGGGGTTGTGGAATATCAAGCAAGGCCGGGCAAAGAAGCATAAAAAAATCATGCTCAATGCGTTCTTGGTCAGCATCGCGTTTTTGGCCTGCTACCTATTGCATAAATTTGCAATGTTCCAGGCTACGGGCCAGTGGAACAAAACATTTCCGTCCGACGCACCGCAAGCTGCCCGGATCACGTATTTCTCGATTCTAATCCCCCACATTCTACTGGCCATCGCGGTACCGTTTTTAGCCATACGGGCGATTTACTTGGCAAAGAACGGGCGAATCGTCGCACACAAAAAGTGGGTGCGATACGCATTTCCGATCTGGATGTACGTCTCCGTGACGGGCGTGTTGGTATATCTAATGCTCTATCAGTTTTATGCCTGAAATGGCAGCGTCCGCTTCGCCGTGTATACTTTGGCCTGTCGCTCCGGCTGTACCGGACGACATGAAGCAGAAATATTCTCTCCCCCCGTTCCTAACTTAGGCCCACCATGAAACGCTCCCTCCCACTCGTCCTGACAACTGTTGTCCTGACGTGCTTGCACACTGTTTATCATGCACAGCAGCTTTCCGCGCAGGAAACCGCGACGGCAACGGCAGAATCGCCAGCGAACGCATCACCGTGGATCACATTGTTCGATGGCGGTTCGCTTGACGCCTGGCGTGAGTACAAACACGAAGGCGTCACTCAGGGTTGGCGAGTAGAAGACGATGGTGCGTTAACGTGCATCTCGACGAAAGAACAAGGCGAAGGCGCTCGACACGAAGATTTGATCACGCGAGAGAAATTCGACGCCTTTGAATTGGAACTCGATTTCAAAGTCACGAAGGCGGCCAACAGTGGGATCATGTTCCACGTGCTCGAAACCGATAATCCACCGTACTTCACTGGCCCTGAAATTCAAATCCAAGACCACATTAACGGCCATGACCCACAGAAGTGCGGTTGGTTGTATCAACTCTATTCCGCCGAAACCGACGCCGCGAAACCTACCGGGCAGTGGAATCATCTACGTGTATTGATCTCTCCCGAAAAATGTCAGATTGAACTCAACGGAGTTTTGTATAGCGAGTTCGTCAAAGGCAGTGAGGACTGGAACGCCCGCGTCGCAAAGAGTAAGTTTGGCGATTGGAAAGGGTTCGGCGAGGCGACATCAGGACATATCTGTCTGCAAGACCACAACGATGAAGTGTCCTATCGCAACATCCGCGTGCGTCGTCTGTAATTTCAAATGACACCGTAGCGGAAGTCGTCAAGACTTTCGGGGCTTCGCGATCACCGAAACTCTTGACGAGTTCCGCTACGAAAGATTGCCGATCGCGAAACCAATAGCAACATCTATCAACAAGGAACCATCCATGCCGTCGGCACTGGCCATCGCTGCTCACCCCGATGATATCGAATTTGTGTTCGCGGGGACGATGCTATTGCTCGCCAAGCAAGGTTGGCATTTGCATTACATGAACATCGCCGACGGCTCTCGCGGCAGCACGACGATGGACCGCGAAACCTGCGCAGCGACCCGGTTAGCCGAAGCGAGGGCCGCAGCTGAGTTGCTCGGGGCGAGTTTCTATCCGCCGATTTGCCATGACATGGAAATCGCGTATACGACCGAGAATCTGCAAAAGGTGACAGCAGTCGTCCGTCACTCCAAAGCTTCGATCGTGTTAACCCACGCTCCGATTGACTACATGGAAGACCACGAGATCGCCTGTCGACTGGCCGTCAGTGCTGCATTCAGTCACGGGATGCCGAACCTCGAAAGCATCCCGCCAGTACCTGCTTTTTTCGATCCCGTCACCGTCTATCACGCGCAACCACTGGGCAACCGACAACCCACAGGCGAACTCGTTCAACCTCATTTCTTTGTCGATACATCGAGTGTGATTGACAAGAAAACGCAGTCATTGGCTTGTCACGCCAGCCAAAAGCAATGGCTCGATGAGAGCCAAGGGATGGAGAGTTATCTCGCCGCAATGCTGGACGATTCCCAGGAAACCGGGCGTCTCAGTGGCGTGTTTGGACATGCCGAAGGTTGGCGACGGCGCGAGTATCGCGGGTTTTGTGGACCGAACGACGATCCACTACGTGAAGCCCTGCGTGACTTCATTGCCGAATCAAAACCGTAACGCTGCCGAACCGGCGTGCAATGATCTGCGGCGGCAACGCATGCAGTCGCGACGATGACCGTCGTGTGATCAGGAACCGAGGTTGCGACTCAGCCTGATCGGGATGTTCTGTGAATGCCAACCATGCTGCAATCGCCCCACGCCCCTTGCCCTCGACGTGAACTGTTGAATCGAGTCGATACGTACCAGCGGTCACGTACCGCAAGTATTCTTCCAACTGCGGATCGTTCACATCAGTGGGCGTGTTGTTCTGTTCGATC
Organism: Rhodopirellula sp.; assembly: GCA_041740155.1. GTDB lineage: Bacteria > Planctomycetota > Planctomycetia > Pirellulales > Pirellulaceae > Rhodopirellula. Next base: position 153,224 of record JBGSMN010000176.1, read on the forward strand.
AAACCGGCGTCGATCCAAACTCGATCATTTGGCAGGGCCGTTTCGCGAACCCAAGCGATGGCGGACTTCCAGTTTTCACCGCGATAAACCAATCGTGACTCGCCACGCAATAGTGGCGCGTATGTATTTTGCGAGTACACCATCAGCGATATACAAGCCAGCGACAAAGGCAGGGCGAGACGTTTAAAACTCCCGGCCATCCAGCCCATGGCCGCACACAACAGTGGCACCGATGCGATCAGGTAACGACTATGCCATAAGGGCACGCTTCCGTAGATCGATAACAGATAACACGTGAGTGCTGACACGATGACCACACCAAATAAGGTCAACGCCCACAAGTCATGTCGACCAGACTTCTTTTCTTGTCGCAGTGGTTGCCCTGAATCGCTGCGCATTTTCTCAACAATCCGCATGATGCCCCACGCTAAAACGGGCAACACAACGAGCGATGCCCATGGCCACAATCGCCAGATGTCCCAGCCATTTTTAGCCGTCGCAAATGAACTCCAAGCACCACGCGATTGCCACAAATCCTGCTTTTGGAGCGCCCACCAAATGGCGATCACAAACCACACGGCCATACAACATCCGTGGGTTTGCAATGGCAACTGTCTGGACTGGAGATCGCGACCGCACCGCCACACATCATTGATGATCATGACAACGAAAAGTGGCCCAAGCACGGTTAGGGACGTAACGTGAATCGCCGCTGCGAACACTACCAGGGCGTGTACGAATATGCGATCGACAACACTGCGCCGGGACGTTTTTCTAAAAGAACTCCAACGCAGCGCTGTCGCCAAGATTGCTGTCGTCAAGAACATGACGACAGCATAAGGCCGCAGTTCCGTACCAAAAAACAAGGAGTTACGCTCCAGCCCCAATGCCAGACCCGCGGCGACTCCACCTACGAGACAAGGTTTGCTGTCCCCTTTCGCGACAATCCATGTCAACCAAGCTGCGGACAACGACGTCATTAGCACGCTGGTTAATCGCAACGACGCCTCGACGCCGTAAAAAGAAACGAATGCCTGCGGTAGACAACGCCACCACAGAAACAAGGCTTGAAAGTAGAACGGTTGCTGGTTACCGATCACGGCTCGATCGTTGACTTGAGCAAACGATCCGCAGACGCACCAAGCCGAGTGCAATTCATCCAGCCAAAAACTCTCGCCGCTCGAAAGCCAGCGGGCGATAAAAGCGATCAAGAAAACGCAGGCGACTGCCCCGTATCGGATCAATGGAGACTGCCTGCCGTTGCCATCACTTGGTGTAGAATTCGGCACGCCCGATCGAGCTGTTCATGCGAAACGTCCATGTGCGTGACCAATCGAATCGCTTGCTCGCCAATCGCAAAACAATCCAATCCCGAGGCAAACAAACGCGATTGCAATTCAGCGGCAGATCCCCACATCGGATCGACATCGAGCACGACGATGTTCGTGTCGACGCGTCCGCCCCGAATCGATAACGCCGACAAGCCTGCAGCCGCGTAAGCGAGTTGCGAAGCGGCTTCGTGATCGAAGTGCAATCGGCTGCGATGATTGTGCAGTGCGTGTAACGCGCCCGCCGCGATGATACCGGCTTGCCGCATCCCGCCGCCGAACAGTTTTCTCGCGCGGCGAGCTTCGTTGATGAAGTCTCGTGTGCCCGCCAACGCCGATCCAACGGGCGCACCGAGTCCTTTGCTGAAACAAACGCTGACGGAATCAAACGGAGCGACCATCCTCGCCACGTCGATACCGGTGGCTGCTGATGCGTTCCAAATTCGAGCACCATCGAGATGTGTTTTTAATCCGTTCTCGCGTGCCCAAAAACACACTGCGTCGATCGTCTCTTGCGGCATCACGCGACCGCCCCAACGATTGTGTGTGTTTTCCAAGCAAAGCAATTGTGTGCGAACCATATGATCGTTGATGGGCCTGATCGATCCAATCAAATGATCCACCGTGAGCACGCCGCCATCGCCCGCAATGGTGTGTGCGACTAATCCAGAGAGTTGTGCGAAGGCACCTTGCTCGTAATGATAGATGTGACAATCCGCCTCGCACAAAAACTCGCTACCGCGATCGCAATGCACACGCACACCAACTTGATTGGTCATCGTGCCGCTGGGCATGAACAGCGCAGCCTCTTTGCCGAGGACTGCTGCGGTTTCGCGTTCGAGCTGATCAACCGTGGGGTCAATGTCAATCACGCCGTCGCCAACGAGCGCGTTGGCCATGGCCCGCCGCATCTCAGCGGTCGGTCGGGTCACAGTGTCACTACGCAAGTCGATCATGATAAGTCTGGGGATCATTCGGTGAATACGCGGGAGTCGACGACCCAGGGGTTTAGGAAACCATTGCCGTGAGGTTAAGCTATCGAACCTCCCAGAATATCATAGATCGCCCGAAACATTCGACATCAAGCCTACGAATTTTCATGACATTTGATCGACCTAACCGATTGCTACCGTTCGTCGATGCCCGCCAGGGTGGTGAGCAAATACTCGCTGACCTGCGTGAAAAACTCAGCCCCCGCGGCGATGTGGTCAGCCCTCGTGGTCGCGAATTAACGCTAGCTGTGTTCGGCAAACCACTGACTCCGGTGGAAGTCGTCGAAACGATCTGCCGCGACGTGCAGAATGAGGGCACAGCTGGGCTGCTGCGTTACACCGCCGCACTCGACCGCGTCGAACTGACGCCGGAGACACTCCGTGTGCCAGCGGGCGATTTAGCCGCCGCCCATGCTGCCGCCGATCCTGAGTTTCTCAAAACGATTCGTAACATTCGCGATAACATCGTGCAGTTTCAAACCGCGATCCGGCATTGCGATGTCACCATCCAGCCGCACACCGGTGTGCGATTGACCCAGCGTTACGTCCCAATGCGGCGAGTTGGCATTTGTGTTCCTGGTGGTGCAGCAGCGTACCCGTCGACTGTTTTGATGACCGCCGTGCCCGCTCAAGTTGCGGGCGTTGACGAAATTGTTGTCGTCGCCCCGCCCACTGCATTTGGTGCTTATAACAACGATATGCTGGCGACGTGTCATGAACTCGGATTGACCGAAGTTTATCGGTGTGGCGGTGCGCAAGCGGTCGCGGCGATGGCTTTCGGTTGTGATGCGCTACCTGCGGTCGACAAGATCGTCGGTCCAGGAAACCTGTTCGTGGCGCTTGCCAAAAAACTGGTTTTCGGGACAGTCGACATTGATTCGTTCGCGGGTCCGAGCGAAGTCATCGTGATCGCCGACGCGACGGCGTCACCTGCGTTTGTCGCAGCGGACCTGCTGGCGCAAGCGGAACATTCACCAGGTTCAGCGATTCTGATCACTTGGGATGAGACCTTGGTCGAACGCGTCGAAGAGGAATTACGAACGCAACTCACCAATCTCCAGCGCAGCGATTTGACACGCGATGCGCTGGCTGATTTCGGTGCCATCGTTTTGGTTCGCGATGCGGATCATGCCTGCGAGTTAACAGATTCGTTTGCACCGGAGCATTTGCATATCGAGACAGCCAACCCTGACCTTTTGGTCGCCAAGATTCGCAACAGTGGCGCGGCGTTTCTCGGCCACCACACGCCTGTTGCCTTAGGTGATTATGCCGCAGGACCGAGCCACGTGTTACCGACCGGAGGAACATGCAAATGGGCAGCAGGTTTATCGGTAAATAGCTTCTTGCGTTCGGGCAGCGTGACGATGTTCAGCGCTGGTGCCACCGCAGCAATCGCAGACGACGTGATTCGATTGGCAGATAAAGAAGGTTTAACCGCACACGCCAACAGCGTTGCCATTCGCACGAAAGGTCCATGAGTGCTTGAGCGTCTAACGAAATTAAATTAGCCGTGAAAGGCGCGACCATCATTTGGGTCCAAGTGCTGAACAGGAATAATTTGACGAGTGCAATCGAAAGTCTTGACGACTTCCGCTACAGACACACGTCACTCGGCCTTCTTGGCAGGTTTGCTGGTGGTGTCTTTACTGGCTGTGTCTTTGCTGCTGGATTTCTTATCACCGGATGATTTTTCCGACTTCGATCCCGAGTCTGATGAGGTGCTGTCGGCTTTCGCGCCCTTCTTGTAGCTATCGCTGCGATAGTCCGTCTGATAAAAACCGCTGCCCTTAAAAACGATCGCGGCTCCGGTGCCGAATTGACGTTTCAGTTTCTTCTTCTTGCACGCCGGACACTTGGTCTCCGGTTCTTCATTGATGCCTTGAAAAATTTCAAGCTCATGACCGCAAGCTTCGCACAAATAATCGTAAGTTGGCATCGTGTAATGAATCGGGTGAGGTAGGAACGACGGGGTGGCGAAACTTTGCGGAGTCTCGCTGAGAGAGGTTAGTGAATCTTTAGATTGGACCTGTACTGACGACGACCTGTGCGGGTCGGATCACGCGTCCGTGCATGCGGAAACCTTCCGTTGCGACAAACGCGACTTTGTTCGCTTCGATCTCGGCATTGGGCATCTGCGAAATCGCTTCATGAAAATTCGGATCGAACTCTTGCCCAGCGGCTGGGATCGTCTCCACGGCATACTTGGCCAAAGTGTCGTCGAACTGTTTGACCACCATGGCGACACCTGCTCGCAAACCTTCGGCCGCATCCGCTCCGCCACTGGCTTCTGCCGCATCAATGGCACGGTTCAAGTTGTCTCGCACTTGCAGGATATCGGCGATCAGTGGTAACGCCGCGAATTTCAATTGGTCTTCGTAGTCACGCCGCATCCGTTTGCGAAAATTCTCCGCTTCGGCTTGCGCTTGCAGGACACGCTTATCTGCCGCCGTGACCTCGCCTCGCAAACGATCCATCTCTTCGTCACGCGTCTCTGGTGCATCGTCTGGCTCTGCTCCATCGAACGTTTTGTAGGCTTGATCAGTCGCAGCTTGGGCGCTGCTGCGTGATTCGTCGTCCGTTGTTTCGGAGTCTTCTTGGGAGTGGGATTGAGATTCGTTCATGATGATTTGGTTTCGGAGGTGCTTTCAGGATCAGGGTCGAAAAAATGCCTGAGTTTGTCCAGGAAAGAGGTACGCTGCGGCAATACGGATTCGTGATCGACATCGGCGAGTTGCCGCAACAATTTTTCTTGATCGGCGTGTAGTTTTTTGGGAACTTCAATGAACACCTGCACCAGCAAATCGCCGTTGCGACCGCTGCGGTGATCCACGATACCTTGTCCGCGTACGGTGAATACCTCGCCGCCTTGCGTCCCGGCAGGCACCACGAGTTCGTGCGGGCCGTTGAGCGTGGGCACTTCAATCGCCGCGCCCAAGGCGGCTTGTGGGTACGAGATGGGCATCTGCAAAATCAAATGCTTACCGTCACGCTTAAATAGGTTGTGGGGTTTGACTGAAATAAAGCAGTAGCAGTCGCCTGCCGGGCCACCGTCAGGACTCGGTTCGCCTTCACCTTGCAATCGCACCCGCATGCCATCGTCGACACCCGCAGGAATTTCGACGTTGAGTTCGGCCTTCTCGTTTTGCAAACCGCTGCCTCGGCAACTGCCGCACGGTTGGCTGATTTGTTTACCGGCACCTTGGCAAGTTGGGCACGTTGTCTGCACGCGTAAGATTCCAGCAGACTGGATGACTTGACCGTGCCCACCACACATCGTGCAGGTGATCGGCTCACTGCCCGGTGCAGCACCGTTGCCGCCGCAAGTCTCACAAGCGACACGACGGCGAAAAGCGATGTCTTTGTGGCAACCACGTGCGGCTTCTTCAAGCGTCAGGGTCACATCGCAGCGGATGTCAGCTCCACGTCGTACGCGCTTGCGACCGCCACCGCCACGTCGCCCACCACCGCCGAAAAAGTCACCGAAACCGCCACCGAATAAATCGCCGAAGGCCTCGAAAATGTCTTCGACATCATTGTATTGATGTGTTGCTCCCTCAACACCAGCGTGACCGTATTGATCATAGCGAGCACGTTTGGCTTGATCGCTGAGGACTTCGTACGCTTCGGTTGCCTCTTTGAAGCGTACGACAGCATCGTCACCTTTGTTGGTATCAGGGTGATACTTAATTGCGAGTTTGCGGTAGGCGCGGTCGATCTGTTGCTTGGTCGAAGACCGCTCAACGCTGAGGACTTCGTAGTAACAAGTCTTGGTTGCCATGAAACCGTATGCAGGTGAAAGAGTAAACCGTCGATGATTAGCGGCGGGTTTCGTTTTGGTTCAGGGGAATCCGATGTCAGTGCAACTTGAGTGCACTCGCAAGCTCAAAAAGCAGCGAGACCGCAACCTAGCGTGGGCTGACGCAGTGTCGCTCGACCTCCCCCAACTAAGTTGGGGGAGGTTCGTTGCGTTCAGATTCATCCTTTCTAATTTTGACTAACTCACGACACCTTCGACGGGTCGTTTGTCTTTGTCTTCTTGCTCATAGTTTGTGACGAGCGCTTCGGTCGTGAGCAACAACCCAGCGATACTGCTGGCGTTGATCAAAGCCGTGCGAACGACCTTCACTGGATCAATGACACCGTCCTTGATCATGTCGGTGTACTTGCCTGTATGTGCGTTGTAACCGATTTTAGGATCGTTTCTTTGCAAAACTTCATCAACCACCACGCTGCCATCGATGCCGCCGTTGTCAGCGATCTGACGCATCGGCGCGTCGAGGGATGCGAGCACAATTTGCACGCCCACTCGTTCGTCGCCCTTGGCTTTCTTTAGTACCGCTTCAACAGCTTCGCGGCAGTACACCAACGCAACGCCACCACCAGGCAAAATGCCTTCTTCAACGGCCGCGCGGGTTGCGTGCAATGCGTCTTCGAGACGAGCCTTGGTTTGCTTCATCTCCAATTCGGTTTCGGCACCGACGCTGATCACGGCCACACCGCCAGCGAGCTTAGCCAGCCGCTCTTGGTATTTCTCTTTGTCGTAATCGCTGTCCGTTTGCTCGATCTGAGCGCGGATTTGAGCGACTCGCTTGTCGATCTCCGACCGCTTGCCCGCACCTTCGACGATGGTCGTGTGACCCTTGTCGACGGTGATCTTCTTCGCGCGTCCGAGTTGTTCGAGCGTGACGTTTTCGAGCTGGATGCCGAGATCGTCGCTGATCAACGTGCCACCCGTCAAAGTCGCGATATCGCCGAGCATCGCTTTGCGACGATCGCCGAAACCAGGAGCCTTGACAGCACACACGTTGAGCGTACCACGCAGCTTGTTGACAACGAGCAGTGTGAGTGCTTCCGCATCCACGTCTTCGGCGATGATCAACAGCGGTTGACCCGTTTGCGCCGTCTTCTCGAGCAGGGGCACGAGATCGCGGATATTGCTGACCTTTTTCTCGTACAGCAGCACGAGTGCGTTCTCAAGGTTGGCTTCCATCGAGCTGGGATCGTTGATGAAGTACGGCGAGATGTAGCCCTTGTCGAACTGCATGCCGTCGACGTACTCAACTTCCATCGTCCGGCTCTTGCCTTCTTCGACTGTGATCACGCCGTCTTTACCAACCCGCTCCAGCGCGTCAGCGAGCAGGCTGCCGATCGCGTTGTCGTTGTTGGCCGAGATCGCACCAACATGAGCGACTTCTTGCTTGCCGCTGACAGGGCGTCCCATCGACGTCAAGTGATCGCAAGCCGCTTCAACAGCTTTTTCGATACCGCGACGAATCGCAGTGGGGTTACTGCCAGCGACGATGTTCCGCAGGCCTTCTTTGAAGATCGCACGAGCCAACACGGTGGCGGTTGTGGTACCGTCACCCGCCAGATCGCTGGTCTTCTGGGCGACTTCGATCACGAGTTTGGCACCCATGTTCTCGAACCGGTCTTCTAGTTCGACTTCCTTGGCAACGGTCACACCGTCTTTGGTCACGGTCGGACCACCGAAGGATTTGTCGATGATCACATTGCGGCCCGTTGGCCCCATGGTGATCGCGACAGCATTAGCGAGTTTGTTCACACCGGCCAACATGCGGGCACGGGCGTGGTCCTCAAATAGCAGTTGTTTTGCCATAGTTGAGATTCCTTAGTGAATGAAAAAGTGGAGGGAAAAACGAAAGATCAAACAAGTCTTAGCCGAGCTTGGCCAAGATGTCACTTTCACGAAGGATCTTCAGTTCTTCGCCGTCGACTTCGATTTCGCTTCCACCGTACTTGCCGTAAATGACCACGTCGCCAACGGCCACGCTGAGTTCGCCACGGTTGCCGCTATCGAGCAACTTGCCTGGGCCGACAGCCACGATCGTGCCGCGTTGTGGTTTTTCGCGAGCCGAATCGGGAAGCACGATACCACCAGCGGTGGTTTGCTCGGCTTCGTTAGGACGCACGATCACGCGGTCATCGAGCGGACGCAGGCTGATGGTTTTACTTTTTGTCGCTGCCATGTCTTGGATTCCTTGATTGAAATTTGTTGATTGATTGTTTGTAGATTGATTGTTTGTAGATTGAAGTTTTTTTGCTAGCTACTAGGTACTAGCTCGTCCGGGGTTGGCTGTTAGCTAATCGAAAGAAGCCACTCACCAACGGTGGCTTACATCATGCCGCCCATGCCACCCATTCCGCCCATGCCACCCATGTCCATGCCGCCCATGCCACCGCCCATGCCGTGGTCATGATGGTCGCCGCCACCTGGTTCTTCCTCAACAGGAATCTCGACGATCAGCGATTCAGTGGTCAGCAACAAACACGCGACCGAAGCAGCATTGGTCAATGAAGTCCGCACCACCTTGGCAGGGTCGACGATTCCAGCAGCAACCAAGTCGCAATACTTGTCTGCATTGGCATCGTAACCTTCGGTCTTGCTCTTCATTTGCAAGACGCGATTGACCACAACGGCACCATCGAGGCCCGCGTTATTGGCGATCGCTCGCATCGGTTGATCGAGCACGTTGCGGATGATCCGCACGCCCAATTTTTTATCGCCTTCGGTTGCTTTTTCGAGTTTCTCGACAGCTTTGCGGCAATGCAACAGAGCGGTACCGCCACCTGCAACGATGCCTTCTTCGAGGGCCGCTTGGGTGGCTGCACGAGCATCGTCGATGAGCGCCTTGCGCTCCTTCATCTCAGTTTCGGTTGCAGCACCCACATTGATTTGCGCCACACCGCCAGCGAGTTTCGCCAGACGCTCTTGCAGTTTCTCGCGATCGTAATCGCTGTCCGTGTTTTCAATCTCGCGACGAATTTGGCTGACACGGCCTTCGATTTCGCTCTTCTTGCCAGCACCGCCGACGATCGTGGTCGCTTCGCTGGTGATGCGAACTTGTTTAGCGCGACCCAGGTCGGACAGTTTGACACTTTCCAAATCGATGCCGAGATCTTTGAAGATCGCCTTGCCACCGGTTAATACGGCGATGTCACCGAGGATGGCTTTGCGACGGTCACCGTAACCAGGAGCCTTCACGGCACACACCGACAGGATACCACGCATCTTATTGACGACGAGAGTCGCCAGTGCTTCGCCTTCGGTGTCTTCGGCGATGATCAGTAAAGGTTTCTTCGAGGCACTGATGGCTTCGAGCAAAGGAATGAGCTTTTTGTTGTTGCTGATTTTTTCTTCAAACAACAGCATGTAACAATCGTCGAGTTCGACTGACACGTCGTCTTGGTTGGTGACGAAGTGTGGCGACAAGTATCCACGATCGAACTGCATGCCTTCAACGATGTCGACATAGGTTTCATTGGAGCGACCTTCTTCGACGGTGATCACACCGTTCTTACCAACTTTGGTGAACGCGTCGGCGAGCACGTCGCCAATTTCAGGATCGTTATTACCAGCGATCGTGGCGACTTGTTTGATATCCGAGCGACTGCCTTCTTTGATTGGCGTCGCCATTTTGGCGATTTCAGCGGCACAAACCTCAACGGCTTGTTGGATGCCGCGGCTCAAAGCCATGGGATCGGCTCCCGTAGCGACCATTTTTAGGCCCTCACGGAAGATCGCTTCGCTGAGCACGGTCGCAGTGGTCGTGCCGTCGCCTGCGACGTCGTTGGTTTTGCTGGCGGCTTCCTTGACGAGTTGGGCACCGAGATTTTCAAACGGGTTGTCCAGTTCAATGTCCTCAGCGACGGTCACGCCGTCCTTGGTGACTTTGGGCGATCCCCAGCCTTTATCCAAAACGGCGTTGCGGCCCCGGGGGCCGAGAGTGCTGCGGACGGCGCGAGCCAGTTTGCTGACGCCAGCCAGCAAGAGGCCCCTCGCGTCATCGTCGAAAACGATTTGCTTTGCCACGGTGTGAATCTCCTGGTACGGGCGTTGCGGCCCGGAAAGGGTTATGGGGGTGAAGTGAATGGGTAAGTGATGCGAGGCAACAACGGTACCATCGGCCAGACGGACAGCATCACGACGCGTTGGCCTCCAAGAGCAATCGGCGTACCGATCACGCAGTCAAAACCACAACTCTCGTTCTGGCAATGACTTAAACGCACTGGCCGGAGTTGCTGGGAGCTTGGTGAACACGCCGTGATGCCAGCCTGGCAGGTCGTGCCAAAGTTTTCGCTAGGCATGCGGCGGTCAGAAAACAACGATGAACAATCACCGCACTCCAAAGTTTTGGAATAGCTCACACCATTGTCTTATCACGCTGAACAGGGACAATTGAGACCACTGTCCGATCATCGTGAGCGGGCATTGTGAACGGGGACCATTGGGGCCATTGTCCGACACGCGCATGCCACCCGATTCACTTCCAATCGTCTTTCGATCACCGCACCGGCGCACTTGCAAGGAAGCCTGTTTAGTTCTGGAGGCGATTGGGATCGCGTTTGAGCTGGTTCATCAGGATGGTTGGTGGTGCGTGTTCGTCAATGAATCCGACTACGAAGCGGCCATCACGGAAATCAACGAGTACCGCCAAGACACCGCTTCCGAGCCGACTCCGGTCGCCGAGCCGATCCCGTTGTTTGGCGGTGCGATCTTGGGCGTCGTTTTTTACTTGGCGGTTTTGCTCGCGGTGTTCGTACTGGATCAAGTGTCGGCGTACGGTGTGCTGTGGAACGAAGTCGGTGCGATGCGTTCGGAACGCGTCATGGCTGGACAATGGTGGCGAACCGTGACAGCCTTGACGCTGCACGCGGACACCTCGCACTTGTTTTCCAACCTGGCTTTTGGCAGTGTGTTTGGCTTGTTGGTGGGCCGCGTTTTAGGCGGCGGTGTGGGTTGGTTGACAATTGTCGTTGCGGGCGGACTGGGTAATTTTGCCAACGCGGTGATCCGCGGTGGCGGACATGTGTCGATCGGTGCATCGACGGCCGTCTTCGCGATGCTGGGCATTTTGGTGGCTCACGCATTGCGTCCGAGAACAGTTCGTCCATCCTCACCACTGCGGCGATGGAGTCCGCTGATCGCCGGCGTTTTGATGTTTGCCTTTATCGGCTTGGAAGGCGAGCGCACCGATGTGCTCGCCCACACCACAGGTTTCGTCGCCGGGTCATTGCTCGGGGGGCTTGGCAGCGGATTGCCGCAGCGCTGGCTTGCCAGCGGCCTGGTGCAATTAGGTGCAGCGGTAGCGACAGGTGTGTTGCTGATGGTGGTGTGGGCGATCGCAGCGTTGTCTTAGGCGAGCGGCAGATAAAAACTTACCCTCGTAATGCGACCGATGGGAGAACGCAGCTCCTGCTGAGTCGAGCAAGCGTTCGGCGGGAGCCTCACGCTGTGGTATGAATCATCTTGCCGCTGCCTTAACAAGCGAACCTAACAGCAGGCACAGTTCTCGATGCCGGCGACTTTGGGTCGGGAGAGGTTCAACAGTAAATCCTGACTTCGGGCGGGAGATGTGCTAAAATGATGCCCTCGTGCGGTCGCGTGCCGCTTTTTTTTCCACAAATCAGCCATTGATTATGTACCGCTTCGCATCGCTGTGTTCACTACCATTGTGGGTGGTTCTGATGACTTCGGTGATGGCGTCGGATGATGGTCGCGACGAGCACGCTCGTTCGGTGACGACCGATGCTGGCGATGTTGAGATTGAAGCGGTTCTGCCGTTAACCGGCAAAGATTTCGCGGTCCGCCGTCGCTCGACACTCGAACTTTGGCGAGAACGCGATCGCTACCGCGAAGCCGTTTTAACAGCCGCACGCAGTGAAGACTTGGAGGAGGCTGAGCGGGCACGCTGGGTATTGGGACGCTGGCAGCGTGGTATCTTGGCGGACACGCCGACGGAGTTAGCTAAACAACTCAGCGCGCGTTCGCCCGTCGAAGCAATTGAACTGTTGCTCGAAACCGGAAACTTCGGTGCCGCCACCGTGGCCATGCAGGAAGCCCACGGGACGTTGGACTTTGAAGTCATCTCGGCTCGGGTTTCGATCACGCTCGATCAACGATTTCCCATCTACGCCCGAACCGCAGTCGTCCATGGCCAGACCGCGGCGCTCAGTGAGTTTCTCAACGCGGCCAGCAGCACGAAAGAAATGGCCGTGTGCTGGGATGATTGGTCACGATTGTTTGCTGTATCAACGCGGACGAGTGCGTCGTCGCAATTACCTCATGCCGCCAAATGGTGGCCACCTGAACTGGTTGAACAAACACAGTGCTTGCTGCACTTGATCGCTGGTGATTTCGATAAGGCGCTGAAAGTTGCTTTGCAATCGGATCGCGAATTGCAAAAACGCGAATCCGCAACACAAGAAATCGCTCAAAGGAGTCTTGAAGAGCATAAAGACACCGATAAAGACACATTGGGCTTGCTATCGCGAAAGCAACAACCATTGACGCGCGTCGTGCGAATCGTCACGTCGCAGTGGTCCGGATTAGCCGACGTCGCCGCCTCATCGGCCCGTGCCTTCGAGCGAGCTGCCGAACGGTTGGTAATGCAAAAGGCTGATCACCCCAGCGATCACAAACACAGCGAGGCGCAGATCGCATTGTACCGCGCCGAAGCGATTCGGCATTGGTCCGATGCGCTGATTGCGGCAGATCGATGTGGCGATGAGGCGATCCGTGAGGCCGCTGTCAAAGGGTTGATCAAGCATCAAAATGAACTGGATCAGAAAGGAGTGGAGCTAGCCGACCTGGCGTCCGTGCGTTCGTTGGCGTGGCGTACGCTGTTGATCCATGGTGAACTCGATGCGGTATTGAATTTGATCAAAACAACCGATCCCAATAATGCGGCAACGATTGCATCGGAAGCGTCCCGCAATGCTGATGCGTTCCGCCTGCTGGGGTTTCCTGCCGACGAGATCGACACCCAATTGGAAACTTGGATCGATACGGCGATCACCGCACAGCGTGAGTTACACGCAGCATCCACGTCGGAGGATCCGATCGAATTGGCGGAGGCCAGCGCGACCAGCGAGACGGGAATGTCAAAGGAGATCGAGCAACAGTTTGAGTTGATTCGTTTGCTCGACGATGTTAGTCGCGAAGATGCGGCGTGGCGGATTGTTGACCGCTTGTCCGCTCGCGACTTAACCGTCAAACATCCACGACGAGGCGACAGCTATCTGGTTCGTGAGTATGTGCTGTTGGCTTTGATGTACACCGCGCATTCGGACTGGATGATCCGCTTAGCGATGCGTCCTTGGGAAACGGAACCATCCATCATCAGCCTCGGGTTGATCAGCCGAATCATGATCAGTGAGGATCGCCAACTGATCGAGCTGTTGATGCGGTATGTCAAAACCCAGCGTCCAAAGATGCTCGTTCACGAGCAGTTTCGCATCGCGTGCGAGATCGCTCGGGCGAACGAGATTGACCGTCAGTTGCATCGCGAGTTGGTCGCCACGCTATCACAAAGTTTGCGAGATGGATCGCTACGGCGAGCTGTTGCTGAGGAATCGCAATTCGATCTGTTCTTTGAACTGACCACAAATGAAACAGCCACAGAAAAACCGACCGCGAATGTTTGGGGCGATTTGTTTGCGGCTCACGGACGCCCCGATTTAGCAGAACCGTTCTTGCGAAAACAAGCGGCTGCGGGTGATTTGAAGGCTGCCTTCACGTTGGCCAAGGAATATCGATTAACGGGATCAACACCCGCCAACAGCGATATTTTTGAAAGCATTTGGGAGGCGGTCGCTGCATCGCAACGCGACGACTCATCACTGATTCGCGATGACGTGATGACCGCCGTCAGTGCGGTGGGTGAGCGATTGCGAACGGCGCGTGATGTTGGTGATTTGAAAACGGCTGAGATGTTGTTGATGCAGCTTCGCGCAATGGCCTGTACTCCCTCAACCGACATGCGGCAGCAGATAGCCGACGTCCTCGCGGAACTCGGCCAGTGGCAGATTGCAGAAGAAGTTTATCGTTCGCTGTTGATGATCACGGCGATCACGTCAGACGAAACCCAGTCGATGATTGACATTGCGCGGAAGTATCAAAAGTTTGCCGCCGACGCCACCGTGGCGGAGATCGAACAGACCGAAACAGCCATGGATCACGACCAGGTCTTGGAACTCACTCCCGCTGACTTGCGATTGCGGAGTGAGGCGATTCGATGGCTGGATTTGGCGTTTGCGGGGACGCTCGATCAAGTCGAATTTCGCACGCCGTTGTATTTGATGTATCCGCAATTGATCGTCCGTGAACAGCTTGAACTTGCGATCACCGAGGCGGTGTCCCGTCAGAAAACATCGGCAGAGACTCCCGAATCCATCACAGCGACTGCTGCCACCGAGCAACAAATCCGCCGCTTGCTCAATCGCTTGCACGCCTTGGACCAGATGGACATCACGACCGCCGAATCCATTTTGCCGAAACTGACCAACCTTGGGTTGCAGCATCTCGCACACGAGCAGATGGCGAAAATGATGCAACTCGCCACGCAGCACATGCGAATGTTTCCCACTGATGCGGTGCGGGCCAATAACGTGGCGTGGGGCGCGGCGGTGAACGATTTCAACTTGCCCCAAGCGCTCCTGCTATCCCGACTCGCCGTTCAGTTTGAACCGGAAAGTGCGATCTACCGAGATACACTCGCAGAGATTTTGGCGCGGATGGGAAACACGCCCGAGGCGCTGGCGATCGAACGTGGTTGTTTGATTGACGATCCAGGCCAATGGCACTTGCACGAGCAAGTCCAGCGTTTTGAGAAGATTATAGTAAACTCACGTTGACACCCTCTTCGGCCAGTTGTTACCACCATGGAAATCCAATTCAACTTGGTTTTCGTTGTTGAGTCGTTGATTTGCGGGAATTGCTTCTCGAGTCAGCTCTGCTGTCGGAAATGCTTATCCTGCCGCGAAGATTACTGGGTCAATCGTCTCGGCAGTTCAGTTTCCCAACGAAATCCGCTGATGCACCGGGGTGTTCGATTTTTCGACACCCCGGTGCACCGATCCACTTTCTTCTGGCCTTCTCCGCGCGATGAACGTGCCCTCCGACAAACCCTCCACCATGCCTGAAACACCTCAGCACGGAGTGACGGATTTAACACCCGCAATCACATCAACAGACGGTGAGCCAGTAACTGGTAGCGCACCACAGCAATCCAAATTCACTAAAAAAAAACTGTCAATCATTGCGGGGGCGGTCATGGGTGTGGTGGCGGTCGCTGGCGTTGCGATGTGGAGCACGCGATCTCCAGAAGCGTCGAAAGAGGCAACCAAAGAGATTGTCGACCCGGCGAGCCAGTTGGCTTCTCAACTCGAAGAAGTCCTGAACGGCAAGTTAACGCGGCTGTATTTCGCAGAGATCGCGATTGACGATGAAATGCTAGCGGATTTGCCGATCGAAGAGCTGACCAAGGCGTCAGTCGAGGCCGCAGCAGAAGCAGAGGCTGCCGAGCAAACCCAGGCGCCGGGCGAAACGAAAACCCCAGATCGAGCCAAACTGGACACCGTGCTCGTCGATCAGGGTGTGGTCACTGATGAGGGTCTGGCCATTCTCTCGCGTTTACCCGATTTAGAGCAGTTGCGATTGCGGCTCTCGCCCATCTCCGATACCGGAATCGAGAGCCTCGCCAGTTGCGACAAACTTTGGCTGCTGAATTTGCCTCACAGTCGGCTGAGCACGACCGGAGTTCGATCGCTCAAATCGCTATCAAAACTAAAGCAATTACGACTCGGTTCGCCCAATTTGAATAACGAGTGCTGTCGTGCATTGGCCGAACTAACAACGCTCCGCAGCCTGCATTTGATCGGTGTACCGGTCAGCGACGAGGGGCTGAAGATCCTGGCCACGCTACCTCGATTGGAGTCACTGTATTTAGACGATGCCTCCGTCACTGATACTGGCTGGACGTGGCTATTCGAAAACCACCCACACCTTCACGTGCATATCAACCAGCAGCACCACGACCGTGACCCAAAGGCTCACAAACATTCAAATCGATGACACCAGGCTACGAACTACGCACCTTGAACACGAAAAAGCATGGCCAATTCCATTGAAAAAACTTAAGAAAAATCCGCGTCACCCCCCGGTTATCGAGGATTTATGCGTGAATCGGCGACCTGGCGTGACATTCTGCCCAGTTGACGCAGTGGATCCAAGCCGTAAAATCTGCTTAAATTGCCTCGTCGGTCGACGAGCACCCAGACCCCACACTTTTGGAGAGACCCAGATGATTCGTACGATTTTGGCAGTTGCCCTTCTTGCTGTTGTCGGCAGCATTGCTGCTCCTCAAGCCGAAGCAGGTTTGTTCGGCTGCAAGAAGAAATCTTCATGCTGCGAGCCAGTGTGCTGCCCAGCACCAGAACCAGTGTGCTGCCAAGCACCAGAACCAGTTTGCTGCCCAGCACCAGAACCAGTGTGCTGCCCAGCACCAGCACCAGTTTGCTGCCCAGCTCCAGCACCAGTTTGCTGCCCAGCACCTGCGCCAGTTTGCTGCCCAGACCCTTGCTGCCCACCGCCACGCATGGGACTGTTTGCACGTATTCGTGCCGCACGTGCCGCCAAGGCATGCTGCCCAGACCCTTGCTGCTACTAAGCCGCATGGTTTGACGATTTGAATCCGTTCAACATAAGCGGGCGACATTTTCGGATGTCGCCCGCTTTTTTATTGCGCCAATTGCTCTTTCGCGTTGTCGTTTCGGCGTGTGGCGATTCTAATCCCGCCCACGACGCCTTTCATTTTCCTTGACACTGCTGCTTACACGCTCTATGGTCCGCTACAACCCCAACGAGATCGAACCCCGCTGGCAATCCTATTGGGAAGAACACCAGACCTTCGCCACTCCCGACCTGGCATCTGCTGGTGCGAATACAGTCAAACGCTATGTACTCGACATGTTCCCCTACCCCAGCGGTGATGGGCTGCACGTCGGACATCCGGAAGGTTACACGGCGACGGACATTGTCGCGCGGTTCGCCCGTGCTCGGGGCGAGTGCGTGCTGCACCCGATGGGTTTTGATGCGTTCGGATTACCTGCCGAAGAACATGCGATTCGCACTGGCGAACATCCCCGCGTGCAGACCCAACGCAACATCGACAACTTCACCCGCCAATTGAAAATGCTCGGTTTCAGTTACGACTGGAACCGCGTCTTGGCGACGACTGACGAAGGCTATTACCGCTGGACCCAGTGGATTTTTCTGGTGCTTTATGACACTTGGTTTGACGCGCAAGCACAAACAGGTCGCCCGATTGCGGAGTTGCCGATTCCCGCAGAGGTAACGGCTGAAGGCGAGCGCGCGGTTGAACTTTATCGTGACTCCCGCCGACTCGCTTACCTCGACGATGCACTGGTCAACTGGTGCGCTGCGCTGGGCACCGTGCTGGCCAACGAAGAAGTCGTTGACGGCAAGAGTGAAGTCGGTGGCCATCCGGTCAAGCGTATCCCGCTGCGACAGTGGATGTTGCGGATCACCGATTATGCGGAACGTTTGCTTGACGGACTCGCAGATCTCGATTGGCCGACAGGCATCAAAAAATTGCAGTACGACTGGATCGGTCGCAGCACCGGTGCGGAAGTCGATTTTTATCTACGGCCCGGCGAGACCTCATCCAATGCTGCGGGCGATGCCGATGCAGCAGGCGGCCCGTTTGTGGCTTGGAAACGAGACCGGCAAACCAGTGGTTTTACCGGAGAGGCGGGCCGAGATTGCTTGCGCGTGTACACCACGCGGCCGGATACGTTGTTCGGTGCCACGTACATGGTTGTCTCACCTGAACATCCACTGATCAACCGACTTGTCACCGCAGAACGAAAACCCGAAGTAGACGCGTATTGCGAGAAGGCCTCCTTCAAAAGTGATCGCGAACGTACCGATGGCGATCGTGCCAAATCCGGCGTGTTCACGGGTTCGCACGCGATCAACCCCGCCAACGGTTTATCGATCCCAGTGTGGGTCGCTGACTATGTTTTGGCAGGCTACGGTACCGGCGCGATCATGGCGGTGCCCGCTCACGATATTCGCGATTTTGAATTCGCGATCGCATACGACTTGCCCGTCATCGCGGTCGTTGATCCACCTGCCGATCATGAACAACGCGACGAGATCCTGGCGGGCAAAGCCTGTTTCGCTGCCGAGGGTAACGCGATCAACAGCGGTGAATACAATGGCCTAGCGACTGCCCAGGTGAAAGCAGACTTAACGTCGAAACTCGCCCAGCAGGGGCTGGCACGCGAAGCGGTCAATTACAAACTGCGCGATTGGTTGTTCAGCCGCCAACGTTTCTGGGGCGAGCCGTTCCCGATCTTGCACGAGATCGACGCCGAGGGAAATCCCACGGGCATCAAACGCGGTGTACCGGATAATCAGTTGCCAGTTACGTTGCCGCAGCTCGAAGATTTTAAACCGCACGGACGCCCCGAACCGCCGTTGGCGAAAGCCGATGACGATTGGTTGATTGTCGAGATCGACGGCAAACGCTATCGCCGCGAAACCAACACGATGCCACAATGGGCGGGTTCGTGCTGGTACTACTTGCGCTACATCGACCCGCAGAATACTGAGCGGCTGATCGATCCAGAATTAGAACGTGCCTGGATGCCCGTGGATTTGTACGTGGGCGGTGCCGAACATGCGGTCTTGCACTTGCTGTACTCTCGCTTCTGGCACAAGGTACTATTCGATCGTGGGCACGTCTCCTGTCCCGAACCGTTCACAAAACTCGTCAACCAAGGCATGATCTTGGGCGAAGTCGAGTTCACCGGTTACGTTGATGAATCTGGTAAACCCGTGTCGGTGAAAAACGCTCGCAAAGACGCCGAAGGTAATCGTGTCACAAAAGACAATCGACCAGTGGAGTCGGTCCGGTATGCCGAAGACCAGGTCGAGAAGCAGGGCGATGGGTTTGTACTAACGTCCGACCCGACGATCAAGCTCGACAGCCGTGCATTCAAGATGAGCAAGACTCGCGGTAACGTAGTCAATCCAGACGGCGTGGTCCGCGACTACGGTGCGGATTCATTGCGATTGTACGAGATGTTCATGGGACCATTGGAAGCGACCAAACCGTGGGTCATGAACGGTGTCGGTGGCGTGCGTGGTTTTCTCGATCGAGTTTGGCGTTTAATCGTCGATGAAAAGTCCGACGAGTTGTGCGTCAGTGATGCGGTCGTGGACATGGAATGTGACGAAGAACAATTGCGAGTGTTGCATCAAACGATTCGCAAGGTCACCGACGACACGCAGGCAATGAGTTTCAATACGGCAATTGCCAAGATGATGGAGTTTTCAAATCACTTCACACGTTGTGAAAAACGTCCTCGTGCGGCACTCGAAACTTTCTTGATCCTGCTCAACCCTTATGCACCGCACCTGTGTGAAGAATTGTGGAGCATCCTCGGACACACCGAGTCGATCGCGTTGCAACCGTGGCCGGTTTGGGACGAAGCCGCATTGGCGGAATCGAGCATCGAAATCCCTGTGCAGATTAACGGCAAGCTCAAGGCCAAGATTCACGTGTCACCGGATGCGACTGCCGATCAGATGATTTGCGTAGCGATCGCTGACGAACAAGTCATCGCCGCCGTCGGCGACAAGCAAATCGTCAAAAAGATCGGCGTCCCCGGGCGCATGGTGAACTTGGTCGTGAAATAGCTCAGCAACACACGTAGGCAAGTCTCTCCGAGACTCGCGGCATTCAACGTCTCGGAGAGACGCGGCTGCGTGTTTAAGTTTAAGTTTAAGTTTTGCTGGCAGGGTTGGTTTGAATTAGGTCCACCACGTTCGACCTCCCCCAGCTTCGCTGAGGGAGGTGATTGTGTGTAGCGATTTGATCCTTGATTGGGACCAATGGAGTGCTTATTTCATCGCCCGATAACGTTCGATCAGATTATTCGTAGAGCTATCATGGTGGAGCAACTCCTCATAATCAGCCGATAGCTCGGGGATGATCGCTTTGGCGAGGACTTTACCGAGTTCGACGCCCCATTGATCGAAGGCATCGATATTCCATACCACGCTTTGCACGTACACACTATGCTCGTACAACGCCACGAGTTTGCCGAGCATCGCTGGTGACATGCGATCACCGATCAATGTGTTCGATGGACGGTTGCCTTCAAATACTCGGTGCGGCACCAACCAATCTTGCGTCCCCTCACTCTTGACCTCATCGGCCGTTTTCCCAAACGCCAACGCCTCGCTCTGGGCCAACACGTTGGCAATCAACACATCTTGGTGCGATCCAATTGGATTGAGCGATTTAGCAAACGCGATGAAATCACACGGGACCAATCGAGTTCCCTGGTGAATCAATTGGTAAAAAGAATGCTGACCATTCGTCCCCGGTTCACCCCAATAGATCATGCCAGTCTCATAGTTGACGCGTTGCCCATCGACCGTGGTTGATTTGCCGTTGCTCTCCATCGTGAGCTGTTGCAGGTAGGCCGGGAAACGCTTGAGGTATTGCTCGTAAGGCAGCACAGCGGTGGTTTCGACGTCAAAGAAATTCGCATACCAAATGGCGAGCATGCCCATCAGGACGGGCAAGTTCTTGTCCAATGGCGCGGTACGGAAGTGTTGATCCATCTCATGGAAACCAGCCAACATTTCGCGGAAACCTGCTGGCCCGATCGCCAACATCGTCGACAATCCGATCGCGGAATCCATCGAGTAACGGCCACCAACCCAGTCCCAGAATTCAAACATATTGGCTATGTCGATGCCGAACTCACTGACCTTTTCCGCGTTCGTTGAAAGCGCGACGAAGTGTTTGGCGATCGCGGATTCATCGCCGCCGATCCGGTACAGCAACCACTGCCGAGCGGTGTTCGCGTTGGTCATCGTTTCGATTGTCGTGAACGTTTTTGAGGCAACGATGAATAGCGTTTCCATCGGATCGAGATCGACGACCGCTTCCGCAAAATCCGTCGCATCGACGTTGCTGACGAAGCGGAATGTCAATTCCCGAGCACTGAAATACTTGAGTGCCTCATACGCCATGACAGGCCCCAGGTCGGAGCCACCGATACCGATGTTGACGATGTTGCGAATCGGTTTGCCGGTGTGTCCGAGCCACTCGCCACCGCGCACCCGATCACAGAACCCCGCCATCTTGTCAAGCACCGCATGCACGTCGGGCACGACATCTTCGCCATCGACGATCACCGACGTACCTGCGGGCGCGCGCAAGGCCGTATGCAACACCGCGCGTCCCTCGGTCAGATTGATTTTTTCACCCGAGAACATGGCCTCGATCGCTTCGGGCAAATCACAACCACGAGCTAGATCGAGCAGCAGTTCGATGGTTTCCTTCGTGATGCGATTTTTGGAATAATCCAGAAACAATCCCACTGCATTGATGGAGAATTCTTTACCGCGATCAGGCTGCTCCGCGAACAGGTCCCGCAGATGCTTGTCGGCGATCGTTTCGTGGTGCGCCGCAAGTGCTCGGTATTGAGGCAGATTCGTCAGGGTATCAGGCATGTTCGATTTACAGTTAAAAGAATGAGAAAAGTCAGGTTTTCGTAGCGGAACTCGACAAGGGTTTCGATGTGGCATTTCGCTACTTAACGCACCAGGGCGACTCAGGCCTGATCCGTTACGTGTCCCGCCACCACCAACACTGGGTGCGGGCTATGGCGGATACGGTCAATAACGAATCCTTGCGTGAAGCGATCGTCGACCTCGATCGGCATGACGAGCAATTGCTGCGCCGCATTCGTCAACAGTTGTGGCGGTGCCAACTCGCCCGTTTGCGGTGCCAGATGATATCGTAACTTCAGCTCCCGGGCAGTGGCATTCATCGCTGCGTGTAGGTTTTGATGCGTACTTGCCAAGACATCGCTGAGCATTGACACGTCAAACGATTTGCCTGGATCGACTGCTTCAATGATCGTACGCACGTTTTCAAAATGTTCCTTCTCGACGACTAGGTTGAGCGACACCTCGCCGTCTTGGGCAGCCAATCCAAACGCCCAAGCAGCGGCCCGATGTTCCACATCACACTCGCTGCCGATCATCACACAAACACGGCTAACGCACTCAGCCAGCGTTTGCCCGGGATGCCGAGTCACGAGAAACGGCACTGGGCAACGCGACAACAGAATATCAATCACCGTGCCCACACTCTCCGTACCGACTTTATCGAACGAGCGACCGAAGGGGCACGGCACAATCACCAGATTAACGTCGTGCGTTTTCAAGGCTTGCAAGATTGCCTCGAAGGCTTCACCGGGCGGTCGCACGATCGCCCGCGCACCGCTTACGCTAGGTGCCGTTTCGGTCGCCAGTTCCGAGCGGCCGGAATCGTCCACATTGGTGGAGTCGCGAGCATCGAGTACCAACGTTTCGGTATTGTAGGCGTTGCGAAAATGATTCGCAGCAGCCACCGACGTGATGTCTTGACCCGAGCCATCGAGCACGAGTAGGACCCGTGAGGGACGAATCGGCGTCAATGCTGTGGCCGAACCGACATGGGCGCGCTCGAACATTCGCATCGCGTCATCGACGTCCCGGTCAATCTCAGATGCATCATCCATCGGAATTCTACTTTCGTTTATGGAAACGCGAGTTGGTGTTTGTTGTGAAGCAAGTCAGCTCACGCATTCACAATGCCGGCAGCCAACCTTGTGAGTGCATCAGCAACACATACATAATGGCACCAATGATTTGGAAAAACATGATCGCGCCACCGAGTCTGAGGAATGTGCCCCAACTCACATGCACGCCCACTTCTTTTTTGAGCGCATAGATTGCAATCACGCACGAGATCGAACCGATCGGCGTGCCATTGCCGCCGAGGTTGCAGCAAATGATCAACGTCCACCATAACGGTTCCGCTGCCACGCCAGTATCGCCACCCGAGATATCTTGCACGATTGGAATCAACGTCGCCGCCACGGGGATGTTGTCCACGATCGAACTAGCCACTGCCGAGAATACACCCATTAACGGAATCAGCAATGCCATCTGATTGCCTGAAATTGCGATCACTTGTTCAGCCACCCACTTCAACGCACCGGTCTCTTTGACGCAGCCGATGATCACGAACAACCCCATGAAGAACAAAATCACCGTCCAATTGACTTTACCGATCGCGTCTTCAACACCTTTGCTGTTGAACAACAGTGCCGCCGTTGCACCGACGATTGCGACAAAGTCCATGCCAACGCCCAGAGGTTGTGCGAGCGCGAATCCGCACACTGTGCTGAGCAGGATGATCGCACTTCGCACCAACACGCGGCGATCCTCGACCATCGCCCACGGATCAAAGCCTTCAATCTGTTCTCGCAGTGCCGCTTTCTCTGCGTCGGATTGTTTCCACGGTAAGTCATTACGGAAGAAAAATCGCAAACCCACGATCGCCATGATCAGGCTGGCAAACGCATAAGGCAACGACACCTTTAAGAAATCGACATAGGGAATTCCCGCTGCCGTGCCAATCATGATGTTTGGCAATCCGCTGGCGAACGTCGCGATCGCACCGCTGTTGGCGCAGATCGCCACTGACAACAGCAATGGCATGGGTTTGTATCCGAGCGAGCGGCAAATCACCAGCACCAAAGAACACAAAATCAACATCGCAGGCACGATTGTCAGCACACTGACGAACAGGAACGTCACGACGCAAAGCGTGATGAACAACCGATTCGCTTGGCCGCCCGTCAAACGCACGATCCACATGCTCAAGAAATGGAACAGCCCGCTCTTGCCCACCACGTCCACGAGGATGCCTGTGCCAATGATCACGCCGAAAATGTTAAGATCCTCTTTGAGGAACTCGTAGATTTTCGGGTACTCGAAAACGCCCAGCGTGATACTGAGGATCACCAATACGACCGCCCCGCTCAGGGCCGCGACGGTTTTGTGGAATCGCTCGACCGCGACACCTACATACGTGGCCATCATCACCGCTGCAAACACGAGCATGACCCACGCAGGCGAAGCCGTCGTCGGCATCTCCGTCAGTGACGCGCCAAGGGGCAGACCGCTAGCAATGGTGTCTCGTACGAAAAATAGCATCGAAAAACAGACTCTCTTGGCCAGTGAATGTTTGCTGAAGGCCTATTTTGCCCGATCTGGCTATGATTGACCATCCCGCAGTAACTATCGCCACTGTGCCGGTAAACAGCATCCGAAACAAGCTCGTGCCAGCAACTACGGAAACGAAAGTCTCGACGACTTCGGCTACCCCCAAATCCGACATTGATAGTTCCTACGCGGCGAGATATCCCGGCATCGTTGCCAATGCGATAAGATGAGCGGTCATTCCTTTCCCAATCCGCCTTTTTTTTCCGTTGTAATCACAAAGCGTCCGCGAATGAGCACGATCCAAGCTGTTCCCGAATCGTCGATCATGAAACCCTCACCGGGTGAACGCTCAACCGGGCAACGCTGGTTGTCGTGGACAGACTACTGGGCGGAGAAGATGGGTGACACCTTCAATCCAATCCTGATCAAAGAGACCCGTCAAGCGCTCAAGAGTCGACAATTCGTAGGCACGTTTTCGGTGCTGTTGGTCGCGGCGTTTGCCTGGACCGTCGCTGGCAGTCTGTCACTCATGCCGCTGATCTACACGACGCCGTCAGCGCCACGAATGTTGATTGGATATTACGTCGTGCTCGCGATTCCGATGCTGTTAGTCGTCCCCTTGGCAGCTTACCGCTCGCTCGAAGCCGAGATTGATGATGGCACATTAGAACTGCTCTCAATCACGGCGCTGAGTCCCTGGCAGATCGTGCTCGGCAAGCTCGCCAGCGCCTCATTGCAAATGATGTTGTATCTCGTCGCACTTTTCCCTTGTGTGGCCTATGCGTACACGCTCCGTGGCGTGGACTTGCCGACACTCGCGTTGATGATGGCTGTATTGATCACTGCTGCGATTGCTTTGACCATCGCGGCGCTCGCCTTCGCGCCACTGGCACGCGGAAGGACGGGACGGATCAGCACATTGTTAGTGGTGTTGATGGTGCTGCTACTGGCGGAGTATCTCGTCGGCAGTGGTGTGGTTTACACGATCCTTTACGGCAACCCGCTGACGTTGGGCTGGACCGTTTACCTGTTAGTCACGGCCATGCTTTTGACCGTCTCGATTGGTCATCTGCTTCTGACAGTGACTGCGGCGCAATTGACACCGGAGAGTGAGAACCGCAGCAGTGGTGTGCGGTGGTCGATCTTAACCTTGACGATTTTGATCTTCATGTTCAATGCGTTTTCCATTGAATGGTTACGGGAAGATCGCGAGCAAGTGTTGATGGTGTTCTTTCCGTCGATGCTCTTTTTGGCGGGGTTATGGACATTCAGTGGTGCCTTGATGGCTGCGGAATCGTCCAGCATGACACCGCGTATTCAGCGCGAGTTGCCGGGCAATCTGCTCAGCCGAGCGTTGCTATTGTTCTTCACTCCTGGCCCCGCCACTGGACTCGTCTTCGCGTGTTTGGGGACGCTGCTCGTGACGACGGGGCTGTTTGTAGGGTTGGAACGGATGGAAGATCTTGGCAGCGTGATGCGTCCGCGAGATTTCTCGATGTTGCGAAACCTGATTGTGACCTATTCAAGTTACTTGATTGTCCTTCTCCTCTGCGTCCGTGGATTAGTCGCAGTGGTTCGCATCAACAATCATCCACGCGTGGAAGTCGGCTTGGCCGCGTTGATTGCCGTCGCAGTATTCGCGGCGTTGGTACCGTACTCGATCGGGCTGCATTACAACGATTACCGACCCTACAGCTATTCAGGCTGGCAGATCACGAATTGGGTGTGGACAATGGGCCAGTCGCTCAACAGCCAACCGCCCACGTGGCTCAAAGAAACATCGATCGCAGCAATGTTAATTGCCACACTGATTGCGATTGCCAGTGTGGGGCGACGCGCGCTAGCGATGCGAACGGCAACACCTGAAGCCGTGCTCGCTGAGCAAGGCAAGTCAACGAAGCATCACGTTTTCAGCAAGTGACGCTGTCCAGTTAGGCAATGCCGTAACCCGGCCATCTCTAAAGCGACCGGCAGAAATTGTTTTACCGTAGTGGGATTCGCCAGAATTCCAACATGC
>JBGSMN010000207.1:0-49620 GCA_041740155.1 Rhodopirellula sp.
GAAGGCGTCGAAGACCAGTTCGTCTACGTCGCCATGCTCGAAGACGGCTCCCAACGCACCTACACCCCCGCCGAATTCGCCGAGAAGTTCCAGTGGAAAAACGACCCGGAGAAAGCGGAGCTGCTGGGTCCACCAACGCTAGAATGAAAAGCGTCTTTTAGCCGTGTATGGCAACTTACATGGAACAGAATGAGACCGATCGCGTCGGTCACATCGTCCTAAGCACCGCCGCACAAATTTTTGGGTTTAATTAGCCGTTGAGCGCTAGCTCACGGTTCCAAAAAACCGGACGCTAGCGCGTTCCGGCTGATGATGTTTTGTGTGATTATTTGTGCGGAGGTGCTTAGTGCTTCATCTATTCTAGAAATTAGGTTTCGATCGGCAAGGTAAAGCCCTCCTACTTTGGTCAACTCAGGGAGGGCACAGTCCCCTGTGCCGTTCGCTCTCATCGACAAAAATCGCTTCGATTTTGAGGCTTGGGGTTGGTCAAGCAAAAAGCATAAAATTCGCAACCAGCCTGAATTTGACGTTGCGTTTGCAGGGTGGCACGTTAGACTTCCGACAAAATCATTTAACACAAAATTGGGTCTGACGCGGGTGGCACGTGACCCCCATATTGGATTCATCTAGGAAACAGATTTCGGCATGACGATCTCGAAAGAACGCAAGAAGGAAGTGGTCGGCGAACATGGCTCGACCGCTACAGATACCGGATCCCCTGAAGTGCAGATCGCGATTCTGACCGAACGGATTAACGGCTTGACTGAGCATATGCGGACACACCGCAAGGACTACGCCTCCCGCCGTGGGCTGTTGGGTTTGGTCAGTCGCCGTCGTCGGTTGCTGGATTATGTTCGTGGCCAAGACCCACAGCGGTACTTGGATATCATCGGCAAGCTCGGCATCCGCAAGTAGTTTCTCATCAGTTCGGTCGACGGCGCGGTTCCTCGACCGCGCCTCGATTGGCCTACTGGAGCGGGTTCGCTCCTGGATTGGTTTTCGCGAGTGCCTTCACTCTCTCTGTTGTTACGCAGAACTACTGGACGCCCGCAGGCTGCGGGCATTTCTTATTTGACCATTCACGCGTCGTTCCGAGCGACTGATTGTTTCGGACGCGCATGTGGAAGTGGCACGATGTTTCTCGAGTCGTGCCGCCGTGATGTTTGCATCATCACTCCATGCCATACCCCATTGCCGCGTTTTTCCGCTTTTCGCCGACATGCCGTTTGGGCAGTGCGAGAGCAATCGTTGGTCATGGGATTCGTGGCATTTATCGGGTTCGTTGGCGGCCATGAGTGTCGCCGTTTTTGTTGTTTGTAGGAAAAAGTAAAGAAAAATTGAGGTTGCGGTGAGTATTCACAAAATTCGCGTTGAGCGAAAAATCGGCGATTCGGTCTTGTCCTTTGAAACGGGGCACGTCGCTAAACAGGCCGCCGGCAGCGTGCTGGTGCAGTACGGCGACACAGTGGTCTTGGTGGCCGCTACATCAGGTACGCCACGTCCAGGTATCGACTTTTTTCCGCTGATGTGCGACTACCGCGAGCGGCTTGCCGCTGCCGGTAAGTTTCCTGGCGGATTTCTCAAGCGAGAAGGTCGTCCGAGCACGAAAGAGATTCTCAGCTCACGGTTGATGGATCGCCCTATTCGTCCGCTCTGGCCAGCCGGGTACATGGACGAAGTCCAAATCCAAGCGATGGTTATTGCTTCCGATTTGCAAAATGATGGCGACGTGCTCGCTATGAACGGTGCCTGTGCGGCTTTGCACATCAGCCCGCTGCCGTTCCAAGGCCCTGTGGGCAGCGTGCGTGTTGGCAAGGTCGATGGCAAGCTCATTGCCTTCCCGACCTTCGATCAACTCGAAGAATCCGAGCTCGACATGATTGTTTCGGGTGACCGTGAAATGGTGGCCATGATCGAAGGCTTTGCCAATGAAATGCCCGAAGACGAGATGATGGAAGCGATCCAGTTCGCTCACAGCATTATCCGCGAAGTCATTGACTTGCAGCAGGAGCTATACCAAAAGGTCAATCCAACCAAGGTTCCGTTTGAATCGCCCGCCGACGATGGTCTGTTTGGTCGTTTGAACGACGCCTACTACGACGAGTTCCGCCGTGCTCAGCAAACGTCTGGTAAACAGGCTCGCGCTGAAGCCGTTCGTGCTCTTCGTGATCGTGCGAGAGGTGAAGTCATTCCTGATCCGAATGCGGACGGTGCGATTTGCGTCAATCGTTTCAAGAAGATTTGGCATGACTTGGAGGAAAAAGTCGTTCGCGATTTAATCAGCGCCGGCACACGGCCTGACGGACGCGATCGCAACTCGCTGCGTGCGATTCATTGTGAAACCGATTTGTTGCCGTGCGTTCACGGATCGGCATTGTTCCAACGAGGTGAGACGCAAGCTCTGATCACGATCGTGTTAGGAACCAGTCGCGATGAACAACGTGTTGACGGTTTGCAAGACGAGTACAGCAAGAAGTTTATGCTCGATTATAACTTCCCATCTTATTCGGTCGGTGAATGCGGTCCGATTCGTGGCCCTGGTCGTCGCGAAATTGGTCACGGTTGTTTGGCTGAGCGCAGCGTCGCGCCCGTGTTACCGCCTGCTGAAGCGTTCCCGTACACGATCCGCGTGATCAGCGACATCACCGAATCCAACGGCAGTTCGTCGATGGCATCGGTGTGTGGTGCGACACTCGGTTTGATGGCCTCGGGTGTGCCGATCAGCAACCCCGTTGCTGGGATCTCGATCGGTCTCGTGCAGAACTCGCCTGATGATTGGCACTTGTTGACCGACATTCTCGGAACCGAAGATCACTTCGGTGACATGGATTTCAAGATCGCCGGAACACAAAACGGCATCACCGGGATCCAGCTCGACCTCAAGATCACTGGTGTTGGCGAAGACATTATCCGGGCGACGTTGAAGCAATCGCGTGATGCGCGGATTGAAATTTTGAAGAAAATGTTGACGACGATTCCACGACCACGTCGCGAGATCTCGCCAACCGCTCCGCGCTTGCTCCGCACGAAGATCGCTCCCGACAAGATCGGTGCCCTGATCGGACCAGGCGGCAAGAACATCCGTGGCATTCAAGAGTCCACTGGCGCGGTGATTGAAGTTGATGATGACGGCACCGTGCTCGTCGCGAGCAGCAACAAGGAATCGGCGATGGAAGCGATGAAGATGGTCGAAGCTTGCACGGCAACGGTTCAGATCGGCAAGATCTATGACGGCATCGTCAGCAGCATCAAAGAGTTTGGTGCGTTCGTCGAAATTCTGCCTGGTCGCGATGGTCTTGTTCACATCAGTGAAATGAGTGGTGGGTACATCAGCAATCTCGATCGCGTCGTTGCCGTTGGTGACGAGATGAAAGTCTTGGTCATCGATGTGGACGAGCACGACCGCGTGAAGCTGAGTCGTCGTCGCGCCCTTGAAGAACTCGGCCTGGAAGACCCATTGGCTGCCGAACTGGAAGAAGGCGAAGGTGGTGGCGGAGAAGGCGAAGGTGAAGATCGTCCACGCCGTCGACGAGGCGGTAGTGGTGGCGGAGGCGGTGGACGCGGTCCACGTCGCGATGGTGGCGGTGGTGGCCGCTCCCGCGATTAACGCTACTTTTCTGTGCTAACCGCATCCTCCCCATTGGAGCTCTCGCAGTTCCGATGGTGAGGCAGCGACATCTCTAGCCTCTCCCCACAAAGTTGGGAGAGGCCGTTTTATTCACCTCCACCACTTCCAAGCTGCTCGACACACTCGACGAGGATCGAAGATCATGGGGATCAATGATCGCGACTACGGTCGCGCCGAACGCACACCGTGGGATCGCGTTGAGAACCCGCGCAGCATGCTGGTCATTCTGATTGTGGTCAACGTCGTTGTGTTCGTGGTCCAGTTGCTGGCACAGTATAACGTCAAACATCCGATGCCCACGGAATACAACAGCATCGAGATGACGGATACGGATCGCGCCATTTTGCAGGCGAGATACACTGAAAAACGCAGTTACCTCGACGACTACTTTGCTGTTCACGGAACCTCGCTTTACCGCCCCTGGCTGTGGTATCAAACATTAACCTATGGGTTTCTGCACAACATCGGCAACATTTTTCATTTAGCGGTGAACATGTTCATGTTGTATGTGTTTGGAAAACCAATCGAGGAGAAACTGGGTGGCCAAGAGTTTTTGAAGACGTATCTCGCGGCGATCATCTTTGGGGGCATCGTAGCATTGGTCAGCCCCTCGATCATGACACTGATTGCCAATAGTTCACTCAACACCATGACGGTCGGTGCCAGTGGCGGAGTGCTGGCTATGACAGTCATTTTTGCTTGCTATTTCCCGAACCGTGAATTGCTGTTCATGTTCGTGTTCCCGATCAAAGCATGGGTGCTTGCCTCGCTGATCGTATTCATGAATTTGCTCGGTGCTGCGGGATTGAGTGGCAGTTCGACTGCTTACGGCGTCCATCTCGCGGGTGCCTTGTTTGGATTCCTTTACGTTCATCGTCAATGGAGTTTCCACAAACTCGATTTAACTGTGTTGGCGGATTTGCCCGAGACGCTGCGGCAGCGTTCTCGCCGGGCAAAATTGAAGATCCACGACCCAGAAAAGAAAATTCGCGAAGAAGAGCGGGAAGCGGACCGAATTTTAGCTAAAATCCATCAATCGGGTGAATCCAGTTTGACCGCTGCCGAGCGACGGACACTCGAAAAATACAGCCGCCGAAAACGTCAATCACGCGATCTCTAACCCAGCCCGAACATCGCCCGCCCGAATCTAACCCAGTCTGATGCCTCTCCCAACACCACCCGCTCAGCCAAGGATCGGCGCCTCGCTCGAAACACACGCCACTAAGCAAACGCATCCGTTCTCACGTCGAGCCGCCCTCGGCATGACGGCTGCGGCCGCGTTGACCAGTTGGCTGGCCCGACCGTTAAGAATCTTGGCCAACGACGAGCCAGCCCAAACGCCGCCACCAGCCGCGACTCCTGCGTCGAATCTGCCCTACCTCGAACGTATCGGACTGCAGCTTTACACCCTCCGCGAGCAACTCGCTGCCGATCCCGCCAGTACGCTCGCTGCGATCGTAGCGGCGGGGTACTGGCAAGTCGAATTGATGAAGATCGACCAGGACGCGATTAAGCTGGCTGCGATCGCTCGAGATGCCGGGCTGTGTGTCCACAGTGCGTTTCTCGATTTCAACGTCATCACCGCGCCCCAGCGCGAAGGCGTCGCTTCACTCGATTCGGTATTGGAAACTGCCCAACTGATCGGGTTGCGACATATCGTGTTTGGATACATTGCCAAAGACCAACGTGATACTGCGGACAAGTGCCGCGCGATCGCCGACGCCGCTAACGTGGCTGCCGATAAAACCCGAGCCGCAGGCATGCGGATGTGTTACCACAATCACTCCTTTGAATTCCAACCCTTCGCTACCGAAGCCGACAAGCAACCGGATGCGAAACCGTACACCGCCTACGACATCTTCATTGAGCGATTTGACCCTCAGCACATGGAGTTTGAACTCGATGTGTTCTGGGTCAAAATTGGTGGCCATGACCCGCTCGCGATGATGCGACGTTTGGCAGGCCGGATCAGCCAAGTTCACTTAAAAGACATGCTGGCTGATACGCCCGTGATCACCGATGAATCCGCCGTTCCCAAGGAGGCGTTCCAAGAACTCGGTGACGGCGTGATTGACATCCCAGCGGTGATGCGATTGGCCATGGAAATTGGCGTTGATCAATGTCACGTCGAACAAGACCATTCGCCCGCACCGCTGGAGAGTATCGTGCAGAGTTATGAGTATCTGAAAACGACAAACGCTTCGTGAATCCAGCTTTCTCTTCCTTGACACCCACCCTGCGACGGATGAACATCGTCAACAACAACTTAGCGATCTCCAAAAACTTCCCGCGACTCCCCCGGTGCAGCGTTTTGCAAGCATTGCTTGTCGTCAGCATCGCGGCTTCGAGCGCATTGGGAGTTGCTGTCGCTGACGACGCGAAAGCAACAGACACAGCGAATGCGACAGACGCAGCGAAAGTTGAAAACAAAACGAATGCTGAAAAACCAACGTTTGAACCGAGTGATGAAGTCCGCGCGGCACTGTTGCCCTTGTTCACCGCAATCGCAGACGCCGACGTCTCTCGCGCGAAAGTCGAATTGTCAGTGGAAACGGTGATGCACGGCGAAATTCTTTCAACGGAGCATTCTACGTTTCAAATCGCTTCCAAATTTCCTGGCAAGTACACGATCTATCACAAGTCCGATGAAGATCGCAAACGCATCTATTCCGATGGTGAGGTTAGCACGGTCGCGGTCTCGCCCGAAGCCTTCTACGAATTGCCAGAAGTGCTCAACAATCAAACCCTCGTCACGCGGACGCCGATCGATATTGGTCCTTACCCCGAGCCGATGCTGGCGCTGACGATGGCTGGAGTCGATCCTTCGGTCACCTTCTTCGGGGGTATGCTCTCGGTTGATTTAATTGGGGAAACGCTGTTCCGTGGACGTACCGAGTCGATTCGTATTCGCGGCACCCAAGACGATGGGGTGATCTGGGATTTGTGGATGACCGACGAAGAGCAACCGCGTCCCTTGCGATTGCTCGTGAATCTGACGCCGATGTTGGCGGCGAGCGGCCAAGTCCATGTCCCGCAAGGTTACGAGCTTTCGCTGCGTTACGATTTTCTATCTTGGCGAGTCACCGGTGAAGTCGAAGACAAACTGTTTCGCTTCGTCCCGCCGACCGACGCTACGAAGTACGAGTCGCTCGCCGACTACCAAGAAAAGATCGCCAACGCGATCGGCAGCCACCCGCTGCTCGGTAAGCAGGCCCCCGATTATTCACTGACACTTCTCGATGGCAGCGAAGTCACTGCGAAAGATCTCGAAGGCAAAACAGTTGTGCTCGATTTCTGGGCCACTTGGTGCGGTCCCTGCATGCGAGCGATGCCCGTGATCAAATCGGCTGTCGATCAGTACGCTGACAAAAACGTCGTGTTCTACGCCGTCAATGCGGGCGAGAACGCTTCGCTCGTGACCGGCTTTGCCGGAGAGCAAGATTGGGGTGTCGAGGTGGCCGTCGATCCCACAGGCAAATTGATGAACGCCTTCTCGGCAAAGAAGATTCCACTAACCTTGGTAATTGCCCCTAGCGGGATTGTCGAGGCTGCCCACGTCGGCTATCCCGGCAAAGAGGCACTCCTGAAACAGTTCCAAGACGAACTCGAAGTACTCACTCAAGGCGGACGAATCGCCAGCTCCGAAACTGAAAAGAAACAGTGAACCCAACTATGTCCCGATTTCATGTGATAAACCCCCTCGCACTCGCTCTTTGCCTCGCGCTGGCTTGGCCAGCCCTGGCGGAGGAAACGTTGCAGTTCGATGTCCGCCAACTCACCGTTGATGCGAACGAGGGGATCGCCGCTGGTGATGTCAATGGTGATGGAAAACTCGACATCGTCGCCGGTCGCAACTGGTTTTCCAATGGTGATTGGGCATCCCGGCCACTGCGAAACGTTGACGATTGGAATGGTTACGTGCAAAGCAACGGTGATTATCTGCTCGATGTTGACGGCGATGGACGACTCGACGTCATCGCCGGTTCGTTTTTACCAACCCAAGTCCACTGGTATCGCAATCCAGGCGACGAAGATTTGCGTTTAGGAAAACAGTGGCCGCAGAATTTGCTTGTCGACACAGGGGCCTCGAACAACGAAGGCCAATTGCTCGAAGACATCGATGGCGACGGTACTCCGGAATGGATCGTCAATAGCTGGAAACCGACGACACCGATGGTTATTTGGCGGCTAGTACCAAAAGATGCACCGGAGAAAGGTCAGGCTGCTTTCGACGTCAAACGACATCTCGTTGGCCCTGATGCCAACGGTCACGGGATTGCCATCGGCGATATCAGTGGCGATGGCCGCAAAGACATTCTGGTCGGCAATGGCTGGTACGAACAACCCGCCGATGGACCGTGGACCGGCCCGTGGAAGTATCACGCGGATTGGAACCTGCACTCCAGCTTGCCGATGATTGTTACCGATCTCGACGGTGACGGAGATAACGACTTGATCTACGGCAACGGCCACGATTTCGGCTTGCAGTGGTGGGAACATCAAGGGGTTTCGGAAACCGATGGCAAAATCCAGTGGGCAGAACACCAAATCGACCGAGGCTATTCGCAACCTCATTCGCTGGCATGGAAGGACCTCGATGGTGACGGCCATCCTGACTTGATCACTGGCAAACGATATTACGCGCACAACGGCAACGATCCAGGCGGCAAAGACGTGCCCTGTATGTATTGGTATCGTTGGAATCAAGAAACCAAATCGTTCACACGACACACGATTGACGAGGGTCGCGTGGGCACGGGATTGCAGATCGTCGTCGAGGACTTTAATCAAGACAATCGCATGGACATTGCCGTGGCTGGCAAAAGTGGGACGTATTTGTTGTTGGCCAAACCGTGAGTGAGTCGGCGAGCGAAATAACGCCTGGCTTGCTCACGATTGCCGACGCTCAATCGCAGGTCGACCAGTGGATTCAAACGATCGGCGTGCGATATTTCAACGAGTTGACCAATCTCGCGCAGCTCGTCGAAGAGGTTGGCGAAGTCGCACGAATTTTATCTCGCAGTCACGGCGAGCAATCCCGCAAACCCGGTGAATCGCTGGGTGAGTTATCCGATGAACTTGCCGATGTCTTGTTTGTGGTGATTTGTTTAGCCAATCAATCCGGTATCGACCTCAGCGAAGCATTTGCAAGAAATCTCGCTAAAAAAACCGGCCGTGATCGCACCCGACATCAGAACAATTCCAAGTTATCTGGATAGTTTTCGGTGAAGCTGAGAATTTCGATTCGCGGCGGAAGATCCGCATCTTCGGGTACTGGCAAACCGCCGCCAAACCGCCACTTCTCGGACCGCCGACCGCTGATCCGCTGCATCATATCGCACCAAGCCGATACGGCATCGTCTACCGAAGCGTCGGCCATGACATCAATGAAATAGTCGTTGTCGATCCCCATACATTTCTTCATTTTCGCACTCTCGCCCGGTTGCAAGTCGAGCATGTCCGCTTCGAGCAACCAGTCTGTATCGGGCAGCACGCGATCACGCAGTCGCTCAATCACGAGTTCCCAAGACTCCATCACCGCACACTCAGGATGCGGCGTATGCAATGGAGAACTTTCTGGATCCGAAGTTTGCTCAGACGCCGCCACCAGCATGGTCCGGATGAGGGTGTCGTCATCATCGTCCTCATAAGCTTCGAGATCTGCTGCCACGTCTATTTCTGATTGCACATCGTCAGCAATCTGTTGATAGAGTGCTGCGATGGTAGCGTCGAGGATAGCGGTTCGTTTCGGAGCCCTGACAGCGGGGTCAAGCAAAAACATCGTGACACGGTCAATCAACACGATGACCTGTTCCATTGTTAACGCGTGCAAGGTTGGGATGTCGATCAGATCGCTGCAAGTCTGCCCCTGAGAACTGGGAACCATTTTGCGCAGATGATCCGTCAACGACCAAGCGACACTGGCGACTAGACGCGCCTCCGCACCTCTCAAGACGCGGGTTCCTAAAGTTGTTTCGTACACGATTGAATTCAAAGATAAGTAAGGAGTGAAAATAATGACCGTACGCTGTGAATGATCACTTTAACTCATCTCAGGCAGCAGTGTTAGGTTGTCGGTTCGGTATCAAGATGGTGAGTAGTTCTCAGACAGCGAATTCTCGCGTGAGAAGACAATTCGACCGCCCTCATCAGCGGCACCTGGCCCGACGTTGATGATCCAGTCGGCTGCGGTCATTAACATGGGGTGATGCTCAATCACGACTAGAGAATGACCATCAGCGATCAACGCATCAAAACAACCGATCAATCGCTCGATGTCAGCGAAGTGCAACCCAGTCGTCGGTTCGTCCATCAAAAACAACGTTCGCTTGCGAGCCGATCCTGCTAAGAAGGCGGCGAGTTTGAGTCGTTGAGCTTCACCCGACGAGAGCGTCGTGGCCGGTTGACCAAGATGAATGTACTCGAGTCCCACGTCAATCAAACGTTTCAGTCGTGCTTGTGCCTTGGGCATCGCCCGGAAAAACTGGTATGCCTCGCCCACGGTCATCTCCAAGACATCCGCAATGGTGCGGTCACGATAGCGAATCTGCAAAACCTCGTCACGATATCGCCGCCCCCGGCACTCAGGGCATCGCATCGAGACATCGGCTAGGAATTGCATGTCGACAGTTTGCACGCCAGCACCCTCGCACGCGGCACATTGCCCAGCGGCAGAGTTAAAACTGAAATGACCGGCTTTGAAATTGCGAATCCGCGCGTCAACGGTGTCCGCGAACGCCTTGCGTATTTCGTCGAACGCTTTGGCAAACGTCACCGGACAACTGCGTTGGCTACGACTGATCGGAGATTGATCGACGAGTAAGCAATCCTCGATCCGTTCGACACCGTGCAAACTCTCGTACGGCAACGTCTCGACGGACACCGATTCTCCACGTCGCTCGGCAAGCCGTGTTGAGACGGCACCGAACAAGGTGTCATGAATCAGACTACTCTTGCCGCTGCCCGAACGGCCCGTGACCACGCACAGTGTCCCGAGTGGAAAGGCAACATCCACGTTTTTGAGATTGTGCCCGCTCGCTCCCCGCAATTCGATGAAATGCTGAGGTTTGCGAACACGGCGGCGAGTCGGCGAGTCAGTGTCGACCAAGTATGGTCCGGTGATCGCATCGGGATCGTCGAGTAATTCTGCGGGAGTGCCTGCGAACGTTTGGTATCCGCCACCGGCACCCGCCTCAGGGCCGATCTCGATCACATGATCAGCGGCCTCGATCAATTGTGCATTGTGTTCAACAGCGACAACGGTGTTGCCACGATCTCGCAAGCGAATGATCGTTTGAATCAAATTGCGAACATCATCAGCGTGCAAACCCGCCGTCGGCTCATCGAGCACATACAGCATCCCGATCAGTGTGCTACCCAGCGCGGACGTCAACGCGATCCGCTGAGTCTCGCCTCCCGACAACGTCCGCAACGGTCGGTCGAGTTCCAAGTAACCCAAACCAACCGCATCGAGATATCGCAAACGATCTTGTACCTGCCGGACGGGTTCGCGGGCGATGTGATAACGCCGTTGCTCATCGGCCTCCGCCACCGTCGCTAAATGCCAATCCGTCGCGTGGTTTCGGACACGACCATCGGCGACGTCGACTTTCGCGGCATCTGCGTTATTCGACATATCTAAGAATTGTGTGACTTGATCACACCGCATTGACAGCACGTCGGCAATGGAATGTCCGGCGATCTGATAGGCGAGAGCTTCGGGTTTGAGACGTTTGCCAGAACACATCGGGCAGGTTGAGTAACTGCGGAAGCGGGCGGCAAAGACACGCACGTGCATCTTGTATTTCTTGCGATCTAGCCAAGCAAAGAAACCATCGAGTCCACCAAATTTGTGCTTGGCAACGCCGCCATGAATCTTCTTTAATTCCGATTTCTTAAGCTTGGAAAATGGCACATCGACACGAATGTTTTCGTCCTCAGCGAGCGCCAACAACTCTTCGAGTTCATGGCTGTACGACGGAGTGTTCCAGGGTGCGATCGCACCGTCGCGCAGCGATAGCGACGGATCAGGGACGACACGTGACATGTCCACATTCAACACGTCACCGAAACCTTCGCACGTCGAACAGGCCCCCAGTGGATGGTTGAAGTTGAACAGTCTCGGCACGGGATCCGGAAAATCCAAGTCACACTGATCACAACGCCGCCGATCACTAACAATCCGCTGCACCATTTCATTGCCATCGACGACAACGGTTTTCGCTGTCTCGTTCGTTTGAGTATTCTCTTCATTGGATTTGCCGTGACGCCGTTGCAATAGAACGACTCCGCGTCCGTTACCTTCGGCCATGGCGGTTTCCAGTGACTCTGTCCATCGCGACAACTCTGAATCACCTGACAAGCGATCAACGACAGCGATCGCAGACGCCCCCCGACTGCCAATTCGCCGGGCCAGTGGCCCGCGATCTTCATCGGACAACTGAAACGTTTCGCCTTTAAGGATCAACCGCAGATAGCCTTCTTGTTGCAGGCCCAACAAGATCTCACTGGCGGTGACTCGATCAGACAGCCAGATTTCAAAACCGACGATCGCCCGTGAGATACCGCTGATCGGATCAGCCATTTCCGCCGCCACACTGCTCGGGCTATCGACTTCAACGGGTTGCCCGCACGAGTAACACGTCAGGTCGGACGCCTTGGCGAATAGCAACCGCAGATGTTCGGCAATCTCAGTCGCCGTGGCCACGGTGCTGCGATTATTTTTGACTGCCGAGGCTCGCGTGACCGCGATGGCTGGCGGGATACCGTTGATCGAATCACAATCAGGTTTCTCTAAGCGAGCCAGATATTGCCGCGTGTAAGCCGAAAAACTCTCGATGTAGCAACGTTGGCCTTCGGCATAGAGCGTGTCGAGGGCCAATGATGTTTTGCCGCTGCCCGATAGACCGCAGATCACTACCAGTTTACCGCGAGGGATATCGACATCGATGTCCTTCAGATTGTTAACCCGACACCCGCGCAATTCGATCGGACGAGTGTCGCTGGAAACAAAATCCGTTGAATTTGACATCGAAAAAGATTTCTCAAGCACACAAATGAACACCAGCACCTCCACGAAAGTCGCCAAGACTGTCGCTACCACGCACATGATACCGCGACTACCGACCTAGCGGATCGACCCAGCAAATGCCCGCATCAATGGTCAAACGCGACCTGTTTTCGCCCCAAACAGAGTTAGAAAACTCTCACTCAAAGCTTCACGATGGTCGCTTACTTGCAATTACAATGATTGATCCCTGACAATCCCCGAGACCCTCCTTGCCCTCCAACCCCGCATTTCTTGATATGACTACCTGTTTCTTGCCACGACCGGCTATACGCCGCTGCATCAGGATGATTTTCGGCATCGCTTTTTTAGGTGCCCTGTTGTCGACACCCGTCAGCATTGCCGTCGGTCAAGAGGCCGCTGCTGCTGACGCCCCGGCGAATGACGATTCCAAGGAAGC
Source organism: Rhodopirellula sp. (assembly GCA_041740155.1). Classification (GTDB taxonomy): domain Bacteria; phylum Planctomycetota; class Planctomycetia; order Pirellulales; family Pirellulaceae; genus Rhodopirellula. The sequence continues at coordinate 13,096 of JBGSMN010000207.1, forward strand.
GGCCCCAAAACCAGATCAGAAACCTGCTGCTGAGCCTGAAAAAACGCCTGAACCGACGAAATCGGAGGCAGCGAAGGCGGAACCAGCGGAAGCGGAACCCGCCAAACCGGCCACCGATAAGCCCGAAACAAAACCTGCGAAAAAAGACGAGCAACCGAAAAAAGACGAGCAACCGAAGAAAGACGAGCAACCGAAGAAAGAGGATCCTAAAAAGGCAGAACAACCCGCTGACAAGCCTGCAATGCCAGCCGATGACGCCGATGAAAAAGCGGCACCCGCTGACGCACCGATCCCTGTTTCTGCAACACCTGAACCCGATCCAGAATGGGTAGCCAAAGGCGTCTGGACAATGCCGCCGACCAAAGGACCCGCTGCGATTGATTTCTCACTGGTCGGTGAATATGTCGGTGAGATGAAGTCTGCCGACAAAATTGGTGTGCAAGTTCGTAACCTCGGCGAAGGTGAATTTGAAGCCCGTGTTTATCAAGGCGGTTTACCTGGGCAAGAGGGGTTCAAGAATGAAGACCCAATGCTGTTGTTCGGCCGCCGAAGTGATCAAACGCTCGTGCTCTCGGGTGGCCCTTGGGCGATGTTTGCGGGTAGTGAAGAATGCAAAGTCATTGACGCCAGTGGCACGACGCTCGCGTCGCTACCACGAGTTGAACGCAAAAGTCCCACGCTCGGCGCGACGCCACCCGAAGGTGCCATGGTATTGTTCAACGGCACTGACACGTCCGCGTTCACGACGGCAATCATGACTCCCGAAGGCTTGCTCAGCCAAGGTGCTGACGTCCGGTTCATGCTGGGTGATTTCGACTTGCACCTAGAATTCCGCATCCCGCACATGCCGCGAGCGCGTGATCAAAGTCGAGGCAACAGTGGCCTGTATTTGCAGAGCCGATATGAATGTCAAATCCTCGATTCGTTCGGTGATGAGAACGTCTTTAATGGACTGGGTGCACTCTATCGTTTCAAGACACCAGAAATGAACATGGCATTTCCGCCGTTGGTTTGGCAAACGTATGACGTGCACTTCACCGCCGCTCGGTTCGCCGCCGATGGCAGTAAACTTCGCAACGCTCACGTCACGTCGTGGGTGAACGGTGTGATGGTGCAAAACGATGTCGAATTACCCGCACAGACCGGAGCTGGCAAAGATGAATCACCAACCTTGTTGCCAACCAAGATCCAAGATCATGGAGACCCAGTTCGGTTTCGCAACGTGTGGGTCATTGACCGTGGTTTAGTTGGTGGGATTGAGTTTCCACAAATGGCGAAACCCTAAACGGCTTCGTTAACGGTGTTTGTCACCAAGTACACCCAACCGTTACGTTTATTCATCACGTACAGCTCTCCATCGACGCCTTGGCCAAAGCGAATATCGGCTCGAATTTTGCCTGCCGATGGCACCTGTTCAAACTCCGGTTCATCGTCGAGCACATCGCGAATCGAAGCCCGAACCAGTGGCGTTGTGGATGCGTCGTTGTCGTGATCATACAAAATCGTGAGTTCCTGTGGCGTCAGCCAAGTTAGCTCATCGGGTTCGTCGCGAGTCGGATCAGCCGCATCGAGCGACGTGGTCTGTCGCAAAGCATCCGAAAAATCGATGTGGTACGCGCGGCCATCGGTCGCGAATTCAGCAAAGATGAACTGATCGTCGAGCGGGGACGAACCGTTCTGAATGACATGGCCACCCGCGAGGGCTTGGCCTACGAACGTTTGCCCACTGGTGCCTTCGTGGCCGAGCAATGACACGGGATAAATCAATCCGCGAGTGGCTTCGTCGGCAGGCAGCAGGCTGATGTTCCCGTTGACTTCAAACAGCTCGCGTTCATGCACGAACACACCCTCGCGGTCTGCCCACCCGTAGTTCCCACCGGCACGGACGATGTTGATTTCTTCGACGTTGTCGCGTCCGACTTCTGTCACGATCAAGTGAACGGTGCCGCTCGCATCACGGGCAAACGTGAGGTTGTGTGGATTGCGAAAACCAATCGCGTAGGCTTCGTCGATCATCCACGGCAATCCGAAATACGGGTTCGACTCAGGCGAGGTGAACGGTTTGTTGGCAGTCGCTAAGGGATCAACTCGCAAAACCTTCCCTAGCGCATCGCCCGCTTGCCCGTCGCCTGAGAGCGCAGATTGCTCGCTGCCGTCACCGTGGCCGATGTACAGCAAACCGTAATCTTCATCGCCTAGTTGAGCATACGGATTGAATTTGATCCCACGAATCGAGTGCTCTGAGTTTCGCATGCCGACTCGGAACACTTCACGGAAACTGTTTGGATCGAACTGCCCCGTCGCCACATCGACGGACCATTCCACCAATACACTTTCTACGTCAATAGGTGTGTCCGTGTCGCTGAGGTAGTAATGCTGAGACGGATCGTCGGGACGCTCGCTGGTGATCGACGTGTAGAACTTTCCATTGGTGGCAAACTCAGGATGAAATGCGACACTGCGCAAACCATTCAGTGGACTGGAGTTGTCGATTTTCAAACCGGTGCTGCCAAAGAACGCCGCACCGACATCCATGAACAGATCCGCTCGCACGCTCCCATCTTCATTGCGAACAAGTTCGTAGATACGACCCTCATTATCAACCGAGCCATCGGTCACGATGAACGTTCGCTCGCCAGTGGTTGCCATCGCATTCATGCGCGGTTGGCGACCGCCTTCACCAAGCGGCAGTTGAACGTATTTCTGTAGTACGAGTGATTTGCCCGACGGAGTCAGTTCGCTAGCGACAGCCGGATTGATTTGGCTCTGAGGTTGTTGGTGCGACTGGTTGACGTCGATCCGCACGGTCGCCGAACTGAGTTGCCGAGAACCGCTCAGCGAAGTGATCGCATATTGAAACTCATCGGTACCAACGAATTCAGCATTGGGCGTGTACAGCCACTGGCCACTAACAAATTGCAACACGCCATTTTCAGGAGCGCGAACAATCAGCGGAGTCGCCGTATAGCCATCGGCGACCGAATCGTTCGCTAAAATGGCCAAGGGCACGGTGATCGAATCTTCGGCAATGGAGAACACGTCATCGCGAATCACGACGGCTTCAAACTGAAAAAAACCGTTGACGTACAAGGACTGACCATGCCCAAACCCGAACTGCACCTTGGTCCCGACGAAGCCGGTTCCACTGCTGTACGTGCTGTTGGACTCGGTCTCATAGCGAACGCCGTCGATTTCAATGTAGTCCACAGTCAGGTTGGCATCGCGTCCCACTGCGATCCCACGTTCATCGGTGTTGAATTCCACCCGAATTTGACTCGCCTGGACATTTGCGGTGGCAGTGTATTGATAGATCTCCAACGAATCGGTCACATCAAACGTGGTCGCTCGTCGTCCGTCGATCCACAAATCCAAACGCTCGACGCCAACGTCTCCTTTGGCGCGGATGGAGATTACCGACCCATCTACGCCAGGATCGAGATCAACGATGCCCGGTGACGATTGGTCGGTGAACTTCAGCGACCCGTTTTGTTGTAACAATTCGGATTGATAACGTCCCGGCACGGCTGCCCCGTTGGCCTCGTTCCAGGTGCCTGTTGAGAAAGTCGTGGGATGTTCGCTTTGATAGATTTCTCCGCCAATCGAAATTTGGTCTACGATCAGGTTGCGATCCAATTGGCCCTCTATGAAGGCATCATTGGTAAATGCGATTCGTACCTGATCGATGTCGATGGGGGTTTCGCTACGGAAAGCGTAAATGTTGAACAACCGCTCACTGAAATCACCGCTGATGTTTTCCCACGTGCGGACGACGCGATCATTGATCAGCAACTGCATCGTTTCTTCACCCGTTTGCCCCGCAGCTGAGATCACAATCGTATTGGGATCGGCGGCGTTAGTTCCAAACCGCAGGCTGCCGTTGCCGTGCAACGTTTCCGTTTGCAAATAGCCAGGTTGGAACCCTAGCTTCGATCGCCATGTACCTGTCGAGAGCACATTGGCAGCTTCAGCTTCAAGCACGACGCCATCAACCTCGATGCGATCAAGATAGAGATTTCGATCGACCATGCCAGGGACATAAAGATCGTTGACGAACGCGACTTCGACGAAACTGGTTCGTAGATCAACATTGCCGCTGTAAGAGAACGTTTGAAACTCGCGATTGCTGAAATCACCGCCGATGTTCGACCACTGAGCGACAACGTTTCCATCGACTTTCAATTGCATCGTTTCATCACCCATCGCACCGGCGGCGAAAACATTAATCGCGAGCGTGCCTGCAAAAGTATCGCGGGTGCGTTGGCTGCCGACTAAGGGCGACTCAATCCGCCCAATTGTTTTCTCCAAGACCCAGTCACCATTTCGATTAGCCGCGCCGGTGCGGTCGTTCGATGCGGCGACGTCGGCAGCGGTCAACGTGGCGAGCGTTTGCATCCATTGTTCACCACGTTGTCCCGCCGCCACGTCACAACCGTAGATCAAAATATCAGCGTGCTGTGTAAGCGAGCGCTGCCACTCGTGGAGCCGCGCTGAGTTGAAACGCAATCGCTCGGTATCGATGCTTTGCCCCGCCAAACGTAACCCACCAGGGCGACCGTGCGAGACAATGTGAACACTATTGATATCACGTCGTGCGGCCAGGATGTCGCTGATCTGAGTGAGCGGATCATGGTCGGGCAGCAACAGCACGACTTCAGTGTCCGCCGACAGGGTGCGGAGCAGCGGATCAAAATCGGTGACTTCAGCGTCCACGAACACGATAGACCGGGGCGTGATTAAACCGCTCGACTCGTTCGCCCTCTCAAATTGGGCCACGTCCGTTATCGGTGGTTCCGCCGTGGCCATTTCGACCGCGACTGCTGCATCGCCCGCGAGCATTAACCGAGACTCCATCCGCTCTGGACCAGCAAAATGGCCAGTTTTTCGTTTCGATTGGACTGCAAAGCGACGTGCAAAGAATGATTTCATGGTGAAGTGTTCTCAACTTTAAAACGGTGGACACCGGATTGAGCGGTCATTGCGCAGAGGAGCATTGTAGTTGGAGTGTGCCTGATGGTTAGCCACGGTTTCGTCACTTTTGAATCGAAGCTAACGTCCAATCGGCTAATTTAAAACGGCGTTTTGTATGAAATCGGCGGTAGTTTTCTTCGTCAGAGTGACGTAAATCGTGCCACTGCACCCAAACAGAAGTTTGGGCGATTTTTGTTATGACGCTCGCTTGACACGTCCGCACAACATGCCTACTGTACTGTTTGTTGTAGTACAGCGTACAAGCGAGTCTCAATTTGTTTTCTCTCCACATCTCTACCGGCAGTGATGTTCCGATCTTTCGCCAGATCGTTGCACAGGTGCGGTCTGCGATCGCGACAGGAACGCTCAGTGTGGGCGATGGGCTGCCCAGCGTGCGGGGATTGGCCGCAGAGTTGGTCGTCAATCACAACACCGTTGCCAAAGCGTACACGCAATTGGTGCAGGATGGATTGATCGAGAGCCAACAGGGACGCGGATATTTCGTGACGCAGCGGCGTGAGATTTATACCAAGGCCGAACGAACGCGGCGGGTCAAGTCGCTCATCGAACCCCTGCTCAGCGAAGCCAAAACATTGGGTTTTGACGACGAGGAGATCCTTGCATTGGTAACTAACGAGATTGAAAAACTATCCCGCAAGCGGAAGGAATGAACATGATTGCTGACCTGCCAACCGCCATTCATACTCAAGACTTGACGCGATATTTTCATCAACACCGGGTGGTCGATGGGTTGAATTTCGCGGTGCCAACCGGGCGCGTGACGGCGCTGCTCGGACTCAACGGAGCGGGTAAGACGACGGCGATTCGGATGATCATGGGACTGGTCTGCCCAACCCGCGGCCACGCCACTGTGCTCGGCCAGAATTCGCAACAAATGCCGCCTGAACATCTTGCGCGTATCGGATACCTTGTCGAAGGACATTACTTGCCTGGCTGGATGAGAGTGAGTGAGATTGAATCGCTGTGCCGTGACATACAGCCACGCTGGGACCATCACCGCTTCGCTCAAATCGTTGAGCACTTTGCCATCGACCGCCGACAACGGTGTGGCCAGATTAGTCGTGGTCAACGGGCGGGAGTGAGTTTAGCCAGCGTGTTGGCGGCCGATCCAGAGTTGTTGATTCTTGACGATCCCGCGCTCGGTCTGGATCCTGTCAGTCGTCGGGCACTCAACGAAACGTTGTTGGAATTCATCGCAGTCAACGAAGCGGAGTCGACCCAGGCGACGCCGCGAACGGTCCTGCTCAGCACTCATCACCTCGACGATGTCGAGCGGATTGCCGATGACGTGGCAGTGATGATCGACGGTCGTTTGCTGGTGCATACTGACTTAGCCGATTTTCAACTTCGCGTTTCACGGTTTGAAATTCAGTTCACGGGTGAGTCGATCAGTGATGAAACAACAGAGATCGTGCGACGACAAGTCAGTGGTTTGGTTGAAATTCGTCCGATTGGAAATCGCCTGCAAATCTGCGTGGCGGATGCAGCGGACGATCTCGCGGATCGTTTGGCCAACGTCACTGGCGGTGATATTGAAATGATCGCGACAACGTTGAGCGACCGGGTGATCGCGTATTTGTCGCTGCAACGATCCAGCAGATTCGATCACCCGCTTCCTTCGCACGTCCATAGTGAACCGACACGATCATGAGATTATTCTGGAAAGAGTTGCGTGAGTGTGCGCGCACATTACCCTTGGCATTCGTAGTCTTTGCCTTGGTGTGGTGGTTTCTGCTGCCCAGTCGAAGCGTCTACGGCGGCCAGTTTGATATCAACTCAGCGAATGCCGCCGCGCTGTTGGGTTGCGTTTACTCGTTACTATTGGGTGTGCTACAGGCGTGGCCATTGCAACGAATAGACGTCCGTGGTTGGTTATTCAGTCAACCGGTGTCGCGGCGACGCGTGTATTGGACTCAAACGCTCGCAGCAGTCGTCGTTTATATGGCAGCGATGATTGTTCCCTACTGTGTCACATATTGGTATTTGAGAACTTACCTGCCCGCCATGTCACCGATTGAACCGAACGCGTTCTTGGCAGCGGGCGTGGCGTACTTGTACGGGTTCATCATGCACCCCGCCGCGATCTGGATGCTCAGCCGACCAGCAAAGTGGGTTGGCTCGAAGAGCTTTACGCTGGCCTTGCCAATTGGCATCTTCATGCTGCCCATGGCTGCGATTTACACTCCGTTTACCTGGTTGTTCACGTCCGCGTTGCTGTTGCTCGGAATCGTTGGGACGGTATCTATTTTTGGCGTTGCTGAAGACGCGTTCACGGCATCTGCCAACATGCCGCCGCGTTGGCGGAGTGACACACTCGCCTCTCGCTGGCTGCGCCGCAGCGGTGCCGTCGCGACCACGATCGCGGTCGTGATCGCAGTTTGGACGGCCTGTGGCGTGATTGTGTCGCTGGCGGAGTCGATACTGCGATCACCGGAAACACACAACGACGGGGCTTACCATGCTTATCGGTTCCAGCCTGACGGCGATATCGCGCGTGTGAAAATTAAATCAGAGTACGATCCCAAAATCGGTACCCTCGAGAAGATTTTGGCGGCGTATGAACTACCGGCGACCAATGACCTTGCCGAAGCCAAAGCATTGCGGAAGGTTGCGGACGACTCGCAGCCGAACACGGATCAAGAGTATCTCCAGACACTTCGCGAAGGGCACTTCTTGCGAGACATCAACTATCCAGTACCGTTTCGGTTGTTCGGTCAGATTGAGGAACACAATGAGACCGCTTCATCAGATGGCGTAGTGTGGTACCGACATGCCGATGGCTATGTGTTGGGATATGTGCATGACTACAATAACTCCCGGGAACCTCTGTTGAGAAAGGTGATGGACCGCAGTGGATTGGGGTCCACGAACGTGCCATTTGGTCGCAGTCATGTTGCGCAGCTCCCACTTCACTCGTTGACAGGATTTAGCATCGCTCAACACACGTATCTGTTCGACAACGAGGGCGTCTACGATTACGACAGTGCCAATCAGAAACTCGATGTGTTGCTTGAACAGCCTATCGACAGTGCGGCAATTTTTGAACGACTCGGTGGCCATGGTTGGACGCTCTACACACGCGATGGGTTGACGGTGAGCTTATTCGATGTCTTACCCGTTGATGAAACAACTGCGTTACCAGAATCACCGACCGGGCTGCCGATTGGATTCACACCTGAGTTGCTGTGGGCGAAAACGAAGCTAGTGCTCCGACAAACGATCGAGTTACCTGCGAGCACATTTGAGTGGGCGGATCTACCGAAAAACTGGAGCCAAGCCGAGATTGTCGACTTGGGGAATGATAGCTTTCAATTGGTCCAATGGCGCAGTCGCGTCGGTATGAAAACGTTGCGGATCAACGATTCGGGCGTGATTGCGGATTCAGAGAAAACTTATGTTTGGCCACGCGTGAGACCTGCCCCGTTGTCGAGCCAAATTCCCGTCGTTTTAGTGCCGCCGGTGTTAGCAGCGATCAGTATTGGTTTTGGGATTTGGCAGGCGACGTTTGGATCGCCGGATACTGTTACCACGACGGTGGAATGGATACTTGCATTTACTCTACTTCTCATTCATGCCGGATGGGCGTGGTGGCTGACGCGGTGGGCGTGTCTTCATCGCAATTTGAACGACAAACATACACTGACTTGGAAACTAGTTTCGCTAGCGTTAGGGATCGTTGTGCCAGCGATCGTGCTGTGTGTGCACGAGCGCGTGGCTGTGCAGGTATGCCTTGAATGCGAAAACCGGATTCGTGTGGACGAACTCGCATGTTCGGCGTGCGGTGCCTCGCATGCGGAGACTCCGCCACTCGGGATTGAGATCATGGCGAGGTGAAAGCACCGCTCCTGCTCGCACTGTGTGCTTAACGAATATTGCGAGACAATCTCATTCCTTCGCGTCCGTGATACGTTAACAACAGAGCGCCATCGGAGGCACAGGTTGCGAAGATGTGTTCAAAGAAACCCTCTTCGCCTGGCCAGGGGAATGCAAAGAACAAATCGAACTCATCGAGTCCGTAACCGATTTCGTCGTAAATGTCATCTTCATCCGTATCCACGTTTTTGACTTCACAGGCGAATTCGGCCAGACCTGCGACGCCACGTGGCACAAAGCTGCCTTGAAAAAATCGAGCTGAGTTGCCTAACGCACTGGCGACACAATCGGCTTGCGCGACGAGTCGCGATTCGACTTCAATACCGACCGCTTCCATCCCGCGCAGGGCCGCCAGCATCGCGGCCACTCCAAAGCCTGCGCCCCATTCGCAAAACCGATTGCCAGCTAACAAGTGTTGATCCTCGATCCAAGTCATCGTTTGATCGAGTAAATGAAAATCGCAGGTTACGAAGTTTTCAATCACCTCCAGATCTGCCAGCATGAAGGCTTCAATCGCATCGTTGGCTGTATCGATCAAGTGTTCCGCGTGCTCGCGATAGGGCAATTTTTTGACTGAATCGGGAACCTCAATTTTTTGAAGTGGCATCGTTATTTCGGTGCCACCGGCTGGAGTACTTCGATACTACGGAAGTCGATTTGCAAGTTTTGGTTGCCGTGCAGTTGTAAGGCGATCACGCCCGTGTCCACTAAGTCGTCGACAACGTAATCGGCGGCCAAGCAATCGTTCAGATGCGTGACGATGCGTTTGCCGCTAACCGTGACGACCAGCGTTTGCCAAGGCGAACCGGTTTCCTCGTCGACAGCAGGTCCCGTGGCACCAGGCGATTTCATCTTGATGTCTTCGAGTGGTGTACCGCGTCGCGCTTGTTCCCAACGGGATTGCACGGAGTCGCGTCGATCGGGCGGGAAGCGTTTTTCGAGATAGTGCAGCGGTTTCGCAACCCAACCTTTGCCGCCGGTTTGATACAACCCGCCGACTTCATTGGAATCGTCAATTTCGCACTGCACACCTTTGATGAACGGATTGGCTTCCGTGATCTGACTGCGTACAAAAAAGCCACTGTCACCTTCGGTAAAACGATAGACGATCCGAAACGTCGCATTGCCAAACTGCCGGGTTGAATACAACAAGCCATTGGGTTCGTTGGCCTCGATGCTGGCACGACCCTGCAAGACCCCGTTTTCGACACTCCAAGTGCCACCGCCGATGGTTTTCCAGCCAGGGATGACCTCGCCTTCAGGCGTCGGTTGGTTGGCGATTTCGGCATTGAACAGGGGCACCCATTGATGCTGGCCGAGTTCGCGAACGATCAAGTTGCGAAAACGATAAGTTTGACCTTTCTCACCGTGATGCTGCAAACCGATCTGACCACTCATGTTGACGGGATCAAAGTAATCGGTGGTCGGAACTTCGTTGACGAAAAACTGTAAGTGATGCCCGACGCATCGAATGCGATATCGGTTCCAGCGATTTCGATCAAAGGCGGCTTGGGCGTCGTTGTCTTGCCAGAGTGGATTGAGCCACTGGCGACGTCCTTCGTCGTACAAACCGCCGGACCAGCGTCTCTCGGTCGGGTCAGCTTCGGCTTGATAACCGAACACTCGATTGGGTTCGACTTGGCCACGTGCCATGAATCCGCTGTTTGATGTGCCCTCGGGCAGTTTCAGTTCGCCTTCAAATTCGTAGTCGTGAAAGACCTGGTCCGTCACCACGAAAAACTTTTGGTCGCCGATCAGATGGATTTCGCCATCGACGATTTCGGTTTTGCCCCATTGGTATGGATTGCTCCAACCGTCCAATGATTTACCGTCGAAGAGTGATTTTCGCTGTGGCTTCGCTGGTGGTTCTGGGGCTGGTTTGGTTTCGGAGCTGGGTGCAGGTTTCTCGTCAGCTTTTGCGGCTGGCTTCGCCGTTGGCGGCGTTTCCTCTTGGGTCGGCTGAGTAGGGGCCGCTGGCTTCTGAGTCGGTGGTTGAGTGGTGGCCGGCGCGGTCGGATCGTCCGCACACGCTCGCGGAGGGATGGTCGACGTGAGGAAGTACACGGAACTGAATAACAAACCGACAATAAGCATGCGTCCTCTCTTGCGAACACCATGCTGCGGTGCGAGATTCCAAAACGGAGCAATCATATTCAGGCTGACGGTGAGAATTGGTCGAGGTTGGTATTTGGGAAGTGATTAGTATACTCAGGGATCGTACGTGTTCCGAACCTCCCTTCCGGCTAGCAATGGCAAATTATCACAAGCTATTTGGAAAAATTCTGGCCTCTGCCTTGCGGGAGGGAATGCAAGCACGTGCCGTCGCCCATGAATCTGCGAAAAGCAAAGCGGAGCAACAAGAAAAGCACGCTCCCCCTTCCACCCGCCGCCAACTCGCCGGGACGCTAGCCATGGTGCTGTTGTTGGCTGCCGGGGTGGGGCATTTCAGCGGGGTGTTACCCACTTGGACGGGTTCGGTCTCAGCGGCGAGTTTTCTAGTTTCAGCTTTGACCCGCATCGGACTCGTGTTCGGCGCAATTTGGTTAGCCTGGGATAGCTTGCAGCGACCTGCCCGTTGGCTGCCTCCAGGACTGGCGCTGATTGGCACGTTATCGATCATCTTGGTTGCTGCTCAGCCCAAATTGATCATTGCGGTGCTACCTTTGCTCGGGGTGGCGACGGTCTTGATGTCCATCTTACGAGCCTTTCGCAAAAATTAAATTGGACGTCTGGGTCAACCAGCACGTAGCGAAACTCGTCAAGACTTTCGATTTTTCTACGGGTATTGTTTCGCGGTCGAAACCCTTGACGAATTCCGCTACGAAAATTTTAACCGCGCACGATCTCGATCAGTTCTATCGCGGGTTGATCATTGCAGCGAATCAGTGCGGTTCGTCCATAAATGGCTTCATTAGGTTCGGTTTTTAATAACGAACGCAGCGCGACACCGGGCGTGATTTTCCAGAGTCGGCACAGTTCGACCGAGCGCAAGACATTGTGTTTGATCAGTACACGGCCCAGCGGAATCTTGCCGCTGGCAATTTCCATCCAGACTTCTTTGGCGATCGTGGATGGATCGAGTCGTACCAAACCGTACTGCACGATTTTGCCGGTATGGTGCGTGACGAGTGTGATCTCGCGTGAGTAGGTGACGGTTTGCTCAGCGATCAACAACCGCTGATCCGTTTTCATCTGCGGGTCGTTGTGCCACACGGATTGCCCGTCATTGAGAATGCTGCGACTGCGATGGACGACCACATCAACTTCATCCTCGTGATACGCTTCGACGGTCACCGTCATGTGACTGTGATGATCGAGCAATTGATCAAACGGGGGCGGACACGCGTTGACGTGTTCAAATTCCGCCAACGTTTTCGCGGACGCATAGAACTCCGCAATCAACGATTCAATGCTGATCCGATGGTGATTCGGCGGTTGTGGCGAGGCAGACATGGGCGGTGTTGTTTCGGCTATTCGATTCAATTACGCCACGGGAGCCGCGATCGACAAAGTCACCGTTTCGGGAGTCGACATTTCGGGACGCTGCAAGACGGTGTCAACGAGAAAGTAAAACAATCGTCGCAATGGATCAACGGATAACTCATCGGCAATCTGCTCGGCCCTTGCTTGGTGCTTGTCAACGAGTTGCAATGACAAATCAAAAACGTTCGCCTTACGATACAACCGTTCGGCCGTCTGCAATCGTTCACGCTGTGACAGTTCGCAATTATCCTCCGCGATATTGAGCAACGTCTCTTGGTCGTGTTCGTTGAGATGTTGCAGCGCGAGCGCCCACAAGAGGGTCGGTCGGCCTGCGATCACATCCGCACCCGCGGTGAGTTTATTGGTATCGTCGCCAATCCAATCGTTGAGGTCGTTGATGATTTGGAAAGCGACACCGAGGTTGCGAGAGAATTTGCGAATCGGTTCGATGTATTCAGTCGCATCGCCTGCCATCCGGACACCGCTGTACAAGGCCGCTTCAAATGCGGGTGAGGTTTTCAAAGCGTAGATTTTCAAAGCATCGATCGGAGCTAAACGTCGATCTTTGGCGTCGCGCCACAATAGCTCAGCCCCTTGACCTTCGGACAACCGCACGTGCGCTGCTGCCAGAGAGTCGAGCAAGTCCACGCGTGTTTCGGCGTCGACCGTGTCGCAAAGCATGTTGCGGCTGAGCAATCGATACCCCATGCCAATCAAGTAATCACCAACATTGATCGCCGATGCAATGCCGAAGCGATGATGCACGGCGGGTTGTCCGTAACGATACGAGTCATCGTCTTCGATGTCATCGTGAACGAGGCTGGCTTTATGGAACGTTTCAATGCTCAGTGCCGCACGCCGAACGGCGTCGGGGATGCCTGCGGATTTGGATTCGCCATCGCTGCACGTGGATTCGCCACCGGTCAGTGCGTCGTAAGCAGCGAGCGTGATGAATGGTCGCGAGTGTTTGCCACCGCGCGCGAGGAAGTCATAAGCGATCACCTCGGTCGCGGCGATCGGATCGACGCCGACGAGTTGTTCGGGCGTGATCGCGTCGGCAGCGTAATCGGGGACCTCCCCACTGAGTCGCTGGACAGCGCCCTCGACACCCGCCTCAGTCGAAATCGCAGTCGGTTGGTTATCGGAAAATCCATCGCGGCTAGGATCAAACAGTCCAATGCCACGCATCGGCGGAGCGAGTTGATGCAGCGTTTCGCGGTTGAATAAATTGCTAGCGGCCCGCATCAAGTGAACATAGCTACGTGTTTGTGCCGCAGCGGGAACATATGGGGTACGAATCATTTCTTCGACCCACGACTCGTCGACCTTGGTATTGCGACAATCACTCGACAACAACGGCACCGCCATGCAAGGAATCCCCGCCAGCAATACTTTGTCGATGGCTTTTTCGAGCACGTTCAAACAGGCCACGCCGACAACGGCATCGACGTATCCGCCAACGATGATTTTTAATACGACCGGTGAACCTTCGGCGACGAGTACACGGTAACCCATGTCTTCGGCGATGCTGCGGAAATCCGCGATGCTGCACGCGCCACACTGTTTGCAGTTCATGCCAAATTGATCGTAATCGGCGGGGCAACCTTCGGCATGTTTGAGACAGTGCGGTAACAAAAACAGTCGCCGCTCGGGCGGTACCGAGGAGAGTTGAGTCCGCCAAAAAGCGCTACTGATGTTGACCATCGTCCAACCCAACAGTCCTTCGGGCAGATCGGCTTCGGTTAGCATCCGACGAGCGACCTGTTCCATCTCATCTTTGGTCAGCGGATGGTCGTGATCGAGACGGTCCGCGACTTCACGACACCGATCCCGCAGACTTTCCCGCATCGCGAGCGTCTCGGGAACATCTTTGAGATGGCTCGAATTGCGGCGTCCGCGACGCGTTGACGTACTGTCAGTCGACGTCAATACGATTGACGAGGTTTCGTTCTGTGTGAGGGGGAGTCCGGTCGACAAAATAGATACCCTAAGAAGTGTCGTCGTGGTGAGTCCCGGAACCGGGGAAATCAACGGGAGGGGAAATCAGCGGAGGTAGGAAAATCAGTGGCGGGAGCCAAACTCGCCACACGAGTAAGTGCGGCGGTGGTAAAGATCAATGGATACAGGCGTTCGTGGTACCACAGTTTGGCAAAATAAAACCCAATCGGCCAAGCTACTCGGTGGTGACCGGCCTGCACACCGTTGATCAACCAGTTGGTGCCTGACAGTATAGCGTCTCGGGTCAATTCAGTCAGGCAAGAAATCGAATCGAGCGAATTCGACGATTCGTGCTCAAACTCATGATTGCACAGACGTTTCCAGAGGCTAGCAAGTGCCTCGACGGCGAGCGAGGTTTCTTCAAAAGTGCTGCTACGGGACACATTTGGCGAAAACTTTTGCGATTCATGCGAGTCCCAAAATTGAGTCACCGACTCGCCACCCCCCCAACCTCCGTCGGGGTTTCGACTATTTACCAAATAGGCAATGCCTCTGCAAATCGAGTCCGCCCCCAGCTCACGATGCACATCGACGAGAACTTTTGCGGTCCCATAAATCGGGTTGTCTTCCTCAATGCGGTCTTGATTTCCAAACCATAGCGGTAACCAAGAACCATCAGCACGTTGCGATTTTCGTAAAAATTTCAATCCGCGACGGATCGCGGTTTCAATGCGTGGGTTAGATGGCATCGTACGAAAAGCTCGGATCGCGTGAGCGGTCAGGTCCGTGCTGCTGCGATCAAACGGAAGTTTGCCCCAACCGCGACAGAACGTTGGCCAACCACCATCACGGTTTTGTAGTTTTAACAGCCAATCGCTTCCCGCTTGCCGCGCCGTATCCATGCGCTCGCGTTGATCACTCGAACTTGATGAACGCAGTTGGGAAAGTGCAATCATGGCGGCGGGCGTATCATCGGCGTCAGGGACCGCGCCA
This sequence comes from Rhodopirellula sp., assembly GCA_041740155.1. Taxonomy (GTDB): domain Bacteria; phylum Planctomycetota; class Planctomycetia; order Pirellulales; family Pirellulaceae; genus Rhodopirellula. The sequence continues at coordinate 28,372 of JBGSMN010000207.1, forward strand.
GACAAGTCTGTCCATCCCCAGCCGCCGGGATCGGCTCCCGTGAACGGATGTCGAACCGTATGTTGACACGACAGCAACCATTCCATCAAGGAATCGCTCGACCAATCGCGTGAGTCGTTGGCATCCATCGCCAATGCGGCAACGCTCAGCGAAGTCACCCAGGTAGCGAGATTCGTATCTATCGGCCAACTGCCATCGGCGTCCACCGAGTTTACTAAGAATTGCAAGCCTTGTTCAATCACACGGTGACATGTTGATGCTGGACGTGTGGAGGGCCGCGAATCGGATTGTGTATCGACTAATGACATCACCACGAACGCGGTCAGCGGTGTGGCTTCGAGATAGCCACCACTGCCGGGTTGCATCCTTTCAAGCACCTTCAATGAGGGCGCGATAGCTGCCTGCCGCACCCATGACCAAGGCGGCCAACAACCCGAGCGACGAAACTTAGCTTGCCCGATCGCGACCAGCGCTGGCACCGCGTAACTGACAACTGGCATCCCCAAAAAACGATACATCGCTTGCGGGAACACTGCGGCTTCAAACGGTAATGCGGCGACGTCTGACCAAGGCACTAGGCCAGCGATCGCGAGGTTGTTCAAAATGGGGACAACAAACGTTTTATCGGTGCCATATCGTGCTCGCAAGGCCGCGATTCCGCCCGCCGTTTCCAGATAACCCGATAAGGCTTGCATCGACTCCGATGGCACCTTCGTCGTTTGATCGGCATTTGTTTTCGCGGCCAGCGTGCGCGCGGCCAAAACGAGATAACTCGTGGCGATATTGGAATGACTCAGGTCGGTATCACCAAAGCCGCCATCAGGATTCTGTTGCTCGTTGAGCCAGCGGCAACCACGTTGAATCAGTTCGAGATAGACTGCCCGTCGCTCGCCCACATCGAACTGTTCGCATGCGACGGATAGGGCACTGATGGCCGTGGCAGTGCTCAACGCCGAGGCTGACAAGCGGCCTGTCCAATGTGGGGCGTCACCACGCTGGGCTAATAGCTCGCCACGCAGTTGATCGAGTGTTTGTCGCACGCGTTGTTGGTCATACGGTGCGTCGATCAAGGTATGTCTTCTTCTGGAGATTCCAAACGACCACGGGCTTCGTCTGCCCAGGGGCTGCCGGGAGCGAGTTCCAGAAAGCGTCGCCAATGCCGTTCGGCTTCGATCGGTCGCTCTAACTGATCGAGTAACCGGGCGAGGTTGTACTGCACATCGGGATAATCATCATGCAACACCAGCGTGCCTTGATACGCTGCCACGGCAAGGTTCAATTGATTCGTTTCCGCTAACACCCCCGCTAAACTCGAGCGGGCTTCGACGTACTCCGGGTCAACCTCAATCGCTGCGTAGTATCGCTCGCGAGCCGCGATCGTTTCACCCATCCGGTACAACAACTCACCAATTTGGAAATGCCAATCGGCACGACTGCCATCACGCGCTAATAAAGCGTGATAGCAATCCACCGCGTAGCCCAAGTTACCGCCATCTTCGGCAGCGTATGCGGACAGCAGCAAATCGTCATCGGTTTCGTATGCAGGTTCGCTCGATTGCTGAGGAGGGAAGAGCAAGCGATCGACGGCGTGGACGTCCGGAAAGGGAATCGAAACAATCGGTTCACGTTCGTCGTCTGCCAGGTTGCTTCGCTCGACGGGGACCGCGAGCTGATCGAAATCGAAGCGAAGTTGTCCGCCGGGTTCGATCAAACCTTCGCCTTGCCGCAGCAGGACATGTTTGCCTTCGATCAAAATCGACAGTTGATCAAGCGGTCGTCGTAGGTCGGGTACGATTTCGATGAGTTGCAGCAATCTCCGCTCGATTGCCTCGGGACTGGCACCGGAGGCGACCCAAGCGGCCAGTCGCCGGGCCGTCGCGACTTCTTGAAAATCGAAATAGGGTAACCGGTGCAACGTGCGAACAGGCTTGATCAAACCGCGACGATGCCAACGCCGAATCACGCGAACGGAAACGCCCAGCAAATGAGCGAGCATCGCGGGCGTGTGGAGTTTACGAACGGATTGTTCGTGATCGACTAATCCGAGTCTTTGCCAAAGATCCGTTTCGTGCAAAATCTGCGTTTGGCCAATCGGCAGGCGACGACGGGTTGCTTCGTCAATCAATTCCGCTTCGGCCAGCGGTGATTCTTCGGCACCGATCACAATCCAATCAACCGCAGCAGTATCCGACTCAACCACCACTGCACCGTAGGAACGCAACAAATTCGCGGCTTCCCGGCGGTTCATACCGCCCAGACGACCAACGATCGTGATTCGCTGTCCACGTAGCGATTGAAGTTCTTCAAGACGCTCTCGATCGACGATTTCATCCCGCTCGCCCAGCGCCACATCGCTAACGTTGTCGAGGTATTCGTCGTCAAAGTCGAGGTCGTCCATGGCCGCGATCATAGCAAATTTGCCGTCGCGGAACTCGTCAAGACTTTCGTTTTTCGTCGCGGAACTCGTCAAGAGTTTCGTTTTCCATAGCGGATTCAGTGTCAACGAAAGTCTTGACGACTTCCGCTACTTTTGGCGGCCAGGGAAAAATGAAACGACCAGGCAAGCTTTGACGATTAAGTAAACGGGCCGTCTGTTCGGTTTGTTCTTCATTTTCCGATGATCTTGGTGCCGATCAGATTCCCTGTAGAGGGGCAAAACGTTCGGTCGTGCCGAAGAATCGGATTTCGCGACGAATGAATGCCGATCAGTCACACATCATCATTCTTTAGCTCAAGGACGGAAGTCATGTCCACCAATTGGACCAGAAATTTATTGCGTGGCGTCATTGCCGGTGGTCTCGCATTGTGCGGTGGCATGGGCGCCGTCTCGTTTTCAACAGCCTCGGCTGACGAGCAATTGCCACTGGAACTCGTCACTGGGTTATACGCCGAAGCCAATGCCGGTGACGGTGTGCAAACCATTCCGACGACTGGCGAGATACTAAACTCAGCCGAACTGGAACTCTGCAGTGCCGAGGGCGTCTGCCTGGAAGGCCTCGGAGCGACAAGCCCCGGTGGGTTGCTCGATGATGGATTCATGAAACGGATGGTCGGCGGTTCTCGATCCTGTTGCCCGCAACCTTGGTGGGCACATCGCACGGGTGCGTTCAGTGAATATCTGTATCTGACGGCTGGCAGCAGCGATTTGATCTATGCTGTCGAAGGCACTGATCCAAACCCTGCGGTGGCCACTCCGACAGGTCCGATTGGGATCGTGGACATGGATGCGGAATCCGGTTTTCGCGTTGGTTTCTCGATCGCCGCTAGTGCCTGCAGTAGCCTGAACGTGGCTTACACCCGTTGGGATGCTAGCTCGTTTGACCAAATCGATTCGACGGATCCACTCAATAACGTGCTGCTTTCGCCACTGCTTCATCCAACGATGAACAATACCGGAGCCACTAGCTTGCGTTCCAACGCGGAACACAAAATGTCGTTTCAAACCATCGACATGAACTATCGTCACCTTTGGAAGCAAGCCGGTGCCTTGGCCGTCAACTGGACCGGCGGTTTGCGGTACAGCAACCTTGAACAAACCATGCGAAGTCGGCAAACCGACGGAGTGGCCGCAGGACTGGCGGACGTCTCGACGGAAATCGACTTCGAAGGTTTCGGTCTGACCGGCGGTTTGGATCTGACCCGCTACAGTTGTGAAACGGGCCTGTTCATTTACGGCAAGGGGATGACGAGTTTGCTGGCCGGAGACTGGACGGCCGACTATATCGCCAATAACCAAGTTGGTGGTGGAAACGCACGGAACACCTACGAAGACTTCCATGCTACTCCGATCCTTGAAGGCGAAGTCGGGCTAGGCTGGCAAAGTGCAACCGGATGCGTGAAGCTGCAGAGCGGTTACATGATGTCGGGATGGTACTCTGCCGTGACGACCCGTGGTTACATCGACGGCGTCACCAACAACGACTTGATCGACATCGGCGAAACGATCACCTTCAGCGGTTTGACGACCCGTCTGACCGTACAGTTCTAAGTATGTCGGTACAGAGGCCGTAGCGGAACTCGTCGAGAGTTTCGATCTCCGCTTTCGAAAGTCTTGACGACTTCCGCTACCCAAAGCTTTCAAGACGACTACTTACGTTTGGGTTGATTTGCTCCCGACCGAGACGGGGGCGTGTGGACCTTCAAAACAGGCACGTCTTCGGTGGCAATCACCGAACCTGTCCCGGTCCCCAGCCCCGTCGCCGCAACATCCGACACACCGGCTTCACTGACATCGGTGGTCCAGGCAGAAAGTTCTTCGCTACGGATGCTTGATTCGGTAGCTGAATGACCAGCCAGATGTCTGGGAGCACCGTGCCGCGGCTTGAAGAACTTGCCCAGCGGGCTGACTAATAACGCTGGTAGCAAGATTAAATCACCGACCAGCGCCGCAGCTAACATCACCAACATCAAGGTTCCGAATCGTTGAGTCGGTGTGAACGTGGACAGGGCAAACACAAATAGCCCCAACCCACCAACGATCGTGGTTTGAGTCATCGCTGGGCCGACCTTGCGGTAGGTCTCGATGATCGCCTCATAGCGATTCTTGCCCTCTTCGAGGAATTGACGGTACCACATGAGGAAGTGGATGGTGTCGTCAACGGCAACCCCCATCGCCACCGATGCTGTCATCATCGTGCCAATGTCCACTGCGATTCCGCCTAACCCCATCAACCCGAAAATCAACAACACGGGAAACAAGTTGGGAATCATCGAAACGGCACCAGCCATGAATCCATCGAACAGGTTTCGAGGTTGCAACCACTGCGACGGAAAGCTTCCGGGATTTAGCAACACGACCATGACTAATCCGATCAACAAAAACGCCATCACGATCGACTCGAACAAACTCCCCAACAACGTTCGTTGGGCTTTGTAGACAACCGGCACCACGCCCGTGAACACGACTTGCGGTGCGACTGCGCGTTTGACATCGAACACTGGAACTTGACGATCGCCCTTGGTGATGCGGATCGCGTGAGGATTGTTGTGATCGTGCGGTGTGGGTGCGACTGTCACGATCTCTTTGCCGATCGGAGCGGCTGCGATCTCATCAGCATGAATCACAATTTTCGCCGCCGCCAAATACTCCGACGCTTTCGACGCCGCACCGAGATGCAGAGGCGCGCTGCCACTGCGTTGGCTGATCAACGACGTTTCGATCCCATCAACCCAAATCACGGCATCGTAATTTGCAATCGTACGGTCCCAGGCCTCGCTTTCCGGTCGCGGTTGCAGCTCCGGATTTTTGGGATCGATCCAGTCCGGTCGTTTGATCTGTTCGTTTTCAATCAACTCGTGCAACGTGCTAAGGAAGATCGCTGTCGCGTTGAGCGAACCATCGGCGTTGACGAGTCGAGCTTCTGCCAGACCTTTCACTCGTTCACTGCCAACGATCAAGACACGCTGTTTGCCGGTAAGGCCAGATTCTGTTTCACTCAGCGCGGTCAATAACGCCGCTCGTGTTCGATAGGCTTCGATCACCGGCGAGACGACATCTCGCAAATCATTGATGAACAGACCGTAATCGTTATCTGACAACGCGCTGACTCGCAAACTCAGGCGCCACATCTCGCTACCAGCGAGTGGACCGTGCTCTTCGATTTTGACGAAGTCACTCTTGAGCATTTCATCTTTGGACTCGCCCATCCGGCGTCGCATCGTGCTGCGTACGCTATCCCAACCGCGGCTGACGGCTGGCAATGGTGGCAGGAACGTATCCATGCTCGAAGCCTGGCCGATTTCACCCGTGCCCTCTTCACCGAGCGTCCGCATGACAGCGATGCGAATTCGCGAGACCGCCTCGATACGTTCGAGTAAATCTAGTGAGATTGCTTCCTCGGTCGCACTCGGTTGGCCACGTTCTGCTTTGGCCGCCACACTCGCGGGGCTGACAAAATCGTGCTGCATCTCAGGCGGCATCCGCACCACAATTTCCATCGGCACGAGTTTGCCGAAGTTGTCTTCTAACCAAGCATAGTCGCGAAGAATCCTCGCATCCGAATCAAACAGTTTGAGCAATTGCACCGATGTTTTGATGTTGAATAAGCCGGTCGATGCAATCGCTAGCACAACCAAACACGTGATCGACACAGCGCGATAGTTGCCCGTGATGAAGCGACCGAACGCAGCCCACCATGCGGACAATTCCATGTTCGTCGTTACTGGAAACGCCGCGTCTGGGTTCGGTTCGGTAACCCCAACACCCATGGCAGGACGTTTGTCAGCTTTCTTTTTCGTGGGCTGTTTTTTGTCAATGAGCTTCGGTGCAAAGACTTCTAGGGCTGCCGGTAGATACGAAAACAAAATCGCCAGCGTCGCGATCACACCGATCGCTGAATACAAACCGAAGTTGCTAATCGGTTTCAAGTTACTCGTGTACAACGAACCCAGACCAATCGCGGTCGTGACGGCCGCAAGCGTGCAAGGCAACAACGCATGCCGCAGCGCCCGACCCGCCGCACCTCGTTCGCCGCCCTCACGAACTTCGTCACGATAATAGTTGATCACATGGATCGCACCGGATAGGCCGAGCACATACACCAGCGATGGCATGCTCAACAAAATCGCATCCACCCGGCCGCCTGTCCAACCGACAATTGCCATCGACAACATCGCCGCTGCTCCACCGACGACGAATAACATCAATGTTGTTTTGACATTGCGGAAACAGAAGTACGACAGCCCCACGCCGATCAAGACACAGTAGCCAACCAAGCGGACGAGCGTGACCGTACCTTCTTCGTCGATGGCGATATTGTCGATTGGTGGTCCGCCCATTCGCAGCGGTGGCATGCCGCCGATCGTTTCGGGCGGTTCGCTATTGAATGGTGGTGGTGCGGCGGAGGGAGGCGATGGCGGATGCACCCCGCATTGCGATGCGAGGGCTAACAATCGGCCCTGCGGGCTGCCCAACGTCCCACGACCGATCGCGTACGCCAAGTTGTCTTTGGCGAGATCGGTGAGTGTGACGAGGATGCATGTTAAGCGTGGTGGAGGTTGAATTTCTAACGCATCATAGACGGCGTACCAAGCATCCGTTTGCACCGGCGTGATCGCGGTGGTGAGTTTGTCGAGATTGCCATCGAAGCGTTCGTTCGCGAAATCTTGCAAGGCTTCGTCAATCGTGATCTCAAAGCCTGCTGGCACCGAGTCGCGACGTTCGGGCGGTAACGCGGCCACAAACTCAGGTGCCGTCCACTGAAAACCCGGTGGCACTGCAGGCGCGAACAAACTGCCCGTTAATCGTTCCATCGCGCGGCGACGGGCAACAAGTTCTCGCTTTTCAGGAGCCGTCGTGTCGACAGGCCACAACGCGCCCCCTTCGGCTGACAATTCCGCCACGATCGTGGCTCCGGTTTGCACGGTTTCAAACAAAGGTGCGCACAACAATGTTGGGTCATTGTAAAAATCGTTCACTTTTTCCGGCGTGGAGGGATCGCCCAGGGCGGTGACGAGTTTGCCTTGAAGTTCATACTGCCCCAGCGACTTTTTGATCGCGCGCCACAGTCCGGCTGGCCCATTGCTGGCTTCTTCCCAACGATAGAACCGCCCATCAGGCGTGATGAAGTACCACGTTCCATCGGCGGAGGCCACCCATTTTTCGTCTTGGCTGCCCCAGTTATCGAGATCCTGGCCCGGCGGCAGCAGCTTCAATTCTTCGCCGAGTTCTCGGGCACGCACCCGCGTCCGCCGCTGCGCCAGCGACAATCCGCTGGCGGCGTTGGCCTCCTCGGCCAGTAATTGTTTGCGAAAACCCGCCGATTCGTGTAGCAGTTTGCTTTCGAGCAAGTGCAAACGCTGGTCACCGACGTTACAGCCTGGCCAAGTCGCCAGCACAAAACTCTCGCCCGCGAAATGTTCCGCGAACCAGTCCAGTTCGGCGGTTTCTGGGAAATCGCTGGGCAACCAGTCTTTGATGTCGTTTTCCTTGTTTTGCAGCCCCAATCGGGCTCCTCGAAACGCGGAAGGCAAAATGAAGAAAAATCCCATCAGCACCAGCAACGCCATGCTGGTGCCCAACGGCCCGGGACGTTCGAGAAAGGATCGCGACGAAGATTGCGAGGTCATACGCGTTAGTGCAGCGAAAAAAGAAAAGTAGTGATCACAAAGGGAGCGGCCCAAACCACACAGGCTAGCGAGAATTCTCCAGTAAAACCATTGCTATCTGCACGTTCCCACCCGAAATCCGGGTCGCAGGCAGCCAGTCGAGAGGGTCAGGAAAGATAATCGCTATCGAACTGCCCTTCGGCTCATCTGCGCCATCGGCGCATCTTACGAGAAAAACTCCGCCACCCCTTCGCTAAGCCACATCCCGATACAGTGCTCTGGTGGAATCTTCGTCCAATGGAATTGGGTTGAACTTTCCCGTCCACTGCTGCAATGCGTCATCGACGAGCATTCCGATATCCGAAGATGGGATGGAAAGCTCGTCGAGCGAAGTCGCCAGTCCCGCCGAACGGACCCAGTTCTGAACCATCTCCGCCAACCGATCTGGAGCTTCGTCGACAGGAACTGGGGCGGAACCAGGAGCGTCGATCTCACGCAACAATTCGGCATACCACTGAGCACGTTGCGATCCATTGAAACGAATCACCGCTGGCAACATCAATCCAACGGCTTGGCCGTGAATGATGTCATGCCTCGCGGTCAAAGGATTCGCCGTTGCATGGGCCGCGCCAAGCATGGAGGTTTCAATGGCCATCCCCGCCAACGACGCTCCAAGTTGCATCTCGCCTCGTGCAATGAGATCCGTGGGCGTTTGCAATACTTGTGAAAATGATTTCGCGAGCAATCCAAAGGCGCGGCGACTGTAGGTTGTTGAAATCGCGTTGCGACGCCGCGTCACATAAGTTTCGATCGCATGTGAGATGGCGTCGATGCCCGTCAAACTCGTGATCATCGCTGGCATCGTGAGTGTTAACTCAGGGTCCAAGACGGCGATCCGGCAGGCTGCTCGTGGATCGCCACATGCCATCTTTACATGCGTATTTGTATCACTGATCAGGGCAAAACTTTGCGTCTCACTGCCCGTGCCCGCCGTGGTCGGGATGGCGATCATCGGCAACAGGTCAGCGGTCGCTTTACCCACGCCGTGATAGTCATGAATCGAACCACCGCAACTGTAAACAAAGTTGATTCCCTTGCAACAATCCAAACTACTGCCGCCACCTAAACCGATCAACAGATCGGGGGCAAACTCCGCTGCTCGAGCGACTCCCGCATCAACCATTGCAGATGTGGGATTTTCAGCGAACTCATGAAACGAACCCACCTCCATGGACGCGTTTTTCAATCGCTCGGTGACCTGCGCGAAGTGTCCTGCCGCTACGATTCCTGGATCGCTAACAACCATCACACGCCGGGCCCCCAGACCAGTCGCTAACTCGGCAATGCGAGCCGACGAGCCTGGACCGAAAATCAATCTTGTGCGCGGCTGAATATCGAACGCGGCTTGAGCAGCATCGGTCGCGTCGGTGTCGTTGATCATCGTGTTCATGTTGTAGATGAAGGACAGAGTGAGCTATTAAATCCAACACAATCGTGCCCACAATCCGACTGTCACGCCAGCCCCCACCGGCGACGCAGTGTCCACTCGCATGATAGGCAACCAGCAAATAACGCGAAAACGAGCCAGCCACTGGTGGGTCCATCACCCACTCGCCATTTCTCGATCACGGCCTGCTCCGCCCGTCGTCGCTGCGTCGAGATCCGCTCGACTAGCTCGTCGATTTGATCGGCTCGAAAAGACTCGCCGCCCGCAGCCTCGGTCATCAATGCCAAACGCTCCAACATCGCATGATCGGCACTGCTCGCGGATAGCTCACGCGTGTCGTCGATGATCTGAAACGGCAGCTCCGCCGAAACTTTCGCTCTACCATCAACATCAAGCTGGACTTGCAAGCGGTGCAGCCCCGCAGGCCAGCGGTTGGATTCTGTGTTATTCGATGAGGTCTCTGCGTCAGCGTTTGCGGTACTCGCAGCAATACCCGGTTGCCAACTTTGCGAGATCTCGCCGGTTGCCTCAGTGATCCTCTGTCCGCCGCTTGTCTGGGTCGCCGTTGACAAATTCAGAACACGTCTTTCGCCCGATTCTAACTTCACGATGGCGGACCATTCTCCCGTGGGTTGCGTGCCGCTTTCACCAACCGTTCGTATAGCCGAGAAAGTGCTACTTTCCGATGTGGTGAACCGCCGCCGAGTCATCGTCAGTTCCAGCTCGCCGGTTTCAGTTTCTTCTCGCGAGAGTAACCATAACATCAACTGTCGCCAAAATCGTCGATGGAATTCACTCTCTCCACCCCGCCACCAGATCCAAGTGGAATCAAACGCCAGCGTCGCGACTCGGCCTTCACCGTACTCACCGACCACCATCATCGGTTGAGCTTGCTCGTCTTCGAGCAGCACCTGCACACCTGGAGCCGCCTTGACGCCAATGAAGCGGTTCGCACCGGGCATCGGCAAAAGACTTTTCCAGGGGTCAGCCTCAGGACGATTGGCCTCACGCCGATTCGTCTTCGTGATCGGATGTGACCGTGTGGTCTGCAGCACAATCGGACCGGCCATTTGGCCTGGCAGGATCGGTGGTGCGTCACCGGGAAGCTGCGGTGCGGTGGCAAGATTGACTTCGATACCGGGAGGTTGGGCGAGCGCCGCGTTCATCTTCACAGGCAGTACGTTCGCGAGTGCCGAATCCGCATAGCCGCCGGGATCGTAAGCTCGCTCGCCTCCGAGCGTCAGCAACGCCGTGCCCGCGCCAACCAAGTCTGCGATTCGGTCGAGTTGAGTTTTCCCCAGCGCCGCCGAGTGTAAATCGCCCAGAACGATCACATCGTAACGACCGGTTTGCAAATCATCATCCAAACTGGCGGGCCAACGGGACGAAGTATCGCGTGGAATCCAACGATAGGTGATCTCCAAATCAGGAAAACGTCCGAGCGCTTTTCGCAAATACATTTGCTCCATGCGTGGTGTGCCTTCCAAATACAACACTCGTCCACCACCGGCGCGAACGTCGACAAAGGCGAGTTGTTGATCGTTGGCCGTATCGGTTTCACCAGCGGGAGAACGCGCGCTGACGATCAACCGATATTGCCCAGGCTCCGGTGCAAGAACTGGTATTGACATGGCTTGAGTTTGCGTGTTCTGCGATGGAGTGACGGTTCGTGTGGCGGCAACTTTTTGCGTTTGATCAGCACTCACCCACACCACCGACAACTCGATCGGCGTGTTTTCGTAGCCCAGAGTTTGCACTTCAAAGTTGATTTCGGTCTCGTTCCCCGTGAACATCCGGTAGGTTTCCGGTAGTGTTTGAACGGCCACATCCTGCAACCGGCTCATCGTTGCTGGTGGCCCCAGCGAAACCGTCCACAACGGCACACCGATCGCCGCAACCAGACGCGCTGTCGAAAGCGGGTCAGCCGCACCGGGTTGTGATTGCAGCGTTTGTGTCCCATCGCTAAGCAGCGTGATACCGGCCAGCGGAGTGCCACGCGATGCCGCCACAGCCGCTTCGAGCGGTGCCGATAAATCGGTCAACATCCCGTCAGGGCCGATGCTTTTCAATGCGATAAGTGATGCCGGAAAATCACCGGCTGGACCGCTAATCAACCGCTCGCTTTGAGCGTCGTAACGGTACAAAGTCACGTTCAAATGATCGTCGAGCGAGGCGATCCGATCAGCGAGAGCAGCGAGCACACGCTGTTGCTGCTGCCAACGGTTCTCCGCACCCGCGATGCCGACTTCACTACTGACGGTTTGCGATGAATCGCCTGCGGACTGGTCTCCCGAGGCGAGCGTCATGCTTCGCGAGGTGTCGATGGCAATCGCCAGTGTCGCGGCCGCTGGCCGATTGTCGGTGCGAACCAGCGATGGACGCAACAACACCAACAGCAACGCGATCGCAGCGATTCCCCGCAGCCCAAGCAGGATCGCTCGGCGTGTCCGCGATACGCCACGAGGCGTGATCAAAAACAACAATGCGATCACGAGCAGCGTCACCACCACGCCGATCATGCCCGAATCATACAGTGGATCGTAGCTTAATCGCATCAAGCCGTCTCCACTTGTCGCGTCGCACCGTAAAAACGATTGCTCAGCAATTGCTCGGCTAAAAATACCAGCACTGCGAGTAACGCGAGCGGCCCGTGCAACGACACCACCGATGCTGGCCCAGCACCACGGCTCAGCGATAACTCATCGAGATCATCGACGACCGACCAACCCGATTCACCGAACCAAGCCTGTAAAACTTCTCGATTGGTCGTCTCGCCGTTTGACCACACCGGTGACAAGTTCGCCGACAAACCACTCCAAACTTGAGGGCCGCGTAAGAAGTATGTGCCAGGGGTTTCGGTATCGCCGATAACCACTTCGGATTGCGAGATCGAAATCGAACGACCGATGTTCTGATCGGGAGCATAAAGTTGGACCGCTGGTTGCGATGGCTCGTCGAGCGTTTCAACAGTTGGTGATGGTTCAGCGGTCTCGCGATCAAGCGGCAACACGACCGACTGTCCAGCCAACACGGTGAGGTCACGGCGGTCGATGCCCGCCAACCAAGCCGTCAGGCTGCGGACGGTCATGAACGCGGGCCACGCATCAGCGGCACCGAACAGATCATTCCAATTTCGTGTCGCCGAACCCAGAGCAGGCAGCGGCGTGGTCGTGACAGCGACGCGGCCACTGCCCAATCGACGCGTCAAAACCGCCGCATGCGCTGCGGCTTGGTTGTCGGCAGTGGTGGCGTATTGGGCGATCACCTCCCACGTTTGCGTGTCGGCATCTGCCAACTGCCAATACCGGCGAACGCGGAAATCACTCCAATTCGGTCGCGACGCAGGACGCATCAAATCATTGAAGACTGGGTGGGAACTCGCCGTCACGCGCCAAAACGTGCCCGGTGAAGGCACACGCCATGATCGAACCAGGGGAGGTAAAAGAGGATTGCTGGAAGGTTGATCTTCACTTGACTTTGCACGGTTGGCCACTCCGATGACTTCGGCGGACGGTCCCATGCTGATCAACAACCCGCCACCTCTGGAAACCACACTGGCAATCTGATCCAGCACCGAGCTGCTGATCGTATCCGATGAACCGACAAGTTGTCCTTGCGCCGCGTCGTATCGTAGCGGTGGGTCGAGCAGCACGACCAAGTCGAATGTTTTCCAATCGACGGCCACCAGGTCGCGGTACTCGACCGTCTCAATCCGGTAGCTCGCCGCAGCATCATCGGGTACGTAAGGTGCCGTCATCGCAGCAGCCATGACCGCTGTTTCATCACGCTCGTTGCCTGCAATCAAGACGCGCGGCGGAGTCGGCAGATCAATCGTCACGTACCGTTTGTTATCCCACGCAAAACTATCACCGCCAACCAATTCGATCACCGCGTGATAAGTGCCTCGTGGTAACGGCGGTAGCGACAACAAAACTTCTTTCCCTGAATCCTCGTTAGCGTTTCCAGGTAACTCGATCGAGGCCCGGTCCACACTTCGCAATTTCGGTAACACAGTCTTTTGATCACGCACCACTGGCAGTGCAGGATCACGCTCGTACAAACTCATCTGCACCGTTGCAGTGACCGGTGCTTGCAGACCAGACGCTGCGCCGGAGTCATTGCTGCCCTGCGGAGTCGACCACACGCCGATTTGAAATCGAATCGGGATTGCCACGCCTGCGGGCGGTGCCACGTCGGCGACTTGCGGGGGAGAAATCCAAGCATTGACCAAGGGGACGATGTTCTCCGATTTTGCAGCAGAGGCAGCATCGCCTGCAGCGAGTGATACGCTCTCGTGGATGTTGAGCAAGCTGACGGGGACATCTTCATGTTTGTTCGTTGCGATGGGAGAGCGTGTCGATGTCTCGGGCAGATTTTCTTGCCAACTGGCAGCGACCATGTCCGAAATCACCACCACCTGTTTCGCTGGCAAATCACTGGTTCGGACCAATTCAATCGCACTCGCGATCCGCTCGGCAATCGGAGCGGGAACCGGCAGCGGCACCAGTCGGGCGAGTCGAGATTGAGCTGCCGAGGCATCGAGCGAAAAACCTACCGGTGATGTCGATCGGTCTACAATCGCGATCCGACTGCCCGCTGGCAACTGATTGATCATTTCTCCGCTACGCGAGATCGCGACGGCCAAACGCGAGCCACTCCAGTCGAATTGCGTTTGGTCATCGGCATCCGTTTGCGCCGGTTCTTCGTCAATCTGCCATGCCGACGAAGGCGAATTGTCGATCACGATGGCGATCGCCAGCGGTTGCTGCGTTTGCAACACCGGACCAGCGCCACTGGCCACCGCTCGCACCGCTGCAAAACAACCGATCCCGCCCAGCAGTACCGCTGCGGCAAGTAGCGACCACGCCAACCCCCGCGTCATACCCCGCACCCAAGCGATCGAAGCCAACGCCAATCCGCCGACCGCTGCGGTCAACAACAATCCCACCGTCGTCCACTGCCCAGATGTTGCCGACGCAATGTGCGGTCGGGCGAGCAAGATGGCAAACACGATCAACGCGAGCACCCGCAGGGCCAGCAACCACCAACGCCGAACTCGCAACCGCGTGCTCTGCGTTGTCAACCGCTGGCGGAGGAATGCGACGGCAGGGAAGACAACACGCCGTGGCGGTTGGCGAGCCAATAAATGCAACGCCACAGGAATTCCCGCAGCTAACGTCCCCAGCAGCAACGTCGCACTGAGAAAACTCATTGCCCGATCGACACCGCCATCAATCGCAATCGTTCAACAAGCCGAAACAAGGTATCCGTTTCGATCGTGTGCGGTCCATTGAACGCCATAAATTCAACTTCCACACCACCCTCACGCAACAGATCACGGAGCGCCTCGGCGCTACTAAACGGCAAGATGGGATCTCTCTTTCCATGCGATTGCAGCACATGCGTGTTGGCCAATCGTGAGAGTTTCTCTCGCCACAACGATTCGCACACCAGCGTGCCTGAAAACTCTACCAGCAAACTCGGGGGACGAACGCTCCCACGTAGTGAAACGTCCATCGCCAACATCGCTCCTTGGGAGAAACCGCCTAACACGTAAGGCGTCTCGTCGGGGAAATCCGCCAGCACAGCTTGGACGGTTTCTTCGAGACTCGCACGAGCCTCATCAATGCCCGGTGGGATTTCGTCGTGCAGTTCTGAAAACCGATTCGTTTGCAGCAATTCCTGGAGCATGCCCATATTCAGCGGCCACCACGCCCGGCCTTCGGGCATGCCCATGTCCGCTAAATCGTGCGGCGCTTCGGGGTAGACGAATCGCAATCCAGCGGAATCTCGCCCGATCCACTCAATCAAATGCGGCGTCAGGGAGGCGAGGTCATCACCGGGCGCGCCGAAGCCATGGCACAAAATGACCGGAATGCGAGGCTCTTTCGAGCCATCGACCACGAGACAGCGAAGTGAGCCGATGGTTTCGGCCCGCGGCTGAGCGGCATAACCGTCAGCGGAATAGTTAGTTTGGTTCATGCCAATAGGTTAAGCGAAACCAGCCACCCACCGCCAGACGCTCAGCGAGTTTCGCCGCAAGCACTCTGACGAACTTCGCGACATCTTCAAACAGATGATCAAGCTGGCGATCAACTTGAAATTTGCCAACCTCGCCGCACTGTGCATTGACGGAACCCGTGTGCTGGCCGACGCAAACAAGTACAAGAATTGGACCACCGATAAGCTCACACGCGCCCTGGAGCCACCGCGCGAAGATGCAGCAAGAGGCAGCGGTGGAAGCTTTCGCCCGTCGCCAGCATTTTGGCGAGACACCGTTCGCAGTGATTAAAGTGATGTTCGCCATGCGTCGCTTCTTGCTTCGCGGCATCGAGGGCGTGGGACAAGAGTAGCAGTGGAGGGCAACGGCTTTCAATTTTAACAAACTGATACGGATCTAAAAAACGCTGCGCCCGTTCACAAGTGAAACCGCCAATGCAGCAGTCGTTTAGGGGCAATAGGAGGTTTTCCGGCCCGATTCAGACGGCTTTGCAAGTGATTCCAATGACGCCAGGGCCGCTGACCACCAATCAAAACGCGTCAACCAGCCTCAGACCAAACGTCTATTTTAAAAACCGGTCCGACGCGTTTAAATCAATAGCCCGATAGCCTCGGTTCTCGAGACAACTGAAAACTTTTGGACTGGTGCTTAGACTCGATCTGACGAAAGTCTTGACGAATTCGATCCGGCGACTACTAACGTCCTGCTGCGGTCAGCGAGTTGACGTTGGATTCGATCGAGCGATGAAACTCCGTCAGCTCAGCTTCAAGTGCTTGGTTGCTGCGGTACAGACCGACGAGTTTCTCGCGAGTCGCTTTGATTTGCTTCGCCAAGGCTTCATGATGCTCCTGGATCGCCTTCCGCTCGACTTCCGTTTGGTCGAAATCTTGTTCCAGCAATAGCTTTTCGGTTTGATTCGCCGCCAGCATGCTAACCGTTACATCAATCGAAGCTTGCAGGATTTTTTGCTCGCGTGTCAACTGTACCGTGCGATTTTTCAGTACTTCGTTTCGCAAACGAATCTGTCGCAAGACAAGCCGATAGTTATTCAGCGGACGAAGGTAGTATTCATCGACTAGACGAGCGAAGCCTTCGGCCTTTAAGGCATCGGCGGCTTCTTCTTTGACAAGCAACTGTTGTCCTTTCTCGAATTTGACGTCACCGGTGCCACCAACCTGTAAACGACTGTCGACAGCGCGTCCGTCGCCATCGAAGAATCCACCGTCCAGGGCAGGTCGTTTGTCGGGACTGTCAACACCGATCGAGTATGGTTTGAGAAATTCAACCTTAACCCAGCGAGTCAATGGTGGGTCGTCGGGCTGCACACGCGAGCCGTCGCGTAGATACTTCGCTCGCGTTTCCTCGGATGCTTGCGACAACACAGCGTTGACAAGTTGATCGTCGATCCGGCCTAAGACATTATCGTCATCTGCGGCACTCCCCTCGGCTACAAACGGCTCATGTCCATCCAGTGGTAGCATTTCGTAGATCGACCAACTCCTCGCTTCACCACTGGCAATCAGTGCCTGTTGGTCGGGCATTAGGGGTTGCGTCGTTGTTAACGTGACTTGATTGGGTGTGCTGCTGACAACTCGAAACTCACCGAGATACGCGACCGGTACCGGAACATCAATATTCGGACCACGTCCCTCGCCAAACCCGTACACAATCATGCCGGTGTCCATGAGTGGCAACGGCTGCGGGGCAGGCTCCGCTGCGGCACCGGCCGCCGGTTCTTCCACGGCACCGGCATCGACTGCGTCATCGACTGGTCGCGACAGCACGATGCTGGGTTCACCGTTGAAATCCGAGTTGGTTAGCCGCAGACCACGCCACCGCCGACCAGCTTCGATGCCCAGCGCCGCAAGCTTTTGAGTCAACGGCAACACTCCCTGGTCCGACAGCGGGTTGTTGCGATCGCCATCTCGCAAATCTTTGTGTAATCCGACCGCTGTCTCCAACCGGACTTCAAGATCTTCTTTGATTTTGTGCCATGCTGAGCGACTTTTCAGCGCTCCTGCGACCGGAAACACGAACACCACAGCGAGTGTGATGGTGACGAAAACCGCCAGCATTTCAAACCATCGCCAGTCCGCGCGAGCCTTCCACAACAGGAATGCTTCGACGAGCACCAGTACGATCAGCAATCCGAGGAGGGCGTACGGCATCGAATAGTAAATAAGAGGAGTGGGGAGGCGGAAACGACCAGTTTACTCCAGAAAGTAATCAAGCCGCTAGTTTTTCGCCAACTTTTCTAAGCCTAACGACCCGAAGCCGCTCGGAAAACAGAACAACCGGCAAATTCGCTTCATCAGTTACATCAGGACCACCAATGGTGGGGATGTAGTGGATTCTCACGATGAAGCGATCAAGCGGGTTGGCCGGATCGTCCGAACCAGACTTCTGGGCTGCCGATGCAGTCGGAGGTTGTTGATGCAGCCAGCAAAATTCAGGAAGATTCCGACAGTTTGCCATGGATGGTATACGTGCTCGATCGAATTTGGTTTGACATTTCCGATAAACAACGGGCAGGGCTGGCAACTGGTCTCAGGGCTAAACCGTCCTTCCGCGCAGTGCTCCTGTTGGGGCTGCCTCTGCTGTGCGGGCTTTTCTTTAGCTTGGCCGGGTGCTCACGTGCTCACTATCGCGTCCAAGCCGACGGGGAAGCGAATGCGTTGATCGCCGAAAAGGCCAATCAAGTGTCGCGGCCCGTCAATACGCCGTTGACGATCGACCTCGATCCTCGCAGTCGGATGTTCAACCCGTTCGACCCCGATTTCCAGCCCATGCCGCTGGATGATCCCTCCTCGAACCGTTTCATGCAGTGCGTCGACGGTCGCCGCGGGTACCCCATGTGGGATGCCGCAGGACTAACCAACACGGCCGAAAACCCGGTTTGGTGGCAGTATCTTCCGCTCAACGAAAACGGTGTGCTCGAACTCAACGCCGAAAACGCGGTTCGCATCGCGCTGCTGCATTCATCGGACTACCAACAACAACTCGAAACGCTCTACCTCTCCGCCCTCGACGTCAGTAGCGAGAGGTTTCAATTTGACACGCAATTTTTCGGCGGTGCGGATGCCTCGTACACTGTCGCCGGTGCTGGACGTACCGGCGAAAGCGTGAGCCAGATCGCAGTCGGTCCGTACAGTAGGGGCCGCCGCGACCTGTCGATGGAACGTGCCTTCGCGACCGGCGGCGATCTCGTCGTCGGTGTCGCCAATAATATCGTTTGGGAGCTTAGCGGCCCAAACACTCAATCCGCTTCCACGCTCTTGGATTTCACGTTTTTGCAACCGCTGCTGCGGGGAGCTGGTCGTGATCGTGTGATGGAACGACTGACGCTCTCCGAACGACGGCTGCTCGCCAATGTGCGATCGTTTGAACGTTACCGCCGCGCGTTTTATTTGAACATTGTCACTGGGCGAGGCATCGACACGCGAGTCCAACGCAGTGGCGGCGTGTTCGGCGTCGGCTTGGGCGGCTTCACTGGTCTGGGCGGCGGCTTCGGCGGCCTCGGCGGCGGCGGTGGATTCGGTGGCGGTGGGGGCGTTCCCGAGGCTGGTGGTTTCTTTGGCCTGTTACAAGACCAACTACTCATCCGCAACCTCGAAGAAAACATCGCACGCCTCGGGGAAAACCTTGTCATCCTCGAAAACACCCTCGTCGAATTGCTCACCACGATCCCCGATGACCCCGAGGCGATCATTCGCCAACGTTTGCAAGTCGCTCAATCGCGTTCGTCACTGCTCAACGCTCAAAGCGCTCTCGTCACTCGCCGGGTTGGCTTCCAAAACTCGGTCGATGATTTTTTAGGCGATCTCGGACTGCCACCGTACCTGTGTGTGCAGATCAACGATCCGGCGCTGAACCGGTTTGAATTGATTGACCGCGAACTTCGCATGCGACGCGAGCAACTGATCAACGTCCGCAGTGAAGTGGGTCAACTCAACGTCGCTATCCTTGACCTCGCCGAAACGAAACTCGATCCGAAAACCGGATTACCAACTTCGCGTTTAGCATGGGATGACAAGACCATCGAAGTCGTTGAGAGTCTGCGACTTGCCATTAAGCCGCTCTCGCGATTCTCACGCGATCTCGTCAAAGAAGATTTGCCGCGAGTCAAACAAGACCTCGACATGTTAGAGAAACAAATTCCAGAACGACGCAAACAAACCGAATCGTTACTGGCTCTTTACCGCGAAGAACAAAACACGATTTGTTCACTGCTCGGCATCGAAACGCTCGACGAATCCATCTTCGACATGCAGCCGGTGTTGGAAACTGGCGAGGAACTCAGCGAGCAGTACGAGGAGCTCACGAAGCGTTTGCAAGACTATCAGAGCGACATTGACAAACTCAACGACGGGATCGAAAAATTCGTGGCCTCAGGCCCTGGTACTCAAGACGAGTCCGAGATCGCTGTGAGAGTTCGTGAGCGCATCATCTTGGCCAGCCAAGCGGTGCTCTCTAAGCTCGGTGACGATGTACTCGCGTTGCAACTCATCCAAGCCCGCGCTCGAGTTGAAAGCTTGGTTTTACCCGAAGTCGAAATCGATCCCGCCCAAGCACTGCAAATCGCCCGTGTCAATCGCCGCGACTGGGCCAACGCTCGTGCCAGCCTCGTGGATCGTTATCGCTCGATCGAATTCATCGCCGACGACCTGGAAAGCTCGCTTGATTTGACGTTCGCAGGTGGTGTTCAGAATGATGGTAACAACCCGTTTGCACTGCGTAGCAATACCACTTCGCTGCGTGTGGGTTTGCAATGGGACGCCCCAATCACACGTTTGCAAGAACGCAACACGTATCGACAAGCATTGATCGAATACGAACAAGCCAAGCGATCGTACTATGGTTTTGAAGATGGTGTGTGGCAAATCTTGCGAGCGACGATTCGCCAATTGCAAGCGAACCGCATCAACTTTGAACTCGGTCGCCAATCCGTTCGCATCGCCGCCTCGCAATTGGAACTCAACGAAGACATCCGCGAATTTCGCGATGCCCGCGGACTCAACAGTGGTCCGACGGCAGCCCGTGATACGATTTCCGCGCTCAGTGATTTGTTGAACTCGCAAAACGCCTTGTTGAACTTGTTCGTTAACTTTGAAGTCTTGCGGCGCGGTTTGGATTTAGATCTGGGTACGATGGAATTGACACCTGAAGGAATGTGGATTGATCCCGGTCCAATCGATCCAGCGTTCTTGCTAGGACTCGTCGGGACCAGCGAAGCCGGCATGATTGATTGTGGTCAAACTCCATTCATCGACGGTGAAAACCCCTGCACGCCGCCTGCCTGTGGCATGCCCTTGAAAATGCAACCAACCGCTGCAATTTATGGCGCGGGGATATAGCGGTTTGTGTAGTGGAATTTGTTAAGAGTTTCGCCCCATCGCACGCGCCCCGAGTCCCTTCTCCAAAATTCTCAGCAATTCGGCAAAAGACTCTCTAACACACCATAATCCCTCCAGTCCTAATTCGGCAAAAACTGCGAGCGTAAATCGGTCGGTAACAGCTCAGGTTCCAGGCTTGATCCAAGTTGTTATCGTCACGCTGCCACGACACGAGGCGATCCTCGTCGTCGTAGCCACTCGTACCGACATCGAACCCGTATCCGCTCATCGTGCCCGTGATCCCCTCGTTGGTCTTGTTTTTGTTAACATCCCAATTGTAACTTAAATCACCGACGCTTGCGCCACTGAAGCTGATGCTCGCCAGCGTGTTGTCATTGTTGTAAGCCCGCGTTTCGCTCACG
>JBGSMN010000232.1:0-8751 GCA_041740155.1 Rhodopirellula sp.
TCCGCCGTCGCCGAATGCAACTCGCGAATCGTCGGCAACCGCAGTTCCTTCAATTGCTCCGGCAGCGCCGCGATATTCATCGTAGCTGCACAGTGCAACTTCGCATCCGCTGCTTTCGAAGACGCTGTACTGCGCTGCCTGCGCGGTTTCGCCGTCTTGGTCTTGGTCGTCATCGTACACATCCTTGTGTTGAAGTAGGGAATCAAACTCAGTCAAATCGGGCAACTCAACAGCAACCTCAGTCGGACTGGGAACCTGCTGTTTAGCGGCAACGATGTTCAGAACTTCTGCTGCGGAAAGCGGCCTTCCTTCTTGCAGTAACCAACGCAAGATATCGTCAACTGTCTCCAAGCCTTCGTGCTTGGCGGCATGCAAAATCTTGAGGTATTGCTTGATCGCGGATGACTGGGTCGTGTATTTGAGCAACGTGTCATACACCATCCGAAATCGTGTCGTAGGATAGAGGTGGTGCTGATATTTGTAGTTCTCGAACGCACCCGGCTTGCGAATTAGGGAATCGATCACGTGACGAAAGTCGATCAATTCCTTGTCTTTGCCGTACAGACGTGGCATCACTTCCACGCGCTCACCGCAGTACCACAACTCGACATGGTCTTGATGGATTCTCGCCTCCATTTGCAAGCCGATGTACTTACTGCTGACGGAATACGAATTGCGTTTGATCCGCACCACAGAGTCGCTCTTGACGAGAATGTCATAGCAAGTAAATGTGGCGACACGTTGCGCCGGTAACGCAGCGAATTGAGTGACTTCCTGAAGTAGTTTCGTTTGGCGTTTTGTATTTCGCTGTGTGACAACTTGATGAACGAACTCTTGGTACTCGGCTCGACTGGCAAATTCCCGATTCCCACGCAGCATCAATGCTTGATCGATGGCCGTCTTGATGTGCCCGTTGGAGGATTCAACGTCGCCGTTCTCTTGAGGTTTTCTGACATTGATGCGGTGCCCTTGCAATCCGTAGTGGCTGAGCAACGCTTGATACTGCTTCGCGAATTCTTTCTCCGCGGAGAGGTTGTTGACGGCAGCCGAGAGGCTATCACTTCGCACTCGCTTGGGAACTCCGCCGGCAAGGTACAGCGCGTCCTGCAGTCCCGTTGCCACCGCTTCGTAAGACTCACTGTGACAAACATGCAGGTGTTCCCAATTGGAGTACGTTAACACCGCATGAAATAGCTTGTGGTCGAACTGCCGACCATTGATGGTGACCTGCAGACAATTCAAGTCGACGAAATCAAACGCGATCACGTCGCCAGGATGATGGACTTGGGGGAAGATCACTTCTTGGTTGACATCGTGTTGCAATTTCCATTTCTGGACTCGCCGCTCCAAGGTTCGCCTGAGCGAATCGGGAACGGGCAGTTGCTCGCCTGGGGTGGCGGTGGAGTTGTACTTCCGCTGCAAGTGCTGCAGCAGTGCGAAGGGCTTCAGTCGCGGTTGGCTGCTCAGCAGTTCTTCGACTTCGGGCCAGTAACGATCCAGTGGGTCCAGCCGTGTTCGATAGCTTCGAATGGGCCGCGGAATTTGACTGGGCAAGACGTTCTTGTCGCGGTACTTTCTGATTGTTCTTTTAGCCATTTGAAGCTTCCTTGCAATGGTTGCTAGCGAACATCCGTTTCGCAGCATCGTGAACATTTTTGCCGCTTTTTGATCCTTGAGCATTTGCAAGCCTCCGTTGCGAAAGAGCCTTGCGAAAGCGTGATCGTAAATGCCGAGCAGGGGACTTCTAATTGTCGCGGAGAGCTGCCCAGCAAATGCTAGCAAATCCTGCCTGATTCCCAACGGACAGCGGTTCCGCCGCCATCATCCTGTCCCGTCTAATTGCCGCGGAGCTAGCCGTTCTAATTGCCGCTATACACGCCGACACCGCGATCCGCTACGAGCGAGGCGGAACTAGGTTTACCTGCCTGAGCGGTGCCGACTTGCCGGTCCCTGTTGCCGTGACTTAAGCACCCGGACGGAATCGCGATTGACGATCGTATCCAAGGGTGGTTGCAGCGGAGCTTCCGCAGGAACCGTAAACTCGGTCTGGGACTTTAATCTCGGTGCTCACTCAGGCGTCAGGCAAAGATTGTCAACAGTTCCATTCACTCGCTCGAATGTGAGTTTCATAGAAAAGGAGTCAGCGAAGTTAAGTTCGAGGATCGTTGCTTCGGCAAGTTCTCGAAGACTGTTGCTGATGGGTGTGCATTGGGGAAAACTGTATTCCAAACGAGTGACCTTCGTGATACCGATTTCACGTTGAAGCGATCCCCGTTTTTCCACAGGCATTGATGACGGAGCATGGTTGCCTGGTGAACGAAAAATCAATGGCTGCTCAAGGTCATCGCTGTCGCATGCAATCTGAATGACGATGCCATCGGGGAGATAAGGCGGCGAGTACGGCCAAGACGGGGCTTTCAGACCACCACCACGGTACGCGATCCCGAAGGGACATGCCTTTGAATCCGTCGCTCGAGCGAGAAGTTGTGTTCGTTCAATGACTGCCGAGCAGGCTTCTCCGATGTCATGCACCCAGAGAAGTTCGACAAACAGATTGTCAAAGCAATAACAAACGTTTTGTGTCCCTTGCCCAGGGTGAGTTCGACGATAACTCTCTCGAAAGCCAGCTTCCTCCATTCGCGAAATCTGCAATTCTTGACACGATACGACAAGAAACACATGGTCTATCTCAATCATGATTTGATCGCTCCGAACGCCGCGAAGCAGGAATTCTTGTGAAGCAGTTCGACTTGGCAGAAACCAACGCGACGCAGCAGATCCAGTTGGTAAGTGACTGGGCGAGGTGAGTCCTCTTTGTCGATGTAGGCAAACACCTTGTCGCGATAATCTTCGCCACCGAGTTGTTCCAAGTAATCACCATATCGAGACCACATCATCGAGTGAACGCCTTCAGTTTCGTGCGATACGAGGTCGGTGATCCAGACCGATCCGCCAGGCGCAAGAAGTCGATGGATCTTTTGAAATGCAGCCAGCCAATCGGCGTCGTCACGCAGGTGATGTAGAACCGCCGCAGCCAGGATGACGTCGAACGCGCCGTCAGGAAGCTTCGCGTCACGAAAGTCATTTTGCCAAATGTTAATCTCGCCTGCTCCCGCTTCACGAACCCGTGCTTCCGCTCGTGACAACATCGGCTCGCTCAAGTCCAGCAGGTCAGAGTCAAAATCACGTCCGTATACTTGACGAAGCTTGATGGTGTTGTTTCCTGCACCGCAACCGATATCGAGAACGCGGCGAATGCTCGGCGTCGACGCCACCGCCGCCTGTGTGATCAGCTCCATCGCCAACGGCGCGTCGATCTGCGCGGATTGACCGGTTTCGAGCTTGCTGAATCGTTCGACATCATTGTCAAACCGCAGGCGAATCTCCTCGATTGTCGATTTATTGTTCGTTGGAGTTTTCACGGTTCACCTATTGAAAGAAACAAAGTCATGCCACTGGATGCCATCCGGCAACGTTTGCGATGCCGCGAATTCAAGATGCAGAATTCGTCGGTGGCGTTTTGTACCAGGCTTGGAAGAACCGCTACTGTGACTAATCAGCGGACGCATCGCGAGAACGTCGCCTACGCTTGCATGAACATCGACGACGGCATTCATACCGTCGCCCTCACTGGTCGACGAGACGTGCGATCCTGGAATTACACGGAGCGGGCCGTTCTCCTCAGTGACTTCGTCGAGGTGAATCCGAAGCGTCAACATTTGCCTGAGCACTTCATCGCAGGCGATCACATGCGGGACGCCCGCCTTCGTTGTTGGACGTGAGAACGAAGGCGACGAAATCGAATTGTCGCTCACTGCGATCGACGTATCCTTGTGCCAAGCCAACGCCCAAGTTCGATCCGGCGGTTTGTCGAAGAACAACGCTCGCACCAAACCAAAACCGTCACCGAGGTTTTCGCTCAGGAACGACAGCAGACGCTCACTTTTCCAAACCGTCGAAATCTCAGGAATAGATTCAATCAGATTCCGTGCTGCATAAACATGCCCGCGACTCGACCGCGCCAGCACACCGTCCAAGTCATCTGCAAATGCATCCCGACAAACGTGCAGCAGTTGCTCGACCGTTTCCGACGTCACCGCTCCCTTGAGCAAACAAAATCCATCCCGCTCAAGATCCCCCGATTCAAGATTGTACTGAGTCATCCTGCTTCTCCCGCGAAACGATCACACATCCAATCAAAAAGAACGCCGCACCGACAAGTTCCAGCGATGCAAAGCCCAGGTGCGTTGCCGAATAGCCATCGACGGTCATGCCAAACAGCCGGCCTGTCGCTGAACCTGCCAGTGGCAATCCGCCGATAAGTAGCGCCGCAAACAGGTCGCCCCGACGCCAAAGAACGATCATCGCGACCGCGATCGCCATCTCGATCCCGCCATAAAACGCCCGAATCTCCGTCGCCATTCGCGGCGCGCGGTCTTCGATCCCAAACGCTTCCAGCAGCGCGTTCGGATTCACGCCCAACCAAACCGCAAACCCGGCAAAGCTGGCTGCGGTGATCAGGATGGCGATGGTGGGAAAACGACTGTTCATCGCGTCATTCTCTCACAATTCACGCCTACGTCGACGGGTTTGACGATCGACACGACGGGCTTGTCCTGCAAGCTAAACTCAAACGAAGCACCCATCGTATTGGTTCGCTCGGCGAAAGTGGCAGAACGAGTGTGTCGGATGCTGATGCTGAACTTGCGGAAATCCCCAAGCGTCACGTTGACTTCCGATCACACCGGATTTCCTTTTTCACGGGCAAAATGATCGGAACGAAGCAGATGACGAGATGTCGCCACGCTACAATCTTTTCGAGCTGTCGGAGCACGCCGACCTGGGCGCGAAGTTATGCAAAGTTGCTGAGTCATTTCATTGCTCCGATCGGCCAAGCAACTTGCGAAGTGCCGTTGCGGATAGACGGAAGCGAAAGAATTCAAAAGGCAGAAAATGATTGAATCCAAAGATGTTCTATATGATGCGATTGGGGCGGGGGACACGAACTCAGTAAGTGAGTTCTTAGCGTCTAATCCTGATTTCATGTCTGATTTTGAATCCATGTTTAATTGTATGTTTGGAGTCGTGCATTGGGGTTCGGTCGAAATGCTAGACGTGCTTCTTGCCCATGGTGCTGACATTAATGTGATGAAGCCAAAAATCTTTCACTTTGGTCCGTTGATGTCTGCAGTCGATAAGCAAAACATCACGATGGCTGAAGCATTGATAGGGCGGGGGGCTAGGCTTCGTTCTGGGATTCCGAAGCAGTGCGGCGAAGATTTAGTGTTTTCAGCCGCGCAGACAGGAAATGCGGCGATCGTGAAGTTGTTGATTGACGCAGGTGCGGATGTTCATTGCGCGTTCCGTACGGATTCAGGTGGGCTGATCAATGCACTGGGAATCGCCGAGCGGGAAGGGTTTGAGGACGTTGCTGGGCTACTTCGAGCTGCGGGCTGTCATGAGGCCACGGAAGCAGACCTAGTTGAGCTAGGCCTTGCAGCGGAATCCGTGGCGACGATGCGCGAGAATGGCACAGGCACGCAGATTTCGGATTTAGATTTTGAAAATCACGAGTTGATCTGTGATCATATGAGCCAGTATTTTGGGCCAGTTGTCGAAGAATCAATTCAGGAGATCCTTCCGGCGACCGGCATTTCTGTCAACTTGTGCCGAGGAGAGGATGGCAAGCCGAATGTCCTTTTCACAACGGGAATGAGCGACAAGCCGATGTCGGTTCCCAAGGGAGAAGAAAACTTTCAGTATGCAGAGTTAATGTTTGAGTTGCCTTCGGATTGGCCACTTCTGGATCAGCCATCTAGCATGACCGATGAGATCTTTTGGCCCATCAGTTGGATTCGACAACTTGCTCACTACCCTCATGCGAACGAAAGCTGGCTCACGGGAGAATACTGCGTCATTTCCACTGACGATCCGCCTAAAGCCTTGGGGCCAAACACGGAGCTATCTTGTTTTCTGTTGATTGCTCAATGCGATCCGAGGACGATGGTCGCATTAAAGGGCAAGAGTCACCCTTGCCATCTTTATCGGGTAGTCCCAATTTATACTGAAGAACGCGATCTGTTCTTGAAATCTGGGCTAGACATATTCTGGGATAAACTTTCGGCTGTACCCGTTGGCTTCACGCTCGAGGTCGACCGGCCCAACGCCGCTAAGTAGTGCGTAGACCACGCTTTGGTTTCCCAATTTAGCAAGTGATTCGTTTGGTTGAAGTACCATGCCGCCTCCGAACCACGGAGAGCCAAACGCCCTCCAAGCATTACAATTGAAGGTCAAGATCAGAGTTCGCGATCGCTCAGCATGAATCATCACGAAAGACTACCACTGATCTACTCCGCCGGCACCCAGGTCGTCGCACGCAAAGACGTGATGGCAGCGAATGATCGGATCGCTCATCCGGCTGGGGCCGTGGGTGTGATCGTCAAATCGCCGGTCGATCGTTCGCACACCTACCGCGTGAAATTCAGTGATGGCTTTGAAGCTCCGATTCATCACGACCAGCTGATGCGTCTAGCCGACTTCAAAAGCGATCAAATTCGCGGCAACGACTCACCGCTGATGAGCGCTGGCTTGTACGAGCGGGTGATCTATCGTTGTGTGATCGGTTCGCGAGCGTATGGTCTGGAAGACGATGCATCGGACACCGATCGGCGAGGCATTTACTTGCCGCCAGCCGAACTGCACTGGTCACTGTACGGAGTGCCCGAGCAACTCGAGAACGACGAAACCCAGGAAGTGTATTGGGAGTTGCAGAAGTTCATCGTGCTCGCGCTCAAGGCGAACCCGAACGTACTGGAATGTCTCTACTCTCCAATCGTCGAAGACGTCACTCCAATCGGTGAAGAACTCCTTGCCATACGAGACACGTTTCTATCGAAGCTCGTGTTTCAAACCTATTCCGGCTACGTCGCCTCGCAGTTCAAGAAGATGCAAACCGACATTCGCAATCAAGGCCGCGTGAAGTGGAAGCACGTCATGCACTTAGTTCGGTTGCTGATCTCCGGCACGAACGTTTTGCGTGCAGGAACGGTCAGCGTCGATGTTGGCGATCACCGCACTCGGTTGCTAACAATCAAACGCGGCGAGATGCCATTTGCGGAGGCTGATGCTTGGCGAAAAGTACTGCAACGTGACTTCGAGTCCGCATTCCAAACCACTCAATTGCCCGATCGCCCCGACTATGAACGCATCAACGCATTCCTGGTCGACGCTCGTCGGCGAGCCATCCACAATGAACTTCCATGACTGACGCAACCAAGATCGACCACGACAAGATGATGCAGCACATCGAATCGCATCCGTTCCCACTCGTGTTCGCCACGATCAGTGGAGCCCACTTGTACGGCTTCCCCTCGCCCGATTCCGACTTCGATCTTCGCGGAGTGCATCTATTGCCGCTGGAGACCGTCGTGGGTCTCGACGATGGCCAACAAACGGTCGAGAAAGAAGGCATTTACGATGGTCTCGAAATTGATCTCGTGACGCACGACGCTGCAAAGTTCTTCGCCATGATGCTGCGTCGCAACGGCTACGTGCTCGAACAAATCTTCTCGCCACTCGTCGTGTTCACCACACCCGAACATGAAGAACTCAAGTCGATCGCAGCCGACTGCATCACTCGGCACCACGCTCATCACTACCTCGGTTTCGCAGCGACGCAGTGGAAGCTGTTCGCCAAAGAATCGCCACCACGAGTCAAACCGCTACTTTACGTGTACCGCGTTTTGCTGACCGGCATCCATTTGATGCGCACCGGCGTCGTCGAAGCCAACCTCGTGACACTCAACGAAACCGCCAATCTCACTTATCTCGACGACCTGATTGCCCAAAAACAAACCGGTCCCGAAAAGGGAACGCTCAGTGCCGCCGACTTGAAGTTCCACGAAGCCGAGTATCAGCGTCTCACCCAAGAACTCGAATCAGCCCACGAGCAATCGACCCTGCCCGAGATGCCTTCGGCTCGGCCCGCCCTCAACAACCT
Organism: Rhodopirellula sp.; assembly: GCA_041740155.1. Taxonomy (GTDB): domain Bacteria; phylum Planctomycetota; class Planctomycetia; order Pirellulales; family Pirellulaceae; genus Rhodopirellula. The sequence goes on from JBGSMN010000232.1 coordinate 8,000, forward strand.
ACTCGTTCGGTTGCGACTCCGAAGTTAAACCATCCGGTGGAACAAAGCTTTTTAGGAAGTCGTTGTCAGGGAACAGTGTTGTTCGGATCATGAAAACTCGCCCCATTCCATCGCCGCGTTTTCCATGCTCGCCGTCTTCTTCGTCGGAATAGGGTCTTGGCGAGAAGACGAGCAGAGCTTCGTCCTCGTTCAAAACACTCTCCACTGCGATAGAATCTGAATTGACAGTTGGCACTTGAATGGTGACTCGTTCTTGTGGACTATTTCCGCGTGCATTCGGAAGGTTTGCGAGCTTCACTCCGTCGACGCTCGAGTGAGTGAATACCATTTGCAGCTTCACTCGTTCTTCATCGGTGACACTTGTTTTGATCAAAAATTTCCAGCCGTCTTCAAACACGGAAATCTTTGGTTGTAGCGCCGTTGCGTTGTCACCAATAACCTCGAACACATCGGTGACAAACGGCCGCTGCACCACGTCGCTGATCAAACCACGCTGGCCATTGAACATCGTGACCTTCGGAGCCATTATGATGTTTGACCGAACGTCGTTTTGCACTTGATGGATGAACTTCACGCTTTCCTGGTGGTTAATTTTTGCCGCCCGCACGGGAAGAGAAGCAGATTGCTCGACATTGAACTCCGGTAAATCCTCGTTGGCCGTCCCCGATATGTCGATGGACAGCGAGGGACCTTCGAAATATGCGATGTCGCTGTTAACGAGTGGAGATCGATCGAGCCGACGGAATCGAGCC
>JBGSMN010000288.1:0-26727 GCA_041740155.1 Rhodopirellula sp.
GGTCCTTCGCAACAGTCGCCCGAGGAAACAGCATTAGTACAAGGACAGCGGCGGAAATCCGGAATGGTATCATTTTTTTGATTTTCGGCAGAAGGGAGTAGACTAACCACTTAAATGGGGCTATCGCCCAAACGGCTAACTGGTTTGAGCGAAAAAATATCACCCGACGTGCTTAGTATGCTTCTAGCACCCATCAGTGCAAATCGGATAACCCTCGGCAAGATACTCATCATACATCATTCTTGCAGCGTGCTTTTCAAGGTAACCCGTCAAACGTTCACAATCCGCAGCCGCTTCTTCGCTGAGCGAGTGGAGCGAACTTATGCGACTTAGGCAGCAAATGACACTTCATTGCTACGCCAGTCAAAACCCTGATAGATTCCGCAAATCGGAATCTCTTCGTCGTCTTCCCCGTCGATCGAAACGGTTGGAAAGTGAGCCGACGCGTAGCAAAGCGATGAAAAGCTGCATTGCTCGGAACCTAATCTCTCAGAGAGGTTCTTGAGCTAATCGCTAGGTCTGTTCAAATAAGTGCCTGACGGTTGAAGCCACCGTCGAAAACTTTGGCGACCCTGCGGATGGCCTCGAGCAACCTTGGAAGGTCGATTACATCTTGTTCAAGACGACTAGGCATTAACAATCGTATTCTCGATTGTCCCCTTATGTATGTGCTCTGTTGGAAAAAACTGCGGTTTCGATGCGAGAATCTCAATTGGGAGGCGCATTCATATGCTGGGAGAATTAGATCGTGTTAAATTCAGAGCAAACCAAGCAGGCCATTCGTCAAGTCCTGGCAGGAGATTGCGATGCGTTCCGCGTGCTTATCCGCGAGCATCGGCTAATGCTCCGTAGCTACCTTGGCAGCCAACTGCATCGTGTTGACGAGATGGATGACCTCGCGCAAGAGGTATTCGTGACGGCATACCGAGACCTCGCAAGGTTCAAGATTGACAGTGATTTTGGAGCATGGCTGCGGGGAATCGCCCACAATCATCTGCTCATGCACTTCCGCACAGTAGGTCGCCAGAAAGCCCGTGACGCGAAGTTTCGTGTCGAAGTAACTCACTTGATCGAGTACGACCTTGAACAAGCGTTTCATGAACAAACTGAGTTTGCAATCGAGTGCTTACTGCGTTGCATTGGTAAGCTACCTGAACGGATGCGACAAGTGGTTCGGGGTGGTCTGGACGGAATCAAAGCCGATTCGCTGGCGCAAGAACTTGCAACGACAGTAGGCGTGATCTACAGCTTGCACTATCGAGCCAATGCATTGCTTCGAAATTGTGTCAAAGCGGAGTTGGAGTGATGGATACAGATTTACAAAAGTTGCTTGCTCTGTGGCTGTCCGAAGTTGAAGATGATGCGATTGCTAGGCCGTTGCTCGAGCGACTGAAGATCGACAACGATTTTCGAAAGGCTTTCGTCGATGAGTTGGCGATATTAGGGCAATTAAAAGCCGTCCAGTCCAGTGAGCCTCGGTGGCTGCGGCTGGAAGATCTCGTCGGTAATATAGACAGAAACACAGACGATGATGCATTCGAGGCCAGCGTCATGAGTCGCATCATAGTTACTTCCTCCGGCAATCCTTCGGTGAGTTTACGGACGCACTGGATGTGGGCAGCGACAGGATTTACACTCAGGCAACGCAGTGTTCTTGTCGAGGTGTGTTTGTGCCGCGTCTGCAAATCGCGTTTCGTGAAATCCTAGATGGCTTGTCTAACACGATTGCGATGGGAGAGATTCCGACCGATCTTGGCGATAGTGATAAGCGGACGCAGGCTGTTCAGGGAAACGCGACAAACTTGGGACTGGGCCGAGTAAACGGACCTACGTTCTGTCAACAGTTCGTCGACCCTTTGAGGCCACAGTTTTGGGGCTACACCCATGCGACGCCAGCCGTGAATATCGGATCGGGAACCGAACAACGAGGGATGATTTGGAGTTATGGAAGAGTCTTCTTCAGTGGCTGTAATACAATTCTTCCGCCCAATCGTGAGACATGTCTTGGCGATGCTACAGCCGCAGCCATGCACTTCGAAGCGATCACGCCACCAGGGAGCCGTCATCAAGGTGGGTGCTACGTGTTAATGGCTGATGGAGCAGTGAGATTTATCACCGACTCCATCGAAGCCGGCAACAGCTCAAGCAACAGTTCGAATTTTCAGGGCGCCCTATACTTGCCATGTGGAGTGCAAAGTCCATTCGGGCTCTGGGGTAGTTTAGGGTCGCGTGCAAGCAAAGAAACGATTGACAAAGAATTTTAAGAGCTCAACAGCATTTCAGTGGAATCATCATGAAGTTACTACCTGCAGTTCTTTTTGTTGTCGTGGCGTCTTTTATCTTCACAGATGATCATGGCTACGCCGATCTCGGCTGTTACGGCATCATGGCGGACGTCAAAACGCCGAACATCGACCAGCTTGTCGCGAATGGCGCTCGCATGGAAGCGGGATATGTCACCGCGCCGCAGTGCTCGCCATCGCGATGTGGCCTGATAGGTGGTCAGTATCAGGGTAAGTATGGAATGGATCACAACAGCATGTTGGAGTCGGATCCAAAACTACACGCACGGTTCTATGCATTAAACAACCTTCCCAAGCGAATGAAAGCCGCAGGCTATTCCACCGCCATGGCTGGCAAGTCGCATCTTGGTTCCAATAGCAGTGCCGATATAGTCAAACTCGGCTTCGATAAGGTTCTTTTGAAGAACAGCGGCAGGCCTGGCCATTGGAATATGGACTTGGAAGGCAATGACGTTACTCCCCAAGTCCAAAACGGCGGTACCTATCACCTGGAATTGGTTGCCGATTTTGCTTGCACATTCATTGACCGATTCAAAGACCAGCCCAAGTTCCTCTACCTTGCATTCCGCGCACCCCACGTGCCGCTGGATGCGACGAAGAAGTATCTCGATCGATTCCCAGGTGAAATGCCAATTGAACGTCGCAAAGCATTGGGTGCATTGTCTTGTATTGATGATGGGGTTGGCAAAATCATGGAGGCACTTCGGAAAGTTGGCCAAGAGGAAAACACGCTGATTTTTTTGATCGGAGACAACGGTGCTCCACTCAAGCGAATGCCTCATGAATTTGTCACTGATTCGCAGGGTTTGAAAACGCTAAAGCCTGGAACGACGCCGGTTGGTTGGGATTGTTGGGATGGTTCGCTGAACGATCCCATGAATGGAGAAAAGGGCATGCTGTTGGAAGGCGGCATTCGCACTCCTTTCATCGTGAGTTGGAAGGGCACGATTCCCGGCGGTCAAGTTTACAAGAACCCTGTGATCTCGCTTGACGTCGCGGCAACTGCCGTTGCCCTAGCAGGCCAGCCAAAGGATCCCAAGCTTGATGGCGTCAATCTGATACCCTACCTGACAGGACAACTTTCAGGAGCACCGCACGAGGTACTCTATTGGCGCTGGTCCGATCACTATGCCATCCGCAAAGGCGATTGGAAGTATTTGACAGTTGGCAACTGGCAGGGTCTCTTTAACATCGCCAACGACCCCGAAGAGAAGCATGATCTATTGGCTCAGCATCCCGATCAGGCGCAGAATCTCCGCGATCAACTTGAGCAATGGACTGAAACGCTCATTCCAGCAGGGCTGTCAACGTCGAAAGACGACAGGCTTTCTAAAGTCACGTATCCCTATTATACGCTTGGTGGACCAGCCCCAAAGATGCCTTCCAAAGATCGAGATAGAAGGAAAAATCGCGGGGCTAAAGCGAGTGTCGCGAAATAGGTTCTAAGTTGATAGTCTCAAATGCTGGGCCTAATCCGTCGATGCGATCGCTTCGTGACCTTGAGTCTGCTCGCGAGATCGCTTGGTACTGTTACTATTGTAATCTTTACCTTCGGGACAGTTTTCCTTCACCCGAGCGAGTGCCGTTTCGTACTCGTCTTGATCGAACTGGCCTTTGTTCGTTCGCCCAACGAACTCAGTCATGTCGATATTTTCGACGCGCATGCCAAGCAATTTTTCCTAAAACGCGAAATCGACCATGGAACCGGCGATGTAATTTACCCTGGTGAACAACACTCAAATAGTAGCGGCCTCTTTACTTTGTCGTGGGACGAAATGGACCGCAAACCCATAGACTGCGATCACGATGAAGCACAGTACTGGCAGGAAGAAAGAAACCCGCACAGATTCCAATGCTTGCCCTGCAATCATTATCCCCTCGCCGTCGATCAACGCCCCTTGGTAGCGAGGCATGAAAGCACCGCCGACGATGGCAAAAATCAGCCCGGCAGAACCTAGCTTTGCGTCATTGGGCGTTAGTCCATTAAGCGCGATTCCATAAATCGTTGGAAACATTAGCGACATACAAGCGGAGACACCGACCAAACTGTACAGCCCGGTCATCCCTTGAATGAAGATCGCCCCGACCGTCAGCAGAAATCCCCCCATAGCCAATATCCCCAGTAGCAAACCAGGCGACATGTATTTTAGAAGGAACGTGCAAATGAAGCGGCTTGCTAAGAAAATGATCATCGCCACGATGTTGTAATTCTGTGCTTGAGCCGCACTCAGTCCGATGAGAGTCATTCCATAATGAATGATGAACGTCCAGCACATGATCTGTGCGCCAACGTAAAATGTTTGTGCGATCACACCGCCCAGGTATTGCCAATTCGTCAACAAGTTCTTAAGCAGAATTTTCAACTCAATTTTATCTTCCTCGTGCCCTGTGTCGGGAAGCTTGATTGCAGCAAACAGCCCCAGCACCAACAGCACCACGATTGCGATGGCGACGTACGGCGTCTTGACCACGTTTAGGTCATGTGCCACGATTTCCGTTCGTGCTTCTGGATCGGACTCGGCTTGCTTTTCCATAGCTGCGGTGATCAAACCATCCACTTCACTTGGCAGCATAGTCGCGTACTCCTGGTGCGACTTCAGTTCGTTGTCGCGAAACTCGGAGACTTGCAAATTCGGCAAGATGAAAAGACTGGCGACCAGCATGCCCGACAGCGAACCGATCGGATTGAACGCTTGAGCGAGATTCAATCGCTGCGTCGCTGTTTCACGCGGCCCCATGGAAAGGATGTAGGGGTTGGCGGTTGTTTCCAAAAAAGCAAGCCCAAACGTCAAGACATAGAAACCGACCAAGAAAATGTTGAAATCCATTAACATGCTAGCAGGAATCGTCAACAACGCGCCGACCGCGTAAAGCAACAATCCAATGAGGATTCCAGATTTGTAGGAGACTTTGCGAATCACCAACGCGGCGGGAATCGCCATCGTCGCATATCCACCATAGAAGGCCCACTGAACGAGACTGCTCTGTGCGTTGCTAATCAAGAAGATTTCTTTGAACGCCCGCACCAATGGATTCGTGATGTCGTTCGCAAATCCCCACAGCGCGAATAGCGTGGTCACCAGGATGAACGGAAAAAGAAAATTTCCTGGCACGACCGAGGTTTGAGATGAAGTTTCGGCAGTAGAGTCACTCATTGAATCCATTTTTGGCTTTCTTTCGTTGGCTGGTTTGCCTAATCGAACTTGGTTGTCTGAATAGATCCGGCGCGGTACGAGTATTGACGATCGCTGCATCCACCACGGTTGGCTTCACAAAAGCTTCGACAGAGAATTAAGTACGATACACTTTCTTTACCAGCCGCACAAACTCGTGAACCTAACTGGGATTTGGGTGGCCTTTTCTTTCTGCGGCCCATGGCAAAAGAAGTAATTGTCGGACAAGATTGGGCAAACGTCTCGGTTGAATTCGATCGAAGCAGACCGCGGTAGGTTCGCGGCGCGGGTAGGCGACATTTGCCAAGTGACCGAGAGACAGGCAACTCGCAGCAGCAAGGAAAACGTTGATAGCGGTTTCACAGGCCAAAGCCCACACGAAAAAATGTTGGGGCATACACGATACAATGCTGTTCGTTCCATAGTTCGTAACCTGCGCTGCGTTGGATTGCGGTGCTTCTATTGAAACACTCAGGCCGTGAAGGAAAGTATGAAACAAAATCACAAACGATATGACGCGATCGTTGTCGGTGGCGGGCACAATGGATTGGTGGCCGCCAGTTATCTGGCAAAGGCTGGCAAATCCGTGTTGCTTTTAGAGGCGCGTGACGAACTCGGCGGTGCCACCACCAGTGTCAAACCTTTTCCTGAATACGATGCGAGACTTTCGCGATACTCTTATTTGGTCTCACTGCTTCCCGATCAGATTGTCCGTGATTTAGGAATTCGCTTCACAACCTTGGGACGCGCTGTCGCTTCGTACACGCCATACCATCTCGACGGGCGAAACGATGGACTCTTGGTTTCGGCGGATTGGGATGATGCAACGGGCAAAAGTTTCAAACGGTTGACTGGTGCGGATCACGAAGGCAGAGCGTGGCGCACGTTCTACGGCGAAATCGCTGAACTGGCAAAACGACTTTCCCCTTCGATGCTGAAGCCGTTGAAGCGAGCATCGACGCTGAAGTCCGAAATCGGTTTGCCCAACACGTGGCGAATGCTGATGGAAATGCCGATCGGCGAAGTCATTCGCGATCGATTCAGTGATGATGTGGTACGAGGCGTCGTCTTGACCGATGCGATGATTGGCACGTTCATTTCAGCGGATGACATGCAAGCCAATCGCTGCTTCCTTTATCATTTAATCGGCAACGGCACTGGCCAATGGCGAGTACCAAAGGGTGGCATGGGCGAGTTGGTTAAGGAACTTGTTCGAGTGGCTACATCACTTGGGGTGGAGATCAAACTTCAGTCCAAAGTCACAAATTTAGAGAGTGGGCGGACGGGGATTCGTATAATTACGGAATCCGACGAATCCTATGTCGCGAATGATCTGCTGTTTGCAGCCGCACCACAGCATCTCGCACACCTGCGCGGGCAAGCGGTGTCAGAGTCTCTCGAAGGCTCGCAGATCAAGATCAACATGCTGCTGAAACGGTTGCCTCGATTGAAGTCGGGCGATGATCCAAGCTTGGCTTTTGCAGGTACGTTTCATGTCAACGAGAGCTTTTCACAACTGGATGTAGCTTATCATCAGGCTCTTGGCGGACAGTTGCCCAATCCGTTACCGCTCGAAATGTATTGTCATACCCTCACGGACCCATCGATCTTGTCGGAGGATTTGATTGCCAAGGGATTTCACACCCTCACTTTGTTTGGGTTGCATACTCCGGCGAAGCTATTTGATACAGACGATCTGGCCGAAAAGAAGCTTGCCAAAGAACATGCTTTGTCCAGTCTGAATGAATTCTTGCTCGATCCCATCGAATCCGTTCTCGCTCCGTGTAGCGATGGCTCCTTGGCAATTGAGGTGAAGTCACCACGGGATCTGGAGCAAGAAATCGCTCTGCCAAGGGGAAACATTTTTCATCGTGATCTCGACTTTCCCTTCCTCGATGACCATGAGTTCGAAAACGACGCGCAGCTCTGGGGTGGCGAGACCGATGACTCACACATCTACATCGCTGGCGCGGGTGCTCGGCGCGGTGGCGGGGTCAGTGGAATTGCCGGTCACAACGCCGCGATGGCGCTCCTTTCGAAGACCTAGCTTCAAAGCGCCAGGTTTCGGAGTTTGTGTTCGCTTTTGCGGTCCATCTGGCTTTTCTATGGGAAACCCCAAGATGATGGATTTTTTGTAGGCTTTCACGTCTTAGTTCGTCGGACTTTGGGATCAATTTGCTTGTCGTCGCGTACGTCGTCGCCGGCGATCACGGGAGTGTGACTCGCGTTCTCGATTTTGCAATTCGTTAAGCGTTGACTTGAACTGTTCGTTAGCTGGATCTAGAGAGACGGCCTTCCGCATCAAGCGAATCGCTGCGTCGATTCTTTCTTCTGCTAAAGCGGCGTTGGCACGATCCAAAAGTACGCCTGCTCTCTGAGTTTCAGGGGAGTCAGACGAGTGCGAGGAGAACCATAGCAAGGAACCGCAGTGAGGGCACGGGGCGTCGCCTGGAGGTCTTGTTGGATCAATCCGAACATCGTGACCACAAACGAGACAGTGGTTATCGTCGCCTTCTGGAGTCCGAGAGGATGGTAGTGTGTTCATGTTTTTGTCCGACGAAAGGTAGTGATTAGCGGGGACGGGCGAACGAATTCCAAACAGACGAAAACAAACCACCCATGCTACCGTGCATTCTATGATTACCCGCCGTTCTCAGTAAGGCGATTCGTATTTGATTTTACAAGGGATTGGGCAAACTTGAACTGAGACGCTATTGAGGACTCGGGTTCACGCCTTTGTTCTTTGGCAGTTTGATCCGGCTAGGATGCTTCAATGTACTCGGCGACCGATGAAGGTTCCGGAATCTCCAAGCCGTCTTCACGCCTTCCGTCGATATGCATGCGGATCGCGTCACGCATACGATCTTCCACTTCGGACTTCGTTGCACCCGTTGCGACACAACCGGGCAGGTCGGGCAAGAACGCAGATAGGTTGTTCGGCGTCTTCTCGATGACGATCAAATATTTGGGTGTCATTGTTTTAGTCCTTCAGTCCGGCTTGCCGCAGAATGCTGTTCAGTGTACCGGGGGCTAAGTCGTCCTTCGAATGCCCAGCGACAGCAACCCGTCCCATTTTTGTTGGTTGCTTGTATTGACGATGACTGCCCTTTTACAAAACCAGGATCCAACCATCGTCTTCTATTATACGAAGAACTTCTCGAACAGTCACGGCGCGAGATTCCTTGTCGATTTCAATAGGTTTATAGTCGACGAACGCGAGCGGTAACCACAGCCGCGGGGTTTGAGTGGTTATGCAAAGTCGATCGGCTACTGCGGCTTCGATTGACCGCGTTGTTCTTCGATTTAGCAAGCTCAAGCTCGTCCGACCCACGACCATGTTAGCACGTTTCGGGAAGCAAGCATTCGTTTGGTACTGGGTCGCTTGGGTGATTCGATGCCGCCGAGCATTATCACGCATCCGAGTGGTCGCGGCTAGCCAGGTGACTTTTGATTCGCCAAGTGCAGATCGATATCGACTGCGACTCACGCATCCTGTTGGCCCGAGTTGGAAGCTGCTTGCTTTTTCAGTTCATCAGACCATCGCGGTTGGTGGCACCATTGTTCGATCCCAAAATTATGAAGGACGAATTCAATCGCGGAAGGACTGCGTTAACGCGGCGGGCGAGTTGGAATATGGCTTCAAGACCGGCGTGATCGCCACCTCGTGTTCAACGCTTGGTTATCCGCCGGTGTGAATTCACACGTGGTCCAGAGTGAACAACAGTGACCGGCTATCGTAAATCTCGTCTAGATTTCCATCGTTCCTAGTGAGCCATAACATGCACAATACGGATGCTTCGATGGAAACTATTTCATGTAGTGCAGCATGCTTGGTATTGCCAGGCCATAGCCTATCGAAAGAACGGACGGCGTTGACAAACGCATGCCTGTCGCTTGATCTTATGGCCGCATACATAACCGCAAGGCATGACTCATATTTCCGGTGAACACCAGGATTGAACCGATCTTCAAGTTCAAACGGTTTTGATTCGTCTCTCAGCAAGGAGCAAACAGATTCATAGAGATAGTTAATGGCAGGCGAAACCTCCTCAATGCCGGAATCGGTTTGCATGTCAAAAGAAATCCACTCGGCCACGACTCTAGCCGTATCAACATTGCCAAGAAGAAGCGACAAGTATAAACCAAGTTGTGTGAAGTCGAACCACGTCTCAGCGAAACGGGCGTCATTGAATCCGGCCTGGTACGGAGGGGAAAGGTGTTGGATGTAATCCCCGCGGATGTAGTCGCAAATGAGCTCGCAAACGTGCTCGCGAAACTCATTAAGCTGAAAGTTGGGGGGATATCCAACAAATTTCACAGACGCCAGAACATTGAAAGCCCTCTCCAAATTAGAAAATCGCCTTCCAGTCGAACTTGGATTGCCAGACCCATAGATTGCGGAAACAGTTTGGAAGCGGCGCAGCTCTGACGCCTGTAGTTCAGCAATGAGTGCGAGTTGCTTTTCCATACGGATTACTCAGTCGGATAACGAGGTAATTCTCACCGGTTGTACAGTTGATAAGTTGATTTGGGGGGTGTTATCGCCGGTTGCAGCGTCAGTATCTCGGGCAATCCATGAAGTGTTATCGCCGGTTGGGTGGTTTGTTGAGTATACAGGGATTCAGATCCCAGGGTCAGGCAAATTCGTGAGCTTGTTATTGGTGAACGTATTGACTCGTTTTTGATTGCACGATCACCCGGTATGCACGATCTGCGGCATTTTTCCGTTGGCACGCCATAGGCGAATCCACTGCAACCACCTTTGAACCATTCGCCCCCAAATTAGAATGATCTTCGGAACCAATATGAACTCTGACGAAGAAAATACCTTCTGTCGATCTTTGATGATCTAGGGGACATACCAGGAGTTTGGGGGCCCTTCTTTCTGCCCCCCTTCTTTCTGCCTCTGTCAAGCACTCAGCAGTGGTTAAGACGAGGGCTAGGGTGCGGTGGCAAATTCCTTGGACTCGATCAAGAAGCTATCCAGAGTTTCGCGGTCCAAGCCAATCGCGCGGCCGCTGACCCGGTCGTCACCCAGTTCGATGAGGTGGACGTGAACAGCCTCTGCTGTCATTCCCGGTGATTGCAGATACCACCGCTTGGAGTCGACCGTCCGAATTGGAACGCCCAGACCGCCGTCGCCGATGTAAGTGATTCCGCGTTCCGGATCGTGTTTGTCTTGAAAAATCGGCAAGGTCCGTTTCAGCGAGTGGTGATCCGATTCCGCAACCAAATCCACCTGGTATGTTTCGAATAACGGAACCCAATACTGACGTTGGCGTGCTCCCTGCTCGAACGACTTCACACTCCCGTAGGCTGGTCTGTGATACTGGACCATCAACGTTCGATCGGGTTGTTCGCGGAGTATCGGCAATTCCTTTGCCAGCCAATTGCGTTGATCACCCGCCATACTAATTTCCGTGTTCAAAGTAATGATGAAAACGCTGTCCGATAGTTTGATCGAATAGTAGTATTTGTGATCGCGGTTAGGCCACATGAACATCTCTTCAAAAACAATGTCCATGTCGTGATTTCCGCGTGTAGGAATGATCGGTAGGATTCGCCCTTTCGACGTGATCGTTAATTCGTGATCGGACAACCAGTCGCTCATGTATCGCCACAGGGCACGGGTGCAGTAGTCGCCACCGTGGCAAAACGCCAAAATCTCAGGATCTTTCTCAGCCATTTCCGCGATCATCTGGTTGATCTGGCGGCGTGTTTCGTGAACTGCGGGTAAATCCGGGGGACGTCGCGAATCACCTCCAGAGATAACTTTAACGGACTCGTGCTGGTCGGACGCCGTGAAGAAGTGGTATTCACGCGAGACGTGTTGATCGCTTTGGATGACGAAGTACACTGTCGTGGACGGTTCTAAATCATTGAGATGAACATGATGGTAAAATGCCGGTGGGGTTCCTTTATCGCCATCGAAAGTCGTGTAGGCAGCCGACCGAAAAGGCTTTAAAGACTCGGCATACGCCTGCGGATTTCCTCCGCGCGGCTGCGTGTCGTAAAAGACTTGGTGAACGTTTCCTGGCTTGGAGGTCGACCAACTGACCACTGCTTCGTGCTGCGGGTTGTGCATCCACATCACGCGATGGTGCATGAACTCGCGTCGTGCCCGCTCGGCGGTCGATCCGATCTCGTCTGCCTGCGAGACCATGGGAGCAACTGCGATCGACATCATGATTCCCAAGATCGCTGGCTTGCCATGTCGCAACGCGGCCTTGGTTAGCCCACGTTGAATCAGCCCGGCCTGGAAAATCGCGACCTGCAGAAGTGCGGCAGGGTAAGTAAACCGGTGGAACATGCAAGCTATCTCGTTGGGGATCGGACGTCGTGAATCTCAGTCCGTCATGATAAAAAGGGCGGCAAATGTAAGCTACATCCCGATCATAGTTAGCGAACATTGATGAATGCATCGTGGGATTGATAAGTGTCGCGTTTCCTCAGGTGGCGTCGATTTTTAGTCGAGTTTCTCGGATTAGGCGAGGATTAGTCGCCAGCACTTATTTTCCGTCCATGCGTGAACCTATGATTTGTGTTTGATCCAGAGCGTCAAGCGTGTAGGCTTTGAACAAAACCCCGTCAAGAAATTTTTCAGTATGCCTAGTCTACTCCGTCGTCAATTGACAAGTCTGATGCGATTACCGGACTTGGTCCTATCACGCTGGCGGATGACGTTGATCCGCGTGCTTTTGATCCTATCCATCATCGCGACGGTCGCGGCCGTGGCGATCAAGACCTATCGTGGCGATGGTACTGCACTTAACGCATTTTTGTTTTTAAATTTGCAGTGGTCGAATCAAGACGCCGACCGCTTGGAAAGCGTATGCTTGGCGATGGTCTTGGCCGTGACTGCGGTCGGCGTGCTGCGGCCCGTTTGGTACTGGTTGTTACCGGCGGCGGTTTGGATTTTGGTGGAATCAATTTTAAAGACACAAGTCGGTGGCGAAGCGTTTTATCAACTCGCGCCTGGTGCTGCGGCGCTGCGTTGCGGCGCGCCTCTCGGGACGGCGTTATTGTTAAGCGGATATGCCTGCGGGCAATCGTGTCGCCATTTAGGTTTTCGCAGTGGGGCCCTCCTGCTGCGGATCGCAGTGGCAATCGTGTTTCTAAGTCACGGCTACGAGGCTTGGAAGCACAATGCGGGCTTCATCGATCTGATCATCGGAAGCGCTGCGAAGCATTTGGATGTGTGGCTGGATGAAATGCAAGTCGTACGCTGGCTCAGCATCATCGGGGCGGTCGACATCCTGGTCGGGTTGTGGTTGTTGCTTGGCTCGAATCGGTACGTGTTGGTCTGGGCGTGCATTTGGGGTTTGATCACGACCTTGTCACGAATGACGTCGTTGGGTTTGGGAGCGTATCCAGAGGTGCTGTACCGTGCCACTCACTTCATCGTGCCGCTTGCGTTGTTGTTGTTGATCTGGAATCAGTCCGAGGATGATGCCCCAAAGACTGACAACTTACATGAGGTCTGCTCGTAACGCTTTCTCAGCGACGGTCTCCCCTTTGGTCGATAACAGATTCCAAAAAACATATTGAAATTCCTTTCTGTGGCGATGGGGCGTCAATAACGTCCGCTACGAGCGTTTGAATTTGGATACGATTCAAACGCTCGCTGCTTTCATCTTCGACGCCAGACGCGTGAGTTGTTCGCCGATTTTAAGCACGTCTGGTGAAGTGATTCGGTTTGTTAGCCGTTTGGGCGAAAGCCACCGTTCCCACTTAACCGGGGCTATCGCCCAAACGGCTAATTCAAATAAGCGGAAAAATATCACCAGACGTGCTTAGCAGGCCAGTTTTCTGAATGAATGCTTGAGTGTGTTGCAACACACATGGCACGCTCGGCATGTTGCTAATTTGTATTTCGTCTTTCGACAGTTGGATAGACGTATTACTTTGGAGGTGCAGGCTGGTGATGATGGTTGAGCCAATCTGCGAGGGCGCCTAGTTCATTTTGATCGAGCAAACCATCGTTGTTTTTGTCAATATGCGAAAAGTGCGGAGCGATTATCCCGACCGCTTCTGATTCAGCGATCGCTCCATCACGGTTGCGGTCACCAGCTAGTAGACGTTGTGTAAACTCGGATTTCTCCCAAAGTCCGGCACTCTCGCCACGAGCTCCTCCACCATCAACCGATCGCTCACGATGGACGACATAGGACTGCTGGACTGCATGACAAGCATCACCAACACAGGCATGATACTTGACCGTGATTTGAAGCGGTTCGTCGGCGGGCCAAGACTCTACATGCACCAAGAACTCACGCGGGTCGGTGTCGCTCGGTGCCGACACTTTCTCGGCCACCGCATCACGCTTATCAATGATGACTTGATCGGAGCTCTCAATCATGAACGACAATGGGTCGATGAGGTTGTTCCAGTGCGCTGAATGAAACGGATCGATATGAAAACCTAAGTACAGTGATCCTGTTCCACGTTGGACAAGTTCATCGTCAGCTTCGGCGCGTAGTTTAGCATAGAACGGTAGCGAGTTCGTTTCCATTTGTGGCTGAATCGTCAGAGCTGACATCTTCGATCGAATGAGGCGTTTATAGATGCCTCGCGGCGCTGCGGACTCAACAAACTGACCGAGTTGGAGGTTCAGGTCTTCGACCCGCGTGATCTGTTCGGTTGCACCGACCATCGCTTGAAGCTCTTGGCGAACCAATCCCGGGTGACTCCATGCACGTTTGCTGACGATCTTTCCGTCGGGGTCGATAATGAACTGTGAATTCGGTCGATCGCCAAGCGCTCGTTTCAACCGATTGTCCATCGCGTCGACAAGCCATGGAATTGCGGTACCAAATTGGAATTTCGCCTGTGCCGCATGCTTCAAACGCTCGTCGATCGTAAACGGCTGGATGTAGTTTCCAGATAGTTCAGGATGTGCGAGCGATTTGTAGATGAAATAGAACTTAACACCTTTTGGTCCGTAATCTCGTTGCACTGCTTCGAGTCCGGCTATGTTCCACATTGATGGAGGGCAGGTGAGGCAGCCAAAGGTCAACACCGTGTAATGTCCGCGAAGCGATGCCGTATCGAACGGCTTTCCGTCGGCCGAGTAGACGACAACGCTAGGCAGGGTTTCACCAATCAGTGGCGGAGCTGTCATGAATGCTTGCTCACGCTGACGTAATTGTTGAGCGAGAACGAGAGGGGGATTCGCCAAAGCGATAGCCGCAAAAATCATCAATAATGAACGCATGGAAGTTTCCTGAAGTGATTGAAATGTAAAATCGCTCGCGCATTGCGAGATAAAACTCAATGGTGATCCTCGATTCTGTTTCAGTACGGCTATAGCATCGCACGGAATACTGTCAGAGCGGGTTCGGTACCGATCACGTAGGTGACGGTTTTTTGACGTGGCGGAGTTCCCGCGGTTTCGACGAGAGTGAGTTTGACCTCACAAAACAAGTTGGCATCTTCCTCGCGGCCTGTGTCGAGCAACTCGTAGCTCTGCAATTGATGTCCGCTGCTCCACGCGAACTCTTGAACCACAATCTCGGGATCGCGTTGACGAAGTTCGTTGATGGTGCCGCCCGCTTTCCAGGTTTCGAGTACCTCGATCAATGTGCTTCGAGCGAGCTGAGGTTCAACATCAGGAGCACGATGCTGCTGCGAACATCCCGCAAACGCAACATGCAAGAGGATTCCCCATGGTAAAAGTCGCTGAAGGAGCGCCTGCCTAGGTCTTGATTGGTTGTAATTGTTGAGTTCGATCATAGTGGTGTTGGTGGATTCAACTTGTAAGGTGAGTTCGTGTTGGTCGACGTCGTGAATAGAGAGGCTCACTCGAGTTCAATCACTTCGCGTCCATCGCGAGTCCCAAGGGCGCGCCAAAGATCTGCATTCACGCTCTCGGTCATGAACAGTACCGATCCATCACACATCAGTACATGCACTCCACCTTCATGCCGGCTAGTCGCGGTCATTGTCGCTTTGCCGGCAGGCTGAAAGCCGCACGAACGTGCATTGGGTGGACTTACGTGTTGATAGGCGTGTTTCCCGTCGATCCATGGTGCACCCATGAATTGTGGGAATTGATTGGCCAAGTCAGTGATGTCGACGGCTGCACACAACTCCGACGCTTCTTGCTGTGTCGTCGGGTTGCTATTGCTTAAGAAGGCATCGGAATCGGGCGAGATCATGCCGTTGGACCCATCGCCCACGATCCTTTCGCTGAATGCGGCGGTGTTACTAGCACCGTCAAGGATATCGCGGAACCGTGTGGTGCTTCCAACAAACATCACTCCGTCTGCCTGCGGATCATTCCAACGAATGCTCGCGCCTTTGTTCGGGCAATAGTTGACCGCACCACCAGCCGTCGGTTGCGAATTCTCTAAATCTGAAGGACATCGGAAAAGGGAAATCTCCAAAAGCCGGGCTTCATTGTTGTTTGCATGCGTGATCGGTCGGCTGTAGTCGATTTTCTCAAACACGCTCGTCTGTTCCATGAAGTGAAGGAACTGACTCAACCCTGAAAATTTATTTCCAGTTCCGCCCATGGCAAAAGGAAACCGGCTGACGGCGGAATGATAATTGTGGAGTCCCAGGCCTACTTGCTTGAGGTTGTTGCTGCACTGCATGCGGCGGGCAGCCTCGCGCGCCGCTTGTACGGCAGGTAACAAGAGTCCGACGAGAATACCGATGATCGCGATTACGACCAACAGTTCGACGAGAGTGAATGCAGTTCGGCGATGATGCGTGGATAAAGTCATAATGGATTGCTTTGCAATGAAGAGATGGAATGAATGCGCGAGAAATAGACGATCGTTTCCGATCAGATCTTGGACTTTCCGTATGCGCAGACATAAGCCTGCGCGCGACGGAGCAGCTCTGGCGAACCGCCGGTTCGTCAATCACGCTAACATCCAGCAGCAATCAATCCGCTTAGCAGCGACAATGCGAATTTAATTCAGGCGCTCACAAACAGACTCCTTCGAGCAGACTCTCTGCCCGGTCATCATGTCGTGAAGAAGCCAGCCGCTATTTAGCGAACGCTTTCGTAACGACCAAAAGCGCTAAAAGCACTTTCACGTACACAAACGCATCAAACGCAAAATCACCGCAAACTGTTGAAAGTCCAAATCGCTGCGTGAGGCATTCAATTGGACTTCGGTGGCGGCGAGTCCACTTCAAGAAAGGGCAAAGCAGGAAAACGACTGTCCAACGATGGATTCCACTTGAGAAGCCCGTGTCGGGGCAATGTGGATTGATCGATCGTGACAAAATCAAGTCGCTTTGAAACTGAAACCTGAGTTGGGTCAGTCGGCGGAGCGAAGGGAACTGAATGACAACGACCGTTTTGACATCCATCATCATTCGAGATCGGCAGTACTGGGTGTTCTGCAACATCACCTAGGATATGCCAACGGCTACTCGGATTGACCGATTCCAGACGCATGTTTCGATGGGTCTGCAAGTAATCGCCGCAACTTCCTTGCGCCGTCGACGCCTGCATCAGACTTACTGTCACAGCAAACAAGCAACCCATGCCGCGAAGCACTGGGAGCAATCGTTTTGCTGAATTGTAAGACATTGCAGTCGCGTGAAAGAACGGACGGAATCGAAATGCAAGCCAAGGCCAACTGGCAAGAATAGAGTGCTGCGACAAACTGTTCCAGTGGACAAATGAACTGATTCGGAAACTCGGGGGCAGCCGACGGAGCCGGAAATCAAATCGATCGCCGGGTGTCCTGTTAAAACCAAAGAAATCCGCGAGCGACTTTCGAGCATCTGACAGCCTAGCTGTCGATCTTAATATCAAACTCGTCTGTCGGCGACCGTCGCCGTCACGCTATCGGTTCCGTCGATCATGCGGAGTAACTCGGTCCGCTCGTTCCTACCGACCCTGTTCTGGCCAAACGGATACTCGATTCGCCTTCGTTCAGGCCGATGCTGCCCGTTTGGGCGAGGGCAAAAGGATTACAAAAACAAAATTGCATTGTCGGGGTGCTTGGTGGGTTGCGATAACGTGCTCTGTACCTAAGTTCCATCTATGTTCCCTGTTCCTGAACACTTTGCAGAATTCTGACCCCTTTGGAGGCGCGGCCGCAGGGTTTTTCTAGGTGGCGTTCGCGCTTTGACATGAGCAAGAAGTCAGCATATGCGATCGTTCTATACATGATGACGAGCATGTGCGATCCATCGGTTCAGCATTTCTTCAAGTTTTACGAAAAACAAGTGCGATTGGAGAGATATTTGAAGACGCAACAGCCAATTGAAGAATTAGGTGCTCAACGATGAAAAAACGTGAATTCAAAATTTCTCGATCTCCTCAAATTGAGCGATTGGAGCCGAGGCTGACATTTGCGTTACGGCCAATTGCTCCGATCGGAGTACCAACGGGGCCTGATTTCAACTACAAAAACGGTAGAGACACCTTTGGCGCGACGTACCAATTAAAGACGTTGGAAACCGAGACTATTGGAACGCTGACGCGATGTGCTGAAGGAGCATGTGAGTCGATTGAAAATGTTACAGATTTTTCAATCCAAGACGAGAAACTCCGCATCACGTATAGCGATGGTGCGATCAGTGTTACTCAACTTCACGGCAGTGTCGCGGAGCAGATCGTCGCCAGTGCTTCGTCTTCGGGACGTGATCCCGAAGCCATCCGCGGCATCGTTGGCACGATCTCATCGGAAACAGACTTGATCAACCGCTTCGGTGCCTACGCACCGCGAACACTGTTGGATAGCGTTGGACGCATCGATGCGTGGAATATTCTTGGCACACCCGACTCGCGAACTACAAAGGGGACTGGCACTTTACTGGACGATGGTGGAAACCGTTACGTTCTTACTGCAGCGCATGTTGTAGAAAACGACAAGGGGAGAACGCTTGATCCAGCGGAAATTCAGTTTGTCATCCAAACCGGAAATGATCGGGGATCGATCAATTCAGGAACGGTCTATGAGGTTTCGAACATCATTCCTCGCTCCTATTTCGGCAATAAGGATCTTGCCCTACTCGTACTCAGAACACGGGTGCCATCGAGTGTACAGGGCGCCTTTTTGCCAGTGAACACGTTCACCGTTCAAACCGGGCAACAGATCTTAACCGCCGGATTCGGTTACGATTCAAATGTCAGAATTGGAAATCGCTTCTACGGTTTCTCCAGCATTGATGAGAAGCCGATGTTGGTTGACAAAAAAGTTGAAGGAACACCCTGGCTTTCCAATGGGACTCATCTTCGCTATCAGTTCGACAAAGGAGAGGCGGCAATAGCGAAAGGCGATTCCGGCGGACCCGATTTTCTGCCGGTGAAGTCCGAGAACTCACCGAATATTTGGTTGCCGGTTCTCGTAGGCGTGCATTCCTTTGGAGAACTGGACAAAGTGACAAACGCGGTGATACCGGGGAAGTCCGGCTATTCGGTGCCAGTGACTGCTGACGTCACTGCAGCTATTCGAAAAGCCATACCGGAAACTCTGCACGCGCTTTTGGATTTTGGAATCACGATTCACGAGGACGGTGATTCCAATATTTCTGGATGCGGTGAGTGGTTTGAAACTTTCACGATCAATGGTGTGCAAAGGACCGACTTGGTTCCGGGATTTGCCTGTGATCGACAGATCATTTTCCCAAGTATTCAAAACGTAGATGTTGGCCAAGTTAATAAGGTGGCGTTGCAGCTCACGGGGTACGAAGAAGACGATGGCTTTTTCACAGGTGGCGACGATACGATTCCAAGTTTCCAAGGTCAGATCAATCTGCCGAATGATAAGTTTTCCAGTACTCTGTTTACGAAACCGGCTGACAGGGCGAACACCTTCCCAACTGTGACTGGCGAGATTTCATACACGATCCTTTGGAAAGCCAAAGTGGGTTGGGTTGCGAATCGTCACACGATCAGCATCCCGACAATTCGCGGAACAGCGCCGCTGAATGATAACGTGTTGGAATCGACGGTTCCCAGCCGAGAGCACTGGCGGAATGCATCGAATCCGTTCGATGTGGATAGCAGTGGAAATGTTTCGGCACTTGATGCATTAGTGGTCATCAATGAAATTAACCGTAACGGGACAGGGCCACTGCTGCCAATTTACACCGCTGCAAGTCGTGACTTCTTTCTTGATGCCAATGGTGACGGGAGTCTTTCTGCCCTTGATGCCCTGGTTGTGATCAACTCAATGTTTCGAATCGATTGGGCAGCCCCAGAGTTAGTGATGGCGATCGCGATTACTGAAAATGCTCGATCGGAATCGAGTCCCTCTCAAGACCTCACTCTGGTAGTTCCGGCTGACCTTAGCGTTGATGCAAAGTTGGTTGACAAGACGATGGCGACCTGGTTTCACGACGAGCACGCTGTGATTCCTTCCGCATCTTTAGATGCCGACTTTTTTGACGACGACGATGCCCCGTTCCCAATTGAAAATTGGAACCTCGGGATCGAGTGAACGAGTGTTGGACGGAGAAATGGGACGGGACGGAAAAATGGGACGGGGGTAATTGCGCGATATTTCCCCCGTCCCATTTTCTCGTCCGTCCCATTTTCTCGCCCTGTGTGCGCATTAGAATCCGCTATGCATATCAACGGTTTAGCAAAAAACGATTCATTGCCGATCCTCTGAGCGACTTCTGAGTTGCAAGCTGCGCGAATAAGCTGTTTCTAAGAGGATAGGGACATGCTTTGCAGTGGCAGTCGCCAATTCGGCTTCTTGCGCCTTGATGACTTCGACATCAACGCCACCTCGCTATCGAAGTGAATTTGGGTGGTCTATTCTGTCAACATGCCCTGGCAATAACTGAATCACGGTGAGTTTTTCAGTCAAAACCCCACAGCCTGTGGTACTCGCCAGTACACTCTCGATCCGTCCGTGGGTATAACGAGCTGGGACTTGGATTTGTCGCCAACGTATCATCTGGTTTTTTCATTGATCATTCACCGTTTTTTACCATACGCGAGAAAGAATTATGAACAGACAAAAACCTGTTATCCACTCTGCATTCACAATCGTTGAACTGCTTGTCGTGATTGCGATCATCAGTGTCTTAGTCGGTTTGCTACTACCGGCAGTCCAAGCAGCACGGGAAGCAGCGCGGCGGACAACGTGCCAAAACAATCTCAAGCAGATTGGATTGGGATTCCATACCCATCACGATACGTTTGGCTGGTTTCCTACCGGTGGATGGGGATGGAATTGGACCGGGGATGCCGATCGCGGTTTCGATGAACGGCAGCCTGGCGGATGGGCCTACAATCTTTTGCCTTTCATTGAACAACAAGCGTTACACGATATCGGCAAAGGTAGCCAAGGCGCTGATAAGGAACGGTTAAATGGAGGCCGCCTAGAGTCGCTTGTGCAAACCTACCTATGTCCTTCACGTCGCAGCGGACGGATCGAGCCCACATCAATTAAGATGCACAATGCTGAATTCCGTAATATGGTTTGTAAAAGTGACTATGCCGCTAATTGTGGCGACGGGCCACGAAACGAGATTGATGGAGGCCCTGCGGCGGGCAGCACAACTCCACCTGCTATGCCACAACTTGAGAACGGTGTGTCGTACCGCTGCAGCAAAGTGGCCACGAATGCCTTGCTTGATGGGCTTTCTCATACGTTGTGTGTTGGCGAAAAATATCTCGACCTCAATCTCTGGGGTACTGGTACAGATGCTGCGGATAACGAGAACGCGTTTTGTGGTTACGACAACGATCTTTATCGCAGCACGAACGAAATCTATCACCCACCAATGTTGGACCGGGCTGGGTTGATTCAGTATACGTACGGCGGAGCCCACCACGCCGGTTTCCATGTTGTCATGTGTGACGGGTCAGTACACGTGATCGGATACGAAATTGAAAAAGAGGTCTTTCGTCGCCTGGGCAATCGAGCTGATCACGTAACGGACAACCTATTCAATTGAATTCGTATCTGCTGTTACCTAATGAATTACGGTCGTAGTCGTTGCCGAATTTGGGCTGTAGGTATTTTAAAGTGCTGGAGTGGGTTTTACTGACTTGCTGAGATTTTTGGAGAAGTGAATCGGTAATGATTACGAGGTAGTGGAATAGATAGGTTGGCCATGCATGAAAAAAGTGTGATCGCTGCTGTTGAGTAAACGCACTTAAATGTGGAGGTTCGATGCTGCAGATCAGTTACGTGGATGAGTCGGATCAAATGGTACGGACAAATAGGACGGGAGACAATAAGACGGAGGTAATTACGCGATATTTCCCCCTCCCATTTTCTCCGTCCATCCCATTATCTTCATCGCAACTCGTCACTCGGTCACGTTCACAAAGAGCAAGCGAGCAGCTTTGCTAGACCCCAAAATCTAAGTCGATGCGATGCTCCTCCAGACATCCAACCAATGATCAGTCCCCCTTCAACCGACGATAATCTTCCACGCATCGCCCAAAGCACCGAAGGTCCCACCGCCAAATAAGCTCGCGATTCACGCCAGCCTCACTTCGCTACGAAAAACCTACCTAGCCGCCCCTCCACCTTAAATCACCAGGCCGGTCTCTCGATCTACCGGTTTCCAACTAGCTCTCCAGGCGAAAGCGGGGTATATTTGCAAAAAAAAACCCGGTATAAAAATATATACGGGTTCAAACCTGTATAATTAGATTGTTATTTGATCTAAGGACATTCAATGAACCCATTCACAACTCTCGCTTTGCGGAGCGACCGCGACATCACGCCTCTCTCGCGAAGTGGCAGTGACATTGCAGGCTACGTTTTTCGCGACGCCGATGACGCTATCGAGTACGCTAATGCGAATTTGAGCCAGAATGCGGACGAATGGGTTACTGAATCGCATGACTTCAATTCGCTGATGGAGTGGGTCAACGCATGAAATCAACCAGCGGCGTCACTCACCTGGCGTTTGATCCTGACTCGGCTCACCCGAAGCTGATTCCGATTGACTCGTTCCCCGACATCGCCCGTAGATCAAAGTAGGATTTACGGTAAGTCTTTTCGCGGAATTGGATGCCTCTGCGTACCACTGCTCGAACCGTTCGCGATTGTTCATAATAGTCTCCGTCAAATAGCAAAGACGTGCACCGGAGAACGGCGTTTAGGTTTAATAAATTGGAAATTTTCACTGCCGTCCCCGGTCACGGCTACCGTTCGATTGCACAACCGAAACAACTCCTTCATCGAAAGGTCAGTCCGATGACATCTAGGTGGCGACTACTATCGATTGTGGCACTGGGCTCGCTCCTTTTAGTTGTGCCAGTTGGACTGCGATCGAATCTCCTTGGTGATGCGCGAGCAGAGGCGGCAGCTCCCTCTGTGACGGAAAGTTCCGGCGTCGCGCCCCGCGTTACCTCCAAGGCGACCCGTGATTTTCGTGTCACACTACTTGGAATTACGAAAGGAATCGCCTTTCTCGATTCCGAGGATCGTGTCACCGGCGACGGGCGTTCCTGCGGAGCGAACGCGGTACCTTGGGCGCGAGTCGCGGTGATGATCGAGCGACCTGAAAAGCAAGATGGACCATGGCGTTTTGACGCCCAGACCGTAGATGATCAAAAAGCGGTTCAACCGGTCAAGGTTGCTGGCATTACTGAGATGGACCTGAATTACCCGCCCCTTGCTGCTGCTATCTTTCCGACTTCCATCCCTGAAGTCGATGCGCCGGAACGCGCCAAAGTTCACTTGATAACACTTTCGGGTATATCACCCGAATCTAAGTTAGTAACGATGCGCTTTAAATTTGACTTAGAGGCCCAGCATCAAGAATTGATCTTTGAAAACATACCGCTGCCGTAGCACTTATCCCACCAAAGCAATCGAACCATTGCGTGAACCGGAGCGGCGGATCATACGGAACGTGAAGTCAACGTCCACCGCCGCCGCCCGGTTACGCTCGACGTTCGTCTACTCAAGAAGCGTTCTGCGAAGCGAGTGACTGATTGATCCGCAATGTCTATTCTGATTTGCTGTACGTTGGTAACGCGATGGACGCCCGTGATCTAAAAGCAATCTATGAAAAGCAGATTCGCGCTGTCGTTGATCTCGCAATAAATGAACCTCCGGCACAACTTGGCCGCGAAATCATCTATTGCCGATTCCCGCTAAACGATGGAGGCGGAAACAACAATGGATTGATTGCGATTGCGGTGCGCACCATCGCTGCAATGATTCAAAACAAGACAAGAACGATCGTCGCGTGCAGCGCCGGAATGAGTCGTGCGCCGACCTTTGCGGCTGCATCTGTCGCTTTGATGACGGGGCGTGATCCGGACGAATGTCTGGTAGACATAATCTCCAATGCTCCTAGCGATGTTTCGCCAATACTATGGGCCCAAATCAAGAGTGTGTACAATACTGGCTGACCAACTCCACAACCCAATGTAGACGAACCAAGGGTTGCAACGGAGCGGGCGAACAGGACGGTTTGGCAGTGGTCGACAACTCGCGCCCGCCGCGTGAACTTGGGCGTTCGGCACCGGTCGTTCGATTGTTCACACACAACACAAAGGAGACTCGGATGCTTAGACTCGCTTCACTTTCATTCTTGATTTTGACTGCCTCGCTCGTACATTCCGCAAACGCGGAGAAGGTGAATATGTCTCCTGAGGCGCTGCGCAACACTGCCACGCATGTGGTTACAGGGACCGTTGTGAATGTATTCGAGCGCACTGAGACCGAGGGTGATTGGAAATACACGCGATACATTGCCGAGATACGCGTCAAAGATCTCGAAAAAGGAGAAAATGTCGATGAGGGCGGGCTAATCTATGCGCGATATTGGAAACGTCGTTGGATCGGAAAAACGAGCGTGCCTCCATCAACGTCGGGGCACCGAGGCTTGCCCGTTGACGGCGCAACAGTGCGAGTCTACCTCGCGCGATATGCGTACGACGGTTTCAGCCGTGACAACAATGACGGTGGATTCAACGTCATCGGCGCAAATGGGTTTGAGGCATTGCCGAAGGATCCCGCCGAATAAGGTGCCGAACAATTGCGTGAACCGGAGTGGCGGATCACGCGGAAACTGAAATCAGCGTCAACCGCCGCCGCCCGGTTACGCTGGGCGTTATGTGCTTATGGACGAACTCGATCAGCTTCGCACAGATCATTCACGCGAGATGCTCGCGAAGGGCCGCGCTGAACTCACAACAAACCCAGAGCTCGGGTTCTACCACATATGGTCGTCGCGGCTGCTTATAATCTCGATGTGCCTTAAGGCTTCCGGCGACGTGCCGAAAACGGATGTCTTAGAGTTCATTCGTGAATTAAATTCGATCATCTTCGCGCATTCGATTAATCTGCATATCGAAAAACAGAACGATCTCCTGATTCTTGCATTGGCCGCAGAAGATGTGGTTGGGGCTATTGAGCTTGCGCAGACCACTTGCCGCGAAAACACTTCGCACAAGTTCGACCGCTTGTTGAACCACCAGCTCCGTTCGACGCTCATTCCCAATATCACTAACAATGCCCTAAACTACCGGCCGACGAAAAGCGAACAGCTGCTGTTCGATGATTTCGCAAGGATCCGAGAGTCAAAAGACTGTGACCTCAGCGGGATCGACAGTTACTGGCGAGCTACCAAGTCGCACCGGTATCAGAATACAATGTTTCAACATGTCAACTTATTCCGTCTCGCGTTCGAGGTACTCCGGACGCAAATACACACAGGACGGCGACCTAAAACTGGCTGAAACCGTTCAAAAACAACTCGAAGATTTTCGAAAGAACGGTTTTGGCAACGCGTCACTGGCAATCTTCAATGGCCGCGATTTGTCAGGTTGGATCGGCAATCACGATCAATGGAAAGTAGTGGATGGGGTTTTGGTCGGCAGTCAATCGAATAAGGCTGACGTGAACTCTTGTTTGTACTCCGACAAGGAATACGGCGATTTTGAGCTACGTTGCAAACTTATGCTTGTCGGCGACCAGGCGAATAGCGGAATTCAGATTCGCAGCCGAGTACTCGATGAGAAAAAGCACGTATTAGCGGGGCCGCAATGTGACGCTGGCGGACTTTACTGGGGAAGCTTATACGGAGAAATCTTCGGCGGCAAGATCATGGAAGCGCCGCAAGCAATCGTGTCACGAGTACTTAAGCCAGACGATTTTAACGACTTTGTCATTCGATGTGTTGGTACTCGGGTTACGATCAAACGAAATGGTCAACTGACCGTCGACGGGAACGTTCAAAACATGCCAGCCCGTGGGCTCATCGGCTTCCAACTCCATCGACCAAAGGGGAGCGAGTTCCAGGTCTTGGTTCGGGACATGATTTTCACGCCTCTGTAGCCAGGCAGCACGGACGAACAAAGCCATCCACCTACGCACGCGAGCGGGCGTTTTTGACATGGTTGCTTAACTCGCGCGTGCCGGGTGATGGCGGTCGTTGCACTGGCCTTACGGGGCTAGCTTTTTGACTTCCATTGAAACATGAGGGCCCGATGGCCATCACACTTCAATCGATTTTTCAGCAGCATTTCGCTCGCTTTGCGACTGGACGTCGCCTGTCCAGCGACATGCATCGTGCGGCTTGGGCGATCATCCACTGTCGCACACGGGAACTCGGGGGGCATGTCAACAGTTGTCCTGATGGTCACTATCATCAGATTTCCTACAACTCCTGTCGACATCGCTGTTGCCCGCAGTGCGGGTGGTTGCCCAAAATGCAGTGGCTTGCCGGTTGGCGGAAGCGACTGTTGCCCTGCCCACACCATCACGTGATCTTCACGCTGTCCGCATGAACTCAATGAGATCTGGAGACACAACAAAGCCGCTTTCGCTGACACACTCTTTGCGGCTGCTTCGTAGACGCTCAGCGAATTGCTCGGCGATGCCAAGTTCTTGGGCGGACGCGTGGGCATCCTGGCCGCCTTGTATACATGGAATCAAGAACTGCAAGAACACGTGCATTTGCACACGATCGTCACCGCCGGAGACGGGACTTGGCGCAAGCCGTGCAAGCCCTGCTTGCTGCCTCGCAAAGTCTTGATGATCAAGTTTCGCGGCAAGTTCAAAGCGATGCTGCGTGAGAAGCTGTATGCGCGACAACTCAAGCTGCCCAGATCGATGAGTGTCGAAGATTTTGAGGAGTTGTTGCGACAACTCACAAGCATTGCGTGGAGCGTCAAGGTGTACGACGCCTATCGTGACGGGAGCAGCGTAGCGACGTACTTAGCTCGCTATATCAAAGGCGGTCCGATCGGCAACTCTCGTCTGCTTTCGTTGGAGAACGGTGTGCGTGTGGATCGCACATCTTCGCAGTGGAGGATTTCGAATGATCCGTGAGTGATTGGCGTGACTACTTGT
>JBGSMN010000293.1:0-4097 GCA_041740155.1 Rhodopirellula sp.
CCGTTCCACAACACTTCCTATGGCGCGTTTCCCGAGTACGCGTTTGATCACCAGGATCGCGGCAAGCCAGACGAACGTCTGTTTCAAGCTCCGCAACTTTCCTTGCCGAACGGACTCGGCATGCAAGCCGTCAACGGTCGATTGGCGCTGTTGGAGTCGCTCAATCGCCAGCGTGAGAACCTCGCATCGTACGCTCAAGTCGAGAACTTCGATCGCTTGCGGCAAGGTGCGGTGTCCTTGTTGACGGAATCCTCCGTGCATCAAGCACTGAACGTAACGAACGCGGACGAGAAGCATCTTGATCGCTATGGACGCAACTCGTTTGGTTGGTCGTTGCTGATGGCGCGGCGACTGGTCGGCGCGGGAGTCAGCCTTGTGCAAGTGAACTTAGGCAACGACGAAACCTGGGACACACACGGCAATGCGTTCCCGCACTTGAAGAACAATCTGTTTCCTCCGACCGACCAAGCCGTTTCCGCTTTGCTGGACGATTTGCATTCGACTGGCGAATTGGACGAGACGCTGATCGTGATTGCCGGTGAGTTTGGGCGTACGCCACAGATCACTTTGCTTGACAAACATTACAAACTGCCGGGCCGCGACCACTGGGGCGCCGTCCAATCGGTGCTGTTCGCCGGCGGCGGAATTCGCGGCGGTAACGTGGTTGGCAAGTCCGATTCGCGAGGCGCGTATCCCGACGAACAACCGGTCAAGCCCGAGAACTTCGCAGCAACGATCTACGACGCGTTGGGAATCCCAGCCACCGCCGCTTGGCATGACGCACAGAATCGACCCCACCACATTTATCACGGCGAACCCATCGCTGGTTTGAGTTAGTCGGAATCGTAGCCCAGGCTGCCAGCCTGAGAGCGCAGGCGTGAAGCCCGCACCGCGACAAATTATCCCCACCGAGAACACCATGTCATTTCGTGAAACAAGCAAGCCAACAGGCTGCAGCGAATTTCGACGTTTCAATCGCTTGAACCGTCGGCAAGTATTGCAGGCGGGTTCGATCTCGGCTCTTGGACTGGGCTTGGGTGATCTGGAATCGCGATTGGCGCTCGCACAAGAAAACGGACTGAGCTTGCCAGCCAAGCGTGCCAAGGCGTGTATCTTCCTGTTCATGTGGGGCGGGCCAAGTCAACTGGAAACGTTTGACATGAAGCCCGATGCGCCGGCGGAAGTTCGTGGCTCGTTCAACCCGATCTCGACCAAAGTTCCGGGCATTCAAATCTGCGAACACTTTACGCAGCTCGCATCGATAACGGACAAGCTGGCGATCATTCGCTCGCTCACGCACGACGACCCCGCTCACTTATCCAGCGGACATGCAACTCTAACGGGCCAGCTCGCGCCGGTGCTCAAGAGCGACGCCGATCCGCCGAGTGCCAAAGACTCGCCACACTTAGGCGCATTGGTATCGAAGCTTCGCCCCAGTACGAATGGTTTGCCGTCCTTTGTGGCCATGCCCTGGAAAGCGTTTCATCCTGCTGCACCCGGCGGCGAAGCGCCTGGGCAACACGGCGGTTGGCTGGGCTCCGCTTACGATGGGATGTTGCTCGGTGGTGATTTGAATGATCCCAACTGGCACCCGCAAGGCCTGACGCTGCCCGCGGACATTGCATTGGGGCGTTTGGAATCACGGGTGGAATTGCTGAAGACGCTCGACGCGCAGCGTGCGAACCTACATCGTTCGCTCGGCGCGGCATCCTACGGGAACCACCAAGCGCGTGCGATGCAGATGATCGGTTCAGGCAACGTGCGTTCGGCGTTTGATTTGACTCAAGAAAGCGACGCAACGCGTGAACGTTACGGTCGCAACATTCACGGCCAATGCGTTTTGATGGCTCGGCGATTGGTCGAACATGGCGTGCCGCTGATCTCAGTGAATTGGCACAACGACGGCAAAAACTTTTGGGACACACACGGCGACAATTTCAATCGCTTGAAGAACGACTTGACCCCGCCCGCCGACCGAGCTCTCGCGGCACTCCTGACGGATCTAGAAGAACGCGGCTTGCTGGACGAAACGATCGTAGCGTGGGTCGGCGAATTCGGCCGCAAGCCACAGATTACGGCGAACAATGCGGGCCGCGAACACTGGCCGTTTTGCTACAGCGGGCTACTCGCCGGCGGTGGCATTCGGCCTGGCATGGTTTATGGTTCAAGCGACAAACACGCTGCCTACCCCGATTCCGATCCTGTCACGCCACAGGATTTCGCAACCACGATCTTGCACGCGATGGGACTGCCAACCGAAACCGCTCTGCTCGATCGCGAAAACCGACCTCACCGAATCACCTCAGGGAGAGTCTTGCATGAACTGCTTGCGTAACCAAAGTAGCAGGCACACTCCGTGTGCCGTCCGCCCCTCCCTTCGTCACTCTTCCCGCTACCCGCGCTTACTTTCCCTTCCACTCGCCACGCGACATTAGCCAAGATCGAAATCCGCTGCGGCACACGGAGTGTGCCTGCTACTTTAGCTTTCCCATCCATATCGAATAGCTGCCATGCGAAATCCAACGTTCACAAACTGCTTAGCGAGCCTAGGGTGGCTGTGTCTGTCGCTTCACGCCACAGCCCAAACGATCAACTCGGTGCAGCCGCGAACTTGCAAGCCGGTACAAACGACCCATTTGCTGATTCAAGGCACGGAATTGAACGACTCGCTGCGATTGGCCGCCAGTGCTAAGTCGGTGCAATGGCAA
The DNA here is from genome assembly GCA_041740155.1 of Rhodopirellula sp. Lineage (GTDB taxonomy): Bacteria > Planctomycetota > Planctomycetia > Pirellulales > Pirellulaceae > Rhodopirellula. Next base: position 2,709 of record JBGSMN010000293.1, read on the forward strand.
GTTGAAAAGCTGGAGCCCACGCAGGCTACAATCGCGTTGACTCTACCTGATGACGCACCACTTGGCCCAATGAGTCTGTGGCTGACGACATCGTCGGGCGTGGTCAAACCGCATATGGTCATCGTTGATGATTTGGAAGCGGTAAAGGACAGCGGCAACAACCACTCGATCGAAACGGCACAGCATCTATCCACACGCTCAACGGTCGAAGGTGTTTGCGATGCGTCGGTCAGCGATTTCTATCGAATCCACGCGACTGCCGGTGAACGGATTGCCGTCGAAGTCCACACGCAACAGCTTCGCTCCGCAATGGACCCAGTGCTTCGCGTGCTTAATGCTGCTGGAGAGACACTGATCCAAGCTGACGATAGTTTGGTCGGCCCCGATTGCCGATTCAGTTACCAATTCACAGAGGAAGGCGACTACTGGCTGGAGATTCAAGACAGCCGCAACGCCGCCGGTGGCGCAGCTTATCAACTGCGAATCGGTGACTTCCCGATCGTCAATCAGTGTTATCCACTCGCTGTGCGCAGCGGCGAAAAGACGTCGATTGCCTTCACCGGACCCGATGGAGAACGTTTGCCTTCACGCGAGATGGACGATCCCGCCGGAGCTCAAGGCAACATGCTGGTTCGTGCCAAATTCGACGACGGGCAATCCTCTAGTTGGGTACCGCTCTGTAGCAGTCCGTATCCGCAATTTATTGAGTCCACGTCGACCGACAGCCTGACGTTGCCGATCGGCATCAACGGTCGTTTAGGGCAAGCGCAAGAAGTCGATAGCTATCTCATCCGCGGTGCCAAGGGACAAGTCATTCGCATCGCGGCGAAAACGCGAAGCCTTGGCAGTCCCGCGCTCCTGCAACTGCAGTTGTTCAACTCTGCCGGAGCGAAGATTGCTGAAACCAAAGTCACCGACGCTGACGAGTGGAGTTTTGATGCGACGTTGCCCGAAGACGGTGACTATCGTTTGGAGGCGACTGATTTACTAAAACGTGGCGGCGAAGAGTTTGCTTACCACATTGAGTGCGCTCCGTCCGGATCGTTTAGCGTTGCACTCAAGGCAGATGCAAAGACGCGAGAGGAATTCATGATTGAACCCGAGCACGGCGCATGTGCTCTGGAACTGCAAATCTCGCGGTTCGGTTACGACGGTGAAATTGAACTCGCGCTGACGAACGCGGAATCAGGTTTGCGAATCGTGAATCCTCGCATTCCCGCGAAAGCCGTCGAGGCAAAGATTTACCTGACTGCAAATGAAGCTTGGAAGTCCGACAGTCTTGACGTAGCGCGAATCAGGGCGACCTCCGTCAACAACCCCAAACAAAGCTGCTTTGTGAACAGTCACTCGCTGCGACGCGTCAAGGAACCATTCGTTCTTGCTCCTGCG
>JBGSMN010000323.1:0-34114 GCA_041740155.1 Rhodopirellula sp.
TCGCACCGCCTATAATGGTTTCGATGCCGGGATGGGCGTGAAGGAATTTCGACCTGACTTGGTCGTGCTCGATGTGATGTTGCCCGATATCAACGGTAAAGAAGTTTGCCAACGGGTGCGCAATGATCCGTCAATGGACATGGTGAAAATCCTGTGCATTTCCGGGATGGTTGAGCACAGCAAGGTCGACGGATTGAAAGCCGCCGGTGCGAACGATTTCATGCAAAAACCATTTTCGATCGACGATCTTGTCGGGCGAGCTTGCGATTTGCTCGAAATGGAACGTGGCGTGATGGGTTGATGCCGACGAAGCGTTACGCCGGTTGGTTGCCGCCAATCAAATCTCGCGGCGCCACCGGTTGGTTTCCACTGAAAACAAGCTCGCTTCCCGCGATCATTGGTGGGCTTGCTTCCCAAGACGCAGCAGGTCATCTCGCTTCGTCGTGGCACGACGCGTTTTCAAACGATCCTGCTTTGTTGATTTACACGACCGCGCAATTGAGCGTGGCAGGCGGGATTGTCTCGCATCAATCGTGTTCGTTGGATTCGTTAACAAGATGGTGGTTGGATCAGGGATGTGAAGCCTGGCGAGCTACCGACTGGTTGGCGGTTCCTGAACCTGAACTGATCCAAACGATGTTCGCGAGATACGCGAAACTCGATGATTATTTCCGCACACTGCCTCATGAACGTTGGCTCAATCAGGCAGGTTTGTGGTTCGACGCCGCTGGAATTGCCAATCCAATCGCGGAAACGTCTTCGTTGAATTGGTCAAGCGACGTGGTGGACGTGAATCATTCGCAGTCCGCCCATCTGTCGATCGCCGCTTGGCTGCGAGCATCTGATCAACAACTGATTCAAAATCAAACGTTTCGTGATGCAATTGAACAACACAAACGCCAACTCGCTCATACGCTGGCCTACGGACTGAGCCACGAGATCAACAATCCGCTCGCGAATATTTCCACTCGCGCTCAAGCCATGATGCTGCGAGGAAGCCTCCCGGTAGAGTTTGCCGATTCGTTGCAACGGATAGTTGACCAAACGTCGCGTGCGCATGCGATGATTGCTGATTTGATGTTTTATGCCAAACCGCCTGCGATCCAGCGTCGTGAGTTTGATTTCACTACAAGAATCGAAACAGTGATCGCATCGTTCGCTGTCGCGTCGGCTCGTTTGGGAATTGAAATTGGTTTGGTCACTACGGGCGAAACCTGCGTCCTCAATGCCGATGAGGAGATGATCGGCGAACTCATCGCGGTACTGGTCAAAAACTCGATCGAAGCGATCGGTTGCGACGGACGGATTGAAGTTGAAGTGACGCGAGCGGAGTCACGCGTTCAGGTGCGAGTCGCTGACAGCGGTCCAGGGATCACGGTCGAGCAAGCCGCGATGGCGATGGACCCGTACTATAGCGGTCGGGAAGCAGGGCGGGGACTCGGTTTGGGATTATGCCGAGCTGATCGGATCGCAAGGCTGCATGAAGGCGAATTGTCGCTTGCTCCGGCGCTTGCCGGTTGCGTGGCAACACTGCGTTTGCCGGTTGCGTAGGATTGATTTGGCTCACTACTCTTTTCAGAGTTGGCTTGACGGTTCATCATAGGGTCGAGCCACCGGCAATCGTGTTCGTCCGTCCGAGTGGTCCGTCCTCAACTTACCCTGCAAAAAAACATGTCGTCTGCCCTCGAACTGAACACCATTCCTGAAGCCGTTGATGCCATCGCTCGCGGTGAGGTGATTATCGTGATCGACGCGGAAGACCGAGAGAACGAGGGCGATTTCATTTGCGCGGCCGAGAAAGCCACTGTCGAAACGATCAATTTTATACTCAGCGGACGCGGCCAACTCTGTGCTCCGCTGCTACCGGATCTCTGCAAACGTCTCGAACTCTCCCCGGTCGTCTCGCAGAACAACGCCCCTTTGCAGACCGCATTTTTAACACCGATCGACATCGCCACCGCCCGCACCGGAATCACGGCGGGCGAACGCAGCGCCACGATTCGGCGGATGGCCGACCCAGATGTTCGAGTTGACGACTTCGTCCGTCCAGGTCACGTCTATCCACTGCTAGCGAAAGAAGGCGGCGTGTTGCGGCGAGCCGGACATACCGAGGCGGCCGTCGATCTCGCTCGCATGGCTGGACTGCAACCCGTCGGCGTGCTGTGCGAAATCCTCAATGAATCAGGCGATCGTGCGTCACGAGCCGATTTGGCGAAACTGGCTAAAAAGCGGAATCTGAAAATGATCAGTATCGAGCATTTGATCGCCCATCGTCGCGTGAGCGAAAAGTTGATCAACCGCTCTGCCACTGCCCTGCTGCCGACGCATTACGGAGACTTCAAAATCATCGTGTATGCGGTCGATTACGAAGACCAAGAACCTCTCGCGTTGGTGTTCGGCGATTTGACAGTTCCTGGACCGCCACCGCTGGTCCGCATGCATAGCAGTTGTTTCACCGGCGATTTGGTCTCCTCGTTGCGCTGCGATTGCGGTGACCAATTACACATGGCGCTCGACATGATCAGCGCTGAAGGACGCGGCGTCGTCGTGTATCTGCCGCAAGAAGGCCGGGGAATTGGCCTAGCGCAGAAGATTCGAGCTTACGCGTTGCAAGACAACGGACTCGATACCGTCGAAGCCAACCACGCACTGGGTTTCAAAGCCGATATGCGGGACTACGGCGTCGGGTTGCAAATTCTGAAAGACTTGGGTTTGTCCCAAATTCGCTTACTGACGAACAACCCCAAGAAAACGAAAGCGTTTAATTTGCGTGGGTTTGATTTAACGGTCATCGATCAAGTGCCGATTGTGCCCGCGATGAACAAACACAATCAACGGTACTTAGAAACCAAACGTGCCAAGATGGGGCATCAACTGCCACCGATGTCGTGAACCATCGGTTTGCCATTTCTCTGCACCGGATAATGGCCGGCAGTGATAAGTTCGCGGATCGTGGTGACCACCTGGATTGGTTTTTCCAACATGCTGCTGACGCGGACGAGTCGTTATTGACGTTCAGCACCCCGGTTGAGATACCAACGCCCGCTGAGTTCCCAGCGACCCGGTTACCTGATCATCGCGCTCGCTATCTCGATTACGATGGTGAAATCGCAGACGATCGCGGTACTGTGCAACGTTTGGTTATTGGGAGGTACCGCCGGGTAGATCAACACGACGAGCGATTCACGTTTGAAGTGGAATCGGTTCGTGTGGTTGCGGGCGGAGAATTTACGGAGAGTTTGGTGCGGGCGATTAAGGGACGCACAACGTTCGTGTATTGAAGGGGTGCAGTCTAGGTTTACGTTTAAGTTTAAGTTTAAGTTTAGGAACGTGCGTTGTGGGAGAGGTAAGACAGCGACATGCGGAACATAATCAGCACTACCAATCCGCAAGTGGTTTGATTTGGTAGGTCGTTCTCAACTGCAAGTCTTGACTCGATCCGGGCGTGGCAATGACGACCAATTGCAATTCTCCCGATGGCGGTGTCTCTGCCTCGAACGTGATCATGCGAGTCCCAGGATTCTCGGAATCCCATGAATTTCTTGGTGTCGCGGTATCGACGATCTTCCACTTGGCACCGGCAGGCTCGACAATCATCATTTCCAGATGCTGGTCGTGCTGCTGCAACCGTAGCGTTTGCCGGTCAGAATCAGTCCGATCGGCTACGATCGCTTCCGCTTTGGTGATCATGCCCCATCGCACGTGGCTGGACGGTTTCAATCCGGTCAACTCATCTTGAATCAGCACTTCACCCGATGGAGAGAGCGTCACGCCACGCTGCACCGATGAGGCTTGACCTCGGTAGACATCGCTCAAATCCACGATTGTGTGGGGGTACTCTTTTTTGTCCGAGAACGCTACGATCGTCGCCTGTCCCTTCGCGACTTGCAACTGCTGGTCGATGACGAGTGTATTGTGTCCCAGATTGGATTGACGAAAAATTGTCCAACGGTCGGAATTCTGCGCCGCGCTCCAAAGGTTCATGCCACGCGATTCAATGCCGTGATAGTCTTCAGCACCGAGGTCGAGCGCCCAGCGAACTCCATCAGCATCAAGTACGAACGAACCGCTATCCATTTGGCCATGAGGGCCTGACGGCGAACCCGCTTTGATCCCCACAAAGGTCGCGTTTGGTTCGGTCCACGAATTTCGATGCACCGCGATCGGTGTATCACCGCCACTGAGCCAACTCAGCGGCATTTTGATTTGTGCCTCGGTGAGCTGTGCGACGGTTGCGTCCATCCACAGCAACGCCAGCGGCAACAATCGGTTATCCCCCGAACCGACATCACGAGATTGAAAACGCGAAATTTCATTGCCCAAAATCTCTGATTCGCCGAGTAACCAATCGTTGCGCCTGAATTTTTTAGCAAACCAGTACAACGCCGACTCGGGGCTGCGCCTGGCACCTCCATCGGCATAGTTGAATGTGTCGCCGGATGGTCCTGTAACGAGGGCCAAGAACTGACCGGTTTGATCGAATCCAGGTTCCTTACTAAGCCCGAAATTTTCGCCCAACACACTATCGAGCATCGCGATTAAGATCACATTGAAACTCGTACCGTACGCCCAATAGCCAGGGCCTTCGGGATAACCGCCATTGGGAGCAAACGCTTTCATGCTTCGCGGCACATTCTCAACGGCATTAATTACCGTGCGAGCGGCTAGTTCGGGTTCGTCTTCGAGAATTGCTAGCGCTCCCGCCGTCAGTCCACCGTGGCAGACTTGACCCCAATTGTTCGTAGCCGTGACCCAGCCCCGGTGTTTGGTTTCAAACGGTAAGGAAACACTCTTTTCGATAATTGCTCGCCGGATCGTTGCGCGGTCTGCGGGATTGATCGCGTCGAACATCCAGTCATAACCGATCGCCATGGCGAGTGTCATTTCAGCAACGTCGAGAAAGTGCGATGGGTTCCAATCGCTAAACGCAGCAACAGCGAGCATCTCTTGCCTGCCACGATCAACATACTTTTCATCGAGGGTCAGTTGGTACGCCATCGATAGATTGAGCATTCTCGTAAGAAAGCGACGGGATTCGCCGAGTAAACGTCGGCCAGTCAGTTCGCGTTGAATCGGCGGTACGTTCGCGAGCGCATCGGCATGAGCAATCACATAGCGCGCCAACTGGTCGCGCGGTGAAGATGAGTCTCCGATTGAATTTCGCAGCGCTGCAAATGCGTTAGAATCGGCGAGCAGTCGCGGATGCGTTGGGGCGATGGATTCAATATGCGATGTCACCGCTTCGATAGAAACGTGCGCCGAGGTGTCATCGGCGGACAGTTTTTGGGCGGTAACAGATAAACTAACGCATAGAACAAGTAAGCAAACGAATGGGCGTTTCATCGGAGGTCTCCCAGTTGAAAGTTTCGCTCGATTGACGAGGCAATCCTCATCCTATACCCTTCGATGGATATCACAAGGCTGGTCGTTTCGGGAGTTTCAATGAGTGACTCAAAATATCTATGTTGCCACTCGCGGCATGTTGCATGATCGTTATTTTCAACGCGACAAATCGTCGCGAGGACCACTGAAATGCCGCTGGTATGGAAAACATCGCGTCGTATACTAATGATGAAAGACCGCCCGTTGGTGATGGGCATTCTCAATGTCACGCCTGATAGTTTTTCCGACGGCGGGAGATTTGTGGATACGACTGCGAGTGCCGCAGTGCGGATCAAAGCGGCGGTCGCGGCAGGTTTGCAAATGCAAGCCGACGGGGCGGATATCATCGACATCGGTGGCGAGAGCACACGTCCATATAGCCAAACGGTGGACACTGCGACGGAGATTGACCGTGTCGTGCCGGTGATAGAGCAGTTGTCGAAACGCTTGTCGATTCCAATCAGTATCGACACGAGTAAATCCGTGGTGGCGATCGCGGCGATCGACGCTGGCGCGGAGATCGTTAACGATGTGACAGGCTTGGAAGGTGACGCGGCGATGGCTAGTGTCGCACGGGAAGCGGGCGTGGGCGTGTGTGTGATGCACATGCAAGGCACACCACAAACGATGCAAGATGCACCAACCTACGACGATGTTATCGAGGAGATTCGCGGTTACTTGATCGCCCGACGTGACGTCTGTCTCTCAGCGGGCATTGAGCTGGATAAAATCTGTTTGGACCCAGGGATTGGTTTTGGAAAAACGCACGCACACAATTTTGAATTGATGCGTGGGGTCGCACGGTTCACCAATTTGGGATGCGTATGTTTGATCGGACATTCACGCAAAGGTTTCATTCGCAAACGACTTGCTACGTTGGCGGAGGCCTCAGGCCGCGAGTTCAGTCCATTGGCCGGAACATTGGGCGTGTCATTGGCAGCGACAGTCGCGGGTGCGCATGTACTGCGAGTGCATGATGTGGCCGAGACCGTGCAAGCGATAGAAATGTTTGTGGCGTGTCGCCGGGAGTCGTAAAAAACCTCCCTCAAGCGCAGCTTGGGGGAGGTGATGCGTACGCAGGTTTAGCCAAAGCTCGTGCTCCCTGCCTTATTGAGCCGACAGATCACGGATGCGAATGTTTCGGAACCGGATATCGTTGGGTTGGCCATGGTCCTGGAGTCCGATATAGCCTTCGAGCGGGCGGTCTTTGACTGGCGTGGTGCTCAGGTCGACGTCGACGATTTGTTCACCGTTGAGTTCGACCCGGCAGTGTGTACCGATGTTCGTCACGACCATCCGATTGAATTCTCCTGGCGAACGCGACATGTTCTTTGATGCCGCCGCGTTGGTGCTGACGATCCCACCGTGATCATGCGAACTCAAGGCACCTTCCTTCTTCGAAGAATCGAGGATCTGTACTTCGATGCCCTTGCCCACGGGATCGCTCTTGTCACCGACACGGAAGTAGACTCCGCTGTTTCCGCCCGGTGGATAAGCGTATTCCAGATCGAGCACAAAATCTTTGTATTTCTTTTGCGTAAAGAGATAGGCGTCGTACCGTGTCCATCCTTTTTCACCCTCGCGTGGTTGAATCAGTAGTGATCCATCGTCTTGGGGAATCCAATTGCCAGTCGTATCCCAACCACTGAGGTCTTTTCCATTATAGATTGGCTGAAATTCAGAGAGGTCACGAAGCTTGATGTTCTTCCATCGAACTTCGTATGGTCCTTGGCCGGCACCGATGCCGTGAACTTGCAAGCCGATGAACCCCTTTGGATGCGACTGGTATTTTTCCGGGTGGGTTAAGTTCGAGATTTGCTGCCCGTTGATCCACGTTTGGATTTGATCTCGATAGGCGACGATGCGGTAGGAATTCCATTGACCATCAATGAAGGTATCGTGAGGTTGGCGGTCAGCATCAGGAGTCATCCAGCCACCTGCGGATTCGCCGTAGATGTAACCGGCCATCTTGTCGAGCGAAATCTCGACTTGCGGACCGTTGACACGTCCGGTCGGCGAATCGTCTTGAGTTTGGGAACGGATTTGTACGCCCGAGTTGAGCTGAGGATCGACTTTCACATCAAACTGCAATTCAAAATCGCCACAGTGTTTGTCGGTACAGAGGAATGAATTGGGGCTGCCTTCATTCGTTTTGCCGACGATGGTGTCGCCTTCGACTCGGTAAGTAGCGGTGCCGTTGAGTTGTGTCCAGCCGTCGAGGTTTTTGCCGTTGAAAAGGTTGGTGAAGCCGACTTCGGGTTCTTGGCCAATCGCCGTACTGGCCAGCAGCGTCAACAGTAATAGATAGCAAGCTCTGTGTTTCATTTTCGTCACGGTGCAAGTGGGGGGAAGGGAGGGCGTTGAATGCCCGGTAGGTGAAAGGATGTAACCTTGAGCGGCTGATTGTACCAAATAGGTTTGTGGAAAGCATGACTCGGAAGCAAACAGAGTTGCTCGGCGGATATGATGTTCTCGCTTGACGACAGTTCCGTTGGCGGTGGAACTATTCATCCGGTGGCTAAACTTGTCGGTACTCGTCACAATATCGGACTGATCGGTTTGACCTGATCTAGTTTCATTCCCCTTTTCCTTTCTTCTTCCAACCGAGCCTCCTCTAATGACTTGTCTGCAACTTCGCTATCGAGCGAAATTTACGTATGTTCCCTTTCGGCTGCTTTCAGTTTTAGCGTTTGTCATTGGCGTGATGGTGGTTTTCGATTGGTCGCGCGCCTCTGCCGAAGATTGGAATCGATTCCGTGGTCCTGGCGGTCAGGGGGTTGTCTCGGCCACCGATGGGATCCCAACGCGTTGGTCGTCCGATGCGAACTTGGCTTGGAAAACGGCATTGCCAGGCCCTGGAGTTTCTAGTCCGATTGTGGTCAACGGGAAAGTGTTCGTGACATGCTATTCCGGTTATGGACTTGACCAGCAATCACCCGGCGAGATGGGCAACCTGTTGCGTCACCTCGTTTGTGTTGACTTGCAATCGGGCGAGTTGCTGTGGCAGAAGGACATCAAAGCGGTCTTGCCGGAAGACCCGTATAGCGGAGTAGGTGTGACTGCGCACGGTTATGCGTCTCACACTCCCGTTTCGGATGAGGGGCGTGTTTATGCGTTTTTCGGTAAGAGCGGCGTGTACGCTTTTGACTTTCAGGGCAACGTCTTGTGGCAAGCAGAGGTGGGGCGGGAATCCGATCCGACCAAATGGGGTTCCTCTTCAAGCCCGATTTTGTATGACGATACAGTCATCGTCACCGCGGCAGCTGAAAGTCAATCGATCATCGGGCTAGACAAGAACACTGGCAAAGAACTTTGGCGTCAGGAAGCCGAAGGCCTCGATGGCATGTGGGGCACGCCTACGATCGTCAAAATCGACGAGCAGCGCAGCGATCTGGTGATGTGTGTCGCCAAAGAAATGTGGGGGCTCGATCCGAACAGCGGCAAGTTGCGTTGGTACGCCTCGGCGACCGATGCCGAGCATGCTTATTCGAGTGTGGTGACAGACAATGATCGCGTGTACGCGTTCACGGGACGAGGTGGGGGCAGTATCGCGATTCGTGCTGGCGGCACGGGCAATGTCAGCGAATCGAAAACGTTATGGACTGGTGGTGAAACGGCGAGCTTTGGTTCGCCGGTCGTCGCTGCCGACAAACTATATGTGATCGCCCAAGGTGTTTTAACGGTCGTCGATCGTGAAAGTGGTGACAAGCTTTCACAAATCCGCTTGCAAGGTTCCGAGCGAACCGGAGGCCGGTTTGGTTCGCTCGATTATGCTTCGCCGATCGTGATCGGTAATCGTTTGTTTTACCTCAACGGTTCAGGACAAATGTTCGTCTTTGAACTGGGTGACGAACCAAAACAGGTTGCGATTAATCGCGTGACAAATGAGCGAGAATCGTTCGGCGGTTCGCCTGCGGTGAGCGATGGACGATTGATTTTGCGCAGCGAAAAATATCTGTACTGCGTTACCGACCAGGGCGAAGAACCAGCGGTGCAGCAAACCGAAACGCCAGCCGAAGTCACCGAAACTCCTTCGCCTCGCGACAGCGGACGAGGAGACAATGCAAGAGGTGATCGTGGCGGGAACGGGGGCGGCGACGGAGGAGGACGTAGCGGAGGTGGGCGTAGCGGAGGTGGGCGTAGCGGCGATGGCGAGCGTGCCGACAGCCGTCCAGATCGTCCTCAACGTCCCGAAATGGTAAATGAACGTTGATAAAAACGGATTCACCCTTCTTCCAAATAACACTCAGCAAGTATCTCGAAATGATGACTGTCCCTTTTTTTCGATATTTAACTGTCTGCACGTTTCTGTTCGGATTTGCCGAGACGGTTGTCACGCAGGCTCGTGCCGATGAGCCGAATACTCCGGTGGCGAAGGCTGCTACGGAAACGCAGCGTTTGGATATTTGGGACGGCAGCGCCCGACTCGGTAATGGTGAGAGTGAGCAAGCGAGTGTTTGGATAACGATTCATCGGCCTGTTGAGAATGCTAACGGGATGGCGATCGTGATTTGCCCAGGAGGCGGATACGGAGGGCTCGTTGTCGGAGCGGAAGGGCATGAAATTGCGACTTGGTTGAACAGTCACGGGATCACTGGTGTGGTGCTTGAATATCGTTTACCAGCTGGGCGGCATGCAGTCCCGTTGCTTGACGCTCAACGGGCGATCCGCACGGTGCGGGCCAATGCTCAGAAGTGGGGACTCGATCCAGACAAGATTGGGATCATGGGGTTCTCTGCGGGCGGACATCTTGCATCCACCGCAGCAACCCATTTCGCTTCGGGCGATCCGATGTCGACTGATGTTGTTGAGCGAGTCAGTTGTCGCCCGAACTTTGCGATTCTCATTTATCCTGTCGTAACGATGGACAGTGGGACTCATGGCGGTTCAAAATCGAATCTGCTCGGCAAGGATCCGTCACCGGAATTGGTGGATTACTATTGCAATGAGAAGCACGTTTCGTCTGAGACGCCACCGATGTTTCTCGCTCATGCAGTCGATGATCATTTCGTTCCGGCGGCGAACAGTCGAGACTTGTATGCCGCGTTGCAGAATCAAGCGGTTGTATCGGAATACCTCGAACTTCCTTCGGGAGGCCATGGATTGAACGGGTATCGCGGCCCGATGTGGGAGGCTTGGCAAACCCGATCGCTGGCGTGGCTAGCTAACCTCTTACAATAAAGTCAAGTGCTTCGGACCGGCTTGATTTTGATAGAGCGAAGGTGTCATTGTCTCTTCGCAAGTGAAGATCTCATGCGTGCCAGGGTTTTTCATAGGGTCATCGACGGACACGCTTAACAAACCTCAGCGCATCAATTGATTCAAACTTTACTTCGACTTCGTCCGTTCTTGATTTGGCTGGCATGTTTCTACACAGCCTGGTTGCTGCTCATTTTTTGGGGTGGGTATGAGAGCACCTTGCTTTCACACTGGCCGATCGCGTTAGCGATGTCTTTTGGATCCTACATCGCAGGTTCGACACCGATGGGCGGCGGTACGGTTGGCTTTCCCGTGTTGGTTTTGATCTTTGATTTTCCAGGATCATTGGGGCGCAACTTTGGTCTGGCGGTTCAATCGATCGGGATGGTTTCAGCGAGTATCTATATCCTTGCTGCGCGACGACCGTTGCACTGGCCGTTGCTACGTTCGTCAATGTTAGGAGCACTGATCGGCACACCGCTGGGGGCTGCGTTTATCGCGCCGGTGATCCCCGATCTCTGGGTCAAACTGATATTCGCTGTTGTGTGGGCGAGCTTCGGCATCATGCACCTCGTCAAATTGAAAGAGCTCGTTGCCGCTGAAGGCGTGACAGAGCACTGGAGTCGATATGACGGTCGGATCGGTTTGGGAATTGGAGTAGTCGGCGGTGTCGTCGCGTCGATCACGGGAGTCGGGATCGACATGATCGTGTACGCAGTCCTCGTGTTGCTTTACCGAGCTGACTTGAAGATATCGATCCCGACATCGGTGTGTTTGATGGCGTTCACTTCTGTTGTTGGGATCACCGTCAATGTGTTGCTCGCGAGAGTCCGACCAGACGTTTATCAAATCGACCCAGAGGTTTTTGCAAATTGGCTCGCCGCTGCTCCGGTCGTGGCGCTGGGCGCTCCGCTCGGTGCGGTTGTGGTGGAGATGATTTCTCGCAAGCCCACATTATTGATCGTATCGATGCTCTGCCTCATCCAGTTTGGTTGGACGCTTATTCACGAACGCGTCACTGGCGTCGCTCTGGTCGCTGCGATACTGGCTGTCGTTGTCTGTAACGTCATCTTCCACATGCTGTACTCATTGGGCCATAGCCCCGAAGCTGAGCACATCGGGTGAAAACTTTCCGTGAAATGAGCCGACGGCGCGAGTCGCGGGCAAATGGGGATGCCCGCGGCTAGCGCCGTCGGCTCACAAAGGTTATGCCAAATGATTTCACGCGATGTGCTTAACGCTTTCGGCTCACCTAACGAGCGAAGTCAAAAGTCTTGACGACTTCCGCTACCCCAGCATGCTGCCCGTTTCTAATAGTTTCTGATGCAACTCGAAACAGCGTTTCAAATCGTGGCGGATATGCCCCGCGGCGGATTGGCTGACGTAGTCGTGCAACACATCTCGGTACATCGGGTGAGCGCAATTGTCGATGATTCGCCGTGCCCTTTCCGCTGGCGCCTTGCCTCGCAGATCAGCGATGCCTTGCTCTGTCACGATCACATGCACGGAATGCTCATTGTGGTCCACGTGCGAACACATTGGCACGATCGCTGAGATCTTACCACCCTTAGCGACCGACGGGCAGACAAACATTGAGAGATACGAGTTGCGGGCAAAATCGCCACTGCCGCCAATCCCGTTCATGATGTTTTGACCACACACATGCGTGGAGTTCACGTGCCCATACAAGTCGACTTCCAGGGCCGTGTTCATTGCGATCACGCCGAGTTGTCGGACGGCGGCGGGGTTGTTGGAGATTTCTTGCGGACGCAGCACGATCCGGTCACGATAGAATTCGATCTCGTCGGCAATCTCTTGCATTTGCTCAGGCAACAGCGTCAACCCGCACGAACTCGCGCCTCGCAACCGACCACTCCGCATCAATTCAAACGGGGCTGGCTGGAGGACTTCTGTGTACATGAAGAAATCGGGAATTTCGCTGCTCTTGCCAATTCCAGCGGTGACCGCATTGGCAACATTGCCAACGCCACTTTGCATCGGCAAGAAACGATGCGGGATTCGTCCCGACGCCAATTCATTTGCTAGAAACTCGACGACAAACCCCGCGATCGTATCGCTCACTTCGTCGGATTCCGTGAAGCCCCCTAGTTCGTCCCGTTGATTGGTTTCGACGATTGCCACGATTTTCATTGGGTCGACTTCCGCATACGGTCGACCGATTCGCTGTAACGGATGATCTATCGAGAGCGACATCCGGTGCGGCGGTGCGTTGGGAATGACGATGTCCGCCATATCGCTGATTTGGCGTGATTGTGCGAGGTTCAGTTCAATAATGACCTTTTTGGCTTTCAATAAAAACGTGGGTGAGGCACCGATCGAAGTGCTCAGATACACCTTACCATCGGAAGTCACCTCGGTAGCTTCAATGATGGCCACGTCAATCTCGCCGAAATGGCCGAACATCACCGATTGTGGAAGATGAGAGAGGTGCATATCGACAAAGTCAACTTCGCCCGCATTGATTCGTTGCCGCATCGCTCGTGAGGACTGATAGGGTGCTCGCCAACTGACCGCATTTGCCTCTGCGAGTTGTTCGTCGACGCTGCTGCCCGTGGACGCACCGGTGAGCAAGCGGATTTGAAACGGCTTGCCCGTCTCGTGGATGGCTCGCGCTCGCGCGGCAATCGCTCGTGGGACGGCTTTCACTGATCCGGCGGGCGTGAAACCGCTGGTCGCGACCATCATGTCATGGTCAATCATCTCCGCAGCCTGTTCGGCCGTCATCACAGGAAACGGTAGGGACATCAGATCAAATCCTTTTTTTCAACAGCAACCCAGGAGTGAATTTCAAAGAAAACCGCAAGGATTTTTGGCTAATCGGGGTTGATGCGAAAGTCCCTGCGACAAAAAGTTCTTTTTGCAAACACATCCGATTTGAAAAAACGCACAGAACCGACTTGACGTCAACTCCGCGTAAATCGTATTGCCACACCACTCGGAAGATTTCCGCAGCAACTCGAAAGGATTTGAGCCACTGCGAGAGTCGTTCGAATTATATCCATGCCTCACCGCGAAGAAGGAGTGTCGCGTTGAATCGCTCACACCAGCCGTTTCGGCAGCAGAGTTCACCTCACGTCGTATCCGTTTCTACCGCTAAGAAAGCGAGAGTGACCTGCGATCTCGTCCATCACCTCGGTGAGTTGTCCCGGCGACGCCCTACCTTTGTCTGGAAGTCGATCGCCTCGGCCGGCTCACTGACGCTGTCGTGCCTGCTGATGGCTTCGCCTGCCAACGCTCAGTTCACCCTGCCGGGTGCTGCGGCGACGCAAGTCCAATCGACGCAACCACAGCCAAGTGCCGGAATCGCAGCTCAACTGCAAGCCATCGACGCGGCCATCGCCTCGAAAAACTATACCGCTGCGGTGCATGCCTATCGGGCGGCCAACCAAGTTGCTCCCGGTAATGCGGAGCTGCGTCAACGTTACGATCGTTTGGTCGCTAGCGGCATTGACGCGACACTGCTGCAACTCACGCCGACGACCAACCAGTCCGCGTCATTGCAGCCTGTCGGTGCGGCGACCAATAACGCGGCACCACCCCTGGACAATCCACTTTCGTGGCCGCTTGCTCAGCGTCAACAAGAGACTCGCCGGTTAACCGCGATGGGCCGCACCGCACTGGATCGCGGCGACGTTCGCACGGCCTATCAATGTGCCACCGCCGCTCAAAGCCTCGGTGTCGCTCAACATGAATTCCAGCCTGGCGACGCTCGTCCTTGGCAATTGCTCCTCGACGTGCAATCGGTCGCTCGTCGCAGCGGCGTGGACTTAAACACACTCGCACAATCCTCCGGCTCACCAACTGCGACCGGAACAATCGCTCAAACCAGTGGCGTGATGCCGATTGGTCAGGCGGGCGGTTACGACGCGTTGTACGCTGCAGACTCGATGGTTGCCCAAGCGGGCGGCACGTTCACTCCCGGTGGACCGACGGGAATTCAACAAGTCCAAGGCACTGAACCGCCACCATTGCCACTGCCGAGCAGCCCGTCAAGTCTAGGTCAATCAACAGCCACTCCTGGATCATCGGAAGGTGAAAAGTTATTCGCCGAAGGTATGAAGTTGCTGTCCGCTGGCAAACAAACCGAAGCTCGCGCTGAGTTCGTCAAAGCCTGGGAATTTGAATCGCAATTGCCCGTCGAAACCCGTCGTTCGTTGCAAGACAAACTGACGTTGCTGCAACCTTCGCGGATGCCTGATCCTGCCATCCCGGCCGAGTCATTGACACCCATACAAAAAGCAGATCTCGCTGCCGCACAACAAGTCAAACGGTTGTATCGTGAAGTCACCACGGAACTTGCCACTGCTAACGAAAAGAAAGAATCGGCGCCGCTCGAAGCCGTCGAAGATCTTGCTCGCCTCGCACGAAAAGTCGAAGGTGCGAATATCGACGAAGCCTCGCGTGCCTCTCTGTCAGCGATGGTCCAGCGCGCTTTGAGCGAGCAAAACCAGTACGTGGAAGCGAACCGTGCCAACATCGAACTCGATTTGCAAAACGAGCGCATTCGCACGGAGATGGAAACCGAAGACGCTCGCGAAGCACGGATTGATCAAGAAATCTCGTTGCTAGTCGATAGCTTCAACGATTTGATGGATCAAAAACGCTTTGAAGAAGCCGAAGTGATCGCCAAACAAGTCGGTGAATTGAAGCCTGACTCGACGATCGCGATGACCATGTTCCACAACAGCCGTACGCAAGTTCGGATTCAAATGGATGATGAGATTCGCGCTGGCAGCGAAGATGGGTTTGCCCGCACGATGCTCGACATCGGTCGAACTGCGATCGCTCCCGATCCAGACCGTCCGTTCCAGTTCGCAGCTCCACGCGATTGGGAAGCCTTATCACGTCGCCGCTTGGCTGGACGTGACGGTGATTCACGCTTGACTGTGCGCGAACAAGAGATCACTCGAAAACTCGATACTGATGTCGAATTAAAATACAACAACAGCCCGTTGGGCGAAGTTCTCGACGAGTTGTCCGCGATCACTGGCGTACCAATCGTACTGGATCAACGTGCCTTGTCGGCGGTTCGTATTTCACGCGATACACCGGTCTCCAAGACCGTCACGAGTCGATTGCCGCTCAAGAGTGCACTGAACATTCTGCTCGAAGATCTCGATCTAACATATGTGCTTAACAATGACGTCCTTAACGTGACGAGCCGCGAAGCTCGCCGCACGATGACGTACCCACGCACTTATCGCGTTGCTGACCTCGTCACACCGATCCCGAACTTTATCTCGGGTTATGAACACGGTTTGGCCGGAGCACTCAAGGCGTCCTATCAGATGATTCGTCCGACTGCGGATGTGCAGATGGTCCCGATGTCGATGACCGATCTCGGTGGTGGCATGGCCAACAACAACACGCCTGCGGGTAACCTCGGACGTAACATGCTCGGCCAGTACAATCCGATGGGCTCAGCGATGGGCGGCCTCGGTGCTCCCGGCGGTGTTCCCTCCGGTCGTGGCGGTGGTTCGATGGCCGACTTTGATTCGCTGATGACGTTGATTCAACAAACGATCGACCCCGATTCCTGGGAAGCCCTCGGCGGTGTCGGCACGATGGCTCCGTATCCACAAAACCTGTCGCTTGTGATTAGCACGACGAGCGATGTTCACGATCAAATTGTCGATCTGTTGGAATCATTGCGTCGTTTGCAGAACCTGCAGATCACGATCGAAGTTCGGTTCATCACGCTCGCTGATACGTTCTTTGAACAAATCGGTATCGACTTTGATGTTCGCTTCGATGACAACGCTCAAGCTATCCCAGCGGACGATTCGGGATCAGCAGTCACCATTGGTTTGGATGCCCCTGGTATTCCGACCACTGACCTTGACATTCGTTTTGACCAGCAAACGTTCTCCGGTGCTGTCGCTCCGTTCGGTGGTGACACGGGTGCGATTTCCACGATTGGGTTTGCGATTCTAAGTGACATCGAGGCCTTCTTCTTCTTGCAGGCGGCTCAAGGTGATAACCGTAGCAATATCATGCAGGCACCGAAGGTTACCCTGTTCGACGGACAGATTGCATCGATCAACGATACAGTATCACGACCGTTTGTGACCAGCATTATTCCCGTCGTCGGTGACTTTGCCGTCGCTCAACAGCCCGTCATCGTGGTGCTCGACGAAGGCACACGGTTGAACGTGCAAGGTGTGGTTAGCGATGATAAACGCTTCGTACGCTTGACGCTCGTGCCCACGTTCAGCCAAATCGGTGAAGTCAACACGTTTACCTATGAAGGTAGTCGCAGTACACGGCGACGGAGTACGAACAATGTCGATACCAATGGTGACGGCGTGATCGACGGGAAAGACGAGGAGACTGAAGACGATGTGATCACCGGTACCACGGTCCAACAGCCAACGTTCGCGTCGACTTCGGTCAGCACGACTGTCAGCGTGCCCGACGGTGGTACGATTCTGCTCGGTGGGATCAAACGGATGAGCGAAGGACGCAACGAACGGGGCGTCCCGTTCTTGAGCAAGATTCCTTACGTCAGCCGTCTGTTCCGCAACACTGGTGTGGGGCGGACCTCGACCAGCCTGATGCTGATGGTGACGCCTCGAATCATCATCCAAGAAGAAGAAGAGATCGCCCAAACCGGCTACTCTCCAGGCAGCTAAAAGTGGGATAGGCTTCCAGCCTGTCTACTAAATCAAAAGTTGGATAGGCTTCCAGCCTGTCTACTAAATCATAAGTGGGATAGGCTTCCAGCTTGTCGATAGTGATTTGACAGGCTAGAAGCCTATCCCACGCGTGCAAGATGTCGATATTTTCGGCCCGCCAACTCAGGTGCAAAAGCTTGCTTCAGTTCCACTCGATGTTTGCGGAACCAGCGCGCGACTACCGATACGGTGTACGGGTGGTCGGAGGTGACACGGTTGTGGCGGGTGGTTAATCGTGAAGCCCACAATACCAACAAAGGCTTCAGTTTTTGGTAGCTAGCCGAGTCCGTGGGGGCTGCCGCAACGTCAACGACTTCGCCTCGCCGGATCAAGTACCAGATTGCTCGCCCGTCGTAACCGGTCGCTGCATAGATGAACGAGTACTGCTCGCGTGCCTCGGCGAGATAACCGAGTTTCTTTTGCGCGTAGTTCAACGACTTGAGCGTGTCTCGCGCCCGAGCGGCGAGTTCGTACTGTTTGTTCGCCGCTGCCGTTTCCATGATTTCACTGGTCGCGATGATCGGCTCATCGTTAAACCCATCAAGAAAACTCTCTGCTTCGTTGACGCGAGCCAAATACTCCGCTCGCGAACAGGCGGCAGCGCATGGTCCGAGGCATGTTCCAATTTCCAACCGCAAACAACCTGCGCGCGGATGCGTGTCGAACAGCGACATTTGTTCGGCGAACAAGAACACGGTTTGTTGACTGCAATCGCGGAGTAGAAACGTTTTATTGAGCGCGTCGACGACGCGTGCCATTCGACCTACTCCGTAGAACGGACCTTCGACGGCTACGCAATCTTTGACCGGAGGTGAACTGGCGATGAAAAACGTCTCGGCAGGTTTCCGGCCCAAGCAGAGATAGACCGGCCGTTGTCGTTGCGGCACGCCTTGGACATTGAATCGAGGTGTCCAGCGGCGAATCAAATTCAACTCACGCAGTTGTGCGGCGAAGTCATTAGGTTGTGTTTCCCACTGGATCGCGCGGGCACTCTCGATGATTCGGCCCGCCTTCTCGCCAGCCGCCGATTGGCCAAAGTAGCTGAGCAGTCGATTGCGGAGCGAACTGCTCTTGCCGACGTAAATCAACTCGCCTTTACGATCGAACATGCCATACACGCCGGGCACGGGTGGGCATAACGATTGAACTTGCTCTTGCAGTTCGCTGGCGGTCGCGCCGCCAATCATTTCGGTGGGACGGAGATGCCGAATCGTGGCCGTTTCGTTGGCGACTTCAATCACGTAGGGGTCGAACGGATTGATGCCAAAACCAGCGCTGAGTTCATCGGCGGGAGGAGTAATCGCCGCGACGGATTGGTTGCTGCCGGTTTGTGATTTGGCGATCCGGTAACTCGTCGGCGGAGAAGCTTCAGCGACATGCTGCGCGTTGGGGGTGGACAGTCGCCCTGGATTGGGATCGGGCCGATCTTCCCAAAGCAGTTCGCTGGTTGCAGGGTCGTGGCGTGGTCGACGCCGTGCAGTCCGTTTGGCAGCCATCCGTGAATTTCTCCTGATTCCCTTGCGTCCTCGATAGCCCTGTCCGTTGCCCCAGTATGAAGTATCTGGATGCGGCGGGATAGTCACCGGCCTTCGAAGCGAAACAAGTCAAGAGTTTCAGGAGAGATTGAGATTTACCAGCGACCGGTCCAGCGGTCGGATTGGACGATGCGGCGAGCTTCTTCGCTGATGCCGTATTGCAAATTGGGTTGGTTGAGTTCCAAAAATACCGTGTACTTTTGATGCACGGCGTCGCTGAACACGACCGGAGCGTGCGTGATCCGTAGCAAGTGGACGGGGATACCGTTCCAGCGGCGTGTGTAGACGCCCGCATCGAGTGCCGCTTCGGCTTGCAAACCGTAATGGCTCGTAAGCGTTGAAACGATACGCTCAGTGTTGCCCGTAAAACCATGCAGGTTGATTCGCTGGATTTTTCCTGAACGATCAAAGTAATATGTCAACGTGCCAGCGAGATCGTCGGCCCGAATGCCAGTGACCACTGGGACACGCAGACCTTCAAGTTGTAAATCGGCGAGCACCGTCGAAACGCGTGAGAAACGCTCGAGGATCATTGGCGGCGTGAGGTCGAACCTTAACGCTTGACGGATGTCTTCGACGTTGTTGCCCGCGAGGCTGGGGGCGGCGGACTCATCAGCAGGCACCGCACCGAGTTTACGGGCCAGATCGTCGTCATAGCGATAGCGTGTCGACGAAACGGGTCGTAGCGTTTCGACTTGATGATGCGAGTGAATCGGATAGCGATCCGAATCGAGCGGTTGGGTTTGACCGCCGACAGTTGCTTCACCTGCAGTGCTCCAAGGAACGGGCACGCTCCAGCTCGGTCCACCGCCATCGCCACTAATCGTACGTGAAATCGTTTCAGTAGCATCGCGGCCAATTTGCGTCTCGTTGGCAACGTAGGGAGTTCCAGCGGCGACCGCGAGGACAGCGATTTTCCCGATTCGTCCGCCAATCATTTGTCTCACTCCCGTATTGTCGCTGATTCATTGGACTATGGGTAAGCACGTTGCCCACCAACTAGTATTCATTACATCGTCAGAGACTCATGACCCACGCCGCGAAAAAACGTGTGGCCAGACTCGTAGGTATGATCGCGTTAATCGGGAGCGTCATTGACGATCGTGGACAGTCCTAGAGTTCATCCAAATCGAGCCGATATAGAATTTGGTTGTAATCGTAGCGCGGAGTCGCGTATTGATTGCCAGAGAACTCTTTCGTGTAGGTACCTTCAAAGAGCAAAATCGGTGACTTGGGATCCGTCAGCTCAGCATGGATTCGAGGGTTGTAAAACGTGTAACGGTTGTGACTGAGTACCTTGATCGCGTTCTCCCAAGGGCCTGTCGGTGTGTCAGCTTCGGCGTACCAGATTTCACCGAGAGCCGATGGCTTACCTGACTTCTGAGTAAAGATGGTGACCCAGCGTTTGCGCCAGGCGTTCCACGCGATCGAACCACGATGTGGGGTGATTGCCTCGCCGCTCGTCTTTGCGGAGATAGTTCGTTGCGGATTCAGTCGTTGCCACTTCGCTGGATCTTGCCACGCCTCAAAGCTTGGTTCGCATCGCATCGTCGGCAACGGATCACCAATCAGCAGCCATCTTTTACCATCAGCATCGTCCCAGAACGCTGGGTGTCCTTCGGGAATGAGATCGGGTGCCGGTGTTTTCGTCGATGCCTGCCACAGGACGCGATGAACTTCAAACTGTTCGCTGTCTTCATTCCAAACGCAGAGGCCTTTCTCGTAAGCTTCCAACGGTGGTTTGATTTTGGCGTAGGTGGCAACGAGTCGCGACTCGCCGCTTTGATCGGGGAGACTGACGTAACCGCTCAACCAAGTCGGACCGTCGCCGGGAAGCTGGGCGACACCTCGCGGGCGGGCATTCTCGTCACGGAAGTATTCGTAGCGAAGTTTGACAGGTGGTTTCATCGAATCAAGCGGCTGCAGGCTCGTGGTCGCGGAACTGCTGTGAAAGATGCCGAGCGGGTAATGCGGCAGCGTCGTGTCGCCCCACAACCAATAACGTTTTCCGCGATGTTCGGTCGACAGCACACTATCACAGCCGAACACACCCGTCTCGTTCCAATCGAGGTGTTGACCAAGTTTTTGGGCGTGAGCAAACTGGCCAGCACCGGTTAGTCGACCAAGTCGCTTGGCGAGTATCGCTCGCTTCACTTCAACTCTTGCCGAGCCGCCTGGGACCATAAGTAGCCGAACACCACCATAGCCAAAACCATCGCGAGACACTTCATACCCATCACTGGTTACATGGAAGAACACCTCGCGTCCAAGCAGTTCCGGTGCATCGACCGCGATCAAACCAGCGTTATCACTGACATAGGTAATGTGATGAGTCGTTTCGAGTGAAACCAGTGGCACCGGCCAGCCGTTGGATGAATCTACGACCTCGATCTGAAAAGACGCGTTAGGTGCTGGCTCAGCGGCGAGACCAGTCGTCGCGAGCATGACCAACAACGTAGCGGAACTCGTCAAGAGTTTCGACGATATGCACCGAAAGTCTTGACGAGTTCCGCTAAGTTGGTTGGAAAGTGTTGTGGTCGTTTCATGCAGTTGGTTGTTCATCCCTGAGATTGTACACACATCAACACGTGACAATGAAAAAACCCTGGAGTACGAAACTTCGTACTCCAGGGCAGCGTGATCACAATCGGTTTGTCCCCCCAGACAAAACCGTCATCTTAACGCAACAGCGACAAGACGTTACGTGGGTTCTGGTTGGCCAATGACAACACGTTCGTGCCGGACTGAACCAAAATCTGAGCGCGAGTCAGGTTAGCCGATTCTTGAGCAAAGTCAGCGTCACGGATCGAGCTTTCTGCTTCTTGCAGGTTAGCCTTGGTTTCGCTGAGCGAGACCAAGTTGCTTTCCAGCGTCGTGCTTTGGAACGATCCCAAGCGACCGCGAGTTTGCGAAACCTTGCTGATGACTTCGTTGATGACGTCGGCGGCACCCGTCACGTCCGCTGACAGGCTCTTCGCTTGACCGCTGCCGAGTTCGTACAGACGACCCGAAACACCACCGAGTTGTCCGGTCGAAACGCTGGCGATACCGAGCGAAGCTTGTTGTTGGCTGTTGACGCCAGGGCCGAGTTGGAATGTCGCACCGCCACCGGTGATGCTGAACGTGAAGTCGGTCGTGCTGCCCTCTTCAACACTCAAGCTCACTGCGAGCGTGGAAGTGTTGATTGAGAAACTGTTGCCTTTGCCGTTAGCTTCAACGCCGTTGACGCGAGCTTTAATATCTTTGCCGTTAGCACGTGAAGCCGAGAGGCTTGATTCAAAAGCTCCGTCATCACCTTCACTGATCACGTCAACATTGACCAATGCTTTGCTGCCGTATGCGTCACTGCTGAAGCTGAGCCCACCCGTGTCCGAGGCGGTCACGCCTGTTGAATCGCTGACCAGGTTCACGGCAGCCTTGATTTGCGCGACCGTTGTGCCAGCGCCGAAGTTGAACGTTTCCGCACCGTCGAGTCCGTTGAGTTGGAAGACGAGGTCGTCCTTCAAACCAGCTGCAACCTTCGTTCCGGTCGCCTCTGTAGGGAGATCGGTGGTTGAAACGGTGAGGTCGCCAAAACCAGTGAGCGCATCTCCTGCATCATCAACAATCTCGGAGCTGAGATCGTCTAACGCATCCACTTTCGATTTGATGTTCGTGAGCGTGTTATTTGATGTGGTGGTGCCGAGAGCGACGTTCAGTGTGTTGCTATCAGCATCAAACGTTGCCACGACGTCTGCGCCCGTTCCAGCAGTGTAGTTGACAGTCAACTCATCTAATCCCGCTCCCGTGACCTTCAATCCAACGTCGGCACCATCGGTCGTGGCAGCGAGCGCAGCTGCATTAGCAGTAACAACAGTCCCCGTGCCGTCTCCATCGGACGTGGCAACAAGGCCTTCGATCCCGTTGAGAGCGTCTAAAACGTCTTGAACGTCGGATGGGTTCGAGTCGCCGTCGAACTTGATTTCTAACGCACCGGCTGTGTTGACTGCCGTTGCGGTTCCTGCCAAAGCGTTGTCTTCGGTAATCGTCACGCTATCAAAGTCGGCGTTGCCAGTGATGGTGACAGTTTCGCCACCGATCGTGATCGTCGATGTCTTTGTCGCAACAGCGTTGGTCGCCGATGGGTCGATGTCCGCTGCATTGAATGCGTCGTCGCTGATCGAAACAGTGGCTTTCTCCGCAGCCTTGGTAATATCAACATTGACATCGATCTTGCCAGCCTTACCGAGCTTGGCTTGGTCGATCGAAGCGTCCTTGACGCTGGCGACGCTGCCCAAATTGCTGATGAAGTCTTGCGAACCATCGAGCAGTTTACGACCTTGGAAAGTCGTCGTTTGAGCGATCCGGTTGATGGCTTCTAATGACGAGTCAATTTGCAGTTGGTTTGCCGCGATTTCATCGTCGCTGAGTGCTCCCGAGTTGCCAGCTTCAACGACGAGGCCCTTGATATCGTTAAGCAAATTACTGACTTGGCCCAAGGCACTGTCAGCGGTGCTGATGATTTGGCTGGATCGTTGCGTGTTGCTAATCGACTTGGTCAAGCCAGTAATTTCGCTTCGCAGCGCGTCGCTTGCCAACAAACCTGCGGGATCGTCGCTACCGGAGTTGATGCGCAAACCTGTGCTCAATCGAGTTAGCGATTTCTGCAGGTCATCGTTGCTGCTTTGCAGACGGTTCTGCGCGACCATTGACGAAGTGTTGGTGTTAATACGAGTCATGTTGTTATTCCCGAATGGGTTGATTGTTTTTTTGAGGAGGAACAACCCGGACCAACGCTATTTTGGTGGCGGGCTGAAACGACAAAGCCGCAAGGGCATGACGTCCACTGCAAACATGGAACGCAATTGCGATCCCGGCAGAAAAAACAGCAAAACTTTGCTACGCAGAGTAATGAGACATCCCAACCTGGCTGGCGTGATCAGTACAATTATCTCAATCGTCAGGGCAGCGTTTCGCGACAAGAGTTGCCAGCGCCCCAATCCATCTTCAGAGACACTCAATCCAACCAGTTCATTCATGTCCACCGAATTGATCTCAGGCGACCTCCCCGATGATGCCCGTGAAGAATTGCGAGCAGCCAAAGCCACCCTTGAGCATCATGGACTCGCTGATCGATTAACAGAATTGATCGGTGCGCCAATCACCGCGTCGATCAAACTGCTGCCATCGATCGCTGAGGATGCGTTGCAGAAAGCGGTTAACAAGTCGCTGCAGATGGCACTTCAGGTGGCCGTGCGGAGTCTCGGCAGTGAAACGGCATCAGGTAAACCGAAATTGCTTGGACATAAGTTCTTGGCTGGTCTATCCGGAGCCGCTGGTGGCGCGTTTGGATTGACGGCTGTCGCCGCCGAGTTGCCAGTTTCAACTGTGCTGATTTTGCGCAGCGTTGCCGATATCGCTCGATCTCAAGGCGAAGATTTGACTGACGTCACGACTCAACTCGCCTGCTTGGAAGTCTTTGCGATCGACGGTGGAAAACGACGTGACATCGACGACGATACCGAAATTGGCTACTTTGCCGTTCGCGCAGCAATGAGCAAGCAGGTCGCAGACGCGTCAAAGTATCTGTTGAAACATGGTGCAGCGGAAACCTCAGCCCCTCCGCTGGTCAAACTGCTGCAAATGATCGGCAATCGCTTCGGCGTCGTCGTTAGCGAAAAGATTACGGCGCAAGCAATCCCTGTGATCGGTGCCATTGGAGGTGCCTTGATCAACAGCTATTTCATTGATCATTATCAAGATCTAGCCCGAGCCCACTTCACCGTCCGGCGGCTCGAACGGGAGCACGGCCAAGCGATCGTGCAAGAGGCTTACAATCAAATTGAAACTTAGAGTACGACAAATTGAAACTCAGAGTACGAGCGAACCAGTCCGATCACGCTGCGAGACTAGCGGTCTTATCCAGGTCTCGGTTCATTCACGGTACCAGCAAACTATTTTCACAACCCAGGCAACCGAGAGCATCAACAACCAGCCATGCAGCCAACGCTCGTGCAAGCGGAATCGCTCGTTGACGACGCGTTGCACGATTAACTGGGCGAGGGTACAGCAGGTCAGAATCGAAAGCGGCACCGCCAGTGGGTGAAACGCCAGCGATTGTCGCCAATCGCCATGCGCCAACGCGATCATCGCCCGCGTACACCCGGTCGTTGGACAGGGCACTCCAGTGAGCGCGAGCATCAACGATGGCGGAATCTGCACCTGCGCCAGGAAATAAACATTCCAGCCGATGTAGACGACCGCTAGTGCAAACGCGAAACAGCGGAGGATGATTCTAAACCTCGCGAGTGCCCTTCATGGAGTCAACGATAAACGGGATCCAGCACAGCGGTAAACAAACAAAAATCAGGATGATAAATACGATGAGTCCTGTTTGGTTCAATCCCAACGCGACTTCTTTACCTTGTGGCATCTTCATTTGCTCCAGATTGTAAGTAACCGTTTTTTGAGAACTTCTTCGTTCTCCATTAGGGCTGATCGTAGCAGATCGGGAGGCGCGACATTTTGTTCGATTTGCAATCATTTCGTCATATTGAACCGAGAAACCAGGCTATGATTCCGTTTTCACAGGTTTTTCGCTAGCGAGGAACCGGCTTCGGTGCTCTAATTCCAGCGAATGATCGCTGGAATCATGTTTTGACCCACAATAGGACTGACAGTTGGTAAAGAAAGACGAAGCCTTCGAGGTAGATGGCACCGTAACGCAGGCACTCGCGAACACTCGTTTTCGCATTCAATTAGAAACCGGCACCGAAGTGCTAGCGCACCCCGCCGGCAAAATCCGAAAACACTTCATCCGCATCGTCCCGGGAGATAAAGTGCGAGTCGAGCTGTCGCCGTACGATCTCACCCGGGGCCGAATTGTCTATCGCGAACGATAAGCCTACGGAACATCCGCCGTGATGGGGCCGAGCACCTCGAATCTTGGCTCGATTCCTAACCCCGCCTTACTGAACCAAACCTTTGACGAATACCGCTACGACTTCAACGGTTTTAACCCGTTCGTGGTGGCCGTCGCCTGCTGTGGATCTTCGGGCCAGTGATGCTTAGGATAGCGCCGCCGCAGTTCTTTGCGAATCTCTCCATAGGTGTTCTTCCAAAAACTTGCCAAATCGTCCGTGATTTGCTGAGGTCGTCGATTGGGACCGAGTAAGTGCAGCTGCACCATCACCCTGCCACCTAAAATTCTCGGTGTTTCGTGCCAACCAAAACACTCTTGAATGCGTGCCTCGATCCACGGCGGCCGATCGACAGCGTAACCGATTCGCACACGATTGCCGCTGGGTAGCGTTAGATGCGTCGGCGCCTCGGCTTGCACTCGTTGCCAGAAATCGTAACCGATCCGGCCGATTAAATGATCTTTCCATGGTGCGCGGCGCAGTTCCGCGAACGAACGTCGACCATGACATAGTTCACGACAAACCTCTGCCCACCACTGGCCGATATCACTCGTCGATTCTAAATCGCTGCTCGATCCCGAATTGCTTTTTCCACAATACTTTTGCACCAGTTCGATTCGGTGCAGACAAGCCGCCAGACTGTTTTCATCATTCGGTGCCGCATCCGGTACAACGCGATCTGGAGCTTTGATTGCTTCGAGAAACAATCGCTCGGCAGTCGCTTCGTTCGTTTCACATGCGATCGGCGTTTCCTTCAAAATCAAATCAACATAACGACGCACCGAACGACACAAGATCGTCTCGCGGCCTGCATCAAAATCCACATCAACTCCGTGCGTGAGTTGGGCCGGCGGCAACCAATCCGAATCGATTGTTACCGCACCCCATACGCGTGACTCCGACCGACTGCCGTCGACATCGTAGCACAACAGAAACTCGGCATCCCGATCGAGGTACGGCAACGCCAGCAATCCCTGCACACCTCGCCGACCGACCATCACACCACGATCAGGATCACCCTCGCGACGCATCACAACCCGATCGGGATATGCTGCCAGCAACCCGCGAGCAATCGCTTCGTCAGCTCGCATGGACGATGATGGCGAATTTAAACACGCGTCCTTCACCGACTGCTCAATCTGACGCACGACACTGTCGAACGTGCGCGAAACGGATCGTGGGTGACTCGCAATCCAACGAGTCTTTTCCGGTAGCGACATGTTGGCGATGTTTGCTGACTCACGATCCAGCGGATCGGGTTCACTTAACATTCCCGCCGCAATCGCAACCTGTTTGGTAGGCAAAAACTCACCCGCTGCGATCGCGAACCGGGCAATGCGGGGATCCAACGGCAAGCCCGCGATCTGCCAGCCGAGCGACGTGATTCGATTGGACGAATCGAGAGCACCCAGCAAACGCAATCGTTGCACTGCCGATTCGATCGAATGCTCCGGCGGCGAAGTGAACCATACGAACGAATCATCGACGTCCTCGCCGAGCGTCGCCAGCATCAACACGGATGCCGCCAAATCGCCCCGCAAGATTTCCGGCTGATCATATTCACGCCGACTGCGATGCGTTTTCGCCGACCACATGCGATGGCAAATGCCAGGTGCCGTACGACCAGCACGTCCCGCTCGCTGGTCCGCCGACGCGATCGAGATCGGCCCCGTTTGCAAGCGCGTTAATCCCAACCGTGAATCCAATACCGGTACCTTCGCCAGCCCCGAATCTACGACCGCCGTCACGCCTTCCACAGTCACCGATGTTTCCGCGATATTGGTGGACAGAATGATCTTACGGACTTCTGATGCCTCGCCGCGAATGGCTTCGTCTTGTTGACTCGGCGAAAGCGAACCGTGCAGTTTCACAATTTTGATGTCTGTCCCAAGAGCGTGATTCGCGAGCACATCGCTGACCCGATGGATGTCGGCGATTCCAGGCAAGAACACTAACACGTGTCCCTCCGTTTCGCGGGTTGCTTGTATGATCAATGGAGTGATGGATTGTTCCAAACGATCCCGAGGATTCGTTTCATGATGCATCACCTCGACAGGAAAGCAGCGGCCAGGACAATCCAGCGACTGCACGCCGTCTCCGAGAAACTCAGCAATCGGCTGTGGGTCGAGAGTGGCGGACATCACGATCACTCGCAATTCATCTCGCAATT
The DNA here is from genome assembly GCA_041740155.1 of Rhodopirellula sp. Lineage (GTDB taxonomy): Bacteria > Planctomycetota > Planctomycetia > Pirellulales > Pirellulaceae > Rhodopirellula. The sequence continues at coordinate 27,881 of JBGSMN010000323.1, forward strand.
GGGTTTGCAAACGTTTTGTCATCGATAGTGCTAGATCAAGTTCGAGACTGCGTTCATGGAACTCATCAAGAATCACGCATCCCGCTTGCTCTAATAACGGGTCGGACTGCATCCGCCGCAAGAACATGCCAGTGGTCATCAACAGCACCCGTGTTGAGGCGGATTCTTTGCGATCCAGTCGCACGTGATAACCGATCGTCTTGCCGACGGGTTCGCGTAGCGAGCGAGCCAGGAATTCGGCGACACTGCGCGCCGCCAATCGGCGAGGCTGGATCACCCATATTTGCTGCTGATTCAACTCGGCGATGTTGAGCAACGCCAGCGGCACGCCAGTCGTCTTGCCAGCACCGGGCGGTGCCTTCAAAACCACCGACTGACCCTCCTTCACCGCTTGGCATACCAACGGCAGGACATCGTCAATCGGCAGCATGAGGCGAGCAGTGCGAGAATGAAAGCAACGGGTGAAAGCTCGGATTCTATCGACTGAGCACATCCGTCGCCTACCAGCTTGCGTGGGAAAGTCGAATGGTTAAGTTGCGAGCCTTCGAACTTTCTGAAGACTCGATTTGCTAACGCATTCGTAATTCCAACCAAAACCTTAGCGGTCGATTTGGCTTGCCACCGCGATATCGCGTTCAAGCATAGACGCGATTGCTGATGGGCCACCGCCAACCTTGCCGGAAGTATTGACTTTCGGAGCCAACTCGCCACGGACGATTGAGACGTCACGGGGCGCTTCAATTCCGATCGCCACCCGATTTCCAGCAATGCGATTGACGGTGATCACAATATTATCACCGATGACCAATTTTTCGCCTTCTTTGCGACTGAGAACCAACATAATGAATCCTTTCGTGGATTTGTTTGGGAAATGTTTTGGTTAATTGGAAGGCCCACGATTGCAACGCTTTGCAAGTCTTAGGCCAAAATCGCCCGTAATCATTCTGGTTGTGCTTGAAATCTAGGCTCAGTAGGCAGAAAACGCGGTTTTCTGCAATTGAAGCTCAAGTTTTGTTCAATAGTGACCGAAGTGACTTGGACGAAGACCAACCTGCTGTGCTAAATGAGCCCAACGTTTTTCATGTCAAAACGAGAGCCTGTCTCAACGTGAGACCGGTGTGGAAGCTCTGGCTCCCGTCTGACAAATGAAGTATCAGCCAGAGGAGTGACACGTTTGGTCACGGGGTGCGGTGAAGTTGAAAAAAGTCGACTGGGAGTCCCGCGAGGCCGACGTATTTGTAGCGGAATTGAGCATTCGATCAGGCAAAATCGTGATCACTCAGCACGGTGACTGAAGAATCCCTCAAAAATGTTGGCCTATCGAAGCCAAACCCGTCTTGAACCCAAACGTCACCGCAGCTAACATTCCCTAACAGTTTTGACACATTTTTCGGTAACGAAACATTTTCAAAACTCAATCCCCTGTAGCTCAGTCGGTAGAGCAGCGGACTGTTAATCCGCTTGTCACAGGTTCGAGTCCTGTCGGGGGAGCCTTTTCGGACATTCGCGAAATGTGAGTGTCCGAAACTTTACGCCGAAGGCCGATGCACACGCATCGGCCTTCTTGCGTTTTTGATTGTTATTTCCGTACTTTCTTGCCACCGCTGGCCGTCCGTGTTCGCTCTCGTCCGGTTCGGTGTGACCACCCAAACGCACCTTTCTGGCACGGCCTCCCGCAACCAACAACGAAATCTCTCTGACTCTCTCCGTTAACCTGCGCAACCTGGTTAACAAAAATGGACGCCGCGAGAGAGACTTAGAGAGTTTTCACCGCCAATCCCTGCGGGTGAACGAATGTTAAATTGAGCGCCTGAACTTGCATTTCCATAGCCGTGTCCTGCTTTCAGCGTTGTTCGCGACAATTAGAGCGTTCAATCAGATCAAATAGCCCGGACTTCGGCGAATGACCCGGCGATGGAGGCAAAAATTAATCGGTGATGGAGACAGCTCATGACGACAGGCGGCGAGTGGTTTGAAATGAAGTCGGAGCGTAAACCCCGTATGCGAACAGCATCATGGATTCCGCTCTATCGAGAAATCGAGACCTCAGAAGGAAGCTGGCCCGATGTTGATTTTGAAGAAGACATCATCATCACAAGGTCAGCAATTTTTCCAGACTTCGTTGAGAATCTTGATGAACAGCTCGACTGGAGCGACCTACATCTTGCCCACGGCAATCGACCCGAAGCAAATGCAGAGATGTATTCGCCAGCACGTGAGCTATGGAGCCACCACGTCCAGCATGACGATGAATTTGAAGACGGCGAGTTCTTGGTCTTCGAGCACCACACAAGTGCCGCGCGACATTCTGATTTCGCCAGATCTGATCTGCGCATTGAATCTCGAACGACTCGACGACGCCTGGGTTTACCCGCTTGAGGGCTACACCGAAGTCATCCGGCAACTTAGGTCCGAGGATGGCACCATCCATACCGTCGATATTCGTGCCAAGCACCTCAAGGATTATCTGTGTGCTCGCAAATCACAACTCGCAGTTGGCACCTTTCGCAGCCGTCGCGCGATATTCCAATCCGAACCTGAATTCCGCTTTGGTGACACCCGCGACAAGTCATCTTGGTACGAATTCGGCTTCCGAGAAATCAATGAAGACGGCGGCAGCTACGGTCAGCCATTCACACTATCCGCGTTTGGATTTTCTGAAACAGACCACGATGATGATGTTCCAATTTATGGGTTTGATGAAGATCGCCAGACTTGGCGTAAACGCAAGGAAATAGAGACTAAGGGTCGAAAGCTCTATCTCGTCGGTTCAGAAATGGTAATGAAGGAATCAGTGCCTCCGGCTGAGACCAGTCCGATTGTCCGTGGCGACGACGTCGTGCCAACAGTTCGCTTTATCGTAGACAACGATGACTCGCGTATGACAGCAATCGACCTAATTCGTCCGCCCAATCGCTGGCTCTGGTTTTCGGCCAATCTAGCCGGGAATGTTTTGTCGTTCCCAAAGACAAACCTCCGATGGCTCTCCGCCGAGACAGGGTTCGTCGACATTCCCGGCCACCAGCCCGTTCACTTTGGTGTCAACAAACGAGAGCTGCTCAACATCTTTGCCAAGGATGTTGGAGAACTGCCGCTCTGGTGGCAAGATCGCTTCGCCTCGTACAACGTGCCTCCTGATGGAGGTGTCTGCCCCGAGCTGATCGCAGCACAGATGGAATGTCGTCCCGCCGGGACGTGCGCTCCAGAATCCCGGCTTCGTGATGCAGTCGAGGCCATTGATGAAGCAATCAATAGACTCCACGGCCGGCGATTGTTCGTGGGTCACGCCGCAGAACCACAACTTTGGCGAACCATTCACCGCTTTGCATCGATCGACGAAGCGGGGTTTTACGAGCTTGCCAAGGACATCGTCCGAGCGGTGGTGGAACGTATGGACATGGATCTGCTGAAGAACCAGACGCAAGCTATGGATAAAGGCGTTGGCTCAATCAAACGAGTGGCAGACATGCTTGACAGGCTTGGGAAAAACGGTCACGCAGCAACCACGGTATTGGTTGGCCTCAATGAACTAAGGCAAAGGGATTCTCACCTGCCTAGCGAAACCAACCTGGACAACGCCTACGTGATGGCTGGCATAGATCGCCAGATGTCGCCGATTATTCGTGGCAAGAATCTGATTGCGAACACCGCCGACTGTCTTTTCCAAATTACTGAAGCATTCGACCGATAACCCATCCTACATGGCCTCCGGACGGCGATTGGTTTCTAAACTCAACTGATAATCGAATGAGCTATCGATTCCCTTTCCCGCGCACCGTCGTTTGCCCGGCGAGACCACAGCTTTTCGCGAGCTCTCGAAGCTGCCGATCATCACATTGAGAAATCAATCGGAAGACTTCAGGTTGCTCGAAAATTCGATCCGCCATTTTTTGTGGCAGATGGCGGGCTAACAATAAGAGTTCGTCTTCGTCGGCATCCAGCACGTCAGCCAAGCGATGTATCAGTGACTCCGATGGCGAGCCGGCGAAGTCGAGCCGGCCGCGCTCGACCTTGCTGAGGTACGAAAAGCCGACGCCGACCAGCGGAGCGATCTGGCGAAGCGAGTAACCCTTGGACTTGCGGAGCTCGCGAATTCGGTCACCGAAAGCATTCATCGTGTTCTGCCTGCTTGTTGAGTATCCCGGCACATCATACATTTGTAGCACTGGCTAGGCAACATGCCAGAGGCGTACCACTATCGATGGAAAGTGCGGCAGGGAACGAAATTGACACGCGAAACACAAATCCAGCCGCTGTTCACCGACACTTTTCTGTTGGCAGAATGGGCTGACGAGTATGAGGCCTACGACGACAATTCGGACGCTCCGGTCTTAAAACACTTATCTGATTGGGCCGAGCGGGACAGTCGGCAGACTGAAACGCAGCTTCAAGGAAGTTTCGTTGAAACTATTCTGTGTCGGCTGCTTGGGTTTTGGACGACCGGCGGAACGGCCAGCACCGTCAGTCGCGAGATTGGCGACTGGCAGTCGCCCATTCAAACCTACACCGCTCACCCCGAATTTCCTGTTCCCAATGCTGGCCAACGGGGCGGTACCGGTTCGGCTGACGTTGCACTTGGTTTGTTTGGTCACAACGACAACGCAATCAGCACGCGCGGCGGCCAGCCATGGAACGGTATCCCACAGGTGCTCGGAGAGTTTAAGGACATCCGCTCCGGTTTGGATGTGCCCCAAAATCGCAAAGACAATGATCGATCTCCGGTCGGCCAATGTTTTGACTACCTTAAACACGCCTTCGATCAAACGCCGACTAACGTCCCCCTCAAGCCGACCTGGGGATTGGTGACTGACATGGTCGAGTTTCGGCTCTATAGTCGAACACACGGTCAAGCGAAGTGTCAACGCTTTGTCATCGACACGTCCGACCTGTTAGCGCAAACGGACAAAGGCCGCTGTCGTCGATTTCTGTTCCGAAAAATTTTCTCGCCGACGCAATTACTTTCACATCGAGCTTTCAGTCCACTTGCGAAGCTTCTTGACGGACAGATTACACAGCAGCGAACACTTGAGAAAACGTTCTACTTGGAATACAAGGCGTATCGAGAACGAGTTTACGAAGCGATCGTCGAATGCAATCCGAACTTTGAAGGTAGCCGAGGCGATCTCGTCACGTTGACGCAACGATTTCTTGATCGCTGTCTGTTTGTGCTGTTCTGCGAAGACATGGGTCGGACTGTCGGCTTCCCGCCAAGACTCTTGCAGGAAATGCTCGCGGAGCAAAGCGTTCAAAATACTTATTCACCATCGCTGAAAACCATTTGGCCCCTGGTGTCTGCATTGTTTGCCGCTATGCGTGATGGTGGAGACTTTCCGCCCGACCATAAGATCGAGCGCTTCAACGGAGGTTTGTTCGCGGAAGACCAACGGCTCGACAGGCTCATCATTCCTAATCATGTGTTCTGCGCGAAAGGGCAAGGTGTCAACGAAGAGTCCTTGATGAGAGATAAAGCGACACTTCTTTACCTCGCCGCCACTTACAACTTCGGCGAAGGTGCAGGGGACGCTGGCGATGGCAAGTCGGGATCGGATCGCACGATCACTCTGTATACGCTCGGCCGCATCTTCGAGCAGTCAATCACGGAACTGGAATACCTTCACGCCCAAGCCGAGAATCGCGACACGCCCGCAAAGCTGGCCAAGCGAAAACGCGATGGAGTTTACTACACACCGGAATGGGTCACGACCTACATCGTCCAAGAAACTGTTGGTCGCAGACTGCGAGATGAGCAAGAGCGACTTGGGCTTGAGTTAGGGGCTGATTTACCGGGATCGCAAATCAGCCGATACCGCAGCGGAGGACGAGCCAAGACGGGGAAGACCTCCGTTGCCGACGTAGTCGAACACTTGCACAAGCTGGGAACGTATCGGAGTTTTGTCGATCACTTGACGATACTCGACCCGGCCTGCGGCAGCGGCGCTTTCCTGATCACAGCGTTATTGTACCTTCGGCAGCACTACCGCGATTTGGTCGTAGAAGAACAGCGAATCACTGGCGTTGAAGGCCTATTTGATCAAGACGCGATCGTTCGCAGCATTCTTGCCAACAACTTGTACGGCGTTGATATCAATCCCGAGTCGATCGAGATTACGCAGCTCGCATTGTGGTTGCACACGGCAACGAAAGGCCAGCCATTAACGACGCTGGATCACCACATCCGATGCGGCAATTCGCTCGTTGGTTCAGACTTCGCCGCCTTCTACAAAGCAAAGCATC
>JBGSMN010000404.1:0-6776 GCA_041740155.1 Rhodopirellula sp.
GTGAATCAAACCGGTCAGAATCCGAAGGTCATTGAACTGCTCGACACGCGCAGGATAACGGTCCAACTCCTGCCCGAGCATCAGGACTTCGCTCTCCTCTAACGCGTCTTCGAGATAGCGTGTCGCAAGGCTCTGAAAATCTTCATTGGTCATTATGTGACGCCTACGTTTTCCACATGGCCCAGTCTTCCTTAAAAACAGTCAACCAAGGTAGCGTCAATTCGCTGCAGGACCGTATCCTGATAGACATCTCTCGCCAGTTGCGACTGACGTAGGATCGACTTAGCCAGGGCAATCTGCTGTGTCCGTTCAAGCATCAGAACAGCAAGATTATCGTTCCGATTCATTTAATGCGGCCTGGAGGCAAGAAAACACAACCGTTATTGATAGTAATTGGAAACGGCTTAGGCCGCACTATTCGCTTACATGCGTGAGAGGAAGAAACTGGACAAAGAATTTCACTATTTTCAAAAAGATGAATCGTCAGAACTACGTGAAGCCATGAAGCTCAACAAGACTCCCGTTTCTGACCTCTGCGACGATCTTTGGTCTACACCCCACACGAAAAGTCTCATCCGAGTTCACTCGCTTGACCCCCTCGGACGTGTGATAGACTCCGTGACGGGTATGGTGACGATCGGTCAGGAACTCGGCACGCGTCGGCGAACAGACCGGGCTGACGTCGAAGCGGCCGAACTGCGCCCAGGTTCGCGTCAGGCGGTCGATATTCCGCGTATCAATCGCTGTATTGCCGTTAATACTCAGATCCCCCAATCCTTGGTCATCGCTCAGAATAACGATGATGTTCGGTTTTGAATCAGCCGCGAACAGACGAACTGCACTCAGCGTTAGAAAGATATACAGCGTAGTCTTAGCCTTCATAGAAGCGTTCCAGATGCCTGGCCGCGAACCGCTGCAGTTTTTCAGCGACTTCGGGGTGTTCGTCAATCACATAGTGCCGCTCACCCGGATCGTTTTTCAGATCGAACAGCGCGCGTTCGATCCGTTTACGTTCATATTTGCTGGCCGCCCCGTCCTTACCCGGTTCAATCACATGGCGGTAGCCGTACGGCAGGTGCAGCTTCCATCGTCCGTCCCCGGAAATCACCGCTTCAAATGTCCCTCCGGTGGAAGTTGGATAGTAGGCATGCGGATTCTTCGCGTCTTTTTTTCCGGAGATCAGCGGCCAAACATCCTTACCGTCAATTTCGTAATCCGGTAGCGGTGCAGCGGTCAAGTTGCATAGGGTTGGAAACAGGTCGACAGAACAAAACATGGAATCCGATGAACTCCCTGCCCGAATCATTCCGGGTTAGCGAATAATCAACGGGCTTTGCGTCCCGCCGTTAAAGCCCGTCGCCTTGGCTTCGCGAAAGGGTGTTCGACCCGCAAGGTTGCCGAATACCGACCACGGCCCATTGTCCGAGGAAAAGATCACGACCACATTGGGTTGCTCCGCGGCCACCGCCCTACCAGTCAGCAACAAGCTTGCTGTAAACATGAGAAACTGGTTCATAGCATTTACCTTAGGTATTTATTCGTCGATTCAACATCACGGAACGGGAGCGAAAATGATCCTGCGATACGAAGTGAGATTATGTGTGCCGTCGTCCGTAACCTCGCAGATCAGGTGAAAGGTCTTTCCGGCGGAATCTTTCGGAATCTCAATCGATGCCTGATTTGAAAGGCTATTCTTAATCTCAACCGCGCCTTTGTAAGACCCCGCTTCAGGTTGAACCCACCACTTGAAGGTCAACGCATCTCCATCGGGATCGGATGTTTTGGACGCATCGAGCTCAACCGCCGCGCCTTGCCTGGGCTTCAGCGTCAGAATATCAAGGCTGTCATCGCCATTAACGACCACAACTGGATTTCGATTGCCTTTGCCTTCTTTGGCCCAATCCATTCGGGCTGCAAAATTGTTGAACGAGGCTGGTTCAAAGTATTCCGCATAAACCTTGCAAATGGCATGAGCATCGCCCATGCCATTTTTGTTTCCGTATGAATAGCCGTTATTGTCTTCTCCCAGTCCCCATTCAGAGTAGCCTCCCCAACCGGCCTGGGTGGGTGCGTCAGGATGATTGAGTCCGCTCGGCATGAGATGTAAAAATGACGGGGTGTCACCCTCTACACCGTAACGGTATGCTGGATACTGGTCGCCAAGGTTCCCGTGATGCTGTATATGAGCCTCATACGCTGGCCATTTTCCTCTTCTTGCTGCAGAAACTTGATGATGCCATGCGCTTTCCTCCCAGATGAAAAGAAGATCGTCTGAAAACTCACGGCGCATCCAGGCGTGAGAACTGGAATCGAGGCTGGCCAAGCGGTCATCGCCCTTCATGTTTGATCGGTCCTGATCCGCGATCGCATACGCACGGACCTTCTGCAAAAACTTTTTGAGCTCCGACTCACTTCTGGTTTGCTGTACCTTCCATATTGCCTGGGCAAGTGTATTTCCTCCACCCCAAAAGGTTACCCAAATAGGACGATCATCTTCTTCATCCGCCAGCTTTATAATAAGATCGCTTCCTTCAGAATTACTATCTGCTCCAACGAACTCCATTCCCATAACCAAGCTGCCAAACATTGTGCGATCTCTAAGGTATTGAGCACTCGGCCAATATCCGATTTCCTGGCGCTCCTTATCCTGTGCAAAACCGGTCTGGCTAGAGCGTTTTAGAAGGTTGGGCAAATCTTTTGAATAAGCATCAATCGCGCCTTTCGCCTTATCCATATCTTTTAGAGGATTGCGTTTAGACCATCCGGTTGTCAGCACAATTCCTTCTATTTCGTACATATCAGCGTGTACTAATAGTCGAATCAACGATTGATGGTCATCTGGTTCGCTGAGACTTATGTCAGTCAAGACAACGATACGCGGTTTCAGCGGGGCCGCATGGGCATTCAAAGAGGTCCCGGAAACCATTAGACAAATAACGATACACATCGAAGTTATAATAGTGGCTTTCATAATTGCGTCTCCTGTGGTTCAGTGAATTCAGTTAGAATGATTGATGGTTAAAATTCGCCAAACATGTGCGGCAGTTCCCCCACCATTTTGCTGAGCTCAGCCTGCATCGCCTTCAACTGCGCGGCATATTCCGGATTATTCACGAGGTTCTTCTGCTCATAAAGATCATCGTTCAAATCATACATCTGGTCTGCATCCCAGTATGACGGATACATCTTTTCATTGCCGTAGTTGTGGTGATCAACTCCGGTCCAGAAGACCTCCTTCGGACGCGCTTCCATCTTCTTCGCAATCTTCGTCGTCACGCGGTTGGCAAGATACTTCCAATCTTTGGAAACAATGCCTTTGGAATTTCCAGCCTCGATCAGCATAGTTTTGCGCCAGTCCTTCGGCTCAGGCTCTCCGGCCAGCTGGGGAACAAAACTGCGCCCGTCCCGGGCCATGTCCTCCGGAAGGGTTCCGCCCGCCAACTCAACCAGCGTCGAAGCAAAGTCGATACTGCCGATCAGGCTATCGTTTTCTGCCCCTGCCTTAATCCTGCCCGGCCAATCCACAATCAACGGCACCTTGGCACCGCCTTCATAGACGCTGTTTTTGCCGCGACTGCCGTGGTCACTAGTAAAGATCACGATCGTATTTTCCCGCAGATTGAGCTCGTCCAGCTTGTTCAGCACTGCGCCCACATAATCATCCATGCGCGTCGCCATGGCATTCTTCTTGGGCACGCCGGCTTCTTTGCAGCGTGCCAGCACGTCATCGTTGGACGGCAGCAGCGTCATCGCCTCCTTCAGCAGGCCATTTGAAGTGACGCGGCGGTCGTAGGTTTGGACCTGGTTGTAGTCATAGCTATACTGCCCATGCGGTACCGGCAGGGCGCAGTATAGAAAGAACGGCTGATTCTTACTCTCCTCAATAAACTTCAAAGCCCCCTCGCACTGCCAGTCGAGGTTGACAATCGAGTTGCCCCACTCCATGCGGTCGACTACATCCCAGCCGAATCCCTCGCTGAGAAAATCGATGCCCGCCTTATAATACTTCTTGATTTCCTTCTCAAATTCCCGGGTTGTCTCATAATCTGCATTTGCTGCCTGATGCTTCTTGTTCAGCTTCGGCAGAACACCATTGGGCGTATTATGCCATTTGCCGATGATTCCGGTGCGATAGCCGGCCGCTTGAAGTGTTTTCGGCAGAGTTGTTTCTTTGCGCAGCATGGCCGGACGCCAGTCCAACTGTGCATGTGTTCCGGCTGGATAGTCATGCTGAAGCTCCGGCCCACGTGTTGCGTAGCGCCCGGTCAGCAGGCAATAGCGACTCGGCGTGCAGACCGTTGCGTTGACGTAAAAACGGGTGAACAGCATGCCGCCTTTCGCCAGCGAATCGATGTTCGGTGTCAGCACCTTGGGTTCGCCCGCTTTCACCCCCTTTCCGATCACCCGCTGAGCACCGCTCGGCGTTGGCCAGGTATTCACCCGATCCATGGTGTAGTTGATTTCATCCGCATCCAGGTCATCGGCAAAGAAAATAACGATGTTCGGTTTTGCATAGCCGATCGCTGGGGTAAGCAGCACCAGCATCATAAAGATTGTTTTCATCACTTCAATTTTCTGTGAATTCAAAAATAGGTTTGCCTACATTGGCATCCATGAGGGAAACAAAACCAGCATAGGCGTGCTTCATGGTACGGGCTACCTGCGGATCGCCGATGATCAGATTATTCGGAGACTCGGGCAGCTTGTATTTCTGCAGAAATATTCCACCAGGTCACCTGATTTCATAAGTGGTGTTGGAGCTGAGAATGGCAAAGGATCTATTTCCCGATCGTGACGATAACGCGTTGATAGTTCGTAATCGCGGGCGCGCCGTCGTCAGTCACCTCGAGGATAAGGTGGAGCTGCTTGCCGGGTTCGTCCGGGGCCGCGAAGCTCGCCAACGGTGAGTCGGCGTTGGCGATGGCAACACGCGCGGTCGCCGTGCCGGCCTCGTGATACTGCCACCACCTAAACGTCAGTTTGTCGCCGTCGGGATCGGTGGTGCCGCTTGCATCCAGACGCTCGGTTTCCCCCGGCTTCACGGTTCGGTCGAGGAGGCCGGCGACGCGTGCGATGGGCGCGTGATTGGCGTCCTTGAATTCCTTCACGCACCAGTCCATGCGAGCCTCGAAATCGCGGTTCACCGCGTCGATCCAACGGCGGAGCTGGTGCTTTTTACCGCCGTCGTCCTCGGCGTCGATGTAAACGCGGTCGAAACCGTCCAATTTACTGAAGCGTCCGCCCCAGCCGCCGAAACCGGGGTGCTCGTGGTTACGCAGGCCGTTGGCAACGACGTAGAAGAACGCCGGGGAATCGCCCTCGCTGATGTAGGTCTGCGGATACAGCGCGCCGAGCGGGCCGTGGTCGCTCTTCACGTGGCGGGTGATGAAGTCGTGCGAGTTGGGCTGGCTCCGATAGTTCCAGGTCCCGGCGAAGTGCCCGCAGTAGATCATCGTCACGAGCGGATGGTGCGTCTCGATGTAGTTCCCGGCGTCGTCCTGATACCAGATGTTATACATGACGACCTTCGAAAGGGCGCGTTCGTAGTCGTCAGGATGATCGCTCCTGAGCTTGTCAAAGGCACGCGAGGCGGTGTTGCCGCCGCCCCAAGCCTGGAGGTGGACAGGCGCGGGATCGGGCTGCAGCAGAATCCGCACGATCGCGTCGGAGCCGGGTGTGTCCGGCCAGTCGGCGGTCGAGAACTCAACAGGTCCGCCGGGAATCTGTTCCCACCGCGTTTTAAGCGTGCCTTTCAGGTGCTCGAAATTCTCGTCGCCGACAAAGCTCCGAGCCCGTAGTTCGTCCGCTGTGGGATAGTCGGGGTGGTGCTTGATCAGGTTCGGGTGAATCGCCTCATAGGCGGCCAACTGCTTCTCATACCACGGTTCCTTGCTGTGGCCGTTGGGCTGGAACATCGAGTTTGTCTCGATGATCGCGAGCACCTCGACGTCGCAGGTGCAGAGAAGGAAGCGGATCATCGAGCTGTGGTCGTCGATCTCGCCGTCGGTCATCACGATGACCCTCGGCTTTGCCGGCGATTCGGTATTCGTTGCGTGGGAGACTGTGGCCATGCCGACCATCGCCATCATTCCAATCCATTTGAACAGTTTACATCTTTTCATTATCTCTCACCGATTCCCATAATTTCCAGTATCTTCATTCTTAATTGCTTTTTAACCTGTGCATATTCCGGATGAGCGACCAGATCCGTCCATTCATGTGGATCGGTATTATGCATCCCACCAGCGATCGGGATCGTCGGTCAAAAAGTCGACGATGTTTGGACTATCCGCAGCGTATACGACGTTCAACGACATGGCATCTGCTAACATCACCAAATCGAAAAACCAGTTCGTATGCGGCTTCTTTTTCATTGCGTCTTGATTTCTTTCTTTAACTTGATTGGCTTGTCCGCATCCGGATTATCGGCAAATAGAAAAACGACATTCGGTTCTGCATGCGCCGTCGATGTTGTCAACAGCACCATGATCGTAAAGATAGTTTTAATCACTTCATTTTCCTGTAAATGGAAAGATAAGTTCACTTGGTGTTCGCAGGCAAAATGAGTGCTCGAACCTTTTGCTTTGCTGGACCCCTTGTCTTCATCCAGATCGTCCACCGCGATAAACAAAACACTCTTACGCTGTGTCCGCGCGACGACTTGGGCAGGGATTGCCCAACAAGCCATCGCGAGCAGTTGCTGCCAAATTCTCATCTTGCAAATTCCATCGACGCGTCAATGCGTGTCAGTAACATCAGGCGGAAATCCATGACCT
>JBGSMN010000425.1:0-75434 GCA_041740155.1 Rhodopirellula sp.
CTGAACGCAGAGTCGCGAGAGTAGGAAAGACGCGGGAGCCAACTCAAAAGTTTACTCGAGTAGCCTGTTCCGTGTCCATAAATATGCTTTGCTGCTGTTCTGATCTCAATCTTGAATGCGATGATGTCTCATGATGATGAGGCAATGGAATCCGCGACTGGGGCTTACAATGCGTCCGTACCGACACATGGAAAAACTCGTCCGTAGATAAAATCCTCAAAGTTATCCTCGCTGACACATTTGCAGTCGTTCGCATTCGCCAGATCAATCGCAGAGGCTGTGAAACGGCTGTTCGTGACCACGCAACTTCGATAACAGCGATAAAATTTCATCCCGGCGACCACTTCTTGCACGGCTGAGTTACTAACTGAATTGAAATACCCCTTAATTTGGATTGCCATTCGTCTTCCGGCTGAAATAGCAACAAGGTCGACACCTTGGTCACCCGTAACAGGAGTTTCCTCCGTCTCGTACCCCAGGTGCTCGAATACTCGCTTGACGTACTTTTCAAAATCAATCCCACGCAGTTCCTTCCAGCGCTCATTGAAAAGATTTTTTGACAAGTTATCGAATTCGTTTTTTCGCCGCTCTTCTTCCTCAAATGCGAGTTGCCTTGCCAGTTCAGGCTCTAGCTCTGACAACTGGATCAAGACAATTTTAATGTCGTGTTCAACCGCTGAAATTGCAAACCCAGTTTCTACTTTCTCGCGGCTCGCTTCCGCTTTCGCAACTTCGTGATTACTTATGCGTTGAAAAGTTCGCTCATCGCTACCGCACAAAACTATGCGATAGACGATTATGGTCGCCGTTATCGAAAGACAGCTCGCAATCATTCCGAAAGTAAGCCAATCGAAAATCGCAGCAAAGAATGCGAAAGGTAGAACCAGAGCGGCGAATAAAGCCCCGATAAGCAACACCAACCGCATTCCATGCTCGTCTAGTTTGTGGCGATATCGTTGCTTCGCTTTCTCCCAGACGACTGCATTACTCCGGCTCATGATTCGAAGTGACGCTGATCGTCGTTGTGCATTCAGCGCCGCTTTTCTCTCGAGCAACTGCGTCAATTGTAGCTTGGCTTCAGCTACTTTCTGTTCAAGCATTTGGAATCCTCGTCAAGTCATCAGCGTCAATGTGGTCAACGATGAAATCGCTTGAAAGTAAAGTAAAATAGCATGCGAAGTCCTTTGCGGCCCAGTGTCTCTTTAGCTCTGCGTCAACTCTTCGAATTTGCCGCTTTACCAACGTAAGAGTACGGTGCCCCAGGCGAGACCGGCACCGAAACCGCTCATGAGGAGCATGTCTCCACGCTGAACCCGACCGCCGCGTGAGGCTTCGTCGAGCGCCAACGGGATGCTGGCGGCGGACGTGTTTCCGTATCGATCAAGATTCACAAACACGCGTGAGGGATCCACGCCTAAACCAGCAACGGCGGAATCGATGATCCGCAAGTTCGCTTGATGCAAAATCAACAACGACAATTCATCTGCGGTAACGCCGGCGTGATTGAGCACATCTTTGGCACTCTCTTCGACGACTCGCACCGCCCATTTAAACACATTCCGACCGTCCATCTTCATGTAGTGTTCGCCAGCGGCATAAGCCTCTGGTGTCAATGTTTTGCGACTGCCTCCCGCGGGGACACACAACATTTCTCCGCAGACCCCTTCACTGCCCAACTGATACGCTAACAGGCCATCTCGTGCTGACGCGCCGCAGGCAACCGCAGTGCCGCAGGCTGCCGTTTCACTCCCTTCAGTTCCTGTCAACAGCACCGCACCGGCTGCGTCGCCAAATAACGGGAACGTTTTCTTATCATCGGGATCAATCGTGCGGCTCATCAAATCTGCACCGACCACCAGCACATTTCGAGCGTTACCCGCCGCGATGAACTGGGCCGCCGTAACGAGCGCGTAAGTGAACCCCGAACACGCGACGGATAAATCCATCGCAGGTGCCGATGCGCCCAAGAATCCTTGCAATTGGCAGGCCGTCGAGGGCGTCGGATGATCGGGAGTGATCGTCGCGACCAAGATCAAATCTACATCGGCGGCCGTCACGCCAGCATTTTCCAAACAACGGGTGGCGGCGACGAAACACATGTCACTAGTCGCTTGCGTCGGCAAGGCATGACGCCGCTCGCGGATACCCGTGCGGCGAACGATCCATTCGCTATCACAGCCTAGTGCCGCGAGAGCCTCATTCGTCACGACTTGATCGGGAACGTACGATCCCGTGCCAGCGATTCGCACTCCAGCGACACGTCCCAGTCGTCCGTGAGCGGTGACGTTGCGGCGTGCCAGTGCGGTTTCGGCACTATCGCTGGGAGTGCTGGCAGCACCGTCGTGGGCGGTTGCCAAGGCGGACGGTTGGCTGCCGGTGGACTGATTCTGCGAGGTGCGGATGGACGATTGGGGCGATTCGTTAGCCGGTTCGGTATGCAACCAACTTTCCTTCATTTCGGGTTCAGACAAGCGAGGCAAACCACTGGCACATGCCAAGGTCGCGGCTACCAAAATATACCCAGTTCGCAGTTTCTGCGACATCCGCTAGTCGAGGCGGAAAAACGTTCTTCACGAAGTCGGCAAGGACGTCTTTTCAAACGAGCAGATTTGTCGTAAGTTCCCGCTTTCTCGATAGCAAACCTGTTTTTTGGTTTTCAGCGGTTCGAGTCATACGGCGATGTAGCTCAGTTGGTTAGAGCGGAGTCTTCATAAGGCTTAGGTCAGCGGTTCGAGTCCGCTCATCGCTATTCGTGCTCCCCCCCTCCACGCTAATTGCGTTTTCATTCGGGTTGTTGAGCATCATCTAAAAACAGGCATCTGAGCCAATTTTTTTGGGAAATCCGCCTTGCCCCCCTCTGGTGGTTTTGGTGAAATGGGCTGTCGCGGTTTTGACCACAGTCAGTGATCAGGCGGTTCATTGGAACGCGGTTTGCCGTGCAGGTCGCCAGCACTTTCGTGGTGACCCTGTTCACATTGATAACGTCCACTTGCGATTTCTTTCAACCGATGACGCCTCCCACACCTGCCATGAAGACACGTTTGGCTCCGCCGGAAACGCAACCACACGCCACCGCTACGCCAGCCGCAAACTGTCATCCGTTCCGATTCTCTGAAGCCCGTTCGTTGATTGCGGATCTACAGCGCCCCAATCAAACGATCTATTGGGTGGATTTTCTCAGTTCCGTCTTGGCTGGGCATCTCACGGTGCATTTCATTCTGTGGCTGCCGCTTTGGTACGGGTTCACGCCGTGGGTGTTGGTAGGAATGGCGGTCAGCTACATCATGACGGTGCTGTTATACATGCGGGCGCTGATGTTTATCCACGAGCTGGTGCATTTGCCCGAGCGAGGTTTCACGGGGTTTCGAATCGCTTGGAATGCCTTGTGTGGAATTTTGTTCTTTGTGCCTTCGTTTCTCTACTACCCGCACGTCGATCATCATCGTCGTAAGCATTATGGTACTGATCACGATGGCGAATACTTGCCCCTGAGCAATCGCAGCCCGTGGTTGATCGTGGGGTTCATCGTCCAATCGCTCGTCATTCCATTTTTGGCGATCTTTCGGTTCGCCGTGATCAGTCCGCTGTGTTGGCTCGTGCCGAAATTGCGTCCGTTCGTACATCGGCACATGTCGACGATGCTGGTAGATCCCTTTTATGAACGACCAGACGCTTCACCCAAAGTGATGCGGATCGTGATTATTCAGGAAGTGTTGTGTTTTCTGTGGTGCCTTGTGTTTCTACTTCGCGGAGGAGTCGTACGCGGCGAATGGCTCGATCCGTTTTGGTTGATTGCCTACAGTGTTGCCGTGGGGATTTTGGTGCTCAACGAAGTCCGCACGTTGGGTGCTCATCGCTGGAACAACGATGGCGGCGAGATGACGTTTGAACAACAATTGGTCGACACCGTTAACTTTCCCGAGCGTCCTTGGTTCACGGAACTATGGGGGCCGATTGGTACTCGCTATCACGCGTTGCATCATCTGTTTCCTCGCTTGCCCTATCACAATCTGGGCGAGGCTCACCGGAGATTAACAGCGGGATTGCCTGCGGATTCGGTTTATCACCAGACTTCAGAAGTTTCGTTGACATCGGCCATTAAAAAACTTTGGCATCGTTCGCGAAATCGGCAATTAGTCGTTGGCTCCAATGTTTCGTAGCGGAACTGGTTAAGAGGTTCGTTCGGGTCAAAGCCAAACTTCTTGATGATTCTCGCGATGCGAGCAGGCGAAATCGCTGGCAGCTTCAAAAACCGATCGAGGCTGCTAACATATTTCCAAATGAACACGCCTGAACGCAACGATCGATCGACCAACGCCTCCCACTGTTTTGCGAACCATGTCGCTTATTTTGAATGCGAGAGCGTGGGACAGTCTGGTTGGGTGACTTACGATCAAGTACGCCTGCCCGTCGACGATCTGGGGTTTCGGCAAGGCGTGACGGCTGTCGAGCGGTTGCGGACTTACAACGGCCAACCATTTTGTGTTGCCCGGCATCTCGCTCGATTTCGCAACACCCTGCAATTGATTCACGTCGAAGGCGTTGCCTCGATACCGCAGTGGCAAGGTTGGATCAACGAGATTCTAAATCGGAACGCCGAACTCTTGTCCGAACACGGCGATTTCGGTATCACCCTGTGGGCTACGCCAGGTAGTCGGGGTGCAAACGAGCAGCGTGCGAGCCACCGGCCCACGATTGCCGTGCATCTGAACCCGATTGATCATGCGGCGGTCCAGGCCAGACGAAGCTATGGTCACACGGTCATGTTGACGGAAATCGTTCAGCCTGACGTGGGCTGTTGGTCGCGGCACGCGAAGGTCCGCAGCCGGTTGCATTATTATCTCGCTGATCATCTCGCACGAGAATTTTCAGCGATGGGGGTTTTGCAAGATACCAACGGCACATGGACGGAGTCCAGCGTGGCGAACATTGCGCTCGTTACCAATAACGAGATCATCTTTGCGCCAAGTGCTCGGGTGCTACCGGGAATCACCCAAGCTCATGTTCGCAAGCTGGCCGATGATCAGGGCATGGCAACGCGGGAATTGCCGCTGACGACCGAGATGATGATCGCCGCTGACGCGATGTTATTGATGGGGACTGACACGGGATTGTGGTTTGCAAATTGCGTACTCGATGCGCAGGGCAAAAGGCTACATGAATATGCGATGCCATCTGCCGATAGCGTGTGCCGTCGGCTGCAAGCATTGAGGACTAGCAGGGAAACGATCCAAGACGCGTTCTGAGTATCAAGAAAACTCGTCAGGCTCGACCGGAACAAACTCAACGTTTTCATAGAATTCGGCGAGCGTCAATTCACAGTCGATTTCAGGCAGCCTGATGATCGCGTCGAGACCTTGGTAAACCTCTCGATCAAAACCACTGTCGGCACGCCGGTATACTAACGCCGAGGCAGAGTTTTGCTCGATCAGGGCGTAGACGCAAAGCGAGTCGATTGAAAGATAAGCTTCACGTTTCTCAAACTCGTCCGTTCTCCGCGTGGAGTCGGAAATCACTTCCACGATCACGACCGGGGCATCTTGAAAGACGTCACCTGATTCATTGGGCTGGCAAACAACGGAAACGTCGGGATAGTAGAATCGCGTACCACTGCTCATTCGCACGCGAACCTTCATATCCGAATTAAAAACCTGGCAACGCTTGCCACGCAATTGAGCATACAAAGCCCCGGTCGCGTTGGAGGCGATTCGGTTGTGCTGTACCGTACCACCGGCCATCGCGTAGATATCACCCGCCACGAACTCATGCTTGCGACGCGCCTCCCGCTCTCCAGCGAGATAATCACGGACAGAAATCGGCTGGAATTGGGATGCAGTGCTCATGCGATTTATTTTAGCCAATAGGCCGATAAGCTGCAATTCTCGTCTAATCAGCCGCGACGCGATAGCGTGCTGTTATTGTGGGAACCGCTCTCTCTCGCGTTGCGGCTGATTACTGTCACCAACGGCACAGAGGACTGTGCCTGCTACGTTGGGACGTTATGATTTCACGCTCAACTATTGTACTGCCGTTTTCTTTGGAGCCACCCCGTGACCGACTCGCCTATTGCTGTTCTGCCCAACGTCCTCGCTGCCCGCTACGCCAGCGACGCGATGGTCAGCATCTGGTCGCCGGAAGCCAAGGTCGTGCAAGAGCGTCGATTGTGGATCGCGGTGTTGGAAGCTCAAGCGGATCTCGGCGTGTCGATTCCCGATGGCGTGATCGACGCCTATCGCCGTGTCGTTGACCATGTCAACTTACAGTCGATCGATGATCGTGAACGCGTCACCAAGCATGATGTCAAAGCACGGATCGAAGAGTTCAACGATTTAGCTGGACATGAACACATTCACAAAGGCATGACCAGTCGTGATCTCACCGAGAACGTCGAGCAATTGCAAATTCGCTCGGCAATGCTGCTCATCCGCGACCGCATTGTCACGGCCCTTGGGATGATCGCCGAGCACGCAACCGAGTTTTCCCATCTCGCAATCGCTGGCCGCAGTCACAACGTGCCCGCGCAAGTCACCACGGTGGGCAAGCGATTCGCCAACACTGCCGAAGAATTGCTTGTCGCTCATCAACGACTCGACGAACTCATCGCCCGCTATCCGCTGCGTGGAATCAAAGGTCCAGTCGGCACGCAGCAAGACATGCTCGATTTGTTTCAAAACGATGCTGCGAAACTCGATAGCCTCGATGTACGAATTGCCGAACGCCTTGGTTTCACATCGGTGTTTGATAGTGTCGGACAGGTTTATGCACGCTCGCTTGATTTCGATGTTGTCTCAGCGCTGACGCAGTTATCATCGGCACCCGCGAACTTTGCTCGCACGTTGCGTTTGATGGCCGGTGCGGAACTCGCCACTGAAGGGTTCCGACCGGGGCAAGTCGGCTCGTCCGCGATGCCGCATAAAATGAACGCTCGCTCGGCTGAACGGATCGATGGTTTCTGTGTCCTGTTGCGTGGTTATCTGGCGATGGTCGGTGGTTTGATTGGTGACCAGTGGAACGAGGGCGACGTCAGTTGCAGTGTGGTGCGACGGGTTGCGATCCCAGACGCGTTTTTAGCAATCGACGGACAAATGGAAACGTTCTTGACCGTGCTTGGTGATTACGGTGTGTACCCTGCGGTGATTGATCGCGAACTGCGTCGTTACCTACCGTTTTTAGCAACCACCAAGATTCTTGTCGCGGCGGTGAAGGCCGGTGTGGGTCGCGAGACGGCTCACGAAGCGATCAAAGAACACGCAGTTGCCGCCGCTTTAGCGATGCGCGAAACCGGTCGCGATGACAACGATTTGCTCGAACGTCTTGCCGCAGATGATCGGATTCCTATGAACAGCGAACAACTGCACGCAGCGATCGGTGCCCCCATTGAGTTCATCGGCAACGCAGTAGCACAGATTGACAAGGTGAACGCGCGAATCGCGTTGTTAGTGCAACAGAACCCCGATGCCGCCGCCTACCGCCCCGGCAGTATTTTGTAAGCTGCGGCTACAGAATCGGTCCCACTGTGGCGACGATGTTGTTCCATATTCGACGTGAGTACGACCACGCGTTGACTTGGTCCAATGTGACCTGATCGGAACGGCAAAGGTATTGATGTTGTCGGCCCACGATCGCGGCGGTCAGTGTTTCATCACGCAACAGGATGTCGCTCTCGTAGTTTAAGTCGAAACTGCGTAGATCGAGATTCGTCGAACCGATCAACGACAGCACGCCATCAATGGTCAGTGTTTTCGCATGCAGCAGCCCCTCGCGAAACTCGTAGATCTTCACACCGTGTTCAAGCAACAGGCGGTAGTAGCTGTGGCTCGCCGCCGCGACGATCCATGAGTCGTTTCGTTTCGGAACGATCAACGTCACATCAATACCGCGGATCGCAGCGGCGCACAAAGCATCCAGCACGGTAGAATCTGGAACGAAGTAAGGCGTCGAGATGATCACTTCTCGCTTGGCAAGCGCCAGCAGTGTCGCGAACAGTTGAGGCGTGGCACCATGCCGTTCGGTCGGCCCGTCGGAAAAAACCTGAGCGGGAAAACCATCGTCATACGCAATCGCACTCATTTGAAACGAAGTCGGGATTTCATCACCGCTGTTGAGCAACCAATCCGAAGCGAACAGGAGTTGACATTGGGCTACGATCGGCCCTTCGAAACGCACCATGATGTCGACCCACGGAGCGTACTTGGCCTTCACACGAAACTCTGAATCGGCACAATTTTGGCTGCCGCACCACGTGATACGACTGTCGATGACCGTGATCTTGCGGTGATTTCGCAGGTCCAAGCGGCTGAACAAAATCGTATCAACGACCCATTTGATCGGCAGTGCGACCGTCAGATGGACGCCCGCATTCTGCATCGCGTGCCACCATTTGGAACGCACGAACTTTCGCGACCCGAGTCCGTCAGCGATCACGTGACAGACCACGCCACGTTTTGCTGCACGCATCAGTGCCTTGGCGACGTTGACGCCAGTCTCGTCGTCCAGCCAGATATAGTAGAGTGCCTGCACGCTTTGCGTTGCCGAGTCGATGTCATCGACCAATCGTGCGCGAGCGGATTGTGCGTCGGGCAACAATTCGCCACGGTTGCCTATTGTTGTTTCAAATCCATCCACCGATGCGGCTCGGAACGCCGTTCGATATTCCGTTTCAACATGGGCATCGAGATTACGAGCGCAGCTCCCCATCGCGTCGCCCGCGATCATCCGCAATTGTGAAAACACTTCATCATGCCGACGATGGACTGTTCGACCGATACTGATTTCACCAAACAATAGATAGACCACGACACCGACGTAAGGCGCGAATAGCATCACCATGAACCACGCCAATCGCGCCGCTGATGAAAGATTATCCCGCAGTAAAATCCGCACCGAGAACCCCAACGCGATCAAAGCGTGGGCGGTCGCGAGTGCCTGAACAACAGTCAATGGGTGGTCCCTGTAGGCACGTGAGAAGTTCCCGGCAATTGGTCCATGCGGAGCCTGAAAATCGCCGCTCGGCCAGTCCTGCACTTCATTGGGAAAAGCGACTATCATAGAGTTTCGTTTGCTGGTTGCCAGATACCTTTGATTGACGTGAGGTTTGAAATGCGTTGCCTGACTTTGCTCTTTCTCGTTCTTGGCGGCGGCGTGTTCAGTGCTCCTGCGGAGGCTCGCACGTGGACCAGCGCGACCGGCGGATATCAGATCGACGCCGATGCGGTTGCCTTCAATGAATCCACCGTGATCTTGAAAAAACAAACCGGTGCCTTGGTCGCCGTTGAACTGGCGGAGTTGTCCGACGAAGATCAACAGTACGTCAAGTCAAAGGAACTTGGCGAAGCGCTCTCTGAATCACTCACAGAAATGCAGACCTGGACGTCCGCCGATGGCGTGAAGGTGCGTGGACGCGTGCTGGCGTATGGCCGCAAAGACCTGTCGATTTCGCGTCAACGTGGAAAGGTCGTCATCAACGGGACTCCGTTTGCAAAAATTGACCCACTGCATCAACTTGTCGCGCTGAAGATCATGTCCCGTTTAGAAGGCCGCGAGTTTGCCAATGAATCTGAACTGACGACATGGGCCAAAGGACTCGGCGGTGAGGCGAAAATGTTTCCGCTGGAAGGGGTATTGATGGAACTCGAATCGGGAGACCAGATTGCGGTGCCATTTTTCATGTTCGGCGATCAAGAACGCAAAGTGCTCGAACCGGGTTGGCAGGCCTGGTTGGCAGCGGAACAGGACGAGCAGGCGCACCAGCGAGAAAGTTTGATGATGCAGCAGGAAGCGCGTGCGTATCAGCAAGAGTCGATCCGCAACGAAGTCGAGCGGCGTCAGATCGAGCTGTTAAAAATGAACCTCCTCGCTACAGCCACGGGCGTCACCTCGATCTGGGAAGTTGGCTTGAATCCTGGCCCCGGCGTTTATGGACGACCGACCTCGGTGATGGTCACGGCTCCAAATAGTGAAATCGCAACGCAACTAGCCATGCAGAATTACCCCGGCTATCGCTTAATCGGGGTTCGCAAAGCCAGTCGTTTTTGACTGGAAAGCGTCTCTGTGGACAGCGATTCTCGTCAACTGCCGTATATCCCCACGAGCTAGCCGTTGATCACGGTTCTGATCGCGAAAAACCGGCAGCGAACGCCCAATGCCACGATGTCCAGCGAATACATCGGTCGTTCGATAACAAGGCTCGTGGATTTCGTGAGTTAGAGCAAGTACGCGAGAATCGGCCTAGCGACCGATTCAGTTGGGCTGATAAGAATGTCAGTTGAGAGATAACTGAGCCGTTTTCCAATTGCTTCGCACCGCCCCCGCCATGCACGCCTTTCGCCGAGTCTTGCTGCTCGCTTGCCGCCGACGCTTGTCGCTGGTTGGAGTTCTTATCACCTCTTTGATCATCGCAGCGATGTGGGGTGGGAACATCGGCGTGCTCTATCCGATGACCGAGGTGGTGTTCGCAGGCGAGGATCTGTCGTCGTATCTGAACAAGCAAATCGAGACTACGGATGCCGAAATCCGAGATCTCGATCAGAAGCTCGCCGCAGTTAGCGCAGCCAATGATCCTGATGTGAGCGAAACCGCGAGACTCAACTTTCTCCACAAAAAAGCCACCTACGCATCCGCGTGGTTGCATTGGGCCAAACCGATCGTGACGGATTGGGCACCACCGGGCCCATTCAATACGTTGCTACTGGTCGTCGGTTTCATGCTCGCGTGTACCGCGATCAAGCTCGTGGCCCAGACCATTAACATGGTCTTGGTGCAGTACATCGCCGAAGGCACGGTGATGGAACTTCGAGAAATCTTCTTTCGCAAGTCATTGCAGTTGGACTTGGATCATTTCGGCGAGAACGGTTCGGCGAATTTGACCAGTCGCTTAACCAACGACGTTTCGCACGTCGGGATAGGATTGAGCACGATGATCGGTCGGATGATCCGCGAGCCATTGAAGATGACGGTGTGTTTGTTGGGTGCCATTGCAATTTGCCCGCGGTTGTTATTGTTAATGTTAGTGATCACGCCGCCGGTGGTGTTTGTGATGCAGCGTCTGAGTCGCGCGATCCGGCGGGCAACGCGCCGTGTGATGGAAGAAATGAGTAGTCTGTACGGGATGCTCAACGACGCGTTTAACGGAATTCGCGTCATAAAATCGTTCAACACGCAGTCCCACGAGCGAGCTCGGTTTCGTGGACATGTCGAAGCGTACTTCCGCCGCTCAATGAAAGTCTCGTTCTATAACACGATGGCGCGGAGTATGAGCGAACTGCTTGGACTGTGCATGGTCGGGCTGGCCATCATCGCGGGCGGATATTTGACGATCAATGAATCGACTCATTTGCTGGGATTGCGGATGAGTGACAAGCCCCTGGACAGCTCCAAGATGCTGTTGTTTTTTGCGTTCCTGATCGGTGCCTCCGATCCCGCCCGGAAACTGGCGGACGTGTGGAGTGCTTTGCAACGTGGCATCGTGGCATCGAGCCGAATTTACGAAATCATCGATGCACCGGTGCGAGTGAAAGAACCCGAGGTGTCGGTCAAATTATCACGGCCGCATCGCGAGATCCGATTTGAGAATGTGCATTTTCAATACCCTTCGGGACCCATTGTGTTGCAAGGCATCGACCTGACGATCAAGCATGGTGAAACGATCGCATTGGTGGGGCCGAACGGTTGTGGAAAGAGCACATTGATTAGTTTGCTCTGTCGATTTGATGATCCACATCAGGGGCGACTCTATTTGGATGATTGCCCGATTGATCAGATCTCAACTCGCAATCTGCGACGACGGATTGCGTTGGTGACCCAACGGACGGTGTTGTTTGATGACACGATCGAAAACAATATCCGTTACGGCAGTCCAAGCGCCGATCGGCATGATGTCGCTCGCGCCGCGAAGCTCGCGTTCGCCGACGATTTCATTCTCCGCAAAACCCCACATGGTTATGAGACGATGCTCGGCAGCGGTGGCGTGCGATTGTCCGGTGGCCAGATGCAACGCATTGCGCTGGCGCGAGCATTCTTGCGTGATCCCGATATCCTGATTCTTGATGAAGCGACTAGCCAGATTGATATCGAAAGTGAAATGTTGATTCACCGTGCACTGGAAACGTTTATGAAAGGTCGCACGGGAATCATGATCACGCACCGCGCCAGCACCTTGGCAATGGCCGACCGGGTCGCCGTGCTCGATCACGGCCGCATTTCATCCGTGGGATCGCACGATGAACTGATCGTGAGCAATAGTTTCTACCGCAACTTGTACGGCAGCGACCTCGCCGACGCCGCCTGAGTCGTAGCCTGTGCCAAAACCCAACAACACGAACGCTGCTGATCCACCGAAGACTGGGCGATCGATTCCTTCACTGCCCGTGATCGCTGCGAGTGTTTTGACGCTCAGCACAATCACTGGATTCGCGTATCTTTTTTCGTTGTGGGCGGGAGGTTCCGAGATCTCACCGCAGCAAACGTTGCGTTTGGCGTCGGCTCAGTATGTGGCCGGGAACCCCATCGTCGCCGGTGAACTTGCCGCTTCGGTGTCACTCGAAAACGCAGTGACTGACGAGCTCGCCGAAGAAGCTGCCGAACCGGGGTTGGACGTCGCGTTTGAACCGCCGTCTGAGGAGGAGATTGCCAAAGCGGAGGAGGCCGATCGCTGGGTGTCATTGCAAGCGTTTCTAATCGGAGCAGGTGTTTTTGAAAAATCGATTCGTTTAGATTCTCCTCGCGGGCGTCGTGAAGAACTCACGAAAGCAATTCCCTCTCTCAAACAATCCGAAACGCTCGGGTTTCCCGAGGGACGCGAATCAGACGGACACCGGATGCTCGGGTTGGCGCTGCACGGTGTCGGTGACTTTGAAGCGGCGACGGATCATTTGCAGCGCGCGATCGACATGGACATAACGCTCAAGACCGAGTTGATGCCGGTACTGGCCGTCGCGCAAGCTCGTCGGCCACGCGAGGACATGAGCGAAGCGATCGTGGCGATCAACACATACCTCGCTACCGACTCGCTCGACGCTCAACAACGAACCGATGCCAATCTATTGCGCATCGACTGGTTAATCCAACTCCAGCGTTTTGATGAAGCAGATACTGCATTGAAGGCGGCCCGCGAAGTCATCGCACCAGCCCTTGAGCAACAGTTGCGTTGGGCGTTGTCGGCTGGTGATGAATTGATGCTTAAACAAGCTGAACTCGTGATTGAGAAAACGCTCGCACCGATCACACGTGCTCACGGCGAACGCTCTATCGCAGGGATTCCCGCAAACGCCCACAAGCAAGTCGCTGCACCAGAGCGAGTTAAATTGCTCGAAGTGTTAAAAGAACTCACTTCACTGCATCGAGAGGCATCACCCGCACTCGCTTCACGCTCACGCCTAGCCGCCGCACACGCATACTTGCTTGCCAGTGAACGCGAACTAGCGTTAGCTGAACTGACACAGCTACGCCAACAACGACCGTTCGGTGAAGAGGGACTCGAAGGCGGTTTGTCGGAGATTGAATTGCTCGCCGATCAAGGCCGTGGTGACGAGGTTTTGCAAACAACTCGCTACATTGTCCGTGAAATGGGGCAAAGTCGGCACTTGAATTACACCCCCAAAGTGGAAGCGGAACTTCGTACGCGAATGGCCGAGGTACTCGGTATCCTGCGATCGGCGAAAGAGTTTCCCGCTGTGATTGAAACGGCGGATGCGTTGGTGAGTTTGTTTGGAATCGCAGACGCAGCGATCGAAAAAGGTGTTGCGTATCGTGACTGGGGTAGCGACACATTGAACGCCGGGCGTGGGCGTGGCGATGAGATTTCACGCGAAGCGTTTGCAGCGGCGAGGGCCAGATTTCGGGGAGCTGGTGATGCGTTCGCAGGGGCTGCCGAACAACAGTTTGATAAGAAAGGATACGTGCCAACGTTGTGGTTGGCGATCGACGCGTATCAACGCGGGCGACATTTCTCCAAAAGCATCCCTTTGCTCGAACAGTACTTGCGCTACGAAGATCGAATGAAGCAACCCGCCGGTCTGGTCGCTCACGGGCGTGCGCTGTTAGCCGAGGGGCGACCGAAAGAAGCGATGGAGTCGCTGCAAACTTGTATCGTGGAATTTGAACGCGACCCGATGCACTATGAAGCCCGGTTATTAGCGGCCCAAGCCGCTGCCGATGCGCACGATGGTGAACTGGCGAAATCATTGCTCAACGAAAACCTCACTGATGGCAAACTGACGCCGCAAAGTCCCGTGTGGCGAGACTCGCTGTTCACACTCGCGGAGTTGTTATACGCCGAGTGCGATAATCGAACTCTCAACGCCATGACACTGCCGCAAGAAAAAAAGGTTGCAGAGCTGCGTGCGATTGAGCCCGAGCTGATAACGGCTCTGCGGCGGCTCGATGAAACTGTCAAACGTGCTTGGCCGTTGCCGCGAGCACAAGCGACTGCTTACTTGCTCGCTCGCGGTCAACTTTTGGCATCGCGGTTGCCGGAAGCAGAACTGGAAAACAAAGGCGTGTTAGATGCAGCCCAACGTGATCTGCGACAGAAGGCGAATCGCTATCGCCAAGCGGCTCTGGATCAGTTCACGTCGATGGTCCGGTTCATGGATACCCAGCAACGCGAAGACGATCTTAGCGAGAAGCAAGATGCGATTCTGCGAAATTCCTTACTTGGTCAAGCTGACACGCTCAAGGCGATGCAGCGTTATGCGGAAGCCGCCGACGCGTATCGCGACATGTCGCTACGATACATGAACGAACCTCCAGCGCTGGAGGCTCTGTTAGGCCAATCGCGAATGGTGCGATTATTGGGACGCAACCGGGAAGCCGATTTGTTGGTCGCGCAAGCAGTGGTAGTTTTGGACCGAATCGGCGAACAATGGGACGACCGATTTGAAGAGATGACACGATTCAGCCGCGAAGATTGGCGGACTTACCTGACGTGGATGAACAAACGCCTCGACCAAGCCAAAACCCGCAGCGAAACGCTGCGATAGCAGTCGCACATTCGATCGACCGAGGTGGCAGACACCTAGAACTCTACTGGCGCGAGCTTGGGTTGGCGAAATTCTCAAGCGGGCTGCGTCTGCGCGTCATCACCTCAATCGAATTCTCCGGCGAGTCGGGCTTTACGAGATAAGCAGGTATCGAGCGGTAGTCGCGGTCACCCGCCAGGCGATTTAAGAACGCGTCGATTTGCAAATGGTTGGAGGTCGAATTCGCGATGATCAAGTGCGTTTTGTTTCGCATGATCTGTGGGTGGAGTGTGCCCATGCCTCCTAATGCCTCCCAACTATCTGGGTCGAGGCTATACGAAATCACTTCTTGCAATTGCTCGATCTCATAGCGACGTGATTGATTCGTCAATGGCGTCACGTCGTAGACTCGGACAGGGTATTGCTCGTCCGCGTCGTCACGCGTGGTGATGGTCAACGTATTTCGCTTCAAAACGATTTCGCATTCGAGTGTTTCGAGCATCGAATGCAAATGCACGAACAAGGGCGCGGGGCGTTGAAGCGGAGCGACCACGAGGGAGTCGAGCGATAGCCCGTATCCTTCTAAGGCAACTGCATTGATAGCGATCGGCAATTCGGGCGGCAGCGTCTTGACGAACGCGTTCAAAGCAATCTCGTCACGCGGCGGGACGATGATTCGACCAAGTTGATGTAGGATGTTCCGCTCGCTCTCCTCCGTCATCACCGGATCGACTGGCCATGAGCGGATAAGCTGACCGTTGGCTGGGGGGCATAACACCAACAGGCAGACGATGGCAAACAGTCTGCGCCATGTCGTGGTAGCGAGTATGATGAGGGAAACCGTGCGATGTCTTGCTTGCATGGGGATCAATCTTGCCGCGAGGAACCGATCGTGAACGTCCGTCGAATCTGTATTCTACTCCTATTTCTGCTGGCCGCCTGCCCAGCGACGCGCACCGCAGTCTCAGCCGATGACGAACAATCGCAGTCGCAGACGCCGCAGCAAAACGCCGATGCGGAACCGAGCGAGTTGAAACTTCGCGAAGTTTGGTTGCATTCGACCGGCAAAGGTTACTTTGTGTATGAGGCCACCGTCGAGCAAGAAACTGATTTCACGATTTCCGTCCGCAGCGATGAGGTCAGTGACATTGTCCGGCATGCGATCGTGCTGGACCCCGAGTCGCTCGGACGCGTGATGATGCCCAGCAAACCCGATCCGCAATCACCACGCGTCACGCTGCCCCGCACCAACACGCAAGCCGATTTGCTGTTGTCGATGCGCGGCCAAGTCATCACAGCAATTCATCGGGATGATGAAACCATTTCCGGACGATTGGTCTCGTTAGAACTACGGACCGAGATCGTGGAGGAACAGCGAATTGATTATGAGTTCATCACGATCGCCTCGGACGCCGGATTGCGCAGCGTGCCGCTCGCGGAGATTGTTCGGATCGAAGCGGAAGACGAAACGTTTAACGAGCGATTGAATCAAGCACTCGATCAATTGATTGCCGACGATCGCATTGCCACGACGGACGTCACGGTGCGGTTTGAAGCAGGCAAACAGCGCCAGGTCCAAGTTCACTTGTTGCGTGAGATGCCGATTTGGAAAATCAGCTATCTGACCACTGTAGATCGTTTTTTGATGCGGGCGACAGTGGACAATACAACGAGCGAAGATTGGAGCGATGTACGCGTGATTTTGAAAACCGGTCGACCGATGAGCTTTGACATGGACGTCTCATCCATCGTCCGCGCTCAGCGGCAACAAATCGCACGGCCATTGCCAACACTGCGTGTCGCACCGATGCTTGCCGAATCCAACGCTTGGACACAAAGTCCGCCGACTGGCGGTGATATTTTCGGTGATGCGCCCGGTATGGCGGATCCGTTCGGCAGTAATGATAGCGATCCATTTGGCGATACCGACTCGATGAAAGCTAATATGGGCGGCATGGGAGGCGGCGGTTTCGGTGGCGGTATGGGTGGCATGGCAGGCGGTGGGGCTCCGCAGCGTCAAGCCGACTCGGTAACCACGAAGCTTCCTGACACCCCGGGTGTTGTCGAGGCAGGCGATCAAGCGGCGGGCGCGGCGTTGGTCGTGACGTTCAACAGCGTCGACCTGCCTGCCGGGCAAATGATTTTGCTCGATACGATCATCGACAAGGTCAACGGTAAAATTGTCTCGGTGTATCGAGCGACCGAGGGTAACGGACAGCCGATGTTGTCCTTGAAGGTCCGCCCAGACGTTCCTTTCGTATTGCCTGCTGGCCCAGTGACGGTGTACTCCAAAGACGACAACTACGGTGGCGAAGCGATCATGCCTGCGATCACACCAGGCGTGGATCGTTTGATCCCGTTCGCGACCGATCAAGCCATGCGAGTCGAACAATTGCCAACGAAAACGGACGTCACTCATCGGAACGTACGGTTGGTCGCCGACGAGTTTGTACTGAAATACGAAACTCTGACCAACGACACGATCTCGTACAGGATCGACAATCGCGACAAACAACCGCGCACGATTCTGATCGAACATCCGCGTCCACAATCGCCTGTTGAGGTGGTGCTCGACGATGATGACGAAACGGAACCAACCGAGGACGCGATTCGGTTCCAACAGCTTGTGCCTGCGGGAGCGACCGTGCAACTCGATGTGAATGAGATGCAGGTAGACGAGCTTGTGAAACCGTTTTCGGAGATCAGCAGCAAGGAACTTCGCAAATGGATCGGAGACGAGTCGCTCGATGCCGAAATTCGCGATGTGCTGAAGAAGGTGCTCGAACAACAGATCGAGCGTTATGGCTTGCGAGAGCGCCTGGCCGAGATTGTCGCCAGCAAGATAGAGATCGCCAGCGAGATCGAGCGTATCACGAAGCAGCTCAAACCGACGAGTGAACTGGGCACGGGATTGTCTGAAGCGTTGACGGCTCGTTATGAGGCCAAACTGGTTGAATTGGAAACAGCGCGAGACGAGTTGACGAAAGCTCAAACGGAGCTGAACAGCCAAATCAAAGCGATCGAAACCACATTGGGCATGCACCAGCCGAAATCAATTGACGATCTGTTTTGAAGTGTCGAGATGTAGAGCGCGAGTTTGTTTTTTTCGAGTGCGGTGACTTGGCACCGCTTTCTTTCTCATACCGATCAATCTTCGCGAGAAAGATTAACGGCGAATCAACAGCTCGTAGAAAAAAAAGCTTCGACAAGTCGGAGCATTCCAAATTTTTTGGGAGATTACAGTCCCGTCGTCAAACGGTTTTGTTTCAATGATCCGATTGAGAAACACACGGCGGATTGCGTCGTAGCCCCGGTCGTTGGGGTCTTCGATGTTGTCGTAGAACCAATAATGCGGGTCGGACGAGTCATAGTTGCTTCGCCAAAATTGGCGGCAGTGCGAACCATGGCCCAAGAACGTACGATGCAAATCAACGACATGCACATTCTCATGTTGCCCAGCGATTTTGCGAATCGTTTCGTTGTATCTCGAATGAATCGCCAGTCCATCGGGCCAAGCTGGTAAGAAAACACTCGGTGCATCACCGACACCGTCGGTCGGGTCGTAGATATCGCCAACATAAATGACACATCCGCCTGGAAATCTTGCTTTCACCTCGCGAAATATCGTATCGAGCCGCTCAGCAAAATTTGCGATCCATGGTTGAGCTTGATCGAGCGTCGCGCCATACATCGCACCTTCGACGGGCGGACGACGTCCATAGGAATGAATGATGTCGTTGCCACCCGTGGTGATCACGACAATTCCAAATACGTCTTCGGGATAGGTGCCAATTTCCCGACGCAAAGTTTCTAAATGATCGATCGATGTCGAACCCGATATCGCGAAATTCTCAGCCGTCAAGTTCGGCAAGACTGTCGTGAGACATTTGCCGCTCATGTCGGCATACTCATCTTCGGAATTACGTTGCAATCGCTCGAAGTACGAATGACTTTTAGACTTGGCACCTAACCCGCGCGTGACACTGTCGCCGATGCCCAGCAACACGACCTTGCGATCCGTCCACGGTTGAGTAAACGCTGCACCGGAGACACTCGGTCCTGCTGGGCCGTTGCCCACTGGTCGGCGGAGGAATAGTTCGATGTAGGCGGGCACCAGTGTGAGCACCGCGATGCCCAGAACGATCAACCAGCGACGACTACGTTTTCGAGCACCGCTCACAGCGTCGTGCTGCTCTTGAGGACTGGGATGAGCAACGCCATGACGACGGCGAGCACCATGATCGCCATGATCAAAAGCATGATCGGTTCGAGCAGTCGTACGAACAAATCGAGTCGGCGGAAGGTGCGTTTTTCCAGCGAATCAGCGATCTCTGGCAGTACCCGGTCGAGTGAATTGCTCTCTTCGCCGACGCGGATCATTTCGACCACCGCCATCGGGAAATAACCCGAATCGCCCAGCGGTTTGGCGAGGCTTTCACCACTACGGATGTTCTCGGTTGCGTCAGCGATCGATTGGCTGAGCAGGCGATTGCCGGTGGCACTGCGGCTGATATCGAGCGATTTCAAAATCGGGACGCCGTTGCCCAACAACGTTCCCAGGACGCGGCAAAAACGGGCGACGGAAAGGTTCATTAAAATATCGCCGAGCACGGGGATGCGCAGCTTCAGACGGTCGGCGCGTTCTTTGCCAGATTCCGTTTGCAGGTGCATTCGCAAGGCGATGGCGGCTGCGACCCCGGCCAAGATGATCAGCCAACCGTAGGATTGCAGCAGGTTGCTGAAGACCAACAACCACTCCGTGATCGCGGGCATCTCGCCTTTCTTGCGCAGCCGGTCGAAGAGCATGTCAAATTTTGGCACGAAGAACACGAGCAGTCCCGATACGACGACCGTGCCGACGACGAACAAGAATACGGGATATGCCATCGCACTGACCGTGCGGCCTTTGAGATCCTCTTGCAACTCAGTGAAGATACTGACCCGGTCCAGTGCATCTTCGAGGAACCCACCTTCGGTGCCGGCGCGCACCATGTTGATGGCCATGTCACTGAACACACCGGGGTAGCGAGCCATTGTGTCGCCAAGCGTCTCGCCTTCTTCGACGCGACCTTTGATCTCGATCATGACTTCACCGAGCACCGGTGCAGCGGATTGGTTACCCAGCAATTGCAGAGAGCGAATCATCGGCACGCCAGCCCGAAGCAACGAGGCGAGCTGACTGTAAAACACCGCCATCGTCTGCCCGCTGACTTTTTTCTTGCGTGAACCAAACAGCGAGCGACCAGCACCAGCCTGTTCGATAATTTTCGTCGGAAACAGATCTTTGCCAGATAGCAACGCAGTCGCTTCACGAGCCGACCCGGCATCGATCGTCCCGGTGATACTTTTGCCGCTAATATCGCGGGCCGTGTACTGAAAAGCAGGCATTGAGGGAAGCTTTTTAGCTACTAGCAGTTAGCTTTCTAGCTATTAGCGTTTGGCTACTAGCTGT
The DNA here is from genome assembly GCA_041740155.1 of Rhodopirellula sp. Classification (GTDB taxonomy): domain Bacteria; phylum Planctomycetota; class Planctomycetia; order Pirellulales; family Pirellulaceae; genus Rhodopirellula. Next base: position 20,410 of record JBGSMN010000425.1, read on the forward strand.
TTGGCGATTAGCGATTAGCTTTTTAAGTAGGTGAGTGAGGATGGATTGGTATGTATGTACGTATGTTTGCGAGCTGATGACGCTCGTGGGCTGTTCTCTTTCGTTTAACAGTCAGCCGGAGGCGTACTCTTACGTCGGATCGTACGCCTGCGGCTAACTGTTAAACTATCAAATCACCAGCCCGCTAGCGCCGTCGGTTCAAAGCGCTTCGCCTTTGGTGACTCGCAGGACTTCGTCGATGCTCGTGACGCCGACGAGGGCTTTGTCCCAGGCGTCCATTCGCAAGGTCCGCATGCCTTCGTTGACGGCCACCCGACGGATGTCCCAACTGCTCGCACGTTTTTGCGCGAGTTCGCGAATCGGTTCGCTTGAAACCAAGAGCTCGTAAATACCAAGTCGCCCAGAATAGCCCACGTTGCGACATTCGCGACAACCCACGCTCTGATATAGCGGGCCGCCGTTGAGTTCGGCAAATGGGAAGTCCTTCGGCAACTCCGATTCGATCGGTTGATAGGCTTTTTTACAATGCGGGCACAACCGCCGCAACAATCGTTGGGCCATCACCGCTTCGACGGTCCCAGCAACCAAGAATGGTTCGACGCCCATGTCGACCATCCGCGTGAACGCACCAGCGGCATCGTTGGTGTGCAGGGTGCTGAATACAAGGTGACCGGTTAGCGAAGCCTGCGTGGCGTTTTCAGCCGTTTCCAAATCGCGAATTTCACCGACCAATACGATGTCAGGGTCATGCCGCAAGATACTTCGCAAAGATGCCGCGAACGTCAAACCGATTTTCGGATGAACTTGAATTTGGTTGATCCCGTCGAGTTGATATTCAACTGGATCTTCCGTCGTGATGATCTTGTTTTCGGGGCTGCGAATTTCTAACAGGCTGCTGTACAGCGTCGTCGTTTTACCGCTACCGGTCGGACCGGTGACCAGAACGATTCCGTGAGGCATGCGGATGAGGGTGCTGAAACGATCATAGATCGCCTGCGACATACCGAGGCCTTTGAGGTCGAATACCATCGACGATTTGTCGAGCACCCGCATGACGAGTCCCTCGCCGTGAATCATCGGGATCACGCTGAGGCGAATGTCGACTTCGCGACCATGCACTCGCAAACGAATCCGACCGTCTTGCGGCAGTCGTTTTTCGGCGATGTTCAATCGCGCCATGATTTTCAAACGGCTGATGATCGCGGCTTGAAATCGATTGATCTCGGCTGGCACGGGTTGCGGATGCAAAATACCGTCAATGCGATAACGCACGACTAAACCATCGGATTGCGACTCGATGTGAATATCACTGGCACGCGAATCGACGGCTTCGGTCAAGATCTCGTTGACCAGCCGCACAACCGAGGCTTCTTGAGCCATCTCGCTGAGTTCGCTGCCGTCGGTCTCGATACTTTCGAGCAGTTCGATTTCTTCATCACCTGCTGCGGCGACGAGGCCTTCGATCGTTTCGCTACCGACGCCCAAGTGCTTCTTAACCAAACGGTTAATCTCGGCTCGTTCGGCGACCACCGGCGTAACGGTCTTGCCGCTGGCCGCACAGGCTTCGTCGAGCGGGTACAAATCGAACGGGTCCGGCGTGGCCACACGAATTCCACCATCGGCCCAACCGATCGGGAATAACGAATGGCGATAGATCAGTTTTTGTGGGAAACCTTCGAGCGCGGATAGATCAATTTCGGCGGTTCGCAAATCAATGAACTCGAGTCCGACTTCGTCTGCGATCGCTGTGAGCGCATCACGAGCAGTTACGTAGCCCAGTGAAACGGCATTATCGACAATGGACGACGGATCACCGTTGCGGCTTTGTTCGAGCTGTTGCGGGGTGAGCAACCCACGTCTACGTAAAATTTCCGCCGCATGCATAATCATCTTCCGCGTCCTCCTCCACGACCACTAGAACTACCGCCTCCACCACGTCCGCCACTATCGCCTCCACCACCTGGTGGTCCACCACGTCCGCCGGAATCACCGCCCCGGCTGCCAAACTGCGATCGGAAAAACTCAATTCGACGTTGAATTTCCTCGGCCGAACTTGTCGATCCAGGAGGGCTTGGCGATGAACTCGACGGAGCACTGCCACTGGTCGATGAACCGCTGGAAGATCCATCCGTCGTCGTGACTGCTTTACCGGTTACCGACTTGAGGGCTTGTAACATAATTTCAGGACGAACGGCACCGCCCATGGCGATGACTTCGACCCGTTGTTCTGATTCGAGGCCTTGTTGGTCGAGCGTTTCGACAAGGTCGCGGACCGCTGTTAAATCCTGCGGCGTCGCGGTCACCACGAGCGAATTGCTGCGCTCATCAACGGCCACAATGATTTTGGTCATCTCACTTTTGGGCGCGGGTGCTCCACCGCCACCTCCACCACGTCCGCCACGCAGCGCGTTGATGATGTCTTGTGGGTTAGGTTGACCACCGCGACCACCGCCGCCGCCGCCCTCGTTGCCATCGCCAATCTTCTCGGCAAAGACGGCCGCGACAATCTTGGCCACCGAAGCCGCATCTTGATAGACGACCGGGATCAACGTAGGCCGCGCGATTGTTTGAATCACCTCAGGACTCTCTTGGAGGTCGATCTCTTGCAACACTGTGCGAATGAAATCCATATCCGCAGGAGGTGCTTGAACAATTAACGCATTGAGCCGATTATCAGGCACAATGTTGACGCTACCACGGCTGGTCAGAATCGTACGAGCTTGTGATTCGTCCTCACCGCCGCCGCCACCGCCCATGCCCAAAAGTCCGCCGAGCATGCCACCGCCGAGTCCACCCATGACGGACTCCGTCAATGAACCAGCCGAGCTGCCTGCGTCAGCACCACCGAGCACGCCCGAGACAAGTTCCGCAGCCACGTCGGCTTTGATATATCGCAACCAAAAAATGGTTGGCAAGTCGGACGTCATCTCCGAACCGCTGCTCATCGAAGTGATGAGTTGTTCGACCAGGTCCAACGCGTTCTGGTCACGCGATGCGATCACCAAACCGGCTGGTGTCATTTGGATGATGATGTCGTCACCGGTGTAGTCGGGAGCCGGTTCGTTCTCCGGTGCAGCCGTGTTCTGCCACACCAAAGTTTGCATACTCATCTCGGACGACTCAACAGATTGATCACTGAGATCAGCAGGTTGTTCTTGCTCCGTTGATTCCGCTGGATCAGAATCGGCGGGCGATTCTTTAGCTTTGGAAGGCGTGATGACGCGAATTCGGTTGGCGCGGCCGGTCAGTGGCCACAGCGTTTCGATTTGTTGCAAGGTGTCCAGCGCGGAGGAACCCGTCAGCGGCAAGATGCGAACGTTCTCGCCCAAACCGCCTGCCAAGGGATCGTTCTCCAGTTCACTGATCAGACGTTTGACGGATTCGATCTGCTCGGTCGTGCCGCGGACCCACAACCGACCCGTGACTGGGTCACCATCCACGATTGGTCCTTTGCCGGTGCTGGTCTCGGTGACACCAAAAAATTTATTGATCGTTAGGAGTGCATTGGCGGGTTCGAGTCGTTTGAGGTCAATGATCGTGAAGTCGGTGCCGGTGCCTTCGAGTTCGGCGATGGTCTTGGCAATCGTTTGCTGAGTTTCAGGTCGACCAAAAGCGATGATCGCTCCACGATTGGTGTCGAGGGCGAGACGGGTGTCAGGCGTGCCAGCAATCAGCGTTTGCAACACGTCGTAAACCGTTTGCAATTCGGCGGAATTGACTGGGTGAGTTCGCAGCTCCGGCTTGACGGTGTTCTCGGCGATGGCTTCCTCTTCGCCAGGCATCGCTCGGTCGGCCTTCTCGATCACGCTAGTCAGCAAGTCGAGTTTCGATTGGCTGCCAGTGGCGAAAATCCGGTCGCCGTAGATTGAAACGGAGAGTTTAATATCGTCGCTCGCGTTGCTACCGGGTTCCAAACCGATCAAAGGGCGAGCAATCTCGAGAACCTCTTCCGCGGCTCGATGTGCCAAAGTGATTTCGATCACGCTGGATTGAGCCTTCGTGGCGGCCCGCAGCACTTCGTCGATCACGCGGAGTTTGCCAACGGTCTCGGTAACGATGACTTGACGTGCTCCAGCCAGCACATTGATGCGTCCCCAAGGGCCGATGATTTGCGATAATTCCTCGCGAGCTTGATCGGGCGTGATCGAACCGAGCGAAAACACGCAGCGCACGATGTCGCTATTGCCGCGTGAGTCGAACGACTCGGGCGTAACAAGCTCGGCCATCTCACTGATCAGTTTTTCAGCATTGTCAGCTTCCAAATCGACCAACAACAGCATCCGCCCGCGACGGACGACAGCCCAGCCGCGATCGAGCAGCAAGCGATTGAGCAGATCTAATCCTTCAGTGATGGAATAAACTTTGGTGGGGTCCGAGAAATTGACGGAACCGGCTGGAGCGGCATCCAACTGCAGCGACAAGTCGGCTTGCTCGGCAAACCACCGCAGAACTTCGCCCCACGGGGCACCCGAGAAATTGAATCGCAATCCTTCGGGAGCGGTTCGTTCTGGAACAATAACCGGCTTTTCAGCAGCATCGGGAGTCGCAGTCACGATTGGTTCTGCTGGCACCTGGGCGGGAACTGGTGCGGCGGGAGCTGGTGCGGCGGGAGCTGGTTGAGTAGAAGCTGGTTCGGCTGGAGCTGGTGCGGCAGGAGTCGGTTCGGCTGGAGCTGATTCCGCTGGTGATGGAGCTTCTGCGGTTACTTCAGCCGCGGCACCCCCGCCCTCAGGCACTTGAGCGGACACCCGATTTCCGACCATTGCAATGGTCACAACCAGCAAAAACGTTCCGAAAACCGGCGTGTTGGGTAACCAACGAGACGAGAGCGGCATGAGCATTACGTGGAGAAGCAGTCGAAGAAGAGATTTTTTAAGCGTGAATCGTCAATCGCATCGTAGAACAAACAGTGGGGACGTCCAGTCTAGTCAACTAACCAATTTTCCCCAGCGAAAACCGAACTAGCAGAACTAAAACCCCACACAACGATTGAAGTTTCGGGGGTTGAAACTGGCCGCCGCGATTGGGGGTGCCGTCCGTTTTGACGGGATTGTTGTTCGAGTTGACTTGTTTGACTACACTCGCAAATTGAACATCACATCTGAGTTTGACCATGAATCCATCCCAGCCCAACAATCCTCTGCATGGGGTCACGCTCAAAGCGATGCTCGAGTATCTGGTTGCCGAGTACGGTTGGGAGCGATTGGGCGAGCGGATCAACATACACTGCTTTCACTACGAGCCGAGTATCAACAGCAGTCTGAGATTCCTTCGCAAAACCGATTGGGCTCGCGCGAAGGTGGAGCGGCTGTATTTGGACTCGATCAGTTACGATCAGAGGCATCGCAAGAGCGAGCCACGTGTTGATGAATCGCCAAGTGAGCCACGTAGCGTATGGGATCGGGCACGCAAACAATAGGCAAGCTCAACGGCTGTCGTTCAGTCTCCGCACGAGTTCGGCAACGGCGACCTGGGATCGACCGTAGGAGACGATCCGAATGTCGAGACCGTGGTCGCGGTGAATTGCAAACGCTCGCTCGATCGCGTCGGTGATCCAGTGGTCTCGGTTTCCGAAGACGCCGCCGCCGAGCTGGGTGAGAAAGACGGCGGGGTTGCCCGTTCGCGCTGTATTGAGAACTGCAGCAGCCAGCGTTGCTTCGTAGGCTGCGTCAAGAATCAGCTTGGCAAAGTCAGTCCATTGGTCAGTCGGTTGCCGACCATAGGCAACGGGTAATGCCGAGCAGTACGCTTGAGAGACTCGGTGGCCCTCACCATCAAGGGTGACTTCCGCGTCGAGTTGCAAACCGATTCGCAATTGGCCAAGCAGTGCGTTGCGCTCGACTTCGCCCGCCGATTGAATCCTTTGAGTGATCTCGGCCAGTCCCTTGTCGCTCGGAAAAAGATATCCGTTTTGCATCTTCCAAAGCTGTCGGTTGGTGTTACCAAGTTCTCGCCCAAGGTCGGCGGAACAGTCGATTTGCTTGTCAGCCGTTTTTCCGATTTGGCCATCGACGTCGGCGAAGTAGTTGCGGTAGATCGTGCCAGCCCCGCAAGCGATCGCGCACGCGGGGCCTTGTGTCCGATCGTTCTCATAGATGCCAACTCCACGCTCGGGCGTAATGCTGGGGCCAGCCATCTCTAGCAAATTGAATTGTGACGCGACTTGGAATATCGCACCGGCGTTAACCGAATCGGCGTGTAGTGCGCGAACATCGGCAACAACTTCACGGGCGCTAGACGGTCTTGGCTCGACATCGAGTTCCGCGACGTCACGGCGTAGCTCGGCGAGTTTCGGTGTCACCAACCGGCCAAACGCAATTCGCTTGCCGATCGGAGTGACGAAACAATCATCATCGAGCGAAAGCTCCCTGCGAACGTGATCGGGCGATTGTTCATCGATTTCGGTGAGCTTTTTGAACCAAGTCACAATGATTTCCTAACATGCTACATTGACCAGCCGTTGGTATCCTATCAGTTTTCGCAGGAGACCTCGCTTGCCCATTCCAAACAATTTTCCAGTGGAGCAGCGCCAGCGGATTGAGTCGCTGTTCAATTCCGGTATGCATCAATTCAACTCGTCTCGCCACACAACCGGCTGACATGAGTTAAAGTGGCGAGGACAATTCACACCCTACTAATGCTATCCGCAGAAAAAATGAGGCGAGTTTCGTGATACACGAACTTACGACGACGTCCAACCACGCATCAAACTATAAAGAAACAGCAAGACATTGCCCAAAAATCATTAGCGTGAGCAGGAGTTTATTACGTGGCTTCTTGTTGGCTTGGTTTGTGCTGTGCCTTGCCTCGCAAGTCGTTGCTGCGGATCCAACTGGGCTGCTGTCCAATGGAGATTTTGAGGCAGGCTCATCTGACTCGCCGACCGATTGGCCGACTCCAGCGGGTGTTTCTTGGCAGGAGGACGAGGGTAATCATTACCTGCACGTCGAAGCTGATCCCGAACGCATGATCACGGTCTATCGGGAAGTCCTCCTCCGCCCGCAATACGCAGCGCTCCGGCTAAGCTTTCGCGTGCGTACGAATTCGCTCGTCAGAGGCAAAGCGAATTGGCATGATGGCCGGATCATTCTTGATTTCAAAGACGCGCAAGGAAACAAACTCAAAGGTGGATCCCATCCTAGTTTTCATGGGTCAACGAAGGGTTGGATCGAGAAGGTCGTCGAGATATTGGTCCCTGCTGGCGCGACAAAACTGGAAGTGATGCCGGCGATGTTTCAAGCTCAATCGGGATCCTATGATCTCGACGACATACAACTCACGAGTGTCGATCCCGCACCGCTCATTGCCAAACGTGAGGCGGATGAAGCCAAACGCCAGCAGGAAATTGCACGACGCGCTGCACTTGTCAAACCGCAAGTCCGACGAGCACTCGCAACTGAACTGCCATTGATGCTGCATGTCGCCGGTAACAAGATTCTAGATGCCAATGACCGCGAAGTGTGGCTGCAAGGCGTGTCGCTACCAAGCATGGAATGGTCGGCTGGTGGCGAGAATATCTTGAAGTCCATCCGTGTTGCGATCGATGACTGGCATGCCAACACGATTCGTCTGTGTATTCGCGAAAACTTTTGGGCTGGCACGGGTCCGTACCAATCCGATGGTGGTGCCGGGTATCGTCAACTGGTCGACGATGTCGTGAATTTGGCCGGGGCCAATGGCGTGTACGTGGTGTTAGATTTGCATCGCTTTCGTGCCCCCGAACCACAACACGTGACCTTTTGGAGAGAGCTCGCCGAACTTTACAAGAATCACCCTGCTGTGCTGTTTGAACTACTCAATGAGCCTCACGACATCAGTTGGAAGGTATGGCGTGATGGCGGTTTCGTTACCACTGAAAAGCAACCCGATCCGAACACGATCGCCGAGAACAAGGAAAAACTGAAAGGCTTTGAGTCAGTGGGCATGCAGGCGTTAGTTGACGCAGTTCGTCAAACCGGTGCAAACAACATCGTCATCGTCGGCGGCTTGGATTGGTCCTACGATTTATCGGGTGTGCTCGCAGGATTTGCTTTAGAAGATCGAAACGGCAATGGCATCGTCTACTCGACCCACGTCTATCCGTGGAAGAGTGATTGGCAGACGAAGTTTATCGACGTTGCCAAATTGCACCCCATTTTCATCGGTGAATGTGGCGCAACTCAAGAACGGATGGATTTCATCCCGCCATCGCAACATGAAGATCCTTCAACATGGGTACCGGATTTCCTCGGCCTCGTTCAAAAGAATCGATACCACTGGACAGCGTGGTCGTTCCATCCCAAAGCGAGTCCGTGCCTCTTAAACGATTGGGATTATTCACCGACACCGTATTGGGGCGTGCATGCCAAAGCAGCACTTTCGGGAACGCTGTTCGAGAGCGATGAGCTGCGTTAAGCAGCGTGCGGATAATAAGTGGGATAGGCTTCCAGCCTGTCAGGTCATTAATGACAGGCTGGAAGCCTATCCCACTTTAGTAAAGAATGTTTCTCAACCATCGATCCACGAAGGCGGCCTGACTGTGAACAAGATACTCGTTCTTTTGATGACTTGCTTATCTGTGGTGGGCTATCATTCAATGGCCCACGCCACCGATCCCAACGTCACACTACAACAACAGGCCGATCGTGCTTGGGAAGTCGCATGGAGCCGCTTCTTTCATACCGACTCGCAAACGTTCATGGACTACTTGAGCAGTTACGAGCCTGGTCAAGAACTCGCCCATCTGCCTACAGCAGATGAGGTCGCACGCCAGTACCCCAATCCGTGTGGATACGGAACGGGCATGGAAGATGGCATGATTTTGGGAGGGGCAATGTTGAGTTTGATCTGCGATCGTTTTGCGGTGACAGGGGAAGTCAGTTTGCGTGATCGAGCGGCCCAGGTATTCAGTGGGATGCGGCGATGCGCGACCGTCCATGGTGTGGCGGGATTCGTCGCTCGAAATGTATGTCCACACGATCGCACGAGTGTTTATATCAACTCGTCGCGAGATCAATACACACACTTCGTGCATGGCTTGTGGACTTACTATCACAGCCCGCTCGCCGACGAGGCGACTCAAAAACAGATTCGCGAACAGCTCGCGGACGTTGCAGAGCGGATGATCGAGTTCGTCACTCCAGCCAACGATTTTGACTTCTGTCGCGCCGACGGAACTCGCTGCCCCCTCGGCATTTGCCGCATGTGGAACGTGCAAGCCCACGAGGCCGCTCGGTTGCCGATGATTTACGCTGCGGCCTGGGATACCACACGCGATACTCGCTATCGTGAACTATGGAGAAAATACATTGGCGATGCCATCAAGCAGTCTGAATCGCCCTCGCAACACAATCCCGCCTACGCCTTGCTGCAAATGCAGGCTTCTCTTGAACTGCTCAATAAGCTTGAACCTGACGAAACTTTACGCGATCAAATCAAAGCCACGATGCATGTCGTCGCAAACTTGGCCGAACCACGTTTGAACCACGCCATGCAGTCGCTCCATGCAAAATCACATGAAGACCTGCAGATGCTCGGTCCGAATTGGCGTGAGGTTCAAGAATGGAAAAAACAAGGGGATTATTTGATTCCCCAATGGGGTCGCTACCGCGAAATCTGGCATGTCATGCGTGAAGCAGGAGAAGCGCCACTGATCTTATTGATGAGCGACCCCGCGTCACTAACTGCTGATCAATTGAAGCAAATCAGCGAACTGATCATGACAACAGATTATCGGCATAACTCAAGCTGCGGAATGATTTTCCATCTCGCTGCGTATTGGAAAGCCCGCCGGTCCAGCCTGTTAAACAGATCAAGCTAGCAACTTTCTTCAAAGGCACCCGCGAGTAGATCAAACGCGGCTGTGCTGTTTACTAATTTCAGCCTGATGTTGTATTACTTTTGTGCGGCTAACCAATAGATTCGCGCGGGGCTGGACTGATCAAGCAGCGCGGTTCGTCGTCTCGAGCGTTGTTGTGGCTCAGCCCAGCGATGACCATACCATCCATCTTCATCACGCACATGCGTGTGGAGATACGCCAAACAGTGTTCGACTGTGTCACGCCATACTGTATCCCCACTTTCAATGCCGAGTTCCAAGAACGACTCTAACAGCAAGTGCGCGAACCGACCGCTGTCGCGAACGGCACCGTCGTCCGTGACCCACAGCGACTTCGCTGCCTCGGCCATGCGATTGGCTTCGGAGAGATACTTTGCGTCTTTGGTAATCTCGTGTAACAACACGCTGCTGCGGATCATCAACGCCGTGTTATACGAAAATTTTCGTCGATCGATGTCACCATTCATTTTGACATGATCCCAGAATAGGCCGTCTCCGTCCTGCAAGTTCTTGACAGTCCAGGCGTGCAGTTGGAGTGCCATTTGTAGATAGGTAACTTTTCCGGTGATCCGGTGCAGTTGCAATGCCGAGGCAATCGCTGGCGCATTGGTGCAAGTGTTTTTAGATGTTTTCTCGAGTTCGCGCCAATACAATCCACCACCGAGTTTGTCATCTTCGCCGCTAATCACAAACTCAAACGTGGCAATCGCTCGATCGAGAAAGCGGGCCTCGTCGCTGAGTTTGTGCAACTCGCACAAGGCCAGCACCAACCACGCATTATCATCGTAATACCGATCCGACGTCTTGGGGCCAGGTTGAACATCAAACCCTTCGATGCCATTTGCCTCTAGCCAATAAACGTCAATCGCATCGGCGTACTCAATCGCTTGGCTGAGATAGGGTTCCGGCTCGATTGCTGCTGCGGCGTTGAGAGCGCTTAATTGCACACCCACGCCCCACATGAATGAAGGATGATTGCCACGCCATAATCGACCGCCAGGCATCAACGCAAATTCTGAATACAGTTTTTCCTTAGGCAGCCAAAAGCGATCCCGAATTTGTGAAAAAGCGTTTCCGCGCCCCATTGTGCATACACCGACCGATCACCGGTGTCGTCGGCTTGTGCGAGTGGAAGCACAGTGACACTGAGAACGGAGAACAAACAGGTGAACAAAAAAGAGGAGCAAGGGAAGCGTGAGCGTTGACGATGCATTGCAGATTGGCAGGCGTGCGTGAGTGAGATTCTGGCGGCAACTCTATGGCGAGTGCGGTGGCTGCAAAATTCTAATTCCCAGGCGATCATCACGCGATAAAACGTGCGAACTCAAAACGCTTCTTCATAACAAAACAAATCAAGTGTCTCGATCGGTGAGGCGGCGCGGTCCGAAACTCTTGACGAGTTTTGTTACGGAGGTGAATAACGCGTTGCGAGCGTGGAGACCACTGCCGCGACGGCTTCACGATATTCCGGGGGCGATAAGACTTCGGCATCTGCGCCCAATGCGAGAACTTTCGGTAGCAACTCGCGTGGATGGGAGGCGGGGACTGTCAACAGGAAATGAGTGGGGCTGGCTGTGCCATCGGCCACCAGCGTCATGATGGGTGATTGGTCGGTCGCCCGATTGCTGCCTGCGGAGTCGAAGTCGCTAATCGGTTCCAGGACTTGGTCAGGATGCCAAGGGTCTTCTTTGAGATACGAGGCCGAACGGGTGCCGAGGCGTATTTGTACTTGCGTCGATGTCTCTCCCGAAAAAATCCCGATGCTCTTGCTCAAGAATTTTGAAAGATCGACTTTGGAATCAGGTTTGAAATAGTCGTCCGTGACCGCGACGCTGCGGAACCGATCGAGTTTCCAATTTCGTAATCGCTCGGACGCGTCAGTGACTTCGGGCGCCGCCGCGACGACGTAGATACTACTTTGATGCACGGCTAATGCGTACGGTTCAATCCGCCGTCGACTGGCCGGTCGTCCAACGGATTTGTACTCGATCTCGACAACCCGATGTTCGAGAATGCTGCGCGTGATCGTCTTGAGCATGCCCGCGTGGGCGGCGTAACTTTTCGACGGCGTGCCGGAAACGTAAAGCACTTTGCGATAGCGTTGGTAATGTTCGTAAACGCCTTCGGGGATCGCTTCTTGGACTTTGTTCCAGAACGTCTCGATGCCTTGCCAGTACTGTGTGCCCATCAGTGGTGTGAGCAATTCACGTCCGATCGCCAACGCGATCAACTCCGTCGCTGAGAAGGCGATTTCATGAACGGCGGTATGATTGCGACCGAGCTTGAAAACTTTGCCGCGCTCGACGACTTCGTTTTGAATATCGTATCCCGCCGCTTGGAGTGCTTCGATGTCACGCCGAACCGTCCGCGTGTGTAGCGTCGTTAACCCCAGGTCAGCGACGAGGTCAAACTTCAACTCGTCGAGCGTGCGACCGAATCGTGAGTCTTCGAGCAGTTGCAGCAACTTGTGCTGGCGGATGAGCTGTTCGTTGCGAGCCACGTTCGTTCCGTCGGGTGTGTAGGAGAGGGACGGGAGTCGTAGGGTAGCAGGCACAGTCCTCTGTGCCGTTGGCCTCCAGCCAATAAAATCGCATCGCTTTTGATGTGACTGAGTGATCTTATTCACGCTCGCCGACGATCGAGCGGAAGGGGCGGGCGGCACAAGGGATTGTGCCTGCTACTATGGGAATTGACTCGTTGGCGAACGGCACAAGGGATTGTGCCTGCTATTTTTTTCGTTCCAGCTTAGCGTGGTGGGTTCAGACCTGGGATTTGTATGGGAGAACCGGCACCGGGGCCACCGAAGCCGGCGGGTGGGCCAGCAGGACTGGCCGGTTCGGTTGCAGTGAGTAGCTCGGCGCGATCGATTCGGAGTTCACGATACGTCGTTTCAGGAATGACATAGTACCAGTCCGCGAATCGTGCGTTGAGATCGCTGACTCGGCGTTTCGCGGCGTTGAGACGATCTTTGCGAGCGTCCAGCAGACGAGTATTGGCCTTGAGAATTTTTTCCTGCTCGGCTTCGAGTCGCTCTTGCTTTTCTTCGTTGCTCAAATCGGCAAACGCAATTTCTTCGGATTCCGCTTCGTCAGATTCAGGAGCCTCTGGTTCAGGTGCCTCTGACTCTGCCGCTTCGTCTTCGTCGTCTTTGCCTTGACCCTCACCGCTGGCCTCGCCACTGCCCTCAACTTCGACCTCTTCTACGACTGGTTTCTCGGTGTCGGCAGACTTTTCAGTTGTGGGTTCGTCCGCCTTCGGCTCTGCTCCATCAGCCTTTGGCTCATCGGTTTTGGGAGCATCGTCAGCAGGCTTCTCTTCAGTCGGTTTGGCCTCCTCGGCAGGCTCTTCCAGCTTCATCTCCGCTTCGTCTGCTTGCGGCTCTTCGGTCTTCGGCTCTTCCTTCATTGCCTCTGGCTTAGCCTCTTCCGTTTTCGTTTCTTCCTTGGCTGGCTCTTCGTCCGGTTTGGCTTCTTCTGACTTGGAATCCTCCGGATTGGTCTCCGGTTTCATTTCCGCAGCAGGTTCGTCGCTCGACTCTTCCTGTTTTGGCTCTTCGGGCTTGTCCGACTCGCCCAACATCGCGGCGAGTTCTTCGATCGTCTGCGGAACAGGCTGCAACTCCGGTGCAGGGAATTGTGATTCATCAACGCGTGTTGTTACCAACAGGTAGCGGTTGACTGCTGTGCCTGATGATTCTTCACTTGCCTCAGCATCATCGGCGAGGCCAGAGACGTTGCCGAACCGCAGAACATACTGCACGCCGTCACTGAGCGTGACGTCGAGTTCACCGTTGGCCGACAAGACTTCGACTTCCGAATTCGCATCCGTTTGCACAGGATAGAAACCACGTGACGCCAGCGAGCTGACTGCTTCGTTGTCGGATACCAAGTCTTTATCCGCACGCAGGTTTGAGCTCATGCCCTCGGGTTTGCGAACGACATCGACAATTTTCAGTTCTTCCAACGCGTTCTTGATGTCGTTGAGTTTCTCGCGGTTGACAATTTGCGTAGGGTCGACTTCCACAGGAACGGGATCCGCCAGTGGATCATCGGAAGGATACTCCAAAAGTTTTTCTAAACGCCAATCGTTGTCTTCGGCGACGACTTCGGCAGTATAGTTACGATCGAGAGAAAAACCACGTTGAGACATCGACGCGGCGTAGTCTTCGATTCGCATCGAGGTGATCTCAATGCTACTGAGTTTTAACAGGTCGTCTTCGATCCACTTTTGAAACTTGGTTGACAAATTCGCTTCCTCTAGTTCGACGACGAACACTGGATCCTCGCCTGGACGACGAACATACCGGCGTCCCTCTTCGCCTTTGACTTCGTTGCCGATGATGATTGCGGCAAGATCCTTCTGCGCCTCGTCACGGAACGTCACTAAACGCCCAACACCGACATCGCCCGCTTCGAGTGTTTCAAGCTTCGGCTCGATCACACCGAGGGCTTCGTGGTCTTCGGGGTTAGCAGACTGCATGTCGAGGATTTTTAAGCCGACCAAGGAGTTGGCGGCATTTTTCATCTGCTCGACCGCGTCGGCGGGATAACCTTTGCGCGAGGGGATCGTCCACACGCCACTTTCACGATCACGCCGGACTTCAAACGTGTCGACTTGGCCTTGGTCTTCGTCGAACGAAACAATCTTGAGGCTGGCGGCGGCAAGCGGGTCGGTGAATTTTTCGAACAGCTCTTCACCAGGCGTGAAGGTCATGTCTTCCGGTTCTCGGGTGGGCCACGAAACGAATAGACCGACGGCTAGCATGACCGCGCCGATCACACCGAACAGTCCAGTTTTTTGTCCTTCGTTCACTTTAGATCGTCTTTATTGAGGGAGATTTATGAGGTTTTGAGTAAATGTCAGTTCGTTACTTCAAGCGGCTCTTGCTGATGTTTTCGCGTTCACGCAATCGGCGCGAAGCAAACACCATCATGCCGACAATCAACGGAGGGATACACGGCAGGGCAACCGCCAACGTCTTGACTTGGTTCTGAATTGCTGTGACGTCTTGTTCAGCTTCCCGGCGGACGTCGCGAATTTTTTGGTCGCGTTCGTCTTCCATCCGTTTCTGTTGGACTGCAAAGATCCGTTGCTGGTTCTCTTGTTTGATTTGGAACGCCGTCAGCTTCTCGTTCAACACGCTCGGAGGAACCTTGCCATCAGCCCGCTGTTCTTGCAGCTTTTCGACTTCCTCGCGCAACGACAGCAACTCATTGTCGATCTTTTCTTGCGCATCACGAACTTTCTGATCGAGTTCGGTTTGAAACGCGCGACTGCGGCTACGGACTTGGCTGTTGGCTTGCTCTTTGCGAGCATCGATCATCTTCAGGCTGGCGAAATTCAGTTCGTGGTTCCGAACGTCGATGAAGCTTGTCTCGCCCGTCAACCAATCAATCGCGTTGAGAGCGAAGGTGACATTTTGCAGTTGCAAACGCAATTCCATTTGTTTGGGGTCAGCGCGAATAATCAAGAACTCTGGCAAGATCACATCGGTATCAGCGACATAAACAACCTTCAACGCTGGGTTGGCAGTCGGTGCTTTCTCGTCACCAGGCGTGTCGGATGCTTCAGGCATGTCAGGTGTCTCGCCTTCAATCGCCATCGCGATCGGCATGTTTGGATTGATGCCTTTGATTTCTTGGGCGAGCGTGCCTGAGCCGCTCATGATTTTTCGCACCGCGTTGGCTTCTAGCGAACCGGAGACCGGACCTGTCGTCAGCAGCGGTGTGTGCTTCAGTGGGCTGCCCTGTTTCGCCTCCACACCACCAGCGAAAATCGCCAGCACTTGACGTAGGCCAGCGGTGATTGGGTTGGCATCGCTCAACGATTCGCCTGGCTCTTGAGCCAAAGCTTCGTCAATAAACAACCACAGCTCATTGGCCGCTTCAAGGGCTGGATAGGGATTGTGTTGTTGCCAGACCACGTCAGGGGCGTACATGCCTTCTGCGGCCGAGGAGCCAGGAACGGTGACGCCGAGCACATCCCACAGTCGGCGGATGTCACCTTTGGGTTGCGGTCCGCCGCCGCCCATGCCCATGAATCCGCCACCCGCTTGTTTGGGATCGCCGGTGGCAGTGATGTATGAAGCACCCACGGGCCGCGGGTCCTCAAAAATGGCTGTTGGCACACCCGATTGAATTGCACCGACGAGTCGCTCGAATTGCTGGGGATCCAAAGAAGAGGGTTGCACGGCCAGCAACGCGTCGAACATATCAGGCGAAATTGGTGCTGTCAGGTCAACT
Organism: Rhodopirellula sp.; assembly: GCA_041740155.1. Classification (GTDB taxonomy): domain Bacteria; phylum Planctomycetota; class Planctomycetia; order Pirellulales; family Pirellulaceae; genus Rhodopirellula. Next base: position 36,469 of record JBGSMN010000425.1, read on the forward strand.
TCTTCGACTTCGTATTGCTTGGCCAACTCGTCGATCAACGGATGCTTATCGATCCGCTGAATACCGCCGCCCGCCATCGAGACGCCGCCCATCAAATTCGCGTCGGACTTGATAACGCCCAGCCGTTTGCGATTGCCGCTGGCGACGGTATTGATGGAACGGACAAGCTCGTATTCGACAGGAATGCCATATTCGAAAATCGGCACGGTGACTTTTTGCAAACCGGAGCGGAAAGCGGCTCCGAGGATCAATTGTTTTTGTGTGTATGTCCCTTTTTCGCGGAACGTTCGCGTGACCGGTTCAATACCAAATCGTTCCGCCGCGAGCCGAGCCTCTTCGCTGAACAAATCGATACCGTCGTACAGGTTGACTTGAATCTTGTTGTTTTCAGCTTTGAACTCTTTGAGCAGATTGATCAGTTCGTAACGAGCTTGTGCGTACAACTCTGGCACTTCATTGCTAATGAACGCATCGATCACGATCGGTCGTTCATCGTCGAGGTTTTGAATCAGATCCTTCGTCGCACCCGCCAACGAGCTGACGTTGCCTTCGGTCATATCCGTGCGAGCGATTTCATTGGTGCGAAACAACATCACCGCGCCGACAGTGAACACGCCCAAGAAAATCGCACGAGCGACGTAGTGCCAAGCCATCTGGTTGCCGTCTTTGCCACCGGTCCAGTGCCGACGTCCGATCAAGATCATGCAGATGTACAACGCCACGGCAGCCACGAAGACGAAGTAGATCACCGATGAGGAACTGATCACACCACGCCCAAAATCGTCGAACGGGCGAGCGATCCCGCTGCCTTGAACCCACTCGGCGAACCGTTTGCTGGGACTGACCGCATCGGCCAACGAAGCGAATGCGAGCGGTGCGTTGAACAAGGCACCAAGGATGAAACCGACAGTCAGGTTGCCGGTCAAGAACGAGGCGATCATGCCGATCGCGATCATCGTCAGGCCGACGAACCAATAGCCAAGATAGGTGGTGAAGATCAAACCGATGTCGAGCGAACCTTCGGTCAGAATCGCCAGCGTCGTGAACGTGCTGAATTGGCTGAACAACAACGAGGCGGTGAAAATCGACGCGGCGGCCATGTACTTGCCGATCACGATATCGAAATCGCTGGCCGGTAGCGTTAGCAACAATTCGTCGGTGCCTTGGCGTTTTTCCTCAGCCCAAATGCTCATCGTGATCGCTGGGATGAACACCAGCATGATCATCGGGAACCAGTAGTTGAGTTGATCGAGCGTGGCTAAGTTCGCGTTGAAGAACTCGTAGGGCCAGAACGCGGCAACGGAGGTTAAGAAGACGAAGATACACAGGAACACGTAACCGGTCGGGTTACTGAAGTAACCAATGAAGTTACGTTTCATGACCGCAAAGGCGGCCCGCTTGGTACTCGCCAGCAGCAGCACGACACCGAGTATCAACAACAGGAATACCGCATCATAGAGCAGCACACTGATGAGGGACATCGTAACGTAGTTAAGCGCCATAGGGACGATTGAAGATTGGAGTCAAGAAGAAAGAAGATTGAAAATCGAGAGGCCGCCAGCGGTTAGGCTTCGCGGTGCCCAGTCAGTGCATGAAAGGCTTCGTTGATGTCGCCATTGCCCGTTTTACGTAGGCCCTCGACGTCGCCGTCGTATACCTTGCGACCTTCGTTGATCAGGATCACACGGTCAGCCATCGCTTCGACTTCTTGCAAGATGTGCGTCGACAACAAAATGGTCTTTGTTTCACTGAGTTTGCGCATCGTCCGGCGAACGCCTCGAATTTGATTCGGGTCCAAGCCAGCGGTTGGTTCATCGAGGATCAAGACATCGGGTTCGTGCAACAACGCTTGGCTCATGCCGACACGTTGCTTGAAACCTTTGGAAAGTTTGCTGATCGGTTTGTAGATCACAGAACTGAGGTCGCAGATGTCGATCACTTTGTCGATCTGATCTTTCTTGCGACTGGTCGAGAGACCGCGGGCATCGGCAAAAAACTCAAGCATGGCGAGCGGCGTCATTTCGGGATATAGCGGCCCGTTCTCGGGCAAGTATCCAAGTCGATGGCTGCCAGCGATACGGTCGTCCATCATATTGTGTCCAGCGATCTTGGCATGCCCTTCACTGGGGGCGATGTAGCCCGTGAGCATTTTCATCGTGGTGCTCTTGCCCGCTCCGTTGGGGCCAAGGAAGGCAACGAGTTCGCCTTTCTTAACACTGAAAGAGACGTCGCGAGCTGCAGCGAAGGGGCCGTAGAATTTGCTCAAACCCACCGCTTCGATCATCGTCGGGGCGGTTGGATCGACGGTGGAGGGTTGTTTTTTGGAAAGCTCGATTGCGCCCGAATCGGTTTGGCTTGCAGGTTGTGCCATCGAGTCGTATATCCGGTGGGAAGTGGTGAGGGGATGTTGAAATCAGTGTCGAACGCCAAATCGGCTACGCGATCGGCGTAGAGTTGGTTCGGTCTCGACGTAGCGGAACTCGTCAAGAATTTCGTTCGGTAAGATGGCGTGAACCAAAAGTCTTGACGACTTCCGCTACGGGGAGTTTCCGAAACTTACTCCAAGCCTTCTCGCTTGATGATCACTTCCGAGCCGATCGTCATGCGGCGGAGTTTGCGAGCAGCTTCTGCTTTCTCGATCGTGCCCGCTTTGACACGATTAAGCAATTTAGTGGTCTTTTTGCGACGGGCGCGCAGACGGCTGATTTCACGACGACGTTCGGTTCCAGGCATAGTCTTTGGGAAGCATTGAGGGTTTTGCGAAAAACGTACACCATCCTTCGGCGTACTTAGAGCCGGGATTATCGTGCGATTGAGCCGATGGGGAAGGGGGTGACCGCATGAGATACCGCCAACATCTGCGATTTTGACGCTGGGAGTGCAATCGAAACTAGATTTCCGCAGCCCGGATCGCCAATTTCACGTCCTCGTTGCCGTAAATAATCGACAAAAATGCGGGCAAATAACGGTCCACCATCGCACCACCCACATACAGCACGTGATCAATGATCTCGTCATCTGGAAACGTCTCCCCCAGCGGCAGGGCCGTTTGATAACGAAGTTCACCGTCCTCGAAGTCCATCTCAAAGTTGCCCAGCTTCAACCCGTAGTTCGCTCGTGTGATCGCTTCCGCAATTAATTGGCGGTGGTCTTCGGGAACCTTGTTCGCCGGGTACGTGAACACTTGCAGCATGGTTTCGTCGATGACCATCATCACCCGAATATCGCCATGCTTGCCTTCAAACAGCATGCGGAACAGGCCACGATCATCGTCTTGATCGTAAACAATTGTGCCACGATCTAAATACGCACTGAGCTGATCGACTTGAGCGGACATGTCGGTGACTCCCCGGGGCAGGCGACCTAAATGGAGAAGTATGGCAGAACGAAAACGCAGACAATCCTGGTGTCGGCAAGGTTCACTCCGCGAACCGGTCTGGCCGATCTGCTCATTGTAGCGAAAATTTCCCTTCGAGGCGAATCAACCCGCGTGTGAGGAACTATACTTGCCGTTGATTTTCCTCCGCTTCGCTCCCCCCAAACTCCACGATCTCTCTTGACGCGCGTTCTGCTCACCGCTTTTGAACCCTATGACCGCTGGCCAGAAAACGCAAGTTGGCTGGCAATCGTGGATTTGACGCGTTGGTACGAAGGCCCTGTGGAGTTGATCACACGCCGGTATCCAGTGGATTTGGGCAAGATGAGTGAGAAATTGCGAACGGATTTGCAGGAGGATTACGAATTCGCGTTGCACTGTGGCCAGGCCCCAGGTTCATCGCACTTGCGACTCGAAGCGATCGGGCTGAACCTCCGCACCGACGGCAGCGAGATTCTCTCGGGAGCACCCGCAGCCTACCGCAGCAGCCTGCCGCTGGAATCGATGGTCAATCGCATCCGCCAAGCCGGCATTCCCGCCGCCGTGTCGCATCACGCGGGCACCTATTTGTGCAATGCTGCTCTGTTTCTCAGTCATCATTACACGCATTCGTTCGGCATGCGAACAGCATCGGCGTTTGTGCATGTCCCCTTGGCACCCGCCCAAGTCGCACGTGAAAATTCTGATTCGCCCAGCATGAGCACACCGATGATCAGTGCGGCCTTGGCAATCCTGATCCAGGGCCTGACGGAAACGGGACGAGCATAGGCAGTGCAAGCGGCCCGCACGAAAGACTTCTGCGAATCGAACTTCAATCCAGATCGCTATGTTCTGGATCGGCCAGCAGGTGATCGGACTGGCGCACGGCGTCAGCGAAGTTTTGCATCGCGGCAGCGGCGCGTTTGAGCGCGGGACCGAGCGTACAGAGCGATTCCTGCTCGAACTTGCGGGCGGGTTCATCACGCCAACCTTCGCGAGTTTTTTGCCATTGCTCGGCGAAATCCAAAAACTCTTGACGGACGCGTGTTTGACTCTCGTAGAGCGGGCCGAGCGGGAAGGATCTCATGTGCTTAGATGCCTTGCGGGTTAAACGTTCTCAACATTTTGCGGCCTTTATAGAGATGAAACAAATCCACCGGTGAGGCTGGTCGCATGCGTCCGCCCGTCGGCAGTTCCATCGTTTCGAGTCCATCAGTGACAACGATGCACTCGACTCCACCGCGCACGGCAGTGAACACGCCCGCAGTCTCTTCAAGGAAAAAACCCAACAGGGCAGGCTTGATTTCCTCAAACTCTTTTCGCTGCAAATGAATCTGCAACGGCTCGATCAAACGTCGCTGAGCTTCGTTGAAATCACGAGCCGCGACGGTAAAGATATCCTCATGTTCGGCGTGCCAGCCAGCGTACATCGCATAGATATCTTCGGTCGGCATATCGGCAACGTCTGCTGACAAAGCAAACACCGTGGGACCAGCCACGCCGATGTTGGAATAGCTGCGATCACCAAAATCATATTGAAAGCGCACTAAAAAAACATCGACAGGGTCGTGATAACTTGGCCATAACATGCGTCGCGAATCCACGACTTCGACCGACGTCGGAGGGACACCCATCTGTTGTGGTTGCGATAACCACAATGCGATTTCCGCTTCGGCTGTCGCCGCTGGTAACCGAAATGACTCGTCAATCCGATGGCCCATGTCCAACTCGTCTGCATACGCGATCGCCCGCAGTCGGGCCGATGGTTCTGCGGCGAGTGCGACGAGTCGCTCGATACCGGCGGCATCGCCCAAACGTGCGAGCGCACCAGCGGCTTCGCATTGCACGCGTCGATGTTGCAACTCAGCGGCTTTGTTGAGTTGACCAATTGAACTTTCATTACCGATCAAACCAACCGCGTCACACAAAGAAACCGCTAAGGCAACCGCTTCACCCAAGATCGCTTGGACTTGGTCGACGTCGGTACCGAAGCTGCGCGGGTCTTCTTCAAATCGACCCAACCTCTGAGCGACTTGACCAAGCAGCGCGTTGAGGCTGTCGACTCGGTCGGCGGCGGGATGGCGTTTGACACGACCACTGCGGACAAGATGTCCCGCGAGATCGAGAATCGGGGCGGCCAAGGATGGTTCACCGAGACAATCCAACAGGCCTGGGAAGACGGCGTCGACGGGCCAGTTGTCGTACTGCATCAGCGGACTGAGGATTTGACCTGCCGCCATCCAGCCACGGGGCGGCGAATCAGATAAAGATTGCAACAGCGCGGCAAGCGATTCGCGAGTTTGCATCATTGCTAACAACTGCATCAACAGATGGCGATTAGCGACTTCGGGCGACAACGCCGTGAGTATTTCTAACAGCCACTCGGGCGACAAACCGCTCACCGTGCTCGCGTTATCGTTAGCATGAGCGCGTAGCACGCGAATGTGGATCAGTCGCAATAAACCACCGAGCACGGCGGGGTCGGAATCGGCCAAGCGATGAGACGATTCGGCGAGCATTTCGACTAGCATCTCACCGGTGATGCGGCGGTCATCGGCCAACGCTTTCAATGCCACACCGGCATGCACCGGGTCCGCATCGGGGGCTAACAAGATGTTCAACAAATCGTCGATGCCGCTGATACCGAGGGCGTCATCGCCACCGACAGGATCGCCACTTACAGGATCGAAACTTGTGTTCGGTTCAGGCATCAGAGTGGTCGTTGCCGGGTTGATAGGATAATTTGGGATTCAGATTGGCGGTCCAACCGAGCGCCGCGACATCGGCTTCGTTCGCCCAGCGGCTGCTCCTGCGATCGAATAAAGGTTGTCCATTGACCGGACTCACCGGCGATTCTGAATCGGTATAAACATGCACGCCACGAACGTTTGGTTGCAACCAAATCGCTTCGCACTCGTCACAAATGACCAAGCCATGTGACAAGTGATTGTGATCGTCAAAAAACACTCGCACAGTACACAGACCACAATCGCAAATCGGGCATTCACTAACACAGCAGCGACCGTTTTGATCAGCAGACGGGGAGGCATCCGAAATGGGAAGATGCGGCTCAGGTTCGAGGCGTGACACGTTGAGCAGACCTATGGGAAGGAATTGTATGAATTGATGAATTCAAAGTCTGGCGACTTTGGTGATGGCGACTTTGATTAAAGCGGGTAAGCCGTGATGACGCGGTTACCTTCCAAGACGAGTTGCACACGGCGGGCCATCGGTTTGCGACGTTGATTGCCTTCGCGGCCACCGATGTACCCGACTCGTTTGCCCATATCGACGGTGTAGATCGTGCGTCCTTGATCGGTTCGCTCCGCAGTCCGTTTGCCAGCTTTGGCATTCTCATACGCTTGCTCGATGGTCTTCAACGCGCCTTCCATTCCTCCATCAAACACACCGTGTTTGCCAGGTCGACTGGGTTGATCCTCGGTGTGACGACGCAGGTGTTCAAGACGATGGCCTTCGGCACTTCCCGGCGTGTACAACAATCCTGCCGGCGATATGTATCGCTCACTGCCAATCTCACGCAGTACACCGTATTTCAACGTCGGATCGTCGACTGCTTTCGCTTCCGCTTTCGCATTCGACTCCGCTTTCTCGTCGGCCTTAACCTCCGTTTTCGCACTGGCCATCCGCTCGGCTAACGGACCGCGAGCTGGCAATTTATTTTCTGCCGGTTTGGTTTCTACTGGTTTCGTCGCGGACGGATTTTTCTCGGCGGTCGCTATCGTCGGCTTGGACTTCGTTTCTGTAGGTAGACTGCTGACGACTTGCGGTTGCGGTTGTTGCTTCGCTTCGCTCTGCTGCGGCACCGCTGGCAGTTGCCAACCCATCGCATCATTGATCGGTTGGCGTGCCAACGAGTAGCCGCCGATCATCAGCGCGATCAAGACTCCGGCGACGGTAGTCCTTTTCTTGTTGGAGTTGGGATTGTTTGCCATTGGTCGATCGTCAGCGATAGCGGGCTGGGAAAATGATTCAACTATCAAGTTAACAGTTTTATCACCGATCGGCCAACAGGTGCAGACCCGAAAGAATTGTGGGTAGCGGAACTCGTCGAGAGTTTCGTTATTCACTGGGCTGAGGTAGCGAAACTCGTCAAGAGTTTCATTTGCCCTGGGCTAAGGACGTGGAACGAAAGTCTTGACGACTTCCGCTACAACAGGCTGGAAGCCTATCCCACTCCATCAAATCACTTCAGCGACGGCTCGCTTTGATTGCGTTTTCGATAGGAGACGAAACGATGCACGCGGCCTCGCGGTTGGTACTCGTGGGAGGCGTCTGATCCAACGCGTCCAGCCAATTGCAATTGACCTGCCACCAAATTTACTGATTCAATCACCAAAGGTTTGATGACGAAACGCGGCTCTTCTTGAGGAATCGTCACCAATGCGATCGGGCCATCTTGGGTAAAGTCCCAGCGAATGTCGAGGTCTCCGCTGGCAGCTTCATTGCTGATGCGACGAATGAACGGTTCGAGCGGCAACGGCAACGCACCAGCTTTCAAATCTGACAACGCTATCGCCAACATATTGGGTTCCTCGGTCATCTCAACGGATAACCGGCACGAAACAACCGTATCCCAACGGCTGGAAGTGTAACGGGCGGCAGCAAACAGTTGCCCATTCTCAAGTGCAATCGCAGGCTCAGCAACACCGTGAGCAAACAGCCTCTTGAATCGCTCGGGCAATTCACTTTGCAACCATGCGTTGATTTCTTCTTCGGAAAATGAAGTTTTCCAAAATCGGCCTTTCTGGGTTTGTTTGAGGACTTGTTCGACGTCATGTTCGAGTTGATTTCGAGCGATCTCCGCGTTGGCTTGGGATTGGTGCCGGGCGCGAGTATAGAACTCGGGAACCTGTTTTGATTGCGAGACCGCCCACCAACTCGCGGCGCCGCAAGCCGTCGCACCGATTGCGAAGCTACCGATCACGAAACGTATCCAACGCTTCACGGATAAATTTTTGAATCGGCTCATCAATGCTCCACGTGCGTGAGAAGAAACAAAAGGAAAGTCAAAAAACAGTTGCTCTAAAATCTTAACGGAGATGGCAACCAACTGCGCAAGCGACCCGCAATCGAAGCTGGTGGCTGGGGATCAGTCGGGGGGGCGGTAGGCGGTGCTGGTTTGTTTTCGGATACAGGCCCAGAAGCGGGAACGTTGGATGGTGGCGAGACGGAGGCCCCATCGATCTTAGGCCTTTGTAAACTGCTTGCGTTTGGTGAAAGCGGAATGACTGGAGGAACCGCTTCGGACGACTCCGCCCACATCGCTCCCGGCAGATTAATCCCACCGATTGGAAATCGAGTTTTCGTGTCGCTGCTAGGTACTACCATCTGGGGAAGTGTGGAAATTCGCGTCTGCTCAGCCACTCGCAGCAAATCCCTTGCCCAAAAATTCTTTAATAACACAGCAGCGGGTTTCCATTCCGAACGCTGTAGCCCCTGAACAGCTAGATACGCGAGACTTTGTAGTTCGGATCGTTCGGTTAAACTTGCGAAATAATCAGTAACCACGACGTTGTCGATCCAAACCGCTTGCGATGAAAAATTATCGATCGTGATCCGCAGATTTTGATCGCGCACTGGGTCAACGTCGAGCCATTCCAACGCGAGTTGCCCGGTTTGCCATTTCCCATCGTTGGGAACGGTGATCGTTTCGGTATGACGGATGGGGCTGCCGTCACGTTCACCTTCGATGGCAATTCGAATCGAAATCACCTCGGGTGTCTGTTCGACCTTGGGGCCATTTACATTCTCTGCTTCGAGAGGCTCGCCACGCAGCGACATCGAGACGCCGATTCGACCAGCCAGCGGCGTGGCGATCTCGCGACTGATCAACCATGACGAGGCCCCTGAATCCGTTTTGCCACTCATCCGAATCGAGCAATGTCCCTCACTGTAAACGAGTCGGTCGATCGCGACCGCGTTGGTAGGGTGTTGGGCGTGCATCCAACCGGGGATGCTGATGTCGAGGGGCATTTCAAACCCGCCGTTACTGAGCAGATTGCGGCACTGCGAAGTCGTTGGTCTGTTCGTTCGATCCGTCGCTGCCGAACTGATCTCACCGAGACGATCCACGGCGGTTGACTTCCCCGATGCGATTGCCTGGCCTGAAGTCGTTGCGGGTTCACCCGTTGTACTTGAGTTGGCGTCTTGTTTGCGATCGCTCGACCAAGCGGAACTTCCCCAACTCGCCATCCGAAACGCTTCGCTCCGCCATGTTGTCGGCCTACCCGCCGATGACGCCGATGCTTCACTTTCGTGACCGTTTGCTTGATTTTCCAATAAATGCACAGGATATTTCGGCAGCGACGTGATGCCCGCCAGTTCACTCAGCAAGCCGAGGTTCTCGACAATCGTGGTGACTTGCGTAGTTAATTCAGCAAGCCGCATGCGAGCATCGTCCATTTCAGCAGTGAACTGTATCGCGGGGGCGATCCGTTGAGTGCATTGACACACTACCTGCGACAAAGCAGGGATGACGATCACCGAGCCTAGCTCTGTGACATTAGGCTGCATGAGTTCGAGCGATTGCGTCACATCAGTGTCTTGAGAATCCCAGGTTACGAAATTTGCCAAAGGGAATGTTACTCGCATCGGCCACGGTGAATGGTTGAAACAGACCAGTGTGGTGCTAGGTCCGCGATGAATGTGGCGGACACGAACAAGTGAACTGGGTTTGCCGTCAGAGCCAGGGGCTTCATCAATCCACACCGATGGCTCTGCCCAGCAAACCTGCCATGCTTGCAGAGCGTTTCGGATTCGCGCGGACTGTGTTGATTCTTCGTCGAGTAGCAAGGTTTCATCAACAATCAATCCATGCTGATCATTGTTGACGGCGTGACGAGTACACCACAGCGACCAGTCTGCGAGCCATGCCTGAGCGATAAACGATTTGTCGACGTCAGCCAGCGGTGATTTCGACACACTCGCTGGCGTGGTCACACTAGAAGATAACGCTTCGTCAGTGACATGGGATCGTCGAGGCTCAGCACCGAACCACAGTAGATCGCTGTCCTCAGCAGCGTGAATCGCAGGCGGGAAATGACCGCGAATCATCTCGGCCGATGGACGAGTGAAAGAAGCAACCGTCAAGCGTCTTGAGGGGTGTTTTTCGGTTGATTCGTTTGTCGCGACTTCAACCTTGGGCGGCCACGAGTCAATAGCCACGAGCGTTTTCTTGGTTGGATCGGGCTGGGTTGTTTGCTCAGTGCTCGGCAACGTGGCGCTATGCACGTACCATGTTTGCAAACCGAGTCGATCGGCTTTCGCGATCAGACAACGCATCATCAACGCTTCTCGTTCATCTTCGGTTGTCAAGCTCGCTGCGTCGTCAACGAATGATTTTTGAAACACGGTATCGTCCACCACGATCCCTTCGGCACCAGCCACTGCGATGGCGTCGAGACGACGATCGAGCTGCTTCATCGCGTCTGCCCAACGCTTTGCAGGCGATGTAGTTTCATGCTCGGTATTCGACAGCATCCGTGAGATACGGGCCGTCACGCCACTGACGCCGGTCCGCGATGAAACATGTTCGAGCGTATGTCGAAAACCAAACCACCGGACTAGAAACGAACGCGGGGTCAATGATTCGCCATATTCGTTGTCATCGGCGTTCACTCGTGACATCTCGGATGATCGTTTCGGCAGAACAATCAGTGTCCACGATGCTGTGCTAACCGCCGTCGCGCCAAGACCGCGTTCTTTCGTGTGGCCTCGTTCCCACGGCAGCAAGTCGCGGAATCGCGAGGTCACTGACGTGGGTGATGTCAAACGCAGTTCATAAACGCCTTCCGCCAAGACACTTGGAAGCTGAAACGTCGCAACCTCATCGCTCGACGGAGGCTTGATTTCACATCGGCCCACAACGGTCTGATCAAGCATCGAGGTGACGGAAATTTCCCAGCCCAACCATTGCTCGGGCGACGTCGTTGCAGCCCCATCTTGGTTTCCACTGATTCGGATCTCACCGGAGTAAGGATCCTCGCGATGCGTCATGATTAGCGGTAGCGTCACACCAGATGATGCAGCGACGTCGGATGCTGCCGTGATCAGGATCAGGGGCGATTCCGCATGTCCTAATACTGGTGCCGACAACGCCCCTAGGGCCAAAATCAAAATCAACGTAAACAGGTAAATGCTACGAACGATATGTAAGGGGAAAACGTTACTGAGTTGTCGACGGATCACAATAAAAAAGTCGCTCACGCTCGAAATAGGTTCATGGGAGTGACAATGCAGCTAAAAAGAGATCGCGACCCTAACGATTTACTCTGCAATAGGACAAGTCCGAATTTTTCAATGCCTCGCCCATTTTGGAACTCGTTAAGCGTTTCAATCTGGAACAATCCGTCTAGTCCCGATCACCGAAAATGAGGCACAATCGGGGCGAATGCAGCGTTTACCCATCCTGGGGCTAACTTGCCGACCGATTCCTGCTCTTTATAAGACGTTACCACTGAAGCTCGCTCATGAAACTCGCGACCCTAACCGACGCTCTCGCTTATGTCTTGGTACGAACGATCGTCGCGATCATCCAAGTCTTGCCGTTAGACATGGGGGACCACCTCTGTCGCGGATTAGCCATCGTGCTCGCTGGTCCGCTGTCGATCCGTCGCCGCGTCATCGCCGATACACTTGCAAAAGTTTATCCGACGATCGGGCCTGCCCAGTCGTATGCACTGACTCGCGCGATGTGGCATCATCTGATGTTAATGGTTTGTGAAGTCGCGTGGGCACAGCGTCGACTCCACCGCGTTAATTGGACGCAGTACGTGCGATTTGTTGGAAATCGCGAAATGCTCGCCTCCAGTCTGGTATCGCGACCGTCGGTACTTGTTAGCGGTCACTTCGGAAATTTTGAAGTCGGCAGCTACACGCTCGGCTTGTTCGGCATGAAGACGCTGGCGATCGCTCGTAATCTCGATAACCGGTTTCTGCATCGCTGGGTCCAAAGGTTTCGCGGTGCCAAGGGTCAGCGGTTAGTCGACAAGAACGGTTGTGCTCCGATCGTTGATCAGTTCATGCGTGATGGCGGCATACTCTCACTGCTCGCCGATCAACACGCGGGCGAGAAAGGTTGCTGGGTGGACTTTTGTGGTGTGCCAGCGTCTTGTCATAAAGCCCTAGCGTTGTTTTCACTGTCCAACGACGCCCCGATGCTTGCAGTATGCACTCGTCGGGTCGATGGACAACCGATGCAATTTGAATCCGCCTTGATTGAAACGGTCGATCCGCTCGAAGTGGACAACGACGCACATTCGCGCGTCGCCTGTGAATCCGTCGAATCGCTGACGATTTGGTACAACCGACAACTCGAACGGATCATCGATCTCGCACCCGAGCAATACTGGTGGCTGCACCGTCGCTGGCGAGCACCGACGGCGCGAACGCTGAAGCGATTGGAATCACAGCGATTGCGGACGGCCCGGGCAGGATAAGTTTGCGAGAGTAAGTTTTTGTCTGCCGCTCGCATACGAACGATACTTCAACAAAAATCACGCTGCTTTCAGTGAGCGATGTTGAGTGGCGTACTCGATCCACTCGGTGACTTCTTCGAGATCCGGAAGCTTGCCGCCACGCACGATCCGTTTGCCTTCCGCCGAATGAGCGATTGCTTCCACTTCCGCGAACAACGACACCGGGTCGCTGGCGGCGAGTTGCTCTGGACTTGTCACGCCCGCAGCAACGAGGAATTGGGCATCGTGGCCGCGCAACATCGGCACGCGACAAACAAACGCCGCTTGCTGTTGCCATTGCATTACCATTGACTCGTCGATCCGGCGATGACTCAACTTGGAGGCGATCGTGGCTGGGTCGGCTTGCAATAAATCATTAACAGTGTCGACGCCAATCTTGTTGAGCCGCTCAGCCATGCGCGGCCCGATCGACGGTGCGTCGACCACGTCGCTGGCTCGTTCGAGATAGAACCGTCGTTCTTGCTCGCCGAAAGTTGATTCTCGCTCCGAACGTGGTGTGTGCTTGCGGTCGCGATCTTCACGAACGATTGGTTGACGCGAAGCTCGATCCGATTCACTGCGTAGCGTGCGGATGCCGTCAGGATCAGAATCGCGTCGTCTACTGCGAATTGAGTTTGGTTCGCTGCGACTGGATTCATTGCGTGGTCGTTCGCCTCGCGTTCGGCTCGTGGTTTGGCGATCAATTGGGCGTTGTGATGCACGAGATTCATTGGATGAACCGTTACCGCGCGAAGCAGGCGACGAGCCTTTTGCTCGGATCGAGCCATGCTCACGGTCTCGACTCGCACGCAATGGACGAGTGTCCCGATCACCGTCAAAATCGCGTGTTAACTCGTCGAGTTCGTCAGCGATCCGATCCGCACGTCGTTCCAATTGGACTTCGTAACGCTCCTGATCGAAATCATCATCCGTCAAATAGACTTCGTCGCTGTCGAGAGTTCCAGCTCGTCGAGCGACGACTGGTTGATCGTTCTCACGAACAACACGAGTCTGGACGCGACGTCCATCTACGGTGCGAGTGCGAGTGTGAGTCTGAACACTGCGATTGGCTGACGCGATCCAGCTCGTGATTCGCGACAGTTCGTAGCTTGTGCCTGACAACAGAATGCGTTGACCCCGCTCGGTTGCTAGAAAAGTCTTCACTCGGTCGAGTAGATCAGTGGGATGGATCGCGGCGAGTTGAGCGGGATCGGCGATGCCGCAACCAACTAACACGCGAGCGTCGAAACCACGTAGTTGCGGCACACGGCACATCAAGCGACATTCGGATTGCCAACGACGCACAGTGCGGGCGTCTACACCGGCCAAGCCAAGAGTGTCGGCGAGTCGATTGCTGTCCTGGTTCATCAAATGAGTGATGTGTGAAATGCCAATCCGGCGGAGTCGTTGAGCGGCGACAGCGTCAATCGACGGGGCTGCGTCGATGGGACTATCGACGGTTAAGAAAAAAGGGACATCATCCACCTCCAACGAGGACGCATCGTGATGACGAGCCGTCAGCGACGCTGCGACACTGTGCATCGGGGTCGTTGCCACGGCAGGTGTGGTTTCGACGGGATACGTTGAACTTTGGTCAGTGTAGTAATAGCCATCACGATGCCGGGCACCAGCGACGGGCATGTCTGTCGCGTTGCCGTTGCCCGTGACTCGGGCGTTGACTGTCGCGCGATAGGTCGGCGCGACATCTCCGTAGTAGACATCGTCTCGCAGTCCAGCACTTTCACGCCAAGCGTGATCGAAGGCGCGGTTGACCGAACCCGCATCACTATACTGGTAATCTTCGTGCCGATTGCCAACGGGTAATCCATCGGTCCTCATTGCGTGCGGTCCGGAGTAGTGATCGTCACGCTCGCCACTTCGCCACAGCGGTTGATGCGGATGCACGATACGTTGGGTGTGCAGTGCAAATTGGCGAGCACCACAACGACCGAGGAAGTCGGCCAGCGGTGCATGTTCAGTTAGAATCAACAACTGGCGACCGGCTGCCGAATAATCTGCTAGCGCTGAAGCGATCGCGTCGCCACAGAGACCCTCGCGAGTCCATTGCCGATACGCACCCGAGCCGTTCGCGTGAACGTGGTGCGGGTGAGACTCGCGTTGTGTGTTGTAGCCAGTTGAGTAGGCGTCGAACAGTTCACGGTGTGTTTCTAAAACAAGCGGGATCGCATGGCCCATCCGACCGAGCAATTCACCAGCGGCCAAACGAACGGCTAGGCAAGCGATCGCGCGGGTCACGGCAGGCATGTTGCGTTCATGAACGTTATCAATCTCAACGTTGACTTTCCGACCGCCAACTTGACCACTGGAAACAAAACCTCGTAGTGAAGACTCATCTTGCTCGGCAGCGAGCGTGGTGTATGGATCGGTGGCCACCGGTGTAGTAGACCAACGCACGATTTGATGACGACCACCAGACAAGCGGATCAACCAACGACTCGCCAATTCCGCCAGGGATGACTCGCGTCGGACGACTGGGCGATAGCGATTCAGTTCTGCGATCAGTTCATCTCGACGATGACGCAAACGATTAATGTCGGCGTGATGCGAGGAAGCGGTGTATGCCGGAGCGATGGTGTGATGTACGCGATCGCGAAGAGATTGATGGTGTGCAATCCGCGCATCGAGTTCGCTGATGCGGCGATTGCCCTGAGCAATCTCTGAATCCATCCAACGGACCTCTGCCCGCAACGCTTCAGCTTGGCCTTGATCGAGCGGCGAGTGCAGCCCATACGTAGCATGTTCGGTTTCGTGCATGCCGATCGGATAAACCGAGTCGACGATGGGCAAATGTCGCTGAGCATGACGCAGCGAAGCGGTTTGGTCGAGGACGCGGCGGAGTTCGTTTTCAACGCCGCTGAGTTCTTGCAAAGCGGTGCGTCGTTCGCTCGTCCAATCAGGATGATTGCCAGAGAAACCAGCAAAGTCACGTTTCCAATGCGTGTGTTGAATTGACAAAGTCTCGACAACGCGGCGGCGATGGGCGAGCAGGTGATCGAGGGCACGAGTTAATTCAACTGTGACAGCGTCCATGTGAGCGGCACTGATGTAGTCACGCTGACGCAATTGCGAGCGAACGCGACGAAGCGACGCTTCGATGAATCCGCCACGGTCGTCTTCGAGCATCCAGGTGGACTCATCGAACGCGTGAGTCGACGATGTCGATGTCCTTTCAAAACGAGACAATAACCAATCGAGATGCCGTGTGGTGGCTTCGATTCGCATTGCCAAGTCGTCGATGGGGCGCAATGGACGGTAAGCGTGGTCGTAGAAATCGGCCCAGGGTCGGTCACTGCTGTAACGGTCAATCGCGCGAACGAAATGATCGTATCGGCGGCCACGCATCCATCCATCATCGAGCCAATCATAAGATCCGACGATCGGTGCGGCTGCGATAGAAGCGGCCAACAGGTCGCGAAGGGATCGCACGTCAGCGAGCACGCGGTGAAGTGTCACGATTTCTTGGTCGGCTTGACGGATGCGGTTTTGCAAATGCTCCGTCGAAGTTGTTTGCCAGTGTGACGGCAATATGTGCGGTGCAGACGCCGCATAGCTGTCGATGTTGCCGTAGTATGTGGGCACGCGGTCGGTAGCGTGGGCGTCAAGCTCACGGACCCAACGTTGAAGTTCCGCAGCGCGGCTGCGGAGCAGGTCGGCGCGTTGATGCAGGCTGCGAAGCCGTGACTCACGAGTCTCCCATTGTGAGCGGGCATGCGACGCACTGTACCGCGTATCGATCGGACCGAAAGAGCTGGCGTACTGAGCCACTGGGGCTTGATAACGATGGCGATCCCGCAGCATCTCATCACGACGCTTTACCAATTCATTGCGACGTCGGACTTGTTCGGCGCGGCGATGCAGCAAGTTATCGAGTTCATGCGCGTCGATTGTTTCAACAGGCTGAACGACGACTTCGCTGCGATCGCGATCCTGCATCGCCTGCAGTTTGCTGAGTTCCGCTTCGACATCGGCGAGTTCTTCGCGAAGCATGCGACGTTCGCGATCTTCGGTCTGAGTATGCGGTGCCGTCTCTGTGTAGCTGCTGGAAGCATACTGGCTGAAACGAGCGGTTTCATTTTCAATTGGCAAACGAGCTAGGTCGGGTTGATCGAGGCCCGCTGCTATGCACGCGGCGACGACCCGCGACGCGCTGCTGACGGTGGTATCGACCATCACGCCGTCCACGATCGACTCGGGAATGCGGATGTTCCCGAGCGTCCGCGAGGCCAGCGATGAACGATAGGTCCGCGCTGTTTCGCCCGCGAGTTGGCTGCGTGAGCAACCATTGGAATTATGCGTGTTAGCGGGTGTCGTGTCGAACCAGCCGTCGGCATAACCTTCCCAGGAGCCGGCGGTTTCGCCACGGGCTTCAAACTCGACGCTGCGTCGTCCACCGGGCGAGCCATCTTGTTCGCGGCGACAATGAATCCAGCCATTTTGATGGACCCAAACAACGCGTCCAGCCGAGCCACTGAGCATGCCGCGCGGGTATTCGCGGTCGATGAGGGAATCGCGGATGAAGCGACTGATGGCGGTTTTGCCCGATCCGGCAGCCCCCATCACGACATTGAGGTGGTGGGACAGGGAGCCTAATTCCACTCGGTTCAACGGACCATGACTGTCAATTTCGATTCGTTCTAACAACATCGTTCAGACGCTCCATTCCTTGGGTGCGAAGGCCGACACCCGACAGGGGCCGACCGACATCGACGAAGGTATTGAGCTGTCCTGCCCAATGCGGGATCTTCGCCGCGACAAATTCCAGAAAGAACTTTAGCCGAATTGTTGTTTTCGCCGAAAGAGCGAATCCGTGAAACTGCAAGAGGTGCTGGATAACCGGGTGTTTCACGCGTTTTCAGCGGAAAAAGCGGGGTTTTATGGCCCTACGCCAGCACGCTGAACGGATGAATCGCGATTTGCGCATAAAACTTTTTTAGGCGAGCGGCAGATATAAACTTACCTTCACACGCCACCGACGGGAGATCGAAGCTCCTGCTGAGTCGAGCAAGCGTTCGGCGGGAGACTCAGGCTTCCGGTATGAAACATCTTGCCGCTCGCGTTAGCGACGTCTGGTAGCGGAACTCGTTAAGAGTTTCAATTTTTTGGTCACGCGTGAATCGAAAGTCTTGACGACTTCCGCTACGAGTTGCTGATTCAAATCTTCACCAAACCTTAATTGCATTTACAGCACTCGTGGCGCTGCGGGATTGGATAGCTTCGACCAAAATGACCGCTAATTGAACAGTCCACTTTCTTACCCGAGACCCCTCACCTGCGCGTCCAATGTCGAAAACCAAAGTCCTGATTGTTGAGGATTATCTACCGCTCGTGGAGACGTTGGAGTACCAACTCAAGCGCGCGGGGTATGAGGTCATCCGGGCGACCGATGGTCGCGAGGCACTCAAACAGGCAAAACTGCAGTTGCCGGATTTGATCGTCCTCGATGTGGACTTGCCAATTCTCAGTGGTGTGGAAGTTTGTAAACAACTTCGAGCCAACCCGGCGACGAAGAGCTGCCTGATCATGATGCTCAGTGCGTTGGGCGAGGAGTCCGATCAAGTCGTCGGGTTTGCAATGGGAGCGGATGATTATGTCGTCAAGCCTGTCGAAAGTTACAAGGTGCTGTTGCAGAAGATCAAAGCGCTGCTGCGCCGCCGTGAACCCGCTGTGGATGATTCGGAGTCTGTCACGCACTCTGGCGTGACCGTCGACCGCCGGCGTTTCGTGGCCACGGTCGACGGTGAAGTACTGAAGCTCACGAAAAGCGAATTTCGGTTGTTGGAAACCCTGATCCGCCAACCTGGCCGAGCCTTCGATCGCAATGAGCTCGTCGAAGCAGCTTTGGGCGAAGACACCTTGGTGCTGGAGCGGACCATCGACGTACACGTCCGAGCACTGCGAAAGAAGATGGAAGGGGCAGCGGATTTGATTGAGACGGTGCGTGGCGTGGGTTATCGGTTCAAAGAGCCAAGCGAAGCGGTGTCGTAGCGGAAGCTCGTGTCGAAACTCTTGGCGAGTTCCGCTACGATGTCGGCATGAATGCACCCGCTACCCCGCCGCCTGATCGTGATACCCTCGCAGGCGAGTATTTTGAAACGCTGCCTTACGAACCTTATCCAGTTCAAGAGGAAGCCTTACTCGCCTACTTTACCGGCGATCCGGAAAAAAATGGCAACCACGGAGTGCTCGTTTGCGCCCCTACCGGCACTGGCAAAACACTCATCGCCGAAGCCGCCGTCTACGAAGCTCTGCGGGCGGGCACGCGGATGTACTACACCACCCCGCTGATCGCACTGACAGATCAAAAACTCGACGAGCTACGCGATTCCGCCGTTCGCTGGGGTTTCTCCGCCGATCAAGTCGGCCTCGTCACGGGCAATCGCACTGTCAATCCCGATGCACCCGTGCTCGTGGTCGTTGCCGAGATCCTGCTCAATCGTTTACTCAATCCCGAAAAATTCGACTTCGACAATGTCTCCTGCGTCGTCATGGATGAGTTTCACTCGTTCAATGATTACGAACGCGGCATCGTTTGGGAATTGACGCTGGGGATATTGCCTAAGAGCGTGCGGCTGCTCCTGCTCAGTGCCACGGTCGGCAACTCGCTCGAGTTCACCGGCTGGTTACGCCGCGCCCACGGCAAGAACCTGCAACTCGTGCAAGGCACCGAGCGGAAAGTACCGCTGCAATACGAATGGATCGAAGACGAGCTGCTCAATGATTTTGTTGAGAAGATCGCTGCTGGCGATGTCGTCAGCCGACGGACGCCC
Organism: Rhodopirellula sp.; assembly: GCA_041740155.1. Lineage (GTDB taxonomy): Bacteria > Planctomycetota > Planctomycetia > Pirellulales > Pirellulaceae > Rhodopirellula. The sequence continues at coordinate 56,088 of JBGSMN010000425.1, forward strand.
GCGTTAATGTTCTGTTTTTCGCGATCGGAATGCTGGACAACCGCCGAGATGCTCAAAGGCAAATCGCTGATCGACAAATCACGTCAGAAAGAACTCGCCGATATCCTCAACGAAGCCGACTTCACGACTGGCGTCGGTCCGAAACTCAAACAAATCCTGATGCGTGGAGTTGGTGTCCATCACGCGGGCGTGTTGCCTCGGTATCGCCGGATCGTTGAAGATCTGTTTCAACAGAAGCTCCTCAGCATTTGTGTTTGCACCGAGACGCTTGCCGCCGGGATCAACTTGCCTGCCCGCAGCGTCGTCTTGCCTTCGTTACTCAAAGGCCCCAAGGCGAAGCGCAAACTCGTCGAGTCCGCGTCGGCGCACCAGATTTTTGGACGCGCTGGACGACCGCAATTCGATGATCGTGGGTATGTGTTTGCGCTCGCTCATGAAGACGACGTCAAGATGTTCCGTTGGCGTGAGAAGTTTGATCAGATTCCCGAAGACACTAAAGATCCAGGGTTGCTTCGCGCTCGCAAACAACTCAAAAAGAAAATGCCCAAGCGACGCACCGGAGAAACCTATTGGACGCAGGCACAGTTTGAACAATTGCAAACCGCCAAATCGTCGGACTTGTCTTCACGCGGTCGGTTGCCCTGGCGGTTACTCGCGTATCTGATTTTGAAAGACAAACACATCGCCCCGATTCGCGATCTCGTCGGTCGGCGTTTGATGCACCTCGCTGGAATCGAAAACGCACAAAAAGATCTCAATCGGATGTTGATCACCCTGCACAACTCCGATGCCATCGAACTCGATCCGCCACCGAAAGCGTTGCAAGAGAAGCCGAAACAGGACGCTGGCCCCATCAAACCAGGCGACCTCGTCCGCCAACTCGAAGCCGAAGCGGCAGCCAAAACGGCAGCAGCCAAGTTGCCAGCGACCGCAGGCGTGTTCGGCGAGTTGCTCGATAACATGCGATCGGATCAAGACGATGATGCGGACGACGATGACGAGTCTGTGGAAACAGCCGAGCTCGATGAGCAGGCGAGGATTGCAGAGCATGGTTATGAACTTGCCGACTACACGCCGCTGACAGCCACGCCACGAAATCGTCTGGAACGCATCGTGCAGCTCAAGAGTATCAACCCGTTGTTCGGTGTGTTTGTCGCTGATCTTTTAGCAACCGCTGACGATCACGAACGCATCGCCGTACTCGAAAGCGTGCTCGACGTGCCTGGCACGGTGGCTCGGCATACACGCATGCCGAAGATCGAAGACATGCCACCGGGAACACTGGCGACGAGCTATCTCGATCCATTGCTCTTGCAACGCGGTCTGGCATCGCCGGAAGAACTCGGTGGTGCCCGCGACGAAGAGGAGGAGGAGGTCCGCGATAAAGGATTCGGTCGTGTGATGTTCGAAGAACCTCGCGTGTGGCCGTTGACGATCGGCGAGAAACTGCTGCGATTATTCCGCGATGACTATCCGAAAGTTGATGATGTGAGCGTCACGCCAGTATGGATTGTTGGTGAGCTGCTGGAGTTCGGTGGCGATTTCGATAAATATGTGGTGACGCGAAAACTGCAAAAAGAAGAAGGCATTTTGTTTCGCCATTGTTTGCGAATGATTTTGTTACTGGATGAAATGGCCAACATCCCACCAGAAAACACGACCATCGAAACATGGGAAGATTGGCTCGACGATCTCGCCGATAAGTTGACCGAAACCTGTCGAAACATCGACCCACAAAGCACTGATGAAATCTTGCAAGACCCGACTGCGCACGTGGAAGATCTCACGCTCCCAAGCGGTCGGCGGAATTAAAAATAGACGCAGAGTCGCGGAGCCGCTGAGACGCAGAGGTGCAACGCCGAGAAGGTAACGCGGAGATTAGGCGCCGATGTCAACGCAGAGACACTTTTTCTATTTCTCTGCGTTGTGCTTCCTTACTGTTTTCTCTGCGTCTCACCGCCTCCCCGCCTCTGCGTCAACTTTTTACTGTTCCGTATCGCGAATCTTATCAGCGCGCCCTTGGCTCCAGATCTGCAACCCTTCGAGCCGCTGTTTTCCGCGCTCGAAGTACATTACATCGAGCGATGACCAATGCTGTTCATACAACGTATCGCGTTTCGCTTGCCAATCATCGATAGGCTCGATCACGCCGCTCGCTTCCAATTGTTCCATCAGTTCTTCCGCGATGAGTTGATGGCCATAAAATGTGGGATGCACGTGGTCGACAAATAAACGCTTGCCAGGGATCGCGCCTTTGCTGAGTTCTTCAAAACGCCGACGAACTTCAATCAGTGCTGTGTCGGTATCCGTGGCGACGTCGAGGATCACTTCACGCAGCGGTTCGATCATTCGTAACGGGCAGATGTCTTCATCGAGTGATCTTTCATAGTGGTATTTCGCATCCGCAAACCGTTCAGCGCGATCCAGTAACGTGGCCAACAAAAAATGCGTGCCCGCATTGGCGGGGTCAAGCGTCACAGCCTGTTCCAGTAACTCGATCGCACGATTTCGCTGAGCATCTGGTAACGCGACGCCTGCAGCAACGAGCTGCTCAGTGGTCATTCGCTGTTCGTTTGCAACATCATCGGTCGGCAAGAATTTGAATGGCGGACAATCACGCAAGTTTACGGGCGGATCGACCAAGAGCACGGGAACGTTTGCGTCCCTCGACAATTGAATCATGCGGCGCAGGTTGACATTGAAATGCGTGACGACGGCGTGTCGCCATAGCGGATCACGCTGGTAGTTTTCCAGCCCACTGCGGTAGTCGAGCAACGCGTCGACTTCTTCGGCCAGCATCGGTTTGTCTTTCACAGAGCTGGCTGTCGCATGTCCTCGGCCAACGAATTGCTGAACCAACTGCACACTGCGAAGCCGGGACAATCGCGACAGTGATGGCGTGTTTAGTGCCGACGACTCATCGAGATCCCGGTAATGTCGATCCTCTAAGAACTCATTGTGCCCCGTGTAAAGCACGATCAAATCGGGTTCGTACAGCAGCATCTCCTCAACGATCGGCACTAACCGGTAGCTTGCGTAGGACACGCCACCGCAGTTGATCACGTCCCAGGCCCGCGTTGGATCTGCAGCATGGAGGCTCAGTTCCAGCCACGTCGTGAAGGAGGTTTCGATCGCATAGGGCCGGCCTTGCACGGTCGATCCACCGACGCAAACAATGCGATAGGAACCACGCGGCTTTTCTATCGGAAACGATTCTGGTCGAAAATACTCAAGCCGGTTCGCCGCCGTCACCATGGTCTCCTTGCCCTCATCCAGCACGAACAGCGGTCGTGAGCTTTCAAATTCAATCAACGGATCGCTCTCTGGCAGTATCGGTTGCCAGTGAACCAGTCGCAAACACAGTTCCAGTATCAACACGGGAGCGACGCCCAGGATCACGGCACCGATCCGAAACGCCCATCGTCGCGGCCGCGTCGTTTGCCGTCGCGTCGATGCAGGAGGAGTTTTTAAAGGGTTCATGGAGAGCAGAGAGTAAGTCACTTGCTGATCCGTGTGGAATCAGGTTTAAAATCACTAAAATTTCCACGAATCCAGCGTGAAGAGATTGATACGCCCCCCCACGTCGCCTAGAATCATCGAAGTGTCTTCATCCTCTATGATGAAATAATGGTATCGCGCGAGAACCTACTTGCATTTTCTCTTTTGTTCTTCACTTTTACATTGGAACACCCATGCCCCTGACGAAACGATATTTGCTGTTTGCGCTGGTTGCTTGCATTCTATCAGTTGCACCGGGATGCGGCTCGAGCAACAGCACGGCCGTGCTTGATGGCGAGGTCGCGAAAGACCCGAGCCTTGATGAAAACTATTTTGACCAAGAAAAATACGACGCGGCTATCAAGGGCCCTGAAAATCCCTAGTCGAGCGAGACCGAACGAAACTGTTTTGTTTTCTACATTTGCTTTTTAGGAAAAGAGGAGATTGTTATGAAGTTGAATTACGAACGAAGGGATAATCGAGCTGGTTTTACTCTTGTTGAGTTGCTAGTCGTTATCGCCATTATTGGGGTTTTGGTTGGACTTTTACTGCCTGCTGTGCAGGCTGCACGCGAGGCTGCCAGACGGATGAGTTGCAGCAACAATTTCAAGCAGATTGGGCTTGGAATGCACAATTATCATGCCGCATACGATACGCTTCCAGCGGGTCGTTTTGGCACCATCAGTAACGGTTACCGACTCAATAATAACGCGGTTGGCATCTTGCCGTTCATTGAGCAGCAAGCACTCTGGGAGCTCGTTAGCAACATTCAACAGACCGGGAATATTCCTGCGATGGGCAACGGTCCTGGGACAGACACGCCCAACTTTGTTCCCTGGCAGACGCAGATCGCTTCCTATCGCTGTCCAAGCGATCCAACTCAACTCAATGGTGCCGGTCAATTAAACTACGGCAATTGTTATGGTGACACCCTTCGTGGTATCGGACGAGCTGCTAATACTCAACCCACGTCACAGCTAAATGCCACCAGCGGCACAAATCAACTCCAGTGGCACACCGCCGTCAATGGCCAAGAGAGAGGCCTGTTCCACTCAGCGAAGTTCAACAAGTTCCGTGACGTTCTGGATGGGTTGGCAAATACCGTTGCCATGGGGGAAATGACTGTATCCAATGAAGCCCGGGGACTCAGTAGCTATGTTTATCATTTGCCTACAGCTCTCAATTCTTACGCTCCAGACGGTTGCAAGTCTGGAACGCACATTGATCCTGCGAACCCCAGCATGTATGCTGCGGGCACTCTCTGGCCACGAGGTCGTCGGTGGGCCGATGGCCACTGGCATTCGACTGCTGTTGGGACTCTCCTGCCGCCCAATTCACCCTCGTGTCTACGATCAAGTGACTCCAATGACGGATTCGGTTCGGTTGGCAGTTACCACCAAGGTGGTGCGCACGTTTTGTTTACAGATGGTGCGGTGCGATTCATTACCGATTCCATTGAAGCGGGTGACGCAACAGTACGATCGGTCGCAAATGGATTGACTCCACCTGGATCAAAAAGCCCTTACGGATTATGGGGAGCTTTAGGCACAATCAAAGCGAAGGAAACTGAATCACTCGAGTAACCTGCGGCAATCGTGCCATGAAATGAAGCGAAAGGGTGTGGCGTCGAGCCACGCCCTTTTTTGTTGACCAAATCAGACGTTGACCGTCTCTGCGTTCACATCGGCACATCATCTCCGCGTTGAGCCGGCCGTTTTCCTCGTCACCCCGTTTCTGCGTCTACTTTTTTACAGCCAATGCCCTTTCGGCAAAAACTAGCACATTGTCGGCTGGTTCGGTACATTAAAGCTCGCGGGCTGCCGGCACGGCGGAAACCTGCGTCTTTTCTTTAGCGAACCAAAGGTGTTGTGATGCGTTGGAACCAATTTGGAACAGTGGCGGTTTGTTTCACGCTGGCGGTGTGTGCGGCGGCGGTTGTGCCGCCGGGGCAGAGTTTCCAGTCGGGGCAAGTCGCTGCGGAAGATCCAGAGATTGTGTCGCAGTTTGATAATAATCCCGCCAATAACGGGTTCATGAACGGGATCGGGATGGGGCCGCCTGCTAATGATCAAGGTGCCAATCCAGCGGCTGCCGGTGGCGGCTCGATGGCGGATTTCGATTCCCTGATGACATTGATCCAACAAACCATCGACCCGGATTCTTGGGAGGCACTCGGTGGCGTCGGCACGATGGCACCTTATCCTGCGGGCGTGATGGTCGATCCTCAAGGCTTGCTGCGAGAGATCGATTCATCCGATCGCAAACCGCAAAACCAGGCTGCCTCAATTGCGAGTTTATTGACTCAGCGAGAAGCGAAAGCGGAGGGAGCAGTCGATCCATCCGACTGGCGATCGCCTGCTCGTATTCGCTGCGTCTCGATCCGCCGCATGATGCAAGCCCTCGCGACTCGCTCGCTCGCCAAACAATCTGCCGAAACAAACGTGCAGCCCGATCAATCGAATGAGTCGCTCGAAGCCTTTCGCGCAATGGCTGGTTTGTCGCGGATCGCGATGGTGATTGTTACCGAAGATGATCTGATTCTCGCGGGTCCAGTCGCTGGTTTTGTTGATCGTGGTGGTTGGCAAGTCGACCGCAACAGCGGCTTGCCGCCGATGAGTCTGGTGTCACTCGCGATTGGATTGAAAGCTGCTCGGACGAGCGCACCATTTGGTTGCACGATCGATCCGACTCAGCACGGTTTGCAATCCGCTGCCGAACTGGGCCAACGAATCGTCAGCGGTGAAGTTCCAATCGGCATGGCTGCGGAACAACTCGCCGCTGCTCTTGGTCGTCAAGACATCACGGTGTTCGGCACGACACCATCGCATGAAGTTGCGTACGTGATGGTGGAAGCCGACCGGCACATGAAACGACTGGCTCTCGGTGATGAACCCATGCCGGATCGCGTTCGCAATTATTTGCAACTCATTTCAACGATTGGTGATGGCTCGCCACCGACAGATTTGTTGTTGCGATTGTGGTTCACGTCGCAAGCGATGGATGTACGAGCGAGTGAAGTCGATGGTGACCGGATCGTGCAGCTCTCCGGTTCACCGATCCGGCTCAGTGGCGAGAATGAACGGGCGATGCTCGATGGCGCTCGCGGCAACGTGGTCGTTGATGCGACCTCGCAAGCCTTTATCGATCATTTTAACCAAAACTGGATCGACATCCGCACCGCGTATCCGATCTATGGGGCGTTGGAGTCCATCTACATGGCGACAGCGATCAGCGAAGTTTGGAAACGCATGGCGGTCAGTTCAGATCATGAAACGATCCAGCGTGCGGTGATGTATTTTGCCGCCGAGCAAGCCGAGAAATTGGCAGCACCGCAACAAGTTGATTCGATTGCAGTGTTGCATCGTTATCGCCAAGGCCGCAAACAGCATCAAGTTTTGATGGCCAGCGGTGGCGTCGAGATTGCGCCACAATCTTTGTTGCCGCTGAAGATGCAAAACTATCCCGGTTTGGAATCCTACGTGGCTTTGAAAAATGATCGGCCCACGAATCGTTGGTGGTGGAACGCAACGTTGAAGAAGTAAACCATGGCAATGTACATCGTGGCTTCATTCCCTGATAATGTTGGGTTGTCGCTTTCCCCATGATCCTCTGACATCCACACGGTACGAACATGATCGATTTTCAATGCTCGCTTGACGATCTCGCTAAATTCTCGGCTGATGGTTATTTGCTCAAGCGCGAGCTTTTCAATCACGCCGAAATGGAAGGCTTGCTGGCGTTTGCCAAGAACGATCCGAGCCTGATGAGTGATTCGTATGTTCGCACCGACGCCACTGGCGGACAAACTCGCTTGACGCTCAAGAACGATCTCGATGATGATTCTGTCTACACCGCGATCGTTCGTAGCAAGCGAGTTGCAAACGCGATGAAAGAGTTGCTTGGCGATGAAGTCTATCACTACCATCACAAGATGAGCTTCAAGGAGCCGAAGGTCGGCGGAGCTTGGGAATGGCACCAAGACTACGGTTACTGGTACAACAACGGTTGCCTGTATCCAGACATGGGCAGTTGTTTAATTGCCGTCGACAAGGCCACACGTGAGAACGGCTGCCTGCAAGTGCTCCGCGGTTCACACAAAATTGGTCGTGTCGAACATCTCAAAGTCGGCGAACAAACCGGAGCAGACATGGCGCGGGTTGACGCTGCGATGCAGCGACATGAACTCGTCTACTGTGAAATGAATCCCGGTGATGCGTTATTCTTTCACGGAAATCTGTTGCATCGATCCGATCAGAACCTTTCTGAGTACCCCCGCTGGTCGCTGATTTGTTGCTACAATACGCGGCACAACGATCCGTTCATCCAGGGCGGTCGACATCCGAATTATTCGCCCCTGGAGATCTGGCCCGATGAGCGGGTGATGGAAACGATCGAGCGGCAAGCAACTCAGCAAAGGTAACCGATGGCGAATATCGCAATGCTCGGCAGTGGACTGATCGCCCAATTCTACACCCACGCATTGCACGATAAACGATCACGCGATCGAGTGCAGATTGTTTATTCGCGAAATCCAGACCATGCACAGGAGTTCGCGAAAGAACACAATATTCCACGTTTTACTTCAGATCTCGACGAGGCGATCAACGCTCCCGAGATTGATGCGGTGATCGTCGGTTTGCCCAATCACTTGCACGAAACCGCTGTGTTCGCCGCTGCCAAAGCTGGCAAGGCCGTTTTGTGTACCAAACCGCTGGGGCGGACCGCTGACGAAGCATTGAAGATGCTAGCCGCCGTGGAAGCGGCGGGCGTCTTTCATGCGTACTTGGAAGATCTGGTGTACACACCCAAGACGCTGAAGGCGCTTGGGTCGGTGCGTGGCGGTGCGATTGGCGATGTGTTGTGGGTGCGTTCTCGCGAAACGCATCCCGGTCCGCATAGCGATTGGTTTTGGAATAAAGAACTGTCCGGCGGTGGTGCGATCATCGACATGGGGTGTCACTGCATCGAGATTGCGAGAAACTTTATCGGCAAAGATATTCGTCCGCTCGAAGTCGTTTGTTGGGCGGACACGCAAGTCCATCCAATCGAAGCAGAGGATCATGCGATCGGCATGGTGCGATACGAGAACGGGTCAATCGGACAATTCGAAGTGAGCTGGACATTTCGCGGTGGGATGGATTTGCGTGACGAGGTCGCAGGCACCGAAGGAACGATTTGGTTGAACCATTGGCTGCGGACCGGCATGGAAATGTTCTCGGCCAAAGGCGGGTCGGAGTACGTTGCCGAAAAAGCCGAAGGCAACTCGGGTTGGTTGTTCCCGGTCGGTGACGAAGCGGCGGCACTGGGTTACGTCGATATGTTTTCCGACGTGCTAAATGCGCTCGAGCAAAACACCGCACCGATGGAGGATTTTTACGATGGCTATGTCGTCAACGCGATCATGGATGCAGCGTATCGGTCGGTAGTGAGCAAACAATGGGAGTCGATTGATTTGCCGATTTGGCGCGGTCACGAACATGCCCAACGGGCTGGCGAGACTCGAGATTTTGACACGGATCACCTATTGATCAAGCAAGAGAAGATGCCCGATGGCAGCGTCAAATTGATTCTTCGTAACAAACAGAGTGGCGATGTTAGCCAGCGAGTCGTGGTGAATCACAAAGGACAGGAGGCAGTTTAACGCACACCCCCCTTTTAGACATGCGATTTTCCGCCTAAAAAATATGAGAATGCGCACACATGGATTCATCTGTGCGTCTTTCGTCGCTGCGACCTGGGTTCACGGACAGGGAAATCGAGTGACGCTTTTCTCTCAATCTCTTCTCATCCATTCTTTTCATCGCGTCCATGAAGCCTCACGTTGCGCTCATTGTTGAAACCTCCAGTGTTTACGGACGGGAGGTGTTGTCAGGGATCGTTCGTCACATGCGAGTGCATGAGCCATGGTCGGTGTTTTTGGAGCAGCGTGATTTGGAACTCGCTCCGCCAGCGTGGCTGCATAATTGGAAGGGCGATGGCATCATCACTCGAACCACACGTCCTGATTTCATCTCAGCGATTCGTCAAACGGGTGTGCCACTGGTGCAACTGACGGACCGCAATGAAGATTCCGATCTGCCAGGCGTGCGTAGCGACGATGCCGCGATCGGGGTGATGGCGGCGCTGCATTTCATCCACCGTGGTTACACCAATTTCGGCTTTTGTGGATTTGCTGGTGAGGCGTGGTCGGGGCGTCGACAAGCCGCGTTTGCAGAGACGGTGCGTGCGAAAGTTGGTGCCGAATGCAAGATCTACAGTTCACATTGGGTCGGCCCGGAAGCTCTCAGTTGGGAGGACGATCAAGCGCGATTGGGACAGTGGTTGAACAGCATGACGCCGCCTTTTGCGGTCATGGCATGTAGCGACATTCGAGGGACGCAGTTGATGGATGCCTGCTCTCGTGTCGATCTCGCTGTACCGGAACAGGTCGCGGTGATTGGCGTGGACAACGATGAATTGTTGTGTTCGATATCGTCGCCGCCGATGTCCAGCGTAATCCCGAACGCGGAGATGGTCGGTTATCAAGGGGCAGAGTTGCTGTCGCGTTTGATGAAGGGTGAAACGCTAACTTCAAAGTACCCACCAATCCCACCGCTGGGCATCGCGACGCGTCATTCGACCGATTGTGTGGCGATCGAGGACACCAACATTGCCGCTGCGTTACGCTACATGCGCGAGAACGCTTGTCGTGGGGTGACGGTAGATGAAGTGATTGAGAACACGGCGATTTCACGCAGCACACTCGAACGTCAAGTGCGCAAAATATTCGGACGTACGCCCCAAGAAGAACTTCGTCATGTGCAAATCAAGCGTGTTCGCGAGTTGTTGTTGGCGACGGATCTGCCAGCCGATCAAATTGCGAGATTGTGCGGGTTTGCTTACCCCGAGTACATGCACGTGGTATTCAAACGACTCATGAACACCACCCCCGGCGAGTTTCGACGGCAATTTAAGTAATCAGCCCCTGTGGAGTGCTTCGACTAGTCGGAGCTTTCTTTTTCAAATCCACTCACCAACCGAGTAAATCCACCCTAGCAAGAAACACAACAACAGATCTGATACGGATTGCCGTGAAAAAAAAGTGGCGACAATTTGCGATAAGTCGCCGCATTCCCAAAATTTACTTTGCATAAATTTCTATTTCATTAATCGTCCCGTGTGTCGCCTCACCAATCGGTCGCACGACAACGCGAACATATTTAGCAGCTTGTGGCACCAGCTCAAATCGCTCATTGGCGTTGACATCCACTTCCGATGGCATGCAGGCGAACCACTCTTCGCAATCTGTGCTGGCACGAACGTCCAATGTCAAATGCTCCCGATGATCCGTTTGCCAGCGAAACCGATCGACTGCGATCCCAATCGTTGCGCATCGCATGCTGGTTGTACTGAATGTTGTCACCATCACTGATGAACACCGTGACATATGCTTTGTTTTGCAATTCAGCTCTTTTCGGCACAACCGGTATCGCAATCGGTTGATCGACGCTCCCATAAACACTGGGGCTCAAGTAGTAATCCGCTGGAACAGTTCCCACTCCGAATTCCGAGGCCGTGGTGATGCCAGATCGCTCGGTTGTGTACCAACCCAACACAATTGCATCGCCAGGCGTCATATCGGCTAAGAATTTGCGCATGAGGTCACGTTGTTTTTCGTCGCGGTTATCCAACCACACGACCGCAGCACCGACTGCCGAGGCAATGTCACGCGTGTGATGAAGATCGCCGCGACGTCCAGGATTCGCGCTCACGATCAATCGCCGCGTGCATTGCTGCCACTCACTGTCGTAGAGATACTGGTAGATCTCAGTTGCAGTTGTCATGTGCAACTCGGTTAAATCACGCACGACGGGCAGCACCATGCCGACGCTGTGCAGTTGACATGACCTTGCAGCGACGAGAACAGTAACTGTTCGTCTTCGCTGAGCGATTGCACCTCGATCGCATCGAGCGTTTCAGCGGGCGTTGGAAACTTCGGGATCGCTTGGCCGGGCGGCCAATCTACCTCGGCTGCACTGGTCAGTATCGACAATGTGAAAGCAGCAAACAGGCAACAGAAACAACGTAGATTCATTGTGGTTTCAATCGGCAAATGTGGGAGTGAAAATATCGCATCAGAACACTGTGGCAATCCCCTGCATGTACACCGCGAACCACGTATACTAAGTCGATGATCAGTCGATAGCGATCCCTTATTCGGACGACCCGTCTCTCCTCCCCAACAAAGTTTTTCTGATGCCCAGCGAATCACCGAACAATGCGTCCTCTCGAAAAATCCATCAGTCTGTGATGGGGTGGTGCTTCAAGCCGATGGACAGCATCACGCTGGCGAAACATTGCCTGGACATCGGGATCGAAGCGATTGAAGGAATTCCAGACAAGGACTATGAACAGGTCACGCAGATGGGCCTGAAAATCGCTTTGGTCGGCAGTCATGGATTCACTGACGGGCCACTCGATCCTGCGAATCACGTTCAAGTGGAACAGAAACTGCGAGAAGGCATCGATTTGGCCGTTAAATATGGTGCGCCAAATGTGATCACATTCACGGGGATGCGGAAAACGGGAATTAGCGATGAAGCGGCACGCAGGAATTGCATCGAGTGTTGGAAACGAGTGTTACCGTATGCAGAAGAAAAGAAGATTGGTTTGGTGTTAGAACATCTCAACAGCAAAGCACATTACAACGCCGATGGAACCGTTCATGCCATGAAAGGGCATCCAGGCTATTGGGGCGATGACATCCATCTCTGCGCCGATTTGGTAAAGGAGATTGACTCGCCGCAGTTCAAACTATTGTTCGACATTTATCACGTTCAGATCATGAACGGGGATGTGATTCGAAATATCGAACGCTATCACAACATCGTCGGTCACTATCATACGGCAGGAAATCCAGGTCGCCGAGAACTCGATGCACAACAAGAGATTCACTATCCACCGATCATGCGAACGATCTTGAAGATGGGCTACCAAGGATACGTGGCCCAAGAATTCATCCCGACATCCGATGATCCTGTGGCCTCGTTACGGCAAGCGTATCAAGTGTGCGATGTGTAACCGATTCGTTACCACCTCCCCCAACCAAAGTTTGGGGAGGTTTTTAATCCTCACGACTCAACTTCGTCGGGGAGATGGCGGGAATGACTGAAACCGCCTCGGTTTCAATAGTACTGTTGCTTTCTCTTGCCACGTCGAGTTTATCCATCACATCGAGACAATGATTCAGTCCATACTGAATGTGTTCCACTGCAGCGGCAAAGGCGGCTTCTGGTTTGTGAGCGACGATACTGTCCAAGATCGCTTGGTGATGATCGCACGTGAATTGCATCGACTCGGCGTCGTGGATGTGTTTTCGGAGGCCAAACACGCGCGTCAATACTTGCGATGGCATCGCGGCGTGGACGATTGCTTTATTTCCAGTTGCTTCGAGCACGCGAATGTGAAAATCATAATCTGCTCGGTCAAATCGACGTTTGATCTCACGGATTGTTTGACTCTCGCCCGAGTGCTTCTGCTCCTCCGTGGCCGCTTTCATTTTCTCAAACTCCGCCGTGATCGCCGCAATCTGTTCATCAGTGGCTTTGCGAGCCGCCATTGCTGAAGCGCCTGGCTCGATCACTTCGCGAACTCCATAAATCTCGATCAACTCCTCGCGGCCAATCGTGCGGACGACCGCCCCGATTTGTGGGATAAGATCGACGAGTCCCTCGTTGGCCAACCGCCCCGCCGCTTCCCGAACCGGGGTCGCACTGACGCCGATCTCTTTGCCGATCGGTCCATAGAGCAGCCTTGTACCAGGTTCAAAGTCGCCGGCGATCAAACGACTACGGAGATACAGGTACGCGCGAACGGAATGAATCTCTTGAGCCAATGATGTCTCCCACTTACAAATGAAATGCCGCAATTTCCACGGACTTGCCATGAACGTCAGTGTAGCAGCCTCAACACGACAGCGCGGAGGCGGGCGGTCCGGCTTTGTAGCCAATTTTTCATGGTAATTTTGCGAGTTTATGGGATACAATCCTGGGCTCAGGATCGTCTAAAATCTTTTGTGTTCCTCGACTGCTTCCACGCTTGGTAATCAATAATGCTAAACCCCATTCGCCAACCCAAAACGACTAACAATATCCGTCGGGTTCGCATTGAGAATTTGGAACAGCGACAGATGCTCGCCGCCGACGGTATTGTGACCATGGACGCGGGCGACGCAGCCCGGATGGATGAAATTGCGGGCTTGATCGCGGCGGATATCAATTCCGACGGACGGATCACCGCCGTCGATGCGTTGCAGGTCATCAATCATATCAACGCAACCGAGAGCGGGGAGGGCGGCGAAACTGTTCGCGATGGTGTTCATCGCGTCATTGATACCGTTTTCAGTCGCATTGCCAACCTCGACACCGATGGCAATGGACGCATCACCGAAGTTGATGCACTTCGCGTGATCAACCGTATCAACGATGGCGTGGAGTCGGTCGTCGATGGCGTACTCTCGCGTCTACCGCAACTCATTCGCAATGCTCAAACTGGTGGCGCGAACGTGGGGAGTGAAGTTCGTAATCTGGTGGGCGAACTGTTGGAGGGATTGAATTCGGTTCGCAGCCGCGCTGACGTGCCGCCGGAGCGGATCGCGAGGTTGGTCAACGAAGTGGCCACCGTCGCTGGCGAAGCTCAACGGCCAACGGCAACTTCGATCGGGCGCCTGGTTCGCACGTGGCAGTCTTCGCTGACGGATCGCGATCTTTCAACGTCAGAGTTAACTGCTATCCGCAGCGACCTGACCTCGGTGCTTTCCAGTGCAGGTGTGAATACGACCCGCGTCAACGCAGTTTGGGATGATGTTGAATCGATCGTTCGCAACGTCAATTTAGACGCAGACGATGTGCGCTCGGTGCTCGGCAATGTCCAGCGAATCGTTGAAGCATTGCCGGAACGCGTAACGACAGAATTCCCGCAATTATCACGCCCGCTGACGCAAGTCGTTGATTCGTTGGCTCGACTCGGCGGCGAATCAACTCGTAGCGGTGTCTTCGCAGTGGTCTCGACAGCGTCGGAATTGCTGGATGAAATTCGCGCCGCCGATCTATCGCTGCCCAGTCTCTCGTCAGTGATGACGTTCTTTAGCGAGTACCTCCGCGCGAGAGCCGATGGCACCGTCGATGCCACCGAGTTGAGCGGTTTAGCGGATGATGTTGACGCTGTGTTCGCCAGCATGGGTTTGCAAGAGTCGACGCGAGATCGATTGGTCGATCGCTTCGTCAGTTTGTTTGACGCGGGCCGCGCATAGTTCGACGTCTACCTTTGGAGTGCTCCGACTTGTCGGAGCTTTCTTTTTCAAACCCATCCACCACCGAGTAAACCCACCCTTGGCGTAAAACCTCCCACGCGTGCAAGTCGTATGGGTTTAGCGATGAAAAAAAACGCGGCGACAAGTCGCTGCATTCCAAATGGTTCTGAATTTCTACGGTGCGGTGAAGAACGCGGCCAGCGGAGCGGAGGTTTGACGGATCGTGCCATCAGTGCCGATTCGACCTGAGAAAATCTGCAGCGCACTGGCGGGCGATTGTCCATCGTCATGCCCCGGCAGTGAGTCGTTGTCGAAACGGTGATCGTCGTTGTCTTCGCCCGCTGCGATCATTTCATCTGCCGAAACCAAGCCGTCAATCACATCGCTTCGCCTTGGATGTTCTGAACTTTCGAGCACATCTGACGACGCTTCTGCGAGGAACGGACGCACACGATTGCTGAGCGGGGTGCGGACGGTTTTCTGCTTGGTCGCGTTTGGGGTCTTGGAGTTGCTCGCGGAGTTCTCGCCGCCGGAAACCATAATCGAGGAATCGCTGGCCAACGAATCTTCCAGTTCGCCACGGAGCACGCGAACGTCGCGAGGAGCTTCGATACCAATTCGAATTTGGTTGTTACGCAGTTTGATGATCGTAATCGTCACGTCGTCACCAATCTTGATTTTCTCGTTCAATTTTCGTGTTAGAACCAACATGGCATTCTCCTTAATTGCCCAAGTCCCACGGTCATAGCGAAGGGTCGCTTCGGTGAGATCTTGGATTGATACTTGAAAAGTTGTGAAAAGGCGGGGGCTGCCGTCTCGAAGTCCTGTCTTCGGTGGGCAACGAAAGAGTGTTAATGCAGGTGCAGTGCCAAACGAACGCGGAAAATGCAATGACTATCGCTAAGTCCATTGCTGGCAACGGTTTAAAATTTATTGAATTCGCAAGCAAAGATTTTTCACGACCGTGGAGGGGCATTGAAACGGGAGGAATTACAAGCCGAAGTCCGTGATTTACAACACGAAGGTCGTTGATGGAGGTTTGGAGACGGTTCAGTCTCCCTGGAAACTGGAGTTGGCTGCTACATTGTGTGCCGAAACTCTTGACGAGTTCCGCCACGAATATTCCTTCGAGAACAACGCCCATGACTCAACTGGATCTCGTCCGTTCCCACGGATACTACCGAGCGACCGCCGCAGCACCGCAACTGCGAGTCGCCGATCCTGCTTGGAATGTGCGGGCGGCGATCGAGCTGCTGCGGAGATTCGGCGATTCCGATTTGGTCGTGCTGCCAGAGTTGGGGATTACCGGTTACACGTGTGGCGATTTGTTTGCCACGGCCACGTTGCTCGATGCGGCTATCGTCGCGCTCCGCGAATTGACGAAGGCGACCCAGTCGCGGCGAGGCATCGTGATTGCCGGGTTACCGTTGGTCGTGGGCACGAGCGTGATGAACGTTGCCGCTGTGATTGCGGACGGGCAGATTCATGGCATCGTGCCGAAAACGTTCTTGCCGACCTACCGCGAATTCTATGAAGCTCGCCACTTCCGAGCGGCCAGTTTATCGGACCCGGCGACGGTTGAAATCGGCGGTCAAACGATTCCGTTCGGTACCGATCTGTTGTTCCGTGACGGTGATGCATTGATTGCCGTTGAAATCTGTGAAGACTTGTGGGTGCCGGTGCCACCGAGCAGCCACGCGGTGATCGCAGGCGCGAACGTCGTCGTTAATCTATCGGCCAGCAACGAAACGGTTGGTAAAGCCCAATGGAGACGAGACCTCGTCGTCAGCCAGTCGGGGCGTTTGATTTGCGGATATGTGTACGCGTCGGCGGGAGGCGGCGAATCGTCGAGCGATTTGGTGTTCGGTGGCCATTGCCTGATTGCTGAAAACGGTGGACTGCTCGGACAATCACGCCGCATCGGTGACGGTGCCGATCCGGTCTTGCCAACCGAAACTTACTTGACGCGCGACCTCGACTTGCAACGACTGTCGCATGACCGGCGTGTGATCGGCTCGTTTGATGATTTCCGCGATTTGTTACCACGTCCTTATCGCCACATCGAGATCGAGTTGCCGCCTCGGCCTACCTCACCGACCGGGTCACGAATGCTGTTGCAGCGTCGAATTGATCCACATCCGTTCGTGCCCGACGACGCTTCGGAACGCGAAGCCCGATGTGCCGAAATTTTGGCGATTCAAACTGGCGGTCTCGTCAAGCGATTGTCAGGTTTACCGGAGACGATGACACTTTCGATCGGCGTTTCAGGTGGACTCGATAGCACGCTGGCATTACTCGTGGCGATTGTCGCAATCGATCATTTAGGTCGCGATCGCTCGTGCATTCACGCTCTCGTTATGCCAGGCTTTGGTACAACCTCGCACACGCACGACAATGCTACCGGATTGGTCAAACGACTCGGTGTAACCTGCGAGACGATCGACATTCGGCAACTTTCACTTGACACGTTCATCGGTTTGCGTCATTCGCCGATGGGGATCGTCGTCAACGAACAAACCGAGATCGCGACGTTGCAGCGGGAACTTGAATCGACCCCCGACGATGCGGTGGATTTGATGTTTGAAAACGTGCAGGCGCGGATGCGCACACTGCTATTGATGAATCGTGGGTTTGTGCTCGGCACCGGTGATTTGAGTGAGCAAGCGTTAGGGTGGAGCACTTACAACGGCGATCACATGTCGATGTACAACGTCAATTGCTCGATCCCCAAAACGCTGGTTCGTTACCTCGTGCGGTATCTCGCTGATCACCGGTACGACAGCGAGATGCGTGCGTTGCTTCATGAGATCGCTGACACACCGATCTCGCCCGAGTTGCTACCACCGACCAGTGAGGGACAGATTCGGCAGAGCACTGAGGCGTCGTTGGGGCCATATGAGTTGCATGATTTTTTTCTGTATCACTTCGTCCGCGGCGGTTGCGACGCAAACAAGTTGCAGTTCTTGGCTTCACAGGCAGAGTTCACGGAGTCGCATGATGAGGCGGTAATTACGAAAACACTGCAAACGTTCATGCACCGGTTTTTTGCTAACCAGTTTAAACGCAACTGCGTCCCCGACGGTCCGAAAGTCGGTTCGGTATCGTTATCACCACGTGGAGATTGGCGTATGCCCGCCGACGCCTCAGCCACAGCTTTTAGACTAAAAAACGGTGACCGCTAGCGTTAGTTCCTTTACTAAACTGACCAACGCAGTTGTCCAATGTTATACCCGACTACTAACTATTTAGCCTGTCCATGACATAACAAATGCCACTTGCGTTTCATTTTCTGGTGCTTTCCAACCGGCTCGCTCAACGTCAGTTCGCCGCAGGTGCGTCAAGATTTCGAGGACGTTCTCGGTTGTGGCAAGCTTATGGCGCAGTAGCCAACAACAGACTGTCGTACCGGTTCGTCCCATCCCTCCAAAACAGTGAACATAGACGGCGTGATCCGCTGAGAGCGATAGGTCGATGGCGTCGAGGATGCAACGCATGCGATCGACAGAAGTTATTCCTCCGTCAGGGATAGGAAAACGCAGATGGGCGATCTGCTCGCCGCGATCCTTGGCAAGCCGACGCAGTTCATTGTCATAACGAACAAACGGTTTACCAGAATTGTTGGTCTCGTTTTCTTCTTGCAAGTTGATGAAGGTCCGCATGCCAGCGTCAAATAACGACTCAATCCGCTGGCGATGATCCGCCAGGTCTGGCCGACCTGGGTATGCTCCAGCGAGAAACAAATCATCGACGACCCAGTAGGTGCGGTTGCATGGCGTCGGTTTTTCTGGATGGAGAAACATGGCTGGAATGAACAAGGGAGATTTTAGGCGTGAAGTGACAGGATACCAACATTCAATCAACGTGGTATTGAAGAGAACAAAAGTGACTTGGTTCGAAAAGTCCGCTGGAATCGACGAAGAATCGCTGGATCAGGTTCGAAGTCATTTTATCAGACCAGATCTGGCTCGAGACTTTTGGAATTCAATTCCGAGTTTCCATCGTATCGTTCATTCGCTAGCGAGCGGAGGGAATCATTTGTGGAATGTCTTCATCGGCTGTGATACAATCCCTGGGTCGTTTGACAAACCAACCTACAGCGAAGATAGACAGATCCGCAGAACGTTTTCTTCGTGCAAAACCACAGCGGCATTGGTCTTGCTCGTGGCGCTGTTCGTCGGGGCGCCATTTGCCGATGGCCAAGATCCGGCGATTGAACATGATGAGCTGATCACCATCACGGGGCGAGTTGTCGATCCGAACTTCAACGTCGTGCCGAATGCTCAATCCCGCGCTGATTTTTCCCAACGAATTGTAGACCCTGATCAACATGCCATGACGAAACAGAAATTTCTTCGGCGTGCTCCACCACGATTCCGCTCGCCCCTGTGCATCCCACTTCATTCCGCAGCCAGGACTGCCCCAGATACTTTTGGATGACTTTCAAACTGACGCCGGCTTCGAGCAAGTGTGTGGCTTAGGCATGACGTTCTGCAGCTTGAGCATTTCAAACATCTTGTAGGGAAATTTCTGTGGGCGACTTTCTGGCGTGATCGGAGAGT
>JBGSMN010000427.1:0-59865 GCA_041740155.1 Rhodopirellula sp.
TCAGAGCGGACCAGGTTTCGCCATCATCGACCCGGCGGATATCCAGCTGGAATTAGAAGGCGGTTTCAATGTCGTTATCGAAACAGACGAGCCGCTGTCGACCGGCATCGGTGACATTACGATCGATGCCCCGATCAACAATTCGAATCTTGGTGGTAACGTCGGTTTGCGATTCAATGCCGATGGCAGCATCATCGCCAATGCGGGCGTCAACGCGGTGGGCAGTCAACTTGATTTGATCTTCAACAGCGATCGGGACAACATCAATGGAGGATCTTTTTCGCTCGAATCTGGCGCTGGTATCAATACCGATGGCGGTGACCTGATTATTGGTGGCGGTGCGGATCCATTAAACACTCCGGCCGTCGGAACTTCAGAGAATCAGGCTGGCGTCACGATTAGCGGTGTCATCAATACCGTAGGTGGCAACACAGCGATCCGTGGTACCGGAGCGGCGACGGGCGGTAACGGCGTTGCGTTCTTCAGCAGCGAATTGTCTGTCGCAGGTGGAACGATTGCGATTACAGGAATAGGCGTCGGTGTTGCTGGAGGCGTTGGGGAAGGCGTTCTCATTGCTGGAGCTGCAATCGATGCCGACGATGGCGAGATCATGATCGACGGAACAGGGGGAGGAACCGGGGCGTTTGCAAACGGCGTGAAAATTGAGCTAGGCGCGACGGTTTCAGGACTAGGTAGTACGACAATTGACATCACTGGAACGAGCAGCGAGACGGGAAGCGATAGCAATTCCGGAATCTTCGTTTCGGATATCTCGACCATGGTCAGCACCATTAACGGTGATCTCAGGCTCAACGGGACTGGACAAGGAACCTTTTCTGATAACGTGGGAATTCAGGTTTCCACAAGTGCAAGCGTTAGCTCCATGGGCAGTGGTTCGATCAGCTTACAGGGTAGTGGATCGGGCACCGAGTTCAATGTCGGGGTTCTACTGAATCCCGGATCGCGTGTGAATACGTCGGGTGGCGGCGTGATTATCAGCGGCACGAGCGAAGGAACTCAAAGCGACAACGACGGAGTCTTTCTCATTGCGGCCACCGTCGAAGATACGAGCGCCGGTGCCATCATGATCACCGGCACCGGAGGAAACGGTACGGACGACAACGAGGGGGTCACAGCGAGTAATTTTGCGGTGATTCGAAGTTCGGGCGGAGGAGTCACGATTAACGGTACGGGTCGAGGTAGTGGGTCAGGAAACAACGGGGTAGGGATGTTTCAACTGACCGTCGAAGACACTGGTCCCGGTGCGATCTCCTTGACGGGGACGGCTGCGTCAGGGACGACGGGCAATGTAGGGGTCTCGCTCGTTACTTCGGCTATTTCGGCGAACGGCGGCTCCATTGTCGTTGATGGAAATGGCAATGGGACTGAGGCGACTAACCACGGCATGTTGATTGCTGACGGAACAACAATTTCTAACACAGGTGCCGGAGCGATCAACGTTTCTGGTACCGCAAACACGACTGGCACCAGCGATAATAATGGCATCATCATCGTAGGTTCTGGAACATCGCTGAGCACGGTTGACGGCAGCATGTCGATCACTGGAACCGGAGGCGGCAGCGGAAATGCGAACTTTGGCATGTTCGTCACCGACGATCCTGAGTTCATTGCCACGGGCAACGGAGCGATCTCATTAATCGGCACCAATCTATCTGGGACCGATGGAAATACCGGTCTGAATTTTCGCATCGGGGCGATCGTCCGAACATCAGGCGGTGGAATCACGATCGAGGGGATTAGTGGGGGCACTGGAGCTAACAACGCCGGAGTGACGATTCGGTCGGCATTCGTAGAGGATTCAGCCGACGGTCCGATCACGATCACTGGCGTTGGTGGCGATGGCGCAGGAAGCAATCGCGGCGTTTTGATTGGAAAATTTTCGACGTCCCCCCTGACCTCGTCGATTCGATCGTCAGGCGGAAATATTTCGATCAATGGGACTGGAAACGGCACGCTGGATGCAAACGACGGGATTGAGATTTCCGCAGGTACCGTCGTTAGCACCACGGCGACAGGAACACTTGAAGTTGTTGGTGTAGCCAGTCCCTCGGGATCAAATAACAATCGCGGTGTCAGTCTTCTCTCAACTGGGACCTTGTTGAGTGTAGTCGATGGTGACCTGAGTATCGACGGGACAGGCCGCGGCACGAACAACGGAAACAGGGGCGTGGTTGTGCAAACTGGAGCCCAAGTGTTGGCTTCTGGAAACGGTGCAATCACGCTAACCGGAGTCACCACTTCGGGCGTCAACACTAGTCAAGGTGTGGACCTCAACCAGGGTGCCACGGTGCAATCGACCGGTGGCGGCATCTCCATTATCGGAACCAGTTCTGGCACAGGGGTGGATGGAATTGGGATTCGCGTTATCGAAGCGACGGTAGCAGACACGGTTGCCGGTGGGATCATACTCACAGGGACGGCGGCGGATGATTTTCAGCCTGGCGTGCGACTGGCGGCCACTGGGGTTCCCATTGGCCTGCGAACGGGCGGCAACGTCAGCGTCACCTCCATTCGCGGGCCCATCCAAACAGGCACAGGCATCTTCACCAGCGATCTTCTCGAAGGTGCCAGCATCAATCTATCTGGGAACTTGGCAGTCGGTCAGGATGGTTCCGTCGTGGGTGCCGGTTTCGGCATCTTACCGATCGCCGGAAATATCACACTGGCAATGGTCGACGAGGTTAGCTTCAGCATCGACGGGACAACTCCAGGTTCCGATCAAGACCAGATCCGAGTGACCGGTGGCGTCGATCTTGGCGGTGTGAATCTGAACTTGTCTGGAAACATCGCTAGCAGTTTCGATCAAGTTGTGACGCTCATCGAAAACGATGGAACGGATGCGATCGTCGGCACGTTTGCGGACTTGCCCGAGGGTGCAAGTATGATTCTCAACGGATCGATTTTTGAAATCAGCTATGTCGGCGGAGATGGCAACGATGTCACGCTCACTGAGGTCACTGGTAGCGGTAGCGGTGATCTTTTCTCGGGTTCCGATCTGGACGAGGTGTATTTACTCAGGATTAACGGAGCCAATCTAGAACTGTTGGTCAATGGTGATGTGGTTCGCGTCTATCCCGTCGATTCGCTTTCCGATTTAACTGTCAATGCGTTAGGTGGAATCGACATGCTGACGGTAGATTATTCAGGCGGCAATCCGATCCCGAGTGGCGGGTTGACATTCAACGGTGGAGACCCGCTGATCGCGCCCGGTGATTCCCTGGTCGTTACAGGTGGCTCAGCGAGCACCATCACCCACACCTTCTTGAGCGAGAATGACGGTTCGATCAACATTGACGGAGCGATCATCAACTACACGGGATTGGAACCAATCCTTGACAATCTCAGCGCGGTTCATCGTGTGTTCGATTTCCAGGGTGGTGCCGAGATGATTTCACTCGGTGATGACGCGACACCCAATGACAACCTCAACGTGATCGATTCGACAATCGGTGAATCTGTCCAGTTCACCAGTCCATCGTCCACCCTGACTATTCTCTCGGGAGACGGTGACGATGTCATCAACATACTTACCCTGGATGCTATCAATGCCTCGTCTTTGATCATTGACGGTGGAACGGGTAGCGACGATACGCTGAGCATGGATCGTGTGGATCTCGATACTCATGGCAACGGTCGCGGACTGACACTTTCCGAACTGGAAGTCATCACGATCAACGAAGGCACCATTCGCAGCAACGTCGCCGAAACGGGCGGTGGCGTGCGGATCGACAACTCCACGAGCGGCACGACCACAACGGCCACGTTTGATAGCGTGACGATCACAGGAAACACGGCTTCGGGAGACCCGTTCTTGGATGGCAACGGTGGTGGGATCTATGCTTCCAACCTGAATCTAATCATCGAAGATTCGACCACGATTTCAGACAACGTTGCCGCAGTCGATGGTGGTGGTGTTTATATCGCTGGCGGGAGTCTGTTGATCACTTCGTCGGCAGTGCAAAACAACCGCGCCGACGATAGTGGTGGTGGGGCGTACATTGACAATGGTGCGTTAACTCTCACCAACGCGTCGTTCAGCAACAACACTGCCGCAGGTTCCGACAGCGGCGGTGGTGGTGTGTATTTATTGGGCAACGGGATCACCAGCCCCACGTTCACGATTACCAATACCGACTTCACATCGAATTCGGCATCATCAGGCGGCGGTGGGCTGGAGATTGTGAATAATCCCGGCACGATCAGCGATGGACTGTACGAACTCAATACGGTCAGTGGCGGTTTGCTCTCGACCGAAGGCGGTGGTGCGATCGTGTTATTGGCAGGTAGCTCGGACAGTTCGCCCGCGATTTCAATCAGCGGTGTCACGCTTCGCAACAACAGTGCTCCAGCGGGCGGTGGACTGGCTACGATCGCCCCAAACTTGACGCTCGACTCCGTATTGATCGAGAACAATACCGCGACCGGCGGCGGGCAGGGTGGTGGTGTGGCGGTCATCGGCGATGACCTCGGCAGCACGCTCACGATCCTCAATTCAATAATTCAAACCAATGTCTCGACCGGAGACGGTGGCGGAGTTGCCGCGCAGGACGTGGACATTTTCTTGACGGACACCACGATTTCCAGCAACTCAGCGGGAGATTCAACGGCACCGATATCACTTCCGGGCCGGGGCGGCGGCATCGGTTTCTCGGGATCTTTGAGAACACCCGTCTTAACGGCCAATCGTGTCACCGTCGATAACAACACGTCCGCCGATGAGGGTGGCGGCATCGGGTTGATCAACGCTGGTTTAAATTTCACCAACGTGACCGTTACCGACAATGAGTCGACGGCGGGAGCGGGTGGTGGTTTGTTCTACGCGAACACTGATAGCAGCGTCGTTCGTTCAATCGAGTTTTCGACGTTCGCAAGCAATGTGGATCCCGATTTTGATTCCAATATCGATGCGTTTGGCGCTTCGATTGACATGTTCGCGACATTGTTTGCCGATGGAATCGGTGTGTTCCGTGGTGGATTCACTTTCAATTCGCTTGGATTTAACACCAACAATTCGACGCCACCAGGTTTAACCGCTCCATCCGATATCACTCTGTTCGACACGCCGCTTTTATCGTTAGCGGACAATGGTGGCCAAGTACAGACTCGAGCGATCCCACAGTTACCCGAAGTGCTGGATCGCGTACCTGCATTCAGTGTCTTGACCGATGCCCGAGGTTTCAGTCGTGGCGGCATTCGCTCAAGCAATGCTGATGTGGGTGCCTTTGAGATTGCTGATGGGGAACTGACACAGGCTTCGTTGATGGTTTCGGTGACAGACAACCGAGCTTCCGTGAACGCGGGAGAGTTATTGACGTATGAACTCGTTGTTACCAACACTGGCACAGAAGACGCTACCAATGTCATCGTGCTAGATACGCTACCGACGGGTGTCACGTTTGATATCACTGACGTCACCGCATTCACTTCGACAGACGACACTGACACGTTAGAAATCATCAGTGGTGGAGCCGACGACGGAAAACTTCGCATCATTGCCGGAACGATCGCCGCCAACAGTTCCGTGATCCTCCAATTGGTGGTGAGAGTTGACCCTGCGATCGCTGACACGTTATCGCCGCTGATTAATAGTGCCACTGTCAGTGCCGATAACGCTGCCAATACGACTGCGAGTGATCAAACGACGGTTCAGCGTTTGGTCGATTTAGCAATCGCCAAAGCTGTGAATGGAACTCGAACGCCCGATGATCGTACGGACGGTGACGATAGCGATGACTTCATCGGTACGTCCTCACCGTTCATTCCGATTGCTGGTGGCTTCGTGACTTTCCAAATCTCCGCCGTTAATGCTGGTCCGTCGACTGCCCGAGGTGTCACGATCACCGATACACTTGATGCTGGACTGACGTTCGTAGCCGGCAGCTTGAATGCAGGGCTTTCAGGCGTCACCGTCGTGCAGTCCGGACAACTGCTAACATTCACCGTGCCCAACATGGTCCCGGATGATAGCACGACTACCGCCGACGATATCGTCTTTACATTCGAGGTAATGATCGGTGCCAATCAGCAAGCGATCATTCCCAATACTGCCACCATCGCAACAACGGATCCTGAATCCAGTACGACCAATAATCAGGCATCGATCAGTATCGTTCCGAGTGCACGAGTGGACTTGGTGCTCGATAAGACAGCCGACAGGGCGATAGCCATTCCTGGATTCGATCAAGTTGCCTATAGACTGGCCGTATCACACGACATTGATAGTGTTTCGGACGCATCGGTGGTCACGGTGACGGATATCTTGCCGATCGGATTGATCAATGCGATCATCGATGCTCCGGGGTCAACCACACAGAACTTCGATGTGACGACTCGGCTAGTCACGGTCACCTACGCATCCATTCCTGTTGGCGAAATCCGGACGTTCACAGTGACAGCCGACGTTTCTGTTGATGCGATATCAAGCTTGGTCAATACAGCCGCAGTCGATATGGCTGCGGATATCGACAGCACCAACAATTCTGATTCGACGATCATTTTCCTACAAACGCAGGGCAATCCGTCGTTCGATACGTTCACGCTGACGACTGGCGTGGGTGATGGCAATCTAAACGTGACGGTCGATTTATTGGGTAGCTTCGGATTTATAACGGGCGATGCGCTCTATGATCCGATTGGACCTGTATCGCTCAACGCAACAACCTTCCGCTCATCGGTCGCATTTCGACTGGGTGAATCGGGACCTCGCCGATTTTTCGATGAATTGACACTCAATGATGTGGTGGTCGAAAGTTCCAGTGCCACAGCAACAAACGCTCAGAGTCACTTTCGCGTAAGTGGTTTAGACGTTGATTTGTCGCAAACGGTCTTGCCCAATTTTAACTCGCTTAATGAACGAATAGGTGCTCGTCTGGAGCAAAGCTATCAATTCTTCAATCCAACCACGCAAGCCATTACGATCGACTTGACGCGATACTTTGATGGTGATCTTGAGTTTGACAATTCCATCGATGACGGTGGCGGTTTTATTCAAACAGCTGACGGTTCTTTGCTCGTGTTTGAGACGGATCGGGGTGGAAACGGCACCGCCGATACAACCTTTGTTGGTATTGAAGACTCAGGGGGCATCGCGCCAACGATCAACCGATTCATGGTGGAGTTTTTTGAAGACCTCGCTATCCGCGTTGCTGCGGGATCGGCACTTCAAGATTCAGTCGATGGTGATTCTGACAACAATGGTTTCGTCGATGCCGGCGCTGAATATGATCTGGGTCTCGCGATGCGACGTTTGTTAATCATTCCCGCTGGCGGATCGGCTCAGTACACCACGACAACCACATTTGGCGGAGCACCCGGCCAAGCTTCCGTCACGGGACACGTCTACTGCGATGCCAATGCAAATCAGATGGAGGACTCTGGCGAACAAGTTGATCTGGCGATCGTGTTTATCGACGCAAACCGAAATGGATTGCTGGATGATAACGAGACTCGCACGATGACGGATTCGAATGGAAATTACACGTTCAATGATCCCAATTTTGGTTCCGGCCAAGTCGCCTTGATCATCCCTGAGGGTTGTGGTGGGTTGCCCAACCAGTTTGCTGCTGTACCGCTCAACATCAATCTGGGTGATATCGCTCGCGAAATGATCATCGGTGATTTTGATGGCGATGGTCGCGATGATTTGATGGCTGTGAATGACCGCGGCAACTCGTTAGTGCGGACTAGGCAAACAGCAACTGGTCTCGTCCGAGAGGTGATTCCAGTTTCAGATCGGCCGCAAGCGATCGCTGCCTGGACCTCGCCATCGTCACCGAGCACTTCTGGCCAAACGCACATCGCTGTCGCCTCGGTCGGCGGAGGTTCCATTGCACTAGCCAACGACCTATCTAGTCCTCGGCCTGGGACGGTTTATGCGATCCACGAAACGACAGCCACGGAAATCCCTGGCATGGGTGATGGCCCGATTGACGTTTTGATCAACGATTTTGACGGCGACGGACAACCCGATTACGTCTCGGCCGCTTACCGCTCCGGTGAGTTCCGTATCAAACTAAGCAGCCAACCAGCATCGTCGCAATTGTCCCTCGGCAACGCTCCCGTCGCAGTGGCAACGGGTGATTTTGATGGTGACGGCTATCTCGATCTTGCCTTGGGATCACGCGGCTACGGCGCGGCGGCAGGCACCGTGAAAATCATGTTTGGGAATTCGGCCGGTGGATTCATGGATGGTCCCACGCAAAGCCTTTCGGCACCACTCGCCAGTTTGGCGTCGGTTGATTTGAACTCGGCCGACTCAATCGATCGAGATCAACTCATCGCATTGACCGAGACCGGAATTCTCAGCGTGTTTTCGGTACATCAGTCGAGTTTAGAAACGAGGCAGCGGATTGTCGTCGGAGGATCGAACAGCAAAGTTCGTGTGGGGGATGTCGATCGCGATGGCAACTTGGACGTCGTCGTTGTACGTCCTGGCCAAGCTCAGTTGGATCTATTGCTCGGCAGTCGTTCGGGCGATCTCATCCTGGGTAAGATCGAACAAACGACGGGGCCGATCGCAGACGTTGGATTCGGTGATCTCGATGGATCGGGTGTTAGCAGCCTGATCATTGGCCAAGTCTTACCGTCGAGCAGTGGTGGCACGAGTTTGCTGCGTCTGGGTGTTGACGCCAGCGAAGTGGTCGTGGCCACGGGGACGATCGCTCGTGCGGACTTTGGCCCAAGCACATTGAACGTTCGCATGGACGTTAACTCCGATGGTTTCATTACCGAGCGAGACGCGCTGAACATCATCAATGAGATCAACTCGCAAGAGGCGAACCCACAGCGAGCCGGACAACCAGAACCGCTCGATGGGATTGCCATCTTGATGGATTTGGCGATTGCGACGGACGTCAATGGTGACGGACGAACAACCGCGTTGGATGCCTTGATGGTGATCAATCATCTCAACGAAAAGAGTACTAGCCTGACGCCTCATGCTGAGCCGCTGGCCGCAGTCGCCACGACGTCGAGTCATCGCAAAGACGAATTGGATCGAAACAGTATCGATCTCCTGATGCAGCAATCAGGGGGTTTGTTTTAACAACATTCATTGAAACACGGTTCAATCGCCAAACGGATTACGATTGAAGTGTTGGAACGGAATACGAATTCGGCGGATCGTCAAAGCAACATGCTCTGCGGTCTTACTTCCAAGCACAGATTAGGCCGCGCCGCGCACCCGGCTTCAACTCTGCTCCGAGTTCGGTGTCCGTGGGAAAACATCGACGCTGCCAATCGACGAAGTCGCTGCGTTGGCCGTCCCCGCCGCATCGCTACCGCATCTGGCGATCGATACCAGCCCCGCACGCAAGTCACCATTCGCGTCTCGCTCCGGTCGAGGGCGAAACAAGAAACGAAGTCGTGTGATGGCTGCTGCCACGTTACCGCTGTTTCTGCTGGCCTTCGCTATGATGGAGTAACACCCATGTCTCGAGAAAGCTGTCCAGCACCGCTTCGGTTTACCAACAGGGTATTTTCGCTCAGGTTTGCGTTAGCTCACGACTGGCGGAAACCTGAGATTATTTTCAATTTACACGGAGGGAGCTTGCAAGAAAGGATTGTGACACGAGGAAACAAGAGAAAACCAGGCGGCTGTCAAAGGGGGGGCAGCGACGGTGTAATCCAACCACTGCACCGGAGAACACAATGGCCTCTGCGTCTGACGGATGAATCTGGAAGCGAATGACAACGGACTGCCATTTTCCACAGGGATCTGAGCGTGCCAATTGAGGCTACGGTGACGTCATCGTTCATTCACACTGTCATGACGAATCGGTTAAACTACCGTTTCTGCACCCCAGAACGGTGCGCGGCAAACAGACGACTGGCTCGGTAATTCGTCGGAAGTCAGTTTCAACCCAAACCATTGCGAACCCTTCCGTCGGATAAGCCTTAAACGGCTACTCCTTTTAGCCTTGCACGTAAACCTGATGAGAGTCTGCTCTATGTCATTGAATTGGTCTAGTCGATTCGCACTGATATTTTGTTTCTTGGTGTGGCCGGCTGGGGCGTCGGCACAACAGCAGAATTCTGCCCGAAAGCAAAATGCGGCTAAGCGGAACATCGTGTTCATCCTCAGCGACGATCATCGTTATGACTTCATGGGGTTTCATGATCACGGTCCGGAATGGCTGGAGACTCCGGCTCTGGATCGGATGGCCGCCGAGGGCATGCACTTAAAGAACGCTTTTGTCAGTACCTCGCTTTGCTCACCATCGCGGGCCTCCATCTTGACCGGACAGTACATGCATCGTCACGGTGTTGTCGACAATCAAAGACCGGTCAAAGAGGGCACCGTGTTCTTTCCCGAATACCTCCGCCAAGCTGGCTATCAGACCGCTTTGATCGGAAAATGGCACATGGGTCACGACAGCGACGAGGCGCGTCCCGGATTCGATCATTGGGCTAGCTTCAAAGGCCAGGGTGAATACATCAATCCGACGTTCAATGTCAACGGTCAGCGGCGTCAGTTCGAGGGATACAACGCTGATGTCACCAGCCAACTCGCCCTCGATTGGCTGGGCCAACGCAAGGATGCTACGAAACCGTTCTTCCTGTATGTCTCGTTCAAAGCGGTGCATTATCCTTTTCAGCCCGCCCCGCGACATCGCGGCCGTTACGCCGACCGAGCGATCGCCTATCCACAAACGATGGCCAACACCGAACACAACTATCGCAGCCAACCACGCTGGGTTCGCGACCGTCGTTATTCGATTCACGGTATCGACCACATGGAAACTGGGGCTTTTGACAACGATCCGGTCCCCGACTTCGATGATCTGTTTCACAGTTATTGCGAATCCGTTTACAGCCTTGATGAAAACATTGGTCGGCTGATGGACTATTTACGTGACAACGGTTTAGCGGAAAACACTTTGGTCGTTTACATGGGCGACAACGGTTTTCACTTGGGGGAACACGGCTTCTATGACAAGCGAGACGCGTTTGAAACCAGCATCCGAGTTCCGATGGTCGCTTGGGCACCCGGACTGATCCCGCCCGGCAGCGAGGTCTCGGAAATGGTGCAGAACATCGACATCGCGCCGAGCCTGTTAGACGTTGCTGGCGTTAAACCACCAAACGCAACGGAGTTTGACGGGCGATCTTTTGCGCCGTTGCTGACCGGCACGCCGATACCTTGGCGGGATCACATATTGTACGAGTATCATTGGGAGTGGAATTTTCCCGCCACGCCAACTCTGCTCGCCATTCGTACAGACCGCTTCAAATACATCTACTATCACGGGAGTTGGGATCGCGACAGTTTTCATGATTTGGAAACCGATCCCGAAGAGCGACACAACCTGATCGACGTGCCGGCGTACCAAGGCCAGATCGAAGAGATGCGAACCAAGCTCTTCACCGAATTCGAGGCGAGACAGGGCCTCAATCAACCGATCCGAATCCCCGCCGGCGAGCGTCTTGACCAGCGAAAACTTTCCCGATGAGAGCGAATTGTCTCGTCAGAAAAAAGAAGGGGCCACCCAAGCTTTGTCGCCAACCACGCATTCATTCTTATTCATTGAGTGCCCCCTTCTTTTCCCCTTGCTCACCAACGCCGCCCGCGTGACCCGGCAAACTTACGACGCTTCGCGTGGTGTCAAACTCAGGTTTCGGATTTCGATGTCGCCCAATACCGATACTTAAGTGCACCCCCACGCGAAACGTTGCCTCAGCTCGCACAGCCACTCACTCACCCTCGGCCAGCAACCCCTCGAAGCCATCGTCGCCAGCATTACTGCAACCTAAGCCTCCGTGACTTCGTTTCGGCAGTTAAGGGTCTCTCACAAAGGCACGAAGGCACAAAGAACGATAGGAGACTATGGTTGATGAAAATGTGTGCGATACCGCGACCTGAAGACTGGCAACTTGGTAGTTTGCATTACCGGCAGGAGTAGACGAAAGCATTCTCGAAGCGCAAATCGTCGTGGCCGATCCGTCGGACACCCAATTCGGTTCCGCTCGTCGCCACG
The DNA here is from genome assembly GCA_041740155.1 of Rhodopirellula sp. GTDB lineage: Bacteria > Planctomycetota > Planctomycetia > Pirellulales > Pirellulaceae > Rhodopirellula. Next base: position 11,997 of record JBGSMN010000427.1, read on the forward strand.
GATTTCAGAAAACCGTAAACGGACCAGAATGTCGCTTCAAATGATCGCCAGCGACCGAAAGCAAACCATTTTGTCAAATTGGTGGACGTTATCGACACGGATCATTTAATCACTAAGTTTTGTAGTTTGCTCACCAGTGCCAACGAGTTCCGATCAAGCCACTCTGGAATGCAGATTGAGAGTTCAAATTTCCTTGATAGGCGAGCGTAAACTGTCCACCCAAGATGAAGCCCCAATCCAACTGAGCACCGGCAGAAATCCAATCACGACCGGGATCTGTGCTACGCACGTCATAGAACACTGGAGCGACTGCCTCGACGGCGGTTTGCACGATCCTCTGTTGATTCAGAAACTCATGCAGCCAGCCTAAACGGATTTGTGTGGTTGCTGGCCCAAGTGCCGTTCCATTGGTCTTTGACAGCGAAAATCCGATCATGCTCCGCAGTGAATCATCGTCGATTCCGCTCACGAGAAGATCGAAGTCTGACGGACCAGATTCCTCTGCCGCGTCGAGTTCAACAGTCACTCCTTGAAGCGACATGAAGGACAGCCAAACCGTGTCTTCTGAGACGATGGGGGTTCCTATTTCCAAGGAAGCAAATTGATCGGTTCCATCAATGTCACTGGTGGCGAATGTGCCTTGGTTGAACGAATCTGTTGATCGCTGAACCTCATGATTCTGAAAGCCAAATCCACCCATGCCCAACAAGTACGCATACTCACCGATGTACTGAATCGACCCGCCAAAACGGTAGCTGTCTGATTCGGCGTGTTGGTCGATTCCCCGCATTCTAGTATCAACCGATCCGAGTTGCGCGAAGCCATGAAGACCAAAGCCTGATGACAGGATCATGCCAGTGCCAAGTTCGACTCCCGAAGCTTCCTGTCGATATCCCTCGGTTTGGCAATCATCCAAGTCGGTGCTCAACGTCATACCATAACCGCGAACCCATGGTGTGCAACGGCCGCTTTCAATCAAGTCATGACGCTGCAGGAGAACACGGTCACGCACGGCTAGTAGATTGTTTTGAATTTGATTGATTTCGCCATCGACCAATGATGGATAGATTACTCCTGACAGTCCTTGTACTGCTCCATTGACTCGATCGGTTGAGCCACTGCGCAAGTCTGTGATCACTGCCATCTGCGGTGCTGTTCCGTTTGTTCGTAATCGGTCTAATTCACCCGCTGCGGTAAGTTGATTGCAACCATCAACTAGCGAGCCAAAGGTAAGTCCATTGTCTTGAATCAGTAATTGCACGTCGTTCGGGTTCGTCGCGATCAAAGCTTCAAGAAACGGGTTTGATGGTAATGCAAATGTATCTCCTGCATTCGCAAGTGGGCCGGTCAGCCCCGCACCCGACTGAATTACGGTGTATGCGTCACCAACTGTAAACGCGGAACCGACGAAGTTAGGGTTCAACGTTGCATCCGTCACAACTACCGTTCCCGTCACGTTGATGAGGTCATTTGATGCTGGCGTACCGCCTAACAGATCAATTTTAATCGTTGAGTCTGTTGCGTCCAGATCGCCGTCGACAATCAATTCCCCGACGGTTCCTGGCGTATTAGTGTTTCCCGGTGCGATGGTGCCCGATGTGGTGATGTTAGCGGTAATTTGCTCGGCATCCCCGATCAGCGTTGTGGCGGGGCCAAGTACGACATCTTCACCGGCAGATGGTACGATGAATTGAGTCTCTCCCAAATCGACAACACCACCAGTCACCGTAAGCGGGCCGAAGGCACCGCGGTTGATGATGACCGGTGCCACGTTCAGATTTGTAAATGACAAGCTATCGGTGATCGCTGGCAGATCACTTAACAGTACGATCGTTCCTCCACCGGGAACGTTGAATACGATTCGATCCCCTGCGGCAGCGTTTGCAATCGCAACGCGAAGCGAACCTGGGCCATCGTCATCCGTATTGGTCACTTGTAAATCAGCAGCATTTGCTCCAGCCGCGAGAACGACCGTAAGGCCAACGATCAGCATCGATCGCAAAACATGTCTTCGACCATCACAAGGTCGACCAAATCGAGAGACAGCAGTTACTCGGGTAGATAGTTTCATTCCGATGATTCCTTGGGTAGAGGTAATCAGATTCATCGGAGTCATGCGGCCTGCAACGACAATGCACTCGGTGTGACGTGGAGAACCTGCTCCAGACCCAGCAATTTAACAGGAATAATCGTCACGGTTCGCCAAATCACATGCATACCTGCTGAACTAATGAACCCTCGCCTGGCGACGAACACTTCCTGACGATCGCACGGTACGTCGAGCGACACGCATTCGCGATCGCCAGAACATTCGATTTGGAATCAACAATGCACAAAGAACGATAGGAGACTAAGGACGGTTGGTTCCAATCAGAGTCGACCTCCGTTTCATCAAGTAGTTTCGTACGAATTTTCACTGTCAAGGCTCGCCGCTGCATCAGTTGTTTGACGACCGAGCACCGTGGGATGCCCGCCATGGATTTGCGAGCCTGCATGGACGATTACGGGTTCAGATGTGATGTTTTCCCAGTGGTTTTTTATTGGAACCATCAGATGATCAGGATGGTAATCGAACGACGAAGGTACTCCCCACGTTCAGTTCACTGGTCACAGTCAAACTGCCGCCGTGGGCCTCGACGATGCCTTTGCAAATCGAGAGGCCGAGCCCACTGCCGGTTTGCCCTGTGCTTGAATCTTTTCCAAGACGAACTTCGTCAACGCGATAAAACCGATCATAGATTCTCGGCAAAACGTCAGCCCGAATCCCAGGCCCTGTGTCGTTCACTTGGAGAACTGCCATCCCCGCTTCCGTGGATGTGGAAAGCGTGACTTGACCTCCCGAACGATTGTAAAGGATCGCATTGTCTAGCAAGTTGGAAATGACCTGTGACATTGCTAACGAATCTGCCATGCAGGGAGCGGGGCCTGCATTTCGTTTGAGTTCGACCTGATGTTCCGCAGCGTAGGGTTCAAACAGTGTGATCGCCTCTTCCGCTAAATCACTCAGATCAATCTGGGTCCGCTTCAATTCCAACTCGCCTGCATCGCAGCGGGCAAGCAACAGCAGCCCATCGACAAGCGATTTCATTCGCCCGGCGGCGGAGAGGCATATTTGCAACGATGCTTTGTACTCTTCGGAGGAACGCGGCCGACTCAGTGCCAGTTCACAATGCGATAAGACGACGGCCAGCGGCGTGCGGAGATCATGTGAAGCGTCAGCAGTGAACTGACGTTGCTTATCAAACGCATTTTGGATGCGTGACAACATAGAGTTGAGCGTTGTCCCTAAAGACTGTAGTTCTCGATCCATGCTGACGGTGTTAATTCGCTCCGACAGGTTCTGTGCCGTTATGCTCGCCGCCGTTTGGCTGATCTTTTCGATCGGGCGAATCGCATTGCTCGCCAACCACCAACCGCCAATTAAGCCTAGGCAAACAACGCCTGATCCAATCAGCAACAATTGGACGAAGTTTGTGGTAAGTCGCTGCATCTCCGGTGCAATATCTCTTCCGACAACGATCACCAACCGATTCGGACCACGCACGAAAACTTCTCGTCGCTCACCTACATTTCGGTACTCGACGGGACGGCTGATTGGATTCCAAGTCACCTGAAAACCGTCCGTGTTGGATCGGACCATTCTTCCGTTGTCCGAAAAGATTGCGAAATACGGCGGGGGAAACAACGGGAAAGATCGTTCTGGATCGCTAGGGGGAAAGTCAGGTGAAGGCGGGCCAAAATTGCCTCGCCGAGGCGGCATTCTATCCTGTTGACCGCGCTGATCTCTTGGGGGAACCTCAAATCGATTGGGGGCAAACGGTGGAGGTCGACGACTATCAAACGCAGGAGGCATTTCCAACGGTAACCGCATGATTTCCTCGTCGTTAAGCATGGGTGGCAAGCTTCGCAAACGTCCTTCCAAGCCACGTGCTCCGTTGAGAAGCCCCGCATCGATTTCTCGCATCGTCGAACGATGCAACTGGCGATAAAAGGCGCCGCCAAAGAGGATGACCGCAAGCAGTAAGATGATGGCGTGAAACAATTGAAGACGCAGTCGAAGAGACTTAATCATGGATGATGTACCCTTGCCCGCGACGGGTTTCGATCAAATCGGTTCCAAGTTTCTTGCGCAAGTGGGAAACGTGAACGTCAACGAGATTGGATAGGCTGTCATCATCTTCGCCAAAAATGTGATCATAAATCATCGACCGTGTGATGAGCTTGCCTCGCCGCAAGGCAAGCAATTCAAGCAGCGCGAACTCGCGAGCTGTTAATGAGATAGACTCATCTCCCTTCATTACGGTGCGATTGGACAGATTGATTCGAATCGATCCTATCTCGATGACGGCACTGGCGTGACCGGCAGCGCGGCGTATGAGCGAGCGAATCCTTGCCGCCAATTCAACGAGAGAGAAAGGTTTGACCAAGTAGTCATCGGCACCGCCATCGAGTCCACGAACACGATCAGGGATCGCATCGCGGGCGGTCAAGATAAGAACGGGTGTCGTTTTCTTTTGACGCAACGTTTCAAGTACTTGCCATCCACTCTTACCCGGAAGCATAAGGTCGAGGACGATGACGTCATATTCCCAAACCAACGCTTTATGCAAGCCTGACTCACCATCGGCCGCTTCATCAACGGCAAAATTCTGTTCCGTCAAGGATTGAACGATGGCACTTCGAAGGTTTGGCTCGTCTTCAACAACCAGCAGTCGCACAACGGCTCTCCTTGGGGTTCATTGGTCAAAGTGCGCTCATGCCAAAAGAATACTTCAAGCACGACTGAACGAAAAACCATCCAGTGCTGAACGCACCGAACGGTTTGCTTCATTCTTCTGTGTATCAAAGCCGTGGAATTCAGTCGACGAGCGTTTGGACTTGAGGGATGTTGGGAGGGGGCCTATTCCGCGTCGGGCCGGGCCGGTCGAGCAGGTCGTTCTTGATCGCCTCGATTTCCTTCAGGTCGGCCTTCACGAGGACCGCGCGGACCACCATCGCCACCGGGACCACCCTCGCGACCCGGACCGCCTGGGCCACCACTTCGCATTCCTTTTTCAACAAATGACATCAGTTCTTCTCTGCTCATCAACCCATCATCATTGGCGTCAAACTCCATTACATGGTCGATGAAACGTGCCGGGTCGGGCGGTCCACCAAAACCCGGTCCACCCGGCCCCATCGGTCCGCGTGGTCCGCCCGGCCCTTCGGGTCCGCCGGGTCCGCGTGCGTCAGGCCGACCGAATCCGTCTCGCGGTCCACCATCTCGCGGTCCACCATCTCGCGGTCCTCCGTCTCGTGGTCCACCATCCCGTGGTCCACCATCTCGTGGCCCATCCCCGCGAGGACGATCGCCCGTTTCTCGTGGTGGTCGTCCGTGTTCGCGATCTCCTTCGCGAGGCGGCGGTGCTCCTGCTTCGCCGCGAGGACGCGGCGGGCCGAACTCATCTTCGGTGAGCTTCCCATCCTGGTTCTTATCCAATTTGAGTAGAGTTGCCGTCGCCGCTTCAATTTCTTCGGCCGAGATCACGTGATCATGGTTTGCATCCAAAGCATCCATTAAAGCGAAGTGAGGTGGCGCGCCAGGTCCTCCAGGTCCACCTTCCCGCGGACGTTGCTCACCGTCACGGGGCGGTCGACCTTCGCGACCGCCCGGTGGTTGTGCGAACACGACCCCGCAACTGAACACACACAGACTCATCATTAGCAAACGTTTCATATCAGCCTCCTTTGGCCTTAACTCACGATCGAGACACGCTGGAGTCATCGCTCATTGCGATCACCCCATTTTTCAACATGCCGCGAATTCTAGCAGGCTTACCTTAAGTGAATGTGAAGGTCCGGAACTAATCGCTAAAAATCTCGAATTCCCCTGTATTTAGAATCGATGCCACGAAATCGTCTTCTTCATCTTGGCTTCAGGTAAGAACGATACCATGGACTCTATGTCACGTCGTACCGACATCCGCTCCGACCTCTTACTCTGCGCCGAATTTGGAAAATGACAAGAAAAGTTTTATTGGCGACATTCGTATGGATCGTACTACTGAGTGGTTCCAATGCGATGTCCCAAGAGGTCGATCCAAGCACATTGACCGCGATCGGGGGACGATGGTTTTTGAAGCCAGGGACTCCGTCAACGTACTACTACAACGATGCAGGTCGCTACGTCGATTTGTTCTCTTACCACATGCAAGATTCCAACAAGGACGGAATTGACAATCTGCGGCTCAGTCATGACGACACGTACCTGATCTTGGAGAGCCAAGGTTATCCCAATCACCCCACTGCGATCTTTCCGAACAGCGACAACCCGAACTCAATTCGGGTGCAGCAATTTACATTTCGACTTCCATTGCAACCAACAATTGCGGACGAGATCACTCGCTTGCCCATGGGGCCGATCGGAGTGGCGCTCAATGGAGTCGTGTTTTTCAATCCATTCGAGATGGAAGGAATGAATGCCGTCGAAGGTTATACGGAAGTCTGGCTGGACTCGTGCTGTGGTCATCCCCAGCAATCGGGCGTTTACCACTATCACAAATATCCGAGTTGCGTGAAGTCTCCATTTGCGGACGATGGAAAGCAGCACTCTCCGGTCATCGGTTTCGCTTTCGATGGGTTCCCCGTGCATGGACCCTATGAGAAAACGGGAACTCAAGCCAAAGATCTGAGAGACGCTCAAGCTCTCGATGCGTGCAATGGACACGAGGACGAAACACGCGGGTACCACTATCACGTCACGCCGGGCCGTTTTCCCTATATTCTGGGCGGATACACGGGCGTCGTGGAGGTCTCCAACAATCGTGGTCTACGACGAGCAGGCGGGGGTGCTTTGGTCGACAACACGCAACCAGGATCCCGTTCAAATTCTGTGATTACTTCTGTTCGTCCTGGCAGCGTTGCTCGAGGGAAGACGCACGCGATCATCTTCAATCTAGAGCCCGAGAACTCTACCCGTCGCGCTTTATCCGACGGTCCGCCAACCTGGGTACAAATAGGGCCTTACGAATCGAAACGTATCCAACGATCTGGCAATCAGGTAACCGCAGAGATCGAAGTGCCGATGGATGCAGCTCTCGGTGTATTCTTGGATGGCCACCTGGAATTTGGTGATGGTGCCAACCCTTTCGTTATCAAGAAAAACGACGTCTTGCGGGTGGTAGAGTAGTCTTCTAATCCCTTCTCCTATCGAAAGAACGTTCAATGAACAATAGATTGTTTCCGTTAACTCTTTGCGGGGTTGTCATTATTGTGATCGGATATTTCGTGATGCGTCATCTAGCTTCGGACCGACGACCACGACTTGACGATCCTCACGCTCGGCCGCGCATCGACGTGGCCGATGGGAACAGCACCATGACCGTTGCGGTAAAACTGTTGGCCCAAGAGAGCTCCACAGATGCCTTGCCGAGTTGGAGTCGTTTTCGTGGGCCAAATGGGAGCGGCGTGAGTGATGACACGAGCATTCCAGATTCCTGGAGCGAGTCCAAACATCTGGCTTGGAAAACAAAACTGCCTGGTCCCGGTGCTTCAAGCCCCATTCTCACTACAACGCACGTGTTCGTGTCGTCCTACTCGGGCTATGGAGAAGAGGGACGAGAAGGGAACATGAACCAGCTTAAGCGACATGTAACCTGCATCGATCGTTCAAAGGGTAACATTGCGTGGACTAAGACCATCGATAGCGAACATCGAGAAGATCCCTATCAAGGGATGGGCTTGCCGGAGCATGGATATGCGACCAATTCACCGACAACCGACGGAAAATTCGTCTATGCCTTTTTGGGGAAATCAGGCGTGTTCGCCTTCGACATGGATGGCAATGAACAGTGGCGTGTCTCTGTTGGAACGGAATCCGGAAATCGTGGTTGGGGAACTGCGGCAAGCTTGATCCTCTATGACAACCTGTTGATAGTCAATGCATCGGAGGAGAGCCAGGCGATCATCGCTCTGGACAAATCAACTGGAGCACTTGTCTGGAAATCGGAAGCGTCGGCACTGGAACTCTGTTACAGCACACCAGTTGTCGTGAATGTCGATAAGACTCGCGACGATTTAGTCATGGCAGTTCCAGGAGAGGTTTGGGGAATGAACCCAAGGACCGGTAAATTGACATGGTTTGTGCAGACCTCGTTGACGGGCAACCTCTCTCCCAGCGTAGTTGTCGATGGTTCGAAACTCTACGTATTTGGTGGATATCGTTCTTCTGGGTCACTGGCCATTCAAGCGGGCGGTAAAGGAGATGTAACGGATTCGCACGTGCTGTGGACAAGTAGTAATTCTTCGTATGTCGCCACGCCAGTTTTGGTCAATCGTGCTCTCCATTGGATCGATGACCGCGGGATCTACTTCGGCTCCGATGCCGACTCGGGTGAGTTGATCCATCGTGATCGCGTGCCCCAGATCGATAGTCGAGGTCGACCCGTCTACGCATCGCCGATCGCTGTGAACGGAAAGTTGATCGTGCAGACTCGCAACAGCGGGGCACTCGTGATTGATCCGAGCGACGGATTGAACGTTCTTTCGCAAAATGAGTTTGAAAGTGACGATTCGGTGTTCAATGCTACACCAGCGGTCGATGATGGTCAGTTGTTTCTTCGATCCAACACCTACTTGTACTGCGTCAGCGCGCCGTAGAAAGACTGTGGCATTCGCCCTAGCTCTCCAAAGGATCCTGGGCAAAAATGACGAGGTGTTGGCACACGCGTTCATGGAGTGGACTGGCTCGATCTCCCATTGGCAGTTACTCCGAGCGAGATCGTGTATACTGTGCGGCAGCGGCGACTGGTGCCAGACACTTGTACTCCGCACGATCCTTACTTTTCCATGGTACACTATGAAGCTACCCAGCCTATTCGCTCTGTGTGTTGCATCGATTTTAAACTTCGAGCTTGCTCAAGCTCAGACGCACTCTCCCAACATTCTGTGGTTTGTCGTCGACGACATGTCGGCGAATTTCTCGTGTTATGGGGACGTTCGTAGTTTCTATCCGCAACGCCCGCACTTGCAGCTCGATGCCTACAAAAACGGCAAGACAATCGTGAAAACGCTTCGATCTTTGCATGATCAAAATCAGTTGAGTCATTTGTCCGAATCCTTGTTGTTCAGTCCGAGACGTCCTGAGGAAGAACTCTACGAATGGACAACCGATCCATGGCAACTCACCAACCTTGCAGCGGATCCCGCACACCGAGCAACCCTAGAAGAATTGCGAACTCAACTGAATCATTGGATGGCGGATACCAATGACCATGGTGCCGAGTCGGAGGCAATGTACGATAGTGACATGAAGGTGGATTTAGGAAAGGGAAATCCAACAGTGCAGAAGAATATTGCGATCATGAAACAATGGGGACTAAAAGAACAATCCAAACAAGGCGAATTGAAGACACCATGAGCATGAGAAAAATTTCACTGACGGTATTCACTGTAATATTAGCAACGGCATGCTTAACTGCAGAAGCGACGGCAATAACTCCGTCGCCAAAGCCCAACATTGTATTCATCATGGCTGATGAACTCGGAAATTATGAACCGGGTTTCAACGGAGGATTAAACATCAAGACTCCAAACCTCGACCGTATGGCAGCTAGCGGCATGCGGTTTACCAACATGTTTGCCGGTTCGTCGGTGTGTGCTCCAACTCGGTGTTGTTTTCTGACGGGGAAACACAGCGGGCACAGCTCAGTGCGATCCAACGGCGGTGGAACTCCTCTGCGCGCCGACGAAATCACCATCGCATCCATGCTCAAGCCGTTAGGTTACGCGACCGGTGGGTTTGGCAAGTGGGGATGTGGGGGACGCGATTCCACAGGCGTTCCTGAAAAGCAGGGCTTCGACGTTTTCTTCGGTTATTATGATCAGGTCCATGCACATACTTACTATCCTCCCTACCTGATTCGAAACAGTGAGGAAGTTCCACTTGCCGGGAATCAAGGCGGATCGAAAGGGCAAACGTATTCGCAATATCTGGTTCACGACGACGCGATGAAGTTCATTCGCGAACAAGGGCAAAAGCAAAAACCATTCTTTGCCTATCTGCCTTACACCCCGCCTCACGGCAATTTTGATATCCCTGATTCCGATCCAGCGTGGGCGATCTATCAAGACGAGGCGTGGCCTGAGAGTGCTCGTCGGTACGCGGCAATGGTCAGCATGGTGGATCGACAAGTTGGCGAAGTGCTGGCGTTACTGAAGGAACTCAATCTCCAGCAAAACACACTGGTCTTTTTCAGTGGTGATAATGGAGGGAATGACTATTTTGCGTCGAAGGAATTTCCTCGCGGCGTGCACTCGGCAAACAAAGACCCGAAGACCGGCGTGGAATTTCGTGGTCATAAAGGGCAGTTATATGAAGAGGGCCTACGGATTCCGTTTGTCGCCTACTGGCCCGGGACAATTCCCGCAGGCGCAGTGAGCGAGCACCTCGGATATTTTCCAGACCTATTGCCAACGATTGCCGATGTGACGGGAGCCGAATCGCCTACCGATATCGATGGCATATCGATCCTGCCTACGATGATGGGGCCGCAGGCTGCTAGTCGCCCCCAAACGCAACACAACTTTCTCTATTGGGAGATCAATGGAGCGACTGCGATTCGCCAAGGGACATGGCGAGCCGTTCGACCAAAGGCAAAATCCGAATGGGAGTTGTATAACCTTGCCGTCGATCCGAGCGAGTCGATCGACGTCGCCGATGCGAATTCTGATGTTTTGGCGAAGCTTGCGGCGCTGGCAACAACGGCACACTCGCCCGCGATGGAGGGAACCTTTTCCCGTACCGATCGTCATCAGCGAGATCGACGAGCCAAGACTGGGCAACATGACAATCCAAAGGCGGCTGACCCGCTCACCAGAAAAAAACCAAGGCTGAAGACCGCGTTTTAGCGTTTCTTGTGCCAACTCATTGCGCGTCCCATCGCTGGAACCAATTCATAGGGTTCAAATCCAATGGAACGGTACAGGTTGATTGCTGCGTGGTTCTCTTCCAAGACTTCGAGAGTCAGCTTGCAGCAACCTCTTTCGCGAGAAATTTGTTCAACTCGCTCCTCTGGGTGATTGTCGACGGATCAATCAGAGTCGGTGCAATGCTACCCAATAGAGCATTTAATTCGAAACTCACTCACTCTTTTGGAACTTAAATCGTAACAGTTTAGTACTCAGGGAGCCTGAATTCGAGAAATCAGTCTTGGTGGAATTCGACCAATGCGAATAAAGTGCTGACATCACGGACGGAATTCGCATGGCCTTCCTTACTACCTCCGCAAAGACAACTCCTGCCCAAACGTTGGACATTGTCCACATACTAACGGCACTGCAATCGCTTCGTTAGTGTTCCAAAGTAATGATCATGACGATGTCTCGTTGTCGGCCGATTCGAGTCTCTCGCGAGTTTTCTGCAGTAATGCAATTCTTTTTTGAAGGATGACAATTTCATCGTCGATCGCTGCAAGGTTCCTCGCTTGAATAGGTGACGATAGATCTTCACCGAGGCGATCAAGCTTGCTGATTCGATGCAGTATCGGTACGGTCAAACTAAAAGCAGCAATCACAATCGACATTGCAGCAATCAAACGCCAAACCTGCCGTTCATCAATTTCGCCAACGATCACGCAACAAAGCAGTAGCGCGAAACCAAAAATGAACTGGCTACCGATAAATCGGATCCACTGAAATCGCGTGGCCAGCTTTGCGATCGACAGCAAACAAACATGGACGATCGCAACCCCGACAATCGAAACGCAAAAGGTGGCCTTCCAATAGCCCTCCGAAGTGAGATCGCTCCACATCCCGACGAGCAACAACCCAGCAGTCAATATCGCGAATACCAAGCCCAACTTCGGTAACACGTTTCGACCGCGCGGCATTCTCGAAAGGTCGCAAGCTAAACCGCAAAGGCTGGTCACGGCTACGATGACAGTGGTCAACATCACGCGCACCTCGAACCATCCCCACGAATCTCGGAGGATGAATATGATCCCGAGCACCGCTCCGAGGATGACAGAGCCAACCAGTCCCCACAAAAAAAACTTGGCCGGACGACTCGCATTGGGCTTGGATATGGCGTTCATGAAGCATGACTCGCTACGATTACGAAAATGGATATGAGAGTGTTCTTCATCGTACCAGAACCCCTTTCTCAAAGACGACAGCGCGAAAACGCAGAAGTTACCAAGACCTTGATCGCACATATCTCCGAAGACGCACGGGAACTGTGGACAGACATTGAAGCCGAAGGTCCCAGCGAGTGGTGGAATAATGAGAAGCAACAACCCGACAAGGGCGATTTGTGTTTCAGAATCAGCTTGACGTGGCAGCGAAACCCAGGGCAATCCACTCCTTGATCCGTTTGGGGAGAACTTTGTTGGGGTCAGCCTTAGGAGTCGGGTTTCATTCATGTCCAATCCCGAAACTCAAGTGCGTCCCACGCGAAGCCTTCATTGCCATCCTCACCGCACCCCAACCCTCCGTGCCTTGGTGCCTCCGTGAGATCCCTTCGTTCCGATAGTAAAGAGTCTCTCACAAAGTCACTAAGGCACAAAGAACGATAGCTCGTCAACAAACCGACTTGTGGCTCCCTCTCAGCCACCAGGCCACCCCTGTTGTGGCGGGACCCATTTCGGCTGCCACAGTGATCCCCTTCCTGACTGCCATTTCCATTTGTGACCACCAAGCATGAGCACTGGTCACTTATGAAGACCGCAAGTGCAATTGGTAGAAGCTTAAGCTGCTTCAATCTTTAGGATTTGGCGGCGGACATTGGGGAGCATCTCGTAGCGTGGATTGCCGGCGGCATCAACGCCTGCATCGGGAACCACGCGGAGGAATTTCAGGTCGAATCGATTCTCTAACTTGGCCATGATCGCTTTGAGCGAACGCATCTTGTTCTTAGGTAGATCCAATAACAGATCGAGTTCAGGCAATGATTGCGGAGCTTCAGGAGCGTTGGCGATTCTTACTAGGTGCTTCCAGAGATGTCGTTGCTTGATTCGTCGAAGTTTCATTGGCAGCGGCAGTGCCGCGACGTCCTCACGTTGCGGTTCACTGGGTGTAGGTCGTGCTCGGTGGCGACCTCGCCTTGGCGGTTTCTCATCAGTCTGTGGGCACTCCTCGGGTGCTTGGATCACGCTCCGCAAATGCTTGATCGCTTTGCGGCAGTCGTTAACGTCGTCTAGGTTCACCATCAAAAATGGCATGGTTGTCTTTCAAAAGGAGGGGGCGATGCACTGCTCAAATAATCACGCAGGCGTGTCGCAGTGCTCACGCAACGCTTGCGTAGTGTGTAAGCATCTTACCCGTTCCAATTCGCTGAGCAATCGCAAAAATCCACGGGCTGACTGAAACCGAAACTCCAGACGCGGTCTGCGAAGATTTTATGTGGTTCGTGACGATTCGCGAAAAGGCTTAGTGAAAACCCGACATGATCGGACCAGTTTCAAAACAGGCGTTTAGGCGGTATCTTGGTGGTTGTTCACAACGACCTGCCCCTCCACGGACCGTCACTCGCAACTCCCTGCGTGGGAAACGTTCGGAAAATCGTCCATGACGCCTCTCTCCTCTGCGACCAACGATTTTTTTGATCCGTATCATAAGCTGTTAGGGATTCCACAAGAGGAGCAACCACCAACTCATTACCGGTTGCTCGGGGTGGTGATGTTTGAGGCCGATCCCGAGGTCCTCGATATGGCCGCTGACAAGCAAATGAGCTACTTGCATGGCTGCCGTAACGGTGAGCATGCCGAAGAGGTTGAGCAATTGCTCAACGAAATTTCGTCGGCGCGATTGTGTTTGCTCAATCCAAAATCAAAATCTCAGTACGACCAGATGCTGCGGACGGCCATGGCAGCGGTCGCTGCGATCTCCCGTCCAACCCACCAAGAGATCCGCGAACCCGTCGCCGCAGTGGTCACGCCTGTGGTGACACCGACAATAGCACCATCTCGTCCCATTGCGACACCCGCTGTTCCAGTTGTGCAGGTCAGGCCCACTTCTAAACGAAGTACGTTCAGACTGAGCACGATCATCAATGTCTTCGTATTAGCCTCGATTAGCTTGGCGACCTATTGGATCGCAACGAACGTCACGATCACGAAAGCGAAAGTGACCGAGGAAATGAAAGCGGCCTTGGATTCGACCGCTAGCGATCTGCCGCACGCAAGATCCAGTGCGTCCACTGCCAACCCATCGACTGTTGCCAATGAACCGATTGATGCAACCAGTGCCGAGCGTCAGCCCACCAACCCGCTGCTCGAGCAACGCTTGCGGGGATATGAATCCGACCGCTCGAGATCGCAAACAGGCGTTTCAAACACCGCTAGCGATCTGATGTCTGATGACCTCCCGTTTGGCGATCCAGCGCGGTCATCATCGACGACGAACAAGCCTCGGTTGCCGGCACCTTCGCCAGCGGACGTAAGTGCGGCGACGGCGGAGATTGAAACTCTGTACAAAAACGATTTGGCAAAAGCCAAATATGCCGTGCAGCAAACCGATGCGGCTCGCCGCGCCATCGAAGTTGGTATCACATCGGATGATCCAGCTTCGCAGTTCGCACTGTTTCAATACGCGGTTCTCGTCGCTAGTAAAGCGGGAGATCAGCGGACCACGTTCGAGGCTATCGAGCAGATTGAATCACGTTTTGAAAATGATCCCTTGCAAGCCAAAATGGACGCAATGGAACGTCTCGTCAAAGTTCCGAGAACCGACATGCAGTGGTTAGAACTCATCGCTGTGCATGACGACATGATCGGTGATGCGTTGCGAATCCGAGATTTTGAACTCGCGTCCCGGATCAGTAAAATCGGCACTGAGATTGCGAACGATTTACGGAATGTGGAGGTTTCAAAACATCTCGCTGAACAACGAAAGCGTGTCGAGGATAGTCAACAGAGTCATGCAAAAGTGCTGCTCGCCCACGAGACACTTGCCAAAACGCCCAACCATCCCACCGCCAATGAGTTCGCGGGCAAGTACTATTGCTTTCTGATTGACGATTGGGAGACAGGACTCCCGTTTCTCGCGCTGGCCGAAAATGGTCAATTACGGAAACTCGCGGCAATGGAAACCGCTTCGACTGCATCCAATCAACGGCGACGGATGCTTGCCGACGCCTGGTGGGAGTTTGCTGAATCGAGCACGGTCGAGGTGATCAAATCAAGTGCTCAGAAACGAGCGTTGCATTGGTACCAACGCGGTGGCATCAACGAATTGCGGGGACTCGAGCGTGAGAAAGTCATCAATCGAATCCAGCAAATTTCATCGGCATCCAGTTCCCATTCACTAGCTCAAGCGATGGCTACGTCGACATCGAAACGACCGGCACCGACGCGTCCACGCAACGTGCCCGCCGACGCAATCCACTGGCGTGAAAACTGGTATTGGTTTCCACCAAAAGAGATGTCATTTGAAGAAGTAAAACGGTTCCTCGCCCAGAGCGATGGGCGTTTGCTGGTGATTGCATCGGAAGAAGAGAACCAATTTATCGCCAGCCAAATCAAAGGAGAGACGTTGCTCGGCGTGCAGAAAGTCGATAACAAGTGGATCAATAATTTGGGTGACGAGCAACCGTACTTCAATTGGTCACCCTCCCGAAACCCAACCTACGCCAAGTTTGCCGGCATGGAGCACGTCGCGATTTTGAATGACGGTTTTTGGCGAGAAGTAAAGCAACAAGCGTCCTATTATGTTTGCATCGAATGGGGGCACGAACGATGAGCGAAATCCAACCGGTCGGCATCGACCTGGGGACGACATATAGCGTCGTCGCACAACTCGATTCGCATGGCATTGCACGCACGATCCCTAACGCCGAAGGTGATCTGACGACACCGAGTGCCGTGTTGTTTGATGACGACATGATTGTGGTCGGTAAAGAGGCACTGAAGGCTGCGGCGGCCACGCCCGAACTCGTTGCGCAGTACGCCAAACGTGAAATGGGCAACGCAAATTTCTCGCAGCCCATCAACGGTGAATACTTCCCGCCGGAAGTGATCCAATCGCTCGTGCTGGAGAAACTCAAACAGGACACGGAAGCCAAGATTGGGCGTTGTCAGGATGCCGTCATCACGGTGCCCGCGTACTTCAACGAACCCAAACGCAAGGCCACTCAGGACGCTGGCAAAATGGCGGGGTTCAATGTCCTCGACATCATCAACGAACCAACCGCTGCTGCGATCGCATTCGGTATCCAAGAAGGATTTTTGACCGCTGATGGAGAATCCCAACGAAACGAAACGATTCTCGTTTACGATCTCGGTGGCGGCACGTTCGATGTTTCGGTGATGTCGATCGACGGAAAAAATTACAAGGTGCTCGCGACCGACGGTGATTTCAAATTAGGCGGCGTCGATTGGGATGATCGCATCATTGAGTCGCTTGCCGATGCGTTTGTTCAACAGCATCAGTTCGACCCCCGGCATGACGCGGGTGCTCATCAGCGATTGCGACGCGAGGCTGAAGAAGCCAAACGTTCGCTGTCGGCACGTGCTAAAGTCGGAGTCACGTTTGAACATGCGGGTAAAACGATCCGGCTCGATTTGAGCCGCAGTGATTTTGAAGCCAAGACAGCTAACTTGTTGGATCGAACGCGCTTCACCACCGCCAAACTGATCCGCGATGCAGGTTTGAAATGGAAGGACTTGACGCGTATTTTGTTGGTTGGTGGTTCGACACGGATGCCGATGGTGGCCGCAATGTTGGAGCGTGAATCGGGCAAAGCAGTCGATCGTTCGCTGGCGGCTGACGAAGCGGTAGCGCACGGAGCGGCGATCTACGCGAGTCTGTTGAAGAAATCCGAACGCCTGCCGCGCGATGTTGCCGTCACGAACGTGAACTCGCACAGTCTCGGTGTGTTAGGCGTTGAAACAGCGACGGGTCGGCCGCGTAGCTGCACGTTGTTGCCTCGCAATACCGCGCTGCCTGCCAAACGCAGCGCCGCGTTCACCACCGCTCGCGATGGACAAACGAGCGTGCGGGTGAACATCATTGAAGGTGGCGATGCGAGCGGCAATCACTCCACACCAATTGGCGAGTGCATCATTCGTGATTTGCCTCCGACGTTACCGGCGGGCACGCAAGTGGTGGTGTCTTTTCGTTATGCCAACAACGGACGATTATCTGTCAAGGCTCGCATCCCCAGTCTTGAGCGTGCCGCGAAACTGCATATCGACCGCAAGTCTGGGTTGTCTGATACACTCGTCGACGAGTGGGGCAAACGTATCCGCAATGGTATGAAACCACTCAATATCGAATCGTAAGGGCAGTGTGTTATGTCGATCACGATTGAACTACCATCGGGCGAACAGCTCTCTTACGAGAGTACGAGCCTGATAGTAGGCAGTGATGTCGTATGCGATATTTTCATTGAACATGAAGACGTGCATGAACAGCATTGCCGGATCCGAAAGATGGCGGGCCGATGGATCGTCGAGAGCATGGGCGACTGGGAGATCCGCGCCGGCTTGCACGACCCTGGTCTGAAAGCTTGGATTCAACCCACCGATGAACTTTACCTAACACCGGTCGGTCCCGTGTTGATCTTTGAGCCGCTGCCGCATCCAGTTGGCTACGATCCGCTGGCGAAAAAAGTAGGCGCACCAAAGAAACAAGTAAAAGCGGCTCCCAAGTCTACGGTCGCGCCTGCTAAAAAACCACAACCCACCCGCCCCACACCAGCCGTTGCTTCCTCCGGTGAAGTCGATTGGTTATGCATCATCAACGATCAAGGCCGCGGGCCAGTCTCTCAAAGTGAATTGAAACGACTGGCCAGTTCGGGGCAACTCAAACCATCGGATTTGGTGTGGCGAGTCGGGTTGGCGGATTGGACGCCTGCGGCTGAGGTTACTGAGCTGATGTTTTCCAGCGAATCAGCAGCCGGTGGCTCACCGGATCATCACGATGCACAGAGCCGACTCGATCGCCTGTTGCCGGGTGCAGCGAGTGAACCTGCAAGCGACGCCCAACTCAGTCAGCACGAAGAGCCTTCACGCTCGTTTCTAGCGGGACTGTTCGCGCGAGCGAACGCGACCGAGCGGCTCGCGGTGAAGCAGTCCGAGTACAACACTCTGACCTCGGTCTCGTTGCCCGCAGCGTATCAGGAGTTAGGCGAGAGCAATTTTGAACACGGTTATTTCAAAGATGCTTTTCATGCGCAGTTTCGTAAGATTCAAACACTCCGCGCGGAGTTGAAACAACTCTCCGCAAAGTCACGTGATGAGATTGGTGACGGTGGTGAGATGACCGCGATGATTTCAGCGGCCAAGGATGCAGCCGACCGCCGCAAACTTATTCATCAACGCGAGCAAGCATTGATGGCAATGGGCAAAGCGGCCTACGACAACTATGGTGAGCAAGCCGGACTCGCGAAATTAGTGTCCAACATCACTGCGTGTTTGGAACACATTGAATCGCTCGATAGGGAAATCACTAAACTCAACGAGTCGGGCGGCGGAATTATCTTGACGCCAGTGCATTACGCGATCGGAGCTGTTGCGGGCGTGCTATTGTTGATTTTTCTGGCCATCGGCATTTCGTTAGCCGTCAACCGTCCTGAGCCTAAACCAGTTCCTGAGAACATGGAAGCCGCAGTGAATCTCACGCCAACATAATTCTTGATCCCAAGCTCCGCCCGGAAACACACTGTCTTAGAGGCTCTGCCTCACGAAGTGCGAGTTCCGCAGGCAGAGCCTGCGGTGCAGTGCGTGCCCAGGCAGATACTGGGAACGAGGCGCAAATGCTCTGTCCCTACGCTTCGCTCTGTCCCTACGCTTCGCTCGACGAACTCCCAATTGAGTTCAGCTCGTCGCGACGGATTTCAGTAAATAGCAGCGCGCTCAGTTAGACTGGAGTTTCAAACGGGGACTCCCCTTTGGGACTGTAACATGGGTGGAGCACATTGCCAGAACGTTCGATTTGGAATTCACCATACGTCCCAGCGGACGCCCAAGGAAGAAACCGGTCAAAAAATGATACTTCAAAACCAATAATCCGGGTATCGGACCCTTTTCTTCCAGTTTTTCATAGCCACCCGTGTCCAGTCGAGCAACTAATTCGACCAATCCACGAGGGATTGCTTGCATTTCACGATTTCGGGGGAATATTTCGGATAGTAAGTTCGCTTGTCTCTCATTCGAGTACGTATTATGTCCAAATGGGTCGCTGTTCTGTTCTGCGTACTCGCCGTGTCCCTAACCGGATGCGGCGCCTTTCGGAACATTGAACAATGGAAATGCGATAACTTGGGCATGTGCCATTTCGGTACGTCACCGTCACATCCGCAGACCGCTTGCCCATGCCAGAATTGTCAGTAGTCATGTAGGAAAGGCTTCCGGCCTGACACGGAACAAATAGATGCGTTGGGACTGGACCGGCCGCCATCTTCACGCTGCAAGGGTAAGAGTGATTCCGAAACATCTTGCTCCGATCTTGAGTCGCATCAGGCTTGATGCGACAGCTTGGCGTGAAGTGGTATCGAAGATGGGGCGGATGTTCAAACGCGTGACAGGATCTCCCGAGAGTCTTGCTCAAGAAACGATTCGCAGCGGACAACAGTGGCTGTGTGCGCGAGAGAATCCGCTAGGCAAGTCAACGGTTTAACAAAGATCAATTCATTGCCGACCTTCACAAATTCATTACGCCAGGAAATTTCATCGGCATAGGCTTCGTTGGTCCCGCTGGTGTCCTCGTCGCCGGAACCTATACTTCGAAGTTCAATAGCGCTGAGCTTAATTGGCTGTGAAAGATGATCAGTCACCAGCGTTCGCCCACAAGGGAAAATGGGGATTTAGGCTCACGCAGCGGGATTATCTTGACGCCGGTGAATTAAGTGATCGGAGCTTTCGCGGGTGACCTGCTGTTGGTTTTTCTGGTCATCGGTATTTCGATAGCCGTCAACCGTCCTGAATGAAATCCCGCTCCTGAGTACATTGAAGCCGTAGTGAATCTCGTGCCATAACAATTCTTGTTCCCAGGCGCCGCCTAAAAACAAGGGGCAATTCAGCGTAGCAACGATTGCAGGGATGCGAAAATGCTTAAGCCCCAATCTTGACGGACGAAGAAGGCGACCGTGTTGCCCAAGTCCGCGTTGTTGCGTGCGCGACCGATCGTGTCGATCTGATGCAGCATCGTGTAGATCGATTCGTTACTCGCACTGACGAGCCGGAACAATCGCGAACGCCAACGTTTTTCATAAGCCGCGTTAGACCACTTGCGCCGTTTCAGTAACAATCGCTCGTGTAAAAATCTCGGGTACACCCAGCGAAAGAAACTGATAAACGTTCCGACCAAAAACACCAGGATCAAAAGCAGTAGCAAGAACGTGCCACCATTACCGCGATCACCTAACCAAGGAGATACGATCAATAGTGCGGGTACCATACCGATCGGCGTGATCACGATCATCCACAACACCAACGGCCAATTGCGGTAGTTCCAATCGGCGCGGTTGATCGCCGAAACCATCGACTCGTACTGCGGTATCAAATCGGAAACAACGTGTTGAAACTGTTCAACTTGACGTGCCGGGTCGATCTCGGTCGTCTCACCAAGCAGCATCTGCATCTGCTCAACGACGGAGCTGGTCAGCCACGCCCAAGCACTGTCTTGGTGCGCCGTCGACATCGGAAACGCTGATCGTACGCCTGCCGAATCACGCGCGATCTCCGTCAGCGTTCTCAGAATTTCAGCCATCGCCGCAGCGTCCTCACGTTGACACGACAAGCGCATCGCGCCAAGTAACCGACGACGGATGGGATGCGTTGTGGCCATCGCCGATTCGCGCCGCACGAGTTCGTGCATCTGCGACAAGGCTTCGAGTTCCGCTTCGGCGGTGTAGTTCAATCCCGCTGATTCAGCTTCGATCTCGCTAATGATTCGCTGCGACCAGGGCAGCGGTGCAACCCAGATGGCGGAGCGTAAGATGCGAAGATAGAACACGGTTCGCGCAGTCGGTTCGGTTTGCCGAATGGTTCGTTCGCAAATATCAAGCAATTGTTCCAATTGATCAAACGGCAACTGCTCGATCAGCCGCAACCACAACGGTTCGGTGAGCATGTAGAACGCGGGGCAGCGAAGTTTTTCGGCGACGAACTCGACGATCTTCGGCAGCATCGCGTCGGGGATTTCAGTATGCAGAAACTCCCATGTGAGATTGGTCAGGCCAGGGTCGGACGGATAGGCGGCCAGCCCATCGAGCAAATGACCGAGGTACTTGGCGGTTGGTTTGCCGGAGGTGGCGTCGGCCAAGATTGCAGCCAGGAAATAATCGGGAGGCGTCCGCCGACTCATCGCTTGCAGTTTCCCCATCGCAGCGACGGGGTCGATCAGGGCGAGTTTGCGTAGCGGTAGCTCATCAACAGGTAGCCGTCGATTCGCGGAATCAGAGTCGGGCGTGGGTGCATTTGATTTGGAAAGGCGTAGTGTTGGTTGTGCGGGTTCGCTTGGCAACGCGGTGACTTGCGCCCCACGCCAAGCGTCGGCGATCTCACCTCGCTTTTGTTGCTCTTGGCCGTAGCGAAGTGTTTTTTCGAGTCGTTCGTAAGCGTCCCGGACGAGACCAAACTCAGCCGGGTGGGTTTCGGGTTTGTAGATGCGAATCGCTTTACCATACGCTCGCTTGAGATCTCGACGATCGTATCCGCTAGGCAGTTCAAAGAAACCGACTGGATCGTTGGGCAACCGCGATAAATCGCTCACTGAAATCCACCCAAACCGGGGCTTGGTGCCGAAGATGGTATCGGAAAAGGCATGCTACGCGGCACCGACGGTGGTGTGAATTGCGGCAACGTCTGAGTCGGCTGGAACCGATTGCGGAGTTCGTCGAGTCGTTTTAGACGAGCCTCGGCGAGTTCCTGTTGCTGTTGTTGCCAACTACTTAGTTCCTGCGATCGCGACTCCATATCCAATTGCTGTTGACGCCGCAGTACATCGAAATGCTCCTTCACGGAGAGGCGGTACTCGGTTGAGTTATTGGGATTGAACGATAAAACGGGTGCCGCTGCTGTTGGCGCGTCCATCGCTCCCGTTGGGTTGCTGGGCAGCGCTGGGTCGCTCGGCGTGTAGCTCGGTGGCAGTGTGTATGGTTGGGTCACGGCGGGTTGTGAACGAGAGCCGCCGCTTGATTGACTGGCGCGCGGGATCGCCATTGCCCCGCGAATGATCACCAACACGACGAGAAACCCCATGCTTCCCCAAATGCCTCCCGATCCACTGCCTACAAACTCCCGAGCCCGTGTGCCATACGAGTAACGAGCTTTCCACTCGCGTTGATTGGCGGGATCTAACAACGTGTCGAACCAATCTCGTTCGAGTTCATAGATTTGCGGATGCACCGACGCGTACTGACGCACCGTCTCGACAGCCATGGCAACGCGTTGTTCGCTGATCAAGGATTCAATGTATTGTTCGCGGAGTGTGCCTGATTCCGCAGGCGGTGCGATAAGTGCTCGTTGCAATGAATATGCGAACTTGGCATCACCAGTCTCGCGCATCGTTTCGACCAGTTCACCACGCAAATTCGCCACCACTCGCAATCGGGCCGCCGTCGCGGCGTACTCGGGCAATCGGTCGCTCTCCAGCGCACCGATGGATTGCCATAGTTTTGCTTCGGGCAGTTGATAGAAGTTTTTTTGTAACGATTCTAAACATTGCCGAGCACGATGACGCAATCGCTGATCAGCGTTAGTATCCACGGGCAAAGACGCATTGGGTGCGAGAGTCGGTGCTTCATAGCCACGCCATAACTCGTGACGTCGCCGAATGATTTGTGGTGCCTGCCACATCGGGTTGAGTTCCAACATCTCGCGAATGTAAGTCGTCGCGACCGCATCGCCAGAATTACTAGATTGATGCTCGCGGGAACTCATTCATCAGCTCCATCGGGATGAATCCCCAACGATGAGAGACACATCATCAACATTTCTCGCGCGGCAATGAATTCCGCCCGATCGGCTCGGTTCATCGCCGCTTCAAACGCATCGAGCGCACTGTCGAGTTGGTCGCGTTGAGTGGGATGCAATTCTCCGAGCATGCGTTCGGCATAGCGAGCGAGTTGTTGGTTAGCCAGATCTTCGCGCGGATAAAACTTCATCTCGCTGATCCGTCGTTTGGCCGCCGCCACCGACTTCGGTGACAAACCTTTGATATGGTTCGTCAACACCGTATGAAACTTTTTCCCACCTGGTGCATACGCTTCGACTTCCAAAACGCCGCTGACATCGTAAGTAAAGCGGATAAAGAACGGGCTGCCAGCGGGACCGGGCGGCAGCGGGCTGACCTCGAGTTGACCGAGTAGCACGTTGTCGCTGACCTTGCGTGCATCGCCCTGATAGACTTTCACCGTCACTGAAGGCTGATTTGCCGTGACCGTGCTGTAAACCTCTTCCTTGGAGATTGGGATCGTGCTGTTGCGATGCAAGACCGGCGAAAAGTACCCATCGCGAAATTGACCACCAAGTTCTTTGGCCACTTCGACGCCGAGCGTAAAGGGACACACATCCGTCATGACCATGTCATCGACCGCAGAGTCTTCGCCGATCAATGCGGCTTGAATCGACGCCCCCAGCGCGACGACTTCATCGGGGTTATGGCGGACGACGACTGGTTTGCCAAAGTAGTCTTCGATGAACGTTTGCAAGGCGTGCATTCGCGTTGCACCACCAACGAGGATGACCTCGTCGATCTCACTGGGCTGCATCTCCGCGTCCCGCAGTGCACGAGCGATCGGCCCAGCGATTCGCTGCATCAACGAATCGCACGAGCGCGCGAACGTTTTACGGTCGATGCGAAATTTTTTCGGTTTGTCACCGAATCGACCGTCGGATTCAGGGACGCGAATGAATGCTTCCTCTTCGGTCGCGAGTTTGCGTTTGGCAGTTTCACATTCGCTCCGCAACCGAGCCACACGCAATGGATCGTTCAGTTCCGCGATTTCCAAACGTGTGCTTTCGGCGGCAAGTACTTTGCTGACCAATCGATCGGTGAAATCTTCCCCCCCGAGCATGCTCTCCCCGGAACTAGCGCGGATCTCCAGCGTGCCTTCGAACACCTCCATCACGGTAACGTCAAACGTGCCACCACCGAGGTCGATAATAACGAGATTCTTTTCTTCGTCGCGATCGTGAAAACCGTAAACGAGTGCTGCAGCGGTAGGCTCATTAATCATCCGACGGACGTTCAGACCAGCCATCTCGCCGGCTAAACGAGTCGCTTGCCGGGCGTGATCGTTGAAATAAGCAGGGACGGTGATCACGGCATCGGTGACCTCCACGCCGAGGGCAGCGGAGGCATCGTTCTTGAGCGAGCGGAGTACGAGACTGCTCAACTCGTGAGGCGTGAATTCTTTGTTGCCGAGTTTCAGTCGGCGGTCTTGGCCCATGTACCGCTTGAAACACCACGCACATGATTCGGGATCGGTGACGCGAAATTCTTTCGCCGTTTGACCGACAACGATTTCACCATTGGGCAACACGCCGATCACCGAGGGTGTTAACACGCCGTCATGCGCGGTCGGCAACAACTCGGGTTTGCCGTTGCGGAACACGCTGACCAAAGAATTCGTGGTGCCCAAGTCGATCCCGACGCAGGGAGCAGGTTCGTTAGCGGGATGTCGGTTATCGCGATGTTCGGGCATCGGTGTGGTCGATTGCAGCCAGAGTGTGTTTACGAAATAAGAAGAACAGTCTAGCAAATTCGTAGCGGAAGTCGTCAAGACTTCCGAGGTAGCGGTATTGTCGCGAAGTACGAAACTCTTGACGAGTTCCGCTACGAAAACGGGCTGCGGCGATTGTCAGTTACAACAACTTGGCCGGGGCAACGCGATGCTCTTTAACCAAGCGGCGAATCAAATCCGCCACCGTGATGCCGTCCGCTTCGGCGGCGAAGGTTGGCACGATGCGGTGCCGTAAGACGGGCAAGGCGAGAGTTTGCACATCGTCAATCGTCACGTGCGTGCGACCGTGCAATAGCGCCCTCGCCTTGGCAGCCAGCACGAGCTGTTGACTGGCCCGCGGACCTGGCCCCCACTGAATCCATTCGCGAACCCACGGCTGCGCCTCTGGTTCACCTGGGCGTGCGTCGCGGACCAAATCAATCACCCAATTTTTCACATGATCAGGCAGCGGCACGCGGCGCACGAGCGATTGAAAACGCACAATGTCTTCACCGCTGATCACATGTTTGACCTCGGGTAATTCGCCCGACGTTGTGCGATCAACAATTTCAGCTTCTTCCTCGCGCGTGGGATAGGCCACGACGACATGGAACAGGAACCGGTCGCGTTGAGCTTCGGGCAACGGATACGTGCCTTCTTGTTCGATCGGGTTTTGAGTGGCGAGCACAAAGAACGGTTCGGACAAACGGTAGGTGTGCCCGCCCGCCGTCACCTCGTGTTCCTGCATCGCTTCGAGCAGTGCCGCTTGCGTCTTGGGCGGCGTGCGGTTGATTTCATCAGCCAACAACATTTGAGTGAAGATCGGGCCTTTGCGGAACACCATTTCGCGACGACCCGTCTCGTGATCCTCTTGAATGATGTCTGTCCCCGTGATGTCACCGGGCATCAAATCGGGTGTGAACTGAATCCGTCGAAAATCTAAACTCATCGACGAAGCCAGCGTCCGCACCATCAGCGTTTTGGCGAGTCCGGGGACACCTTCGAGCAGGCAATGGCCGCGGGCCAAAATCGCGATGAGCAATTGCTCGACCACTTCGCTCTGCCCGACCACGATCCGGCTGACTTGATCTTTCACTTGATTGACGCTGGCGATCAGAGCCGTCGCGGCTTCGTTATCGCCGATCGGGAGTTTCGCGGATTCGTGTTCTCGGGGTGGCGGTGTGACCATGGCTGAAGTTCGTTCTGCGGCGGGGGACGAAGGTGGGAGTTTGGTAGGAGCGTTAGTATAGCTGAAGCGGTGATCGGTGGCACGCGATCATGGGCACGATAATTGTACCTTGCACTGCGGCTCATTTCATTCCAGGAACTTTCGAGCTACCCTAGGCCTGACACACTCGTTTTATTTCGCGACGCTCTCGAATTCCACTGAAAATGACTACTGCTCCCAGTTTCGCGATGATTTGCTGTGCCCATGGAGCGGAGGGACTCGTCAAATCGTCGATCGCGGAGAGTGGGTGGCGATTGGCGTTCTCGCGTCCGGGTTTTGTGACGGCCAAGCATGATGCCGACGTCCCTCCACCGACCGGGGTATTTATCCGCACGTCCGTTCGTTCGCTGGGCAGCAGCAAATCAGCCAGTGGTGACGAGTCGATTGCTCGCCTGCTCGCGGCGATCGACCCGCTGCAAAAGCCGTTCGATCATCTCCACGTCTGGCCCCGCGACCGCGCTCCCATCGGTCGGTTCGATTTTGAACCAGGCATCGACGAAGTCTCGACGGCCGTGGCCGAGCATATTCATCAGCAACTTGGCCCTGATCGACTTCGCTGCGCCGTCCCCAACGAGATCGCTCAGCCAACGGCCAGCGTGCTGGACGTCGTGCTCGTCGATCCTTCGCACTGGTTCTTTGGAACGCATATCGCAACGACGCTACCGACTCGTTGGCCCGGCGGTGTGCAACCCATTGCACCGGAGTATGAGCCGATTTCACGCGCCTATTACAAAGCCGCTGAGGCGATCGCGTGGAGCGGTTTCGATCTGCGACCCGATGATTTGGCCGTGGAAGTCGGCAGTTCGCCGGGTGGTGCCTGTGGACGGTTACTTGAACTGGGGCTGCATGTGATCGGTGTCGATCCCGCTGAGATGGACCCACGCATCGCCGACCATCCACGTTTCATCCACTACGCCGCTCGCGCCGAAGATTTACCGCGGCGAGTGTTTCGTGGTGCGAAATGGTTGTTAGTGGATTCGAGTGTGAAGCCAGACTCGACGCTCGGCACGGTGCGAAACTTAGTCGACAGTCGTGAGACGAGTTTTTGCGGTTGTTTGATCACACTGAAACTGCGAGAATACGAACGGGCTGATCAAATCAGTCGCTGGCACCGTGAGATCGAACGTTGGCGACCGAAGAAAATAGAATTCCGTCAACTCGCACGAAACCGCTGCGAAATCTGCGTAGCGGTCACGTTAGCGTAGCGAAACTCGTCATCGTAGCGGAACTCGTCAAGAGTTTCGTAAGGAAGTCTCGCAATGATATTTGACGACGCAAAAAGATTAGTGTTCCGAATTTTGATCGAATGAGGGAACACTAATCTTCGCTAATCGACACTAATCAAGAATCTGCCGAGTATGTCGTCGGGGCATACTTGGTTTGAGATGGTTTTGATAACGGGAACGTTCGTGGTTACTCGGGATGAAAGGTGCCAAATGCGACATCGTTAAGTATGCTTCGCGTCGTTAATTGGCATAGTCGATGAGTCGTGGCTCCCATTCTTGGTGCGACTGGTGAATCTCGTCTTTGGTATATCGAAAGATTCTCATTATTGCACTAGCCGAATGTTTGAAATCACGTGGTTGCGTCCAAGTGATTCACCACCAAGCAACGCGTGACCCGCAACCCGCGTGCATTTCTATGTTCGCCCGTTACTCGTTAGCGAAGGTTCTGCAGGTGGAGCCTAAGTTGTGTCCATTGAGATTCGATCTCGCCCGGCGGATCCCAATCGCCAGCAAACAACTCAATATTTGAAAGCATGAAATCGCATAGTTTAAGTACCTCCCGTTTCCGGCTAAGAACATAAGCTAAGTTCTTGCCCTCAAATTGGTATCGTATGCATCGTGGGAGGATCCATGATTGACGATCATCAATTTCATCAACGCAAAGTAAGAGCGTATCTCGCAGAAAGCTGTCAATCGCCGGGTAGTAGTAGTTGAATGCACGCCCTCCCATGTGCATAAAGTCCTCATAATAAATTTCGGGGCGTTCACGAAACCGTTGGGTTGCTTCCTTGAGTGTGAGTCCACCAAAATTCCTCCATGCACACTGCGCGTCGAGATCCCCGCCATATGGATCAAAATCACGCTCGGAGGGAAGGTTTGATTTCATTTTTAAGGTCGAACCAGGTAATTCTTACCGGTTGTGGGGGTGGTATTTTGATTTGGGAGTTTATCGCCGGCTGGGTGTCCAGGTGAATATAGAGGGATGCAGATCGTTGGATCAAGCAATTTCGCACGATTGTTTTGCGTGATTTCAGAAGTCGCTCTGCGAAAAGATCACTGACCCACAGATCCCATTGGCCCCTTTCAGCCGTCGCGTTAGAGCGTGGGGAAGCCCGCTCGTGAGTCAGTCCTTTTACCCGAACGGTCGACACGCGTGTCAGACTGCATTCACTAGGCAGGGATTTTTAAGATGACGAACTCTTTGGTTGCTCCCCCAAACTCGTCGGGAGAACATTGAGGGACTTAAACTATCGCTTTGGAATTCATTGAGTACCGAGCCCACGTCGGAATGCTTCATAGGCGTCGCGGATGTCGGCGGGTGCGGCGCGGCGGTTGCCTGCGTCTCGTAAGCCGCGCACGTCGTCAGCCGTGTCGCGGCGTGAGGATTCAGCGGAGACGGGCGGACGCATGCCAAGACTTCGCAACGCTTCGTTGATTTCGCTGGCGTCCGGCGCGTTCGTGTCAGACGCGTTCTCGATCGGCTTGATGTTTTGCCAACGTTCACGGAAACGCTGCAAGTCTTGCTCGCTCCACTTCAAACGATCCAATAACTCAGGGTCAGGATCGGTGCGAGTTTCGTCGAGATAATCCAGCACCATGTCGGTGGCTCGACGGGTGTACTGCATGTCGACCGGGTCAGGCAACTTTTCATCGCCAGCTTGATCTTCACCTTCACCGCCGCCCGCTTGCCCAGATCCTCCGCCTTGAGACGATTGCGAATTCTCGCCGCTCTTGGGTGATCCAGAGTCTTGAGGCGTGCCTGAGGAATCGGGACTGCCCGCTGCCTCGGTCGACTCCGAACTTTCGCCAGGCTCAGCGTCACTTGGCTGTTCACCAGCCTTGGGTTGCCCAGGGTTTGACTTGCCCGGCTCGCCCTTGCCGTTGGGCTGGCCCGCTGCTGAATCGGATGTCGACTCCGACGAAGATTCAGACTCGGATGAGTCAGTTGAATCTGGTTGCCCTTGCTGCTCGGCACCCTCAGCTTTGGATTGAGCCTCCGGTTTGGACTGAGGCGAAGGTTTTGCTGAAGCGGCGGGGTCGCTATCGCCGGTAGGATTGGCTGGATCGGACGATTCAGCATCGGCAGCATCTTTGCCGCTCTGGGCAGTTCCCTCGCCGCTCTGGGCAGCATCTTCTTCGCTCATTCCATCGCTGTCTTTTCCTGGCTGTGGTTGAGCATCGCTTTTGTCTTTGTTGTCGTTGCCATCGCCGCTGTTATCGCTTGGCTCACCGTTGCGTTTATCTTTGCCTTCAGTGCCTGCGGCATCTGAACCCGGCTCGCCTTTCGCTTGCGAGTCTTGCGGCTGACCTTGTGCTGGATCACCAGAGTTTTTTTCGTTTGGTGTTTGCTTGCTTGGTGATTGCTTGTTCGGTGTCCCCTGTTGGTTTTGGTTGCCCTGTTTTGCTTGTTGGTTTTTGTTCAAGTAATCTTGGATTCGCTCAAACGCTTCGGCGTCATCTTGCGGAGGAGTTTCGCCTCGTTGATTCTTGGAATCACTGGACTGCCCAGAGTTCTCTCCAGATTGATCTCCGGTGCTTAGTGTGGTGTTTTGCTGGTCAGCCTGCTCCGCATCGGAACCAGGTTTCTTATTGGCTGAGTTTTCACTTGGCTCGCCCTCGCTTGCTCCGTCCGATGGATCGCCATTCGGATCGGATTCGGTTGATCCCATCTCGCCCTGCGACTGCTCGGGATCTCCCTGCTGCCCTTCGCCTTGCTGTCCCTCGCCTTGTTGTCCTTCGCCCTGTTGACCCTCGCCTTGCTGACCCTCGCCTTGTTGTCCTTCGCCCTGTTGACCTTCGCCCTGTTGACCTTCGCCCTGTTGACCTTCGCCTTGCTGACCTTCGCCTTGCTGACCCTCGCCTTGCTGACCCTCGCCTTGCTGACCTTCGCCTTGTTGTCCTTCGCCCTGTTGACCTTCGCCCTGTTGACCTTCGCCTTGTTGACCTTCGCCTTGTTGTCCTTTGCCCTGTTGACCTTCGCCTTGTTGGCTTTCACCTGCTTGCTCGTTCGCTGCTGTGATTTTCAGTCGGACCGGTGGCGTCTTTGTCACGCCAGGCACGATCGCTTTATCGGTTTCATCGAAACGATTGTCGGTTGCGATCGCCACCAATTCGACTTCATCACCCACGTTCAGGCCGCTGGTTCGACGGCCTGCAGCAGTGGCGATGACCATTCGCGATGGTCGGAATCGGTACTCAACAACTTGGTTGCCCTTCTTACCCTTCGGGTCTTTGAACAAAGTCGCACGAGTGACGAGGTCGATGCCCCGGCGAACTTCGATCTCGATTTCGGCCAAGCCATAGTCGACGTCGGCTGCGTGAATTTCAATAATCTGCTGAGCATTGATCGGGACATCTTTTGGTGACCGCTGCGGCACGACGATTGTGATCTCCGGTGGCAGATCTTCAATCACTTCGATCGGATACACGATCGGGTCAACGTTGGATTGATCGGCATCGTCCCAAACCACAATCCGATAGTCTTGCAAGGCAATCGCACCGCCGGTTCGCGTGCGAAGTGTGAACGAGTGGGTGGCGGATTGACCATCGGCGGAGATTTCCATCTCGCTCGATCCGGCGGTCGATTGGATGTTGGGTCCAACTTGGCGTGGATTGAATTCGATCCGCGCCCGAGTAATTGGACGGTTCACCGAGGCACTCATTTGAACGTGTGTCCCATCAACACCTTTGATCGCCCCTGCGCGACTGGTGCGGACCGGTTCGCCAGTGTAAGCCGGGGGATTGTAAGTGATCTCGCGAATCTGCACGACGGGCGTGTCGCGGATGGCGACGGTGTAAGGGCCAGCGGTGGCGTCTCCAGCGAGGATTCGGTATTTCCGTGTGCCATGGGCGTGATGCGAGATGGGAATGGTTGCGGCAAAACGGTCGCGATTAGCCAATGAATCGTCGATCGGCAGCAAGCGAATTTGTCGCGAACTCGGCGTAGTCTCTTCGCTGGCCTTTTCGCTGGTCTGGCCGTCCGCTGTTTCCCACTGGAAATAGACTGGTTCGTCATCGCGCAGGTTGTGCACCGTCGCGACCACATCGAGACCTCGGCCAGCCAGCGTTTCACAATCGCCAGGCTTGACATCGCTGATCTCGATCCGACGTGGTGCTTCCAAATTCGACAGCGGTTGCAGCAATCGCGCGGCCGACTGGAATGAATTCTTGGGCGACACGATCGAATAAATCGCCAGCGCGGCGAGCATCGCAATCACCGCCACCCACCATGACATTAACCCGGTCGCTTCCGAAGGCGGTGCATCCAATGATTTCAGTTTGGTAGCGACCGATGCACCGATCGATTGCACAACGCGCTGCGCCAATTGGCCATGTACCAATTGGCCGCCAGGGTAAATCTCGCGCTGCCGACGCAGGCTAACGTAGCTCGATAAAGAATGCCCCAGCTCAGGGTGATCGCGTTCGAGGGCACGGGCAGCGTAGTCTTCGCTGATCTGCAGCGACATCACCGGCCACAATCGCAGGTATCCATAGACTGCGACGGCCAGCAACAGGAACACCACGATCAGACTGCGACCGAGCATCCCGAGCGGCACGATCCATTGGTCCAGCACGAACCATACCAACAACGCGGCCATTCCGGCGATCACGAGCGTCAACACGCGACGAGTCAACTCAGCACGCCACAAAGCTGATTGGGCGGACTCGATCCGCGAAATCACGAATTGCTCAGTGGCATCCCCGCGACCAGATGTCGCAGTGCTAGCGGCACCCGAAGAGAGGTCGACGTTTGATTTCTCTGCGGTTTGGGTCGACGATGGTGTCAACGGGCAACTCAGCGGTAGGTGTTGGGGAGGAGTCTGAATGTTTTCAAACGCTGCAATCGCGTGGGGTTCCCGGCTTAATACACGGAATCAACTGGGGGGAATAATCCGCCTTTGCAAGTCGTCTGGTAACCAGCGTCTGCAACCCCAATATCTTCATTCTATCGCGAAACCAACCGCCCGCGAACAAATCCGCTGAGCGAATGTGCAAAAAAGCACACCTTTAAGCAATCACAAATCTTTCCAAATGGAATACAATGGGGGCAGTGGATGCTGAGTCGCCATAGCCTGTTCGGTTTTTGTGCTACCAGGCGACTTCCCAGTCAGCTGGCCTTGGCGCAAGATACCGTTTCCATGAACTTAGCGAGTGAGCGACGTTTTCCCCTAAACGGTTTGACATCAAGACGAGGGGGATATCGAATACTCCAGGCGACGCTAGCTTCCTCCTCTTCTCCTTTCGCTTTCAAAGAATACCAATGAGATACGCCTTTCGGCTCGCCGAACTTCTCGGACACACCCCTGACCGTCGCAAGCGGCCCGGAACGATCAAAGCGATCGTCGAGCACACGGGACTGGATCGCCACCAAGTCGCTTCGCTGCTCAAGAACGAAGCCAAGTATATTCCACTGGACGCTTTGTCGCGGCTGTGCGATTACTTGATCGATCAGGGCCACGCGACGGCCGACGAATTGCCGGGCGCGTTGTTTGCCATTAACGCCGAAAATTTCTGGGAACTGCTGGCTCGTCGCAGTGACGTGGAAATTGTCGTGGGCGTCCGGCAAGGTGAGGGCGAAGCGTCGCCCGAAAATGCGATGGTCGTGGCCAGCGACTCGGTGTTGGTCGGTGAATTGCTCAACGGCATTTCCACGCTCGGTGGCGTTGCCAAGTACCTAGGCGAGAAAACGCCGCGTGAAGTTGCCGCGACGAAAGCGGACGTGCCCAGCCCAGACCGAATCCAACAATCTTTGGTGTGGAGTCCTGGGCAAGTCTCGGTCGAAGACGCTCGTCAACGCGCGATTGAGGTTTTCGAAGGTTTCCAAGAAGGTTCGGGTGATCGCGGTATGATCTGTATTGGCAGCGTTAAGAGTAATCCGACGGTGGATTTGCTGTTTGCCGAAGCGTTCGGTTGCACTCCGTTTGTGACCGAGGATGACATTGATGATGTCTCGGCGCGTTCGTGCCCATTCTTTTTGCGATACCGCGACAGCGATCCGAAGCCAGATGGTGCGTCGGCGGGGATGCGATTGAGCAAGAATGAAGACGCGCCACACCCCGGTTTTTATTACGAGACCGACAACGGAACGTGGGCCTATGCCGGCGGCAACGGCAAAGACACCGCTCTCGTGTTCTATCTATTCCGCGAAGCACTCGGTCGGCTCGACATGGTGCTCAGTGGTTTCTCGGGTCGAGCAACGCGGTTGCTGGCGAAAACGTTGGCGATCCGCGGCGAAGAGTTCTGGCCACCAGTGTACGAAGAGAACGGCATCCAAGTCGGAGCGTTCTTGGTCCAGTACGAGGACGCCGAAGGCAAGCCCGATCGTGCGGATCTCTTGCACAATACCGGCGGAGCAGCCAAGATCATGCCACTGCCTCGCGAAGCAATCGCGCGCCGCTTCGACCGCAGGTAGAGGAGGAAAGATTTCAGAAGACAGATGACAGATTTCAGTAAGAACGGGCAACTGACATCTGAAAACTTCTCTTCTCTTCTTCTTTCTGACATCTGAAAACTGACATCTGACATCTTTTTCAAAAACTGAAAACTAATCTCCATGTTTGATTGCGTTGCTCTGGTTGGTGCCACTGGTGCCGTTGGCCGAATTGTATTGGATCAGCTCCACGCTCGGAAATTCCCGATGCGTCGCTTGCGGCTGCTCGCGTCTGCCCGCAGCGCTGGCACGAAAGTGCGATTCGGTGACCAAGAACTCACCGTTGAATTGCTCGAACCGAGTGCCTTCGTTGGTGTCGATTTGGTGATTGCCAGCACGCCGGACGAGGTGTCGGCTGAGTTTACACCATGGGCCGTCGAGGCCGGAGCGATTGTCGTTGACGAGAGCGGTTATTGGCGGATGGATCCGAAGGTGCCGTTGATCATCCCCGAAGTCAACCCGCATGCGATTGAGAATCACCAAGGCATCATCGCTAGCCCGAACTGCAGCACCACGCAAATGGTCGT
This sequence comes from Rhodopirellula sp., assembly GCA_041740155.1. Lineage (GTDB taxonomy): Bacteria > Planctomycetota > Planctomycetia > Pirellulales > Pirellulaceae > Rhodopirellula. The sequence continues at coordinate 46,051 of JBGSMN010000427.1, forward strand.
CGCTCTCGCTCCGATCCATGCCGCTGTCGGCATCCGCCGAGTTGTCGTCAGTACCTACCAAGCGACCAGTGGCGCGGGTTTAGCCGGTAACGTGGAACTTAACGCCAGCGTTGCGGCGTCTCTCAAAGGCCAAACGCATCCACCGTCGACGTTTCAACATCCGATCGGATTCAACTTGATACCCCAGATCGGATCAGCGAAACATCGCGGTTACACCAGCGAAGAGATGAAAATGGTGTACGAGACTCGCAAGATTCTCGGTGATGACTCGATCGCGGTCTGTCCAACAGCCGTCCGCGTCCCGGTCGCGACCGGCCACAGCGAGTCGATTTTGGTCGAAACAAAACAACCTCTCTCAGCAGATCAGGCACGCGAGCTATGGCACGCCGCCGAAGGCGTCACCGTGGTCGATGATTTAGACAATCATGTCTATCCAATGCCGCGAGATTGCGATGGCCGCGATGATGTGTTTGTTGGCAGAATTCGCGAAGACATCAGCTCTGATTGCGGCATCGCATTCTGGTGCGTTAGTGATAACCTGCGAAAGGGAGCGGCAACCAACGCCGTTCAGATCGCAGAATTATTAGCCCGCAAAATGGTGGCGACTTCCTAGTCTTCCCATGAAGCAAGTCATCACCGTCGTCGCACCCCATCTCGCCGAAAAAGTCTTGGTGGCTTTGCAGCGAGCACCGCTCGAAGGGCTGAGTGTCCACGAGGTGAAAGGCTACGGTCGCCAAAAAAGCTACCTCGATCAGTACCAAGATACGGAGTATTCCGAAGCCTTCGTGCCGAAAGTCGAAATCACCTTATGGGTCGATGACGGGCGACTCGAAGACGTCTTGGACAAGATTGTCGCGGTCACCCGCACAGGACGGATCGGCGATGGTAAGATTATGGTTTTGCCAGTGCACTGCGTTTTGTAGATTGCGAAAAGGATAACTGGCGGATCTCATTGCACGTTAATTGATGCCAACCGCACCCACGATAGCTACGACGTCCCAAGAGATCGCCTGCCAATCGTGCGGCGCGGTCCTGGTTATTGATTCAACAGTTCGCTCAACGACGTGCCCCTACTGCGCCTCGCCCTCGATCATTCATCGCGCTCCGACTGCCAATCGGCCGCAACCCACTTTCATCGTGGCATTTGTGCTCAATCACCAGCGTGCGACGGAGGCGGTTCGTCAGTGGATTTCGCGTAGCCATGTGTTTGCCCGCTCGGATTTCAAACGGGCGGTACCGCAATTGACCCACGGGATTTATCTGCCAGCGTATTTATACGGGGCAATCGCCACATCGCGTTATTCCGCGAGCATCGGTGAGAATTACACCGAAACGGAAACGTACACGACGACAGACGCTAACGGAAAAAGCGTGACTCGCACCCGAACGGTCACCAAAACAGAATGGCGACCACTCTCCGGTGTACACGATTGTTACGTCGCTGACGTATTCGTGACCGCCTCGGCAGGCGTCAGTAACGAGGCTCTCGAAGCGATTGAACCGTTCGACCTGCGTTCGTTGCGGGAGTATACCGATTCGTTCGTCTCCGGCTGGCTCGCCGAAGAACCGTCACGCACTCAACAAGAGTGCTTTCAATTCGCCCATGGCGAAACGATTGCAAACGTCGGTCGGCAATTAGTGAATTTCATGCCCGGCGATAGTCACAGAAATTTGCAACATCAAACGAGTCTATCCAGTGAGGTGATTGATCTCGCGTTGTTGCCCGTGTGGTCGTACGCGTTGCGTTACGCTGAGGACCGACCGCCGCTACAGATTTTGGTGAACGGACAAACCGGGCGTGTGGGTGGATCGGTACCAGTGTCGGCGATCAAAGTCACCATCGCGATTTTCTTGGGATTGATTTTGATTCTCGCCGTCTTCGCTGTGGTGGTGTCCATGCAATGAGAGACACATTCGCATCAGTCGTTTAAAATCGTTCACGGCCTCAAAAATTCTCGCACAGAGGATGGATCGGATTCGCCGATTCGACAAGCGCGCGGATCGTGACACCAGCGAACGCGGCTTCGGTTGCTGCGTATGCTTTGTCAAGCTCAGCGTGCAGCGGGCATAGAGCCGTGTGAGACTTCAGCCCCAAGGGGCAAGCCCGAATCCGCTCGATCGGCGCCACCGTGTTGACCACATCGAGGATCGTCAACGTGTCGATGGACTGGCATAACTCGTATCCACCGCCCGGTCCTGGCCGCGACGTGACTAAACCGGAGGCGGCTAAATCCTGCAAAACGCGGGTCAAATATCGACGTGGTACCTTCGTTTGAATCGCTAACTGATCTGCTGAAATGGGTTGCCCCACCCGACTGCCCATGCAGGCAACGGCTCGTAATGCGTATTCGGCAGTTTTGGAAAGCATTTATTGATTCACTGGAAATCAGAAATTCGACTCAAACGTACACGTTGACATGCAGAAACACATTCTATACCATGTAGTGTAGTTATCATGGTATCGACATCGGCGATACAAAACAATCCTAGTTTGCCGCCGTCCCGCCTAGTTAACTGACGCCGCCCCGTTTCAACGCCGTCCCGCCTCAATGTTTGGAGAAATCCTGCCAATGCGTCGCCCGAACTTGCAACTCATTGTCATCGGCCTCTGTTTGCTTTGGTCGAACGTGGTAACTGCCCAAACCAGTGGATTTGAACAGCCACCGATCGACTATCTCAACGCCGAGGTTCACGACGGTGTCGCCCAGCTCGCCGCCAGAATAGAGTTGGGTGAGACTGTACTGGATTACGACCCCACGTTCGGATATCTCAAATCCGTGCTCGCGGAATTGGATGTTCCTGTGAGTTCTCAAACGCTCGTTTTCTCCAAGACGAGTTTGCAGCTCAACCGAATTTCGCCACGTCGACCCCGCTCGTTGTTTTTCAATGATAGTGTGTATGTGGGTTATTGCCAGCGTGGAGATGTGCTGGAGTTCGCGGCCACTGATTCTCAACAAGGCGCGACGTTTTACACGCTCGAACAGAAAGAAAACGGCAAACCGAAGTTTGTGCGCGATCGAGGTGGATGTTTGTCATGTCACGCATCGAGCCGCACCCAAAACGTACCTGGGTACCTCGTGCGAAGTGTGTTTGCCGACGCAGCAGGGCGTCCGAAACTCGGCAGCGGCACGTTCACCACCGATCATACGAGTGAATTCCATGATCGTTGGGGCGGTTGGTATGTGACCGGCCAACACGGCTCGATGCGACACATGGGCAATACGATTTGCGTCGACGATGAAACTACCTTTGATCGTGAGTCCGGTGCCAATGAAGACGATCTATCAGATCGCTTCCACACGGGCACTTATTTGTCACCGCATAGCGACATCGTGGCATTGATGGTGCTCGAGCATCAAACGCAAATGCACAACGCTATCGCCGCCGCGAACTATGAGACTCGCCAAGCGTTGCATCAATCGTACCAAATGAACGAATTGCTGGAGCGTCCCAAAGATCACATCAGCGAAAGCGCTCAGCGGCGGATCGCAGCGGCGGCTGACCGGGTGCTGCGTCATTTATTGATGTGTGATGAGTTCCAGTTAACCGACTCCGTGAGCGGTTCAAGTTCGTTCGCGACCGAGTTCACCGCACGTGGCCAATGTGATGCGAAAGGCAGGTCACTGCGTGAGTTTGATTTGCAAACTCGGCTCTTCAAATACCCGTGCAGTTATCTGATTTACAGTGACGCGTTCGCCGGATTGCCGGTGGAAGTCCGCCAGCCGGTGCTCGCCGGATTGCGCGACGTTTTGGAAAACCGCGACTCGTCTGAGCAGTACGCACACTTGACCGAGTCGATGCGAGCGGACATCTTGGCCATCCTGCTCGCCACGCTGCCCGAACTCAACGACGCCCGGCAACGTTCGTCATGACAACACGGTAGACCCTGCCATCGTCGCTACCAAAGGCAACTTGTCGATCATCGACTGCGTGAACAGCGACTCGGTAGAGCCACCCCGTTGCCACGTCGATGGTGCGTTCAATCTCCACGGTATCCGTATTGATCAATCGCGCCCGACCGTCACGACAGCCCGCGATCAAACGACCGCCGGCGCACCACGCCAAACACAACGGCTCACTCGGCAATTTCGCAAATCGCATCATCCGGCCAATCGTTGGTTGCCACAAACGCACCGTCAAATCCGCCGATGCAGAGGCGACCAACGGCAGTCCACTGCTGTTCCCTTGCAACGCCAACGCTGAAACCTGACGCGAATGATTATGCAGCGTCCGTTGATCCTCAGCGGTGCTTGACTTCCAAACTCGTAACGTTTCATCGCCCGCACCGCTGATGATCGTTTCGTCATCAGGCAAAAAGATGGCCACAGCGACACCGCGCGAGTGTTGTGTGAACCTCGATACTATCTTTGTCGATTCAAGATCGTAAACCGAACAAACTTGATCCGCCGAAGCGAGGGCGAAGCGAGTCCCATCGGCTGAAAACGACACGCTGTGAATCACATCCTCGTGAAGCTGATGTCGATGCTCGCGGTTGAGTGATGGCCAGCGGTACAACTCCACCACGCCAGTTTCAGCCGGGTTGCCACCGACGACGGCCAGTCGATTGCCGTCTGGTGAAAACTGCACATCGTGAACATTGTCCATCTCAACGATCATCGACTTTAGACGCACGCCTGACTCGTCAAAAAGCGTGAGACCAGATTGGGATCCGGCGATGATCAGCTTGCCATCAGGACTGAACGTGAGCGCCGTGATCGGTGGTGAGACCTCACCTGCTAGCGCGGACGACGATCCAAACACAGCGAACGCAGCGGCTAGGAACTGCCTGCGTGTTTGCATCGCCCTCATACCAACAACTCGTTGATCAATTTACCATCGCGATTGATTTGCACGGGTCTCCCGTTGTCGGTGCGTAGTTCCTGTCTGGGATCGATCCCCAAGGCTCGATAGATTGTGTAGGCAAGATCGGCAGGTGAGATTGGCCGATCGGTTGGTCGTTCGCCGTGAGCGTCGGTCTTGCCGATGACCTGCCCACCGCGAATCCCGCCACCGGCCAAGACGACACTGAACGCACGTGGCCAATGATCACGGCCACCTTGCGAGTTCAGCTTGGGTGTGCGTCCGAATTCGCCCATCAAGATGACCAGTGTTGAATCCAACATCCCACGATCGGATAGATCGCTGATCAATGCGGAGTACGACACGTCTAGTTTGGGGATCTTGCCAGACGTGCCACCGGTATAACCTTCACGCAAACGAGTGAACAGGTTCTCGTGCGTATCCCAACCGCGATCAGTCACGGTAACGAACTTCGCTCCGGCCTGCACCAGTCGTCGGGCCATCAAACAACTCTGCCCTAACAGATGATTGCCATAGCGAAGTCGCTGTGAAGGTGGCTCGGATTCCAAGTCAAAAGCCGCGCGTGCCTGTGGTGACGAAATCAAACGATAGGCTTGTTCAAAGGACGACTCACCAGGCACGCGAGCATCCTCCGCCGCGCGAGCGAAATCCTCCGTCGCACGAGAGAAATCATCGACGGCTTCGCGAAGTTGACGGCGTCGGAACATCCGCTCAGCACTGAATCGCTGTGGCGACGTCAGATCTTTGACATGGAAATCTGGTTTAGAAGGATCGCCTTGAACTACAAAGGAGGCCGCGTTTGCCCCTAAATATCCGGGCCCAGACATCGCATTGGGAGCTTGAATCGAAATGCTCGCGGGCATCGGGTTCTGCGTCGAAACAAGCTGCGTGGTAACCGCGGGCAGACCAGGATAGACGAGCGCCGGTGTGGGTTTATAACCGGTCAATAAGTAATGACTGGCGAAGTTGTGTTCACCGAGGGTTGAGGTGACGGACCGAACGATCGCGAGTTTGTCAGCAACCTTCGCAGTGTGCTGCAAGTGTTCGCAGATCTTCATCCCAGGCACGTTGGTCGAAATCGGTGAGAACGGACCACGTACCTCGCTCGGTGCATCAGGCTTTAAATCAAACGTTTCAAGGTGACTGGGGCCACCATCGAGCCAGATCAAAATGCACGATTTCGCGGTCGGCTCCAGTACCGAAGCCGAGACCTCGCGAGCATCAAACCAATCGCCAACGCTCAACCCCAACGCCGTCAATCCGCCTACGTGCAAGACGCTCCGCCGCGAGCTTCCGTCGCTGTATTGATGAGATCGAGGATGATGAGATTGAATCATGATGGCTCAGTGGTTCGTTTGAAAAGTTTCGCTGGTCAATAAACTCCAGAATACATCTTCAAAGAATTCCTTGCGACGGTTTGGATTGTCGAGTTCCGCTTCCTGGAAACGTTGCTGCCAGAAAGCGGCGTTTGCAGCCCGATGTCCCGTCGTGATTCGATAAAGTTCGTCCAAGACTGCAGCGTTGTCCGGCTCGCGTACTAAGAGTTTGGCTAACCGACCATTAGGATCACCAACACGTTCATTGATCAGTGGCCCGTTGATCATATGGAGAGTTCGGGCTAATGTGCCAGACGTTCCTTCGCCACCACCACACGATTCGGAGCGATCGCAGCGTCCGAGTACGTCCAATGCATTTGATGTTGTCCGATTGTCAGTCAACGTCACGGCGCGAATCGATTCCTCAACACCATAGTCGATCGGTACGCCCGTCACATCGGCGATTGCGTCCGCGATCACTTCCGCTTCGAGTGGACGCCCAAGAGCTTTGGAATAGAAAATCGTGTCTGTTTCATTGCCCGGTACCGGCTCGGCACGGCGTTGATAGGCAGCCGACAAACAAATCGTGCGGATCGTTGACTTCATCCGTAAACCATTGTCAACAAAGTCTTGCGTTAACCAGTCTATGAGCGGGGGAATCGTGGCTGGGTTGGTCGCCCGCAGATCATCGACCGGCTCCACGAGTCCACACCCCATCAATTGCTTCCACAATCGGTTGACGGTCACACGAGCAAGATATGGGTTGCTAGGATCGGTTAGCCAGTCTGCGAACTGGGTGCGGCCATCACTTTCAGGTGCCATGAATCGCTGACCAGGAATCCGGGCAATTGCCGCTTGACCGGTGACAGGATGAGTTACTTCGCCACGCTCAAAGACAGTGACGACGCGACCACGATTGAGCTTTGCAAAAACGGCGGCGAGTCCGTGATAGTCGTCTTGAGTCCAATGGTCCAGTGGATGATTGTGACAGTTGGCGCATCGCAGTTGTGCCCCCATGAAGACTTGCGAAGCATGTTCGGCCAAGTCGCCTGGCGACGCCGCGGATCGCAAAAAGTTGACTGGCCCGTTGGAATGGCCATCACCCAACGAAGTCAATATCGCGTGTGCCATCGACGTGATCGGAGCATCTTCAGCGAGCTGTTCGGATAACCAACGTTGAAACGCCAGTGCGCCTTCGGGTTGAAGTTTCGCTGAGTCGATTCGCAACACGTTGGCCCACTTCAATGCCCAATAATCCGCGAACTCAGGCGAATCCAGCAATCGATGTACAACGTTTTCAACCGATGGATCACGTTCAAACTCACCATACTCATCCAACGTCGGCAGTCGCCCGATGAGATCAAGAGTGAGACGACGCAGTAGTGGACCATTATCGAGTCGTGGCGACGAAGGCAACCTTAACTCGTCGAGTTGTCGGTTGATCAGCACATCAATATGGTTTTGTACGTGCCGATCGTGAGGCGATTGATCACGATTCAATGGCAGAACCAAACGAATCGGAACGACCCGATCCAAATAGCGTGCGATCACGACATGCACACCGCCACGTGCCACGGTTATTTGGCCTGCAGTGTTACCAAACTGTACGGCGTCAGGATCATCAGCAGTGAACACGGTCGATGCAGTCACATCGGTTTCGCTGCCATCATCAAACATGGCCCGCACCGTGATCGAGACCGACTTGTCATTGCCGGTGAGCAACGTTTCTGCGGGCGAAACGTCCAGGCGAGTGAGTTTGCGTAACTCGCGACGCTTCGCTCCTTGTTCGATCCAGGCTCGCATCACAGCGTAGGACGAGGAGGCTTCGTCGAGTCGTAAGCCACCTTCGTGTCCGAGTTGTTCAGACGGTTTCAGTAACAACAAACTTCGCTCGGCAGCATGCAAATTGACCCGGCGTGCTTGTCGGTCGTGAACGATCGAGGCATGATCGTGGGCGGCATCCGAGCCGAGCAACGAAAGCTGAAACCCACCTCGCCCGATCGCTGCCCCGTGACACGATCCAGAATTACATCCTTGACGCGTCAGGATCGGGATGATTTCAGTGTCAAAGTCCACGAGATCATTGGCGAACGTCGGCACAGCACCAACCGCGAGCAACAACCAAGCGAACAAAGCCCGCATCATCGACCCGTACCGACTTCGGGTGCAGAGGTTTGCACGTTGTGTTTTTCTTTCCAGGTCTTGATGATTGCCTGTGCGGCTGCCGATCCCACTTCCCGCTGCAGCACAGCGGTCGCCATTCGTGCCAAGTTGGCTTGACGCTGCGGGTTGTCACCGACCCATTTGTCGATCGCTTTCACGGCATCCTGCAGCTCTGTCTCGGATCGTCCTGGCGCGATCACCTGACGCATCAGCTCGCGCAATTCGTCCGCAGGTTTTGAATCACGTTCGGCAGTCGCTGCCGCGTCCCGATTCATCCGTTGCATGTTCGCGTTGCCGGGGTAAGCCAGCTTTTCCATGTCCGCTTGCTCAGGCGGTTTCCCGCCAATCAGTTTAGCGAGTTCGGCGGCGATCTTGGCCGCCTCGGTGACAGATGGTTGCACGAGTGCAAAGTTCGCAGTGACTTTGTTCTCATTGGCGATCACGATAGTCAGTTCGACGTTGCGGTTCAGCCCATACGCACCGGGGCCTTCACCACCGTCGACAGAGATACCCACGGGAACAGTAAAATTGAGCGACTTTCTCGCTCGCGTCAAATAGGCTTCCGCACCAGCTTTGTCATCATCGAGCCAAATGATTGCACTCACAACACCGTGGTCCGCTTGGTTCTTCGCGTAACTGGTCAACGCCCGAGTAAGGGCCATCGAGGGGCGAGTGAGCTGGTGAACGAATACCAACATCGTTGGTTTTCCGCCAGCGATTTCGATCGGGTCGATCTCCTTTCCCGCGTTGTCATCGTACACAGCCATCACCTTCAGCGGCGACAGAGACTCGCCCGCCTGCGGACCCGAGAACACCGGATCAGCCGCCGATAACGCCAGCGACGAGAAAGCGAGCAGCAAAACAAACCAGCAACGACCAACCAATTGACACATCAGCAAACTCCAGAGAAATGGGACCGACGTAAGTCTACCCGATTCCATCTTCAAAAGTTGCGGATTTTCAACACAGCAACCGCTCGTTCAACATAAAGTAGCAGGCACGATTGGCGTTGTTCACTGGGTATTTTGATTTCGGGCGTGGGGAATTTGCTATGTAGCGCAGCATGGAGGCACGCGATCCCTCGCGTTTCTATTTTGCTAATTCTGTTGCCCGATTTAATTTTTTGGTAAGCCGTGGACCTGCTGATCGATAGACTTGACGCGGGCGTGGGCCTTCCCTGGTGGTGTTGTGAATTTGACCAAGGAAGGTCCGTGTCCATTCTACACGTCCACTCGCCAAGTTGCTCTAGCGTCTTTGAGCGATCGGCCTTGCCTTTGCCTCTCACGCCGAGCATCAAGCCATTGACTTCGATGATCCTGCTTCTGTGATCGATGCCAATCAAACCGAAGAACGTTTGTCTCCAAGGGTGGTTGCCGAGATTCGCACCTCCGTGAGTGCTTAATAATCTCAGCACCGACTTTTAAAATGAACAGTTCAAAGCGATTTAAGTCCCAACTCCCGCCTACGGAATCCTCCAGTTCATTGCGGCACACGGTGCTTAGGTTGAACGCCAGCATACCCAATAACATCGCCGGGTAAGCCAACTTGGACACTTGGCCTGCTGCATCGTAAGCGGTCAAAGTCGTGTAGGTCTGACTGCCGATCTGAATCGACTCACTGGCTTGGCGACCTCACCTCGATTGAACTTCCCAAGCTCAGGAAGGTCAGCGAGAATCGTCGAGATCGTCACTGGACCGATTCTCGTAAAGAACAAACGTGACGACGAAGAGATCCGGACGATGGCAATATTTGGAAACTAGCACCGTCCCATTTGATCGTCCGCTGAGGTGTGATATCGAAAGTCTTGACGACTTCCGATCCGATCTTAGGTTTCTAACTCAACAGTTTGAGATCGCTGAAGATCACATCGGTGCTGGTTTCGTCGGCGCTGGCACGCCGTGTAGACTCGGTTGTGAGCATCTCCACAGCCTGTTGGACGGTCTCAACCGAAGGAGACACGCTGACGCGTTTCGTTGACTGCGGCTGCATCAAACCGCTGATGGCGACATCGCGATTAACCAATCTTTGCACTGGATTTGATTGCGGAGCCAAATCGGTTGAGGGTAGGACAGGCGTGTCATCGGTTGCATCTGAGCGATCGTTGGTTCCGACAACCAGCGTGCCACGTTGAGGACGTAACTTGTTGATTGGCTCGCCTTCCGGTTCGTTGCCGACCGTGCCGCCACCACCGCTTGTCGCGTTGAGTTCGTTAATGACCAGCAGCGCGTCCAGGGAGGTCACAAAGCCATCGTTGTTGACGTCGTACCCAAGGCCTGGATCGCCTTCACCGACGGGGCCAGGACCATACGTGTTGAGGTAGTTGATGATCACGAGCGCGTCGCGTGCGCTGACATCGCCATCAAAGTTTACATCTTCGGGGTTATTGTCATTGTGGAACGGTTTATCGTTTTCCAGGACGGCGATCACAAACGATTGAGTCACACCGGCAATCCCACCGAGCAGCGGTGTGGCGGTGATTTCGATCAGGATCTCTTCGTCGACGCCAGGTGTGCGTTCAATGAACGTGTCGTCAGCGAGTCGCAACACCGAGCCTTCGAAAACGAAACGTGAGTCGTTGACGGTGAGCGAGTGCCCGTTGGCAGCGGGGTTGCCTGCGATCGTGAGCGTGCCAACGACGTTTTCAGGTTCGAGTTCCAAGACAGTTGCGTTATCAAGCAAGAAATCCGCAGGTGTCTCGGGGAAGTCGAGCACATTGACGGTGAACTCTTTAGTAAATGAGTCGCTGCCGAACGAGGCTGTGATATTGATCAGCACCGTCTCAGCGGCTTCGCGATCCAGCGCCACGCCGTCTTTCAATTTGAGTTCACCACTGACGACTTCAAATCGTTCGTCATCGACAGTCCACGTGTAAAGTTGGCCGAAATCTTGATCTTCGACAATGAGCGATTTGAAAATCTCACCTTCGGAGTTTTCTTGCACACTCGCGCTATCGGGCGTGATATCGGTGATCGGATCGTCCGCATCAGTGACAGTGATCGTGGTCGCGAACTCCGTGACCGAGCTGGAATCTGGATCCGTGATGGTGATGATCAGCGGGATGGCCCATTCGCTTTCAAAATCGAGCGGATTGGGACCGACGAAAACGATCTCGCCGCCGATGACTTGGAAGCGATTGTCTTCAACACGATTTTCATCAAGGATGTGGATTATGAAATTGTTGTTCGCATCGACGTCTTCGATATTGATCACGCCAATCACACCAAATTCGCCATCGCCGTCGGCGGGCAGGATGTTTTCAGGAACGGGGGCGATATCAACACTGGCGCCCGTGGGTGCGTCGGGGACAGGTGCGACGAAGATCGTGATGGCGGCTTCTGTGATATCACGTCCGTCCGTCAAGATCACGGTAAACGAGTCGGTCCCTTCAAAATCAGGCAGGGGCGTGTAGGTCACATGTCCATTGGGGCTGATCGATGCGGTGCCGAATGTTGCCGATCCAGACGGCAAAACAACATATTCATCCCCCACATCCAAGTCCGTCGAACCTGCGAGCAATCCAGGAGCGGGTAAAAACAGAAATGTATCTTCGACTGCGTCGAGGGTCGGCGGAACAACGTAGCCCGGCGAGGCATTGTCACCGATCAATCGAACACCGAACGAAACTGGAGCTGAATCGGCACCTGCGATGGATACGCGTGCGGCAGTCGGTTTTCGCAACGATACTTGCGCCAACCCAGCCGCACCGGCCAGCATCACGGATTGCAAGTTCGCGTCAAGCGAAACAGCCGCCAGATCGCCAAGGGCGGACAAGTCGATGGCGAGGTCCGCAACGATCGATCCGGTTTCGCTATCGAGCAACCGTAGACCAGGCTGTTCCGTGGAATCGATGTCGCTGAACGAGCGAGGCGAGAGTGTCACGATCAATCCACGAGCTGCGTCGATGGCCGCCACGCCCGGCGTATCGTCGATGCTATAAAGCATCGCTAACGCATTGTCCACATCATGAACAGAGAGATTGTCGCCGCTGCGCAGGACGAGCAAACCCGCTTCGTCGTGAAACGCAACGACTTCCGTCGCACCGACGATTTCAATTGAATCGCCGATCACCTCGCCCGTGAGATTATTCCAAAATGAAACGCCGAGTGCCTCAGTCGTGCCGCCGTTTCCGTCGTCTGCTAACGTGGCGTAACTGATCACGCTCCGCGTTAAGCCATCAGTCGCGCGGGGCGTCGAATCAGATGTAAAAACGGCGTCGCCAGGGACCAGAACATTGGTGGCGGTGATTGTTCCCGCGACGGCATCGACGGACCATAACGCGGCCGTGGAGTCTGGTACATTAGACTGAGCCAACGCGACACCTCGTCCAAGATCATCGGTAGCTCCAGAGTCCAACAGGGTGCCAGATTCATCAACGGCGACATTGGACTGGGGTGTTAGTCCTTCATCGACGACGATCATTCGCGCACCGCCGCTAGTATTGACAAACGCGATCAACGAACCGCCCGCTAATCGCGAGAGGCTGCGGATCTCGCCACCAAGATCGACTGGATCCGAGAGCGTTCCATCGGCTGCTAGAGTTTGCAGCGAGTTGCCAGCGGCAAGCACGGCGGGTGCGGTTCGCTCTGTCTCCGTGCCAGCATCGAGCACCACGGCGGGAACTGCCGCCGTGACATCCGTCCGCAACACCGCATCGTGCAAGAGCATCGCCGACGTCGGCGTGGTCTGGATTTGGCTGGACGTGCCCGAATACAGCCGCACGCTATAATCGCCGTCCGCCATGTTGTCGATCGAAAATGAACCGTCGGCGCCAGCGAGTGCATATTGTTCAGTCGCATCTAGCCGCGAGTTGTTGTTCTGGTCGACATAAACGAGTCGGCTTGGTAGCCCCAATTCCTCGGCATCTCGCCTCAATGAATCGTTGGCATCATTGAAAACGCTGCCCACGATCGCCGCCAGGACGCGACGATCGTCGAGCACTTGAAGAGACAACCGGCGGTAGGTGCGTCGCTGATGACGTGGCATGTGAGTACAAATCTTCTAAGAAAAACCTGAATGAAACCGATTCGGACCAATCTTTCACGCGTGAAATAGAAAGGCAACCCGCCGAAACCCTTGACGAATTCCACTACCTCACGCAAGTGTCGACGTTTCATGGGGCCAGAAAGTTCCCTCATCCGGGGAATCCCGGGCAGAAAAGCATCGTCTTTGAATCCACATTGGCTTATTATAGACGCCAATGGGATGCTGACGTTAGTACAAAAACATCGTCGTTGCCAGCAATTCCAGGTAATTTCGCGACTTCGTCAACGTTCAATGATCCCGAAATGAGCCCGCTGTTTGATGATTCTGCCGTCCATTCAACGAAACCTCCGGTCTGAGATGCACTTCAACCAAGTAACATTTCCTCGCAATTGCATTTCAGTATTGACGCTTGTCTGCGGCTTGAACATCGGTTTGATGTCGGTGGTCGGTGTGAATGAGGCGGTCGCGCAAGACGAAGTGGCTAGTCCAGACAGCTCATCTTCGAGTGAATCATCGTCGGAGGGTTCGAGCG
>JBGSMN010000439.1:0-17177 GCA_041740155.1 Rhodopirellula sp.
GACGCCAATTCCTGCGACATGACGATACGATTGACGATCAAATTGACGTGATCACTCGCGGCCTGTTGGGATTGACCGTGACCTGCGCTCGATGTCACGACCACAAATTCGATCCGATTCCAACGATCGACTATTACTCGATGTTCAACGTTCTCGACAACAGTATTCCACCTCCAGACATGGATGCTGCCGCCAGTCCGTTGTTGTTGGTCGATCGACCCCAAATTCACGATGTCCATGTCTTCATTCGTGGTGATCGTGGGCGGCGTGGCGAACTCGCACCTCGCCGCTACCTCACCGCGTTTCGTACACCAGACGTCAACGAATTCACAACTGGCAGCGGGCGACTCGAACTCGCTCAAGCGATCACCCATCCAAACAACCCGTTAACGGCCCGAGTGATGGTCAACCGTGTTTGGGATCACTTGCTCGGTCGACCACTCGTGGACTCGGCCAGCGACTTCGGATTTCGCACGGACGCACCAGCGTTGCAGGCCGTACTGGATGATCTCGCCGCTTATTTCGCCGAGCACTGGAGCATCAAACGACTGGTGCGTCGGATCGTCAACACACGAATCTTTCGTCAATCGGTTCAGGCCAGTGACCAGGCATCGGTTATCGATCCAGACAACACGTTATGGACGCATGCACTCCGCAGGCGTCTGGATTTCGAGTCCATGCGAGACGGCTGGCTTGTCGGGTGTGACTACCTCGATCATCGTATCGGCGGTCCGTCCGTTGAGATTACAGAGGCGAAACTGACACCACGACGAACACTCTACGCCCGCATCGACCGTCAAAATCTGCCTGGACTTTTTCGCACGTTCGATTTCGCGAGCCCCGATATGCACTCGCCTGGCCGCTACTTCACCACCGTGCCGCAACAACCCTTGTTCCTATTGAATCATCCGCAGATGGCGGACGCGGCTCAGCGTGTCATTGAAAGCATTCAACATCACCGCCCTCTCAGCGATGAAGGAGCGGCGGAGTCCATCGATGCCTTGTTTCGACAAATCCTCGGACGCGCCCCCACTGCGAGTGAATTAGCCGATGCCGTCGAATTTGTTGGCAAACCGGCTAGCGAAAATCCCTCAGCTCTCGATCCACGCGATGCCTGGCAATATGGCACCGCTACCTGGACCGACGATCGCCTCACCGACTTCACCCCCCTAACCGTCTTCAAAGAAAACCGCTGGCAGTTTGAAGAAGCATTCCCCAGTCCGGGTCCGATGTCCTACGCGTCGCTCTCGCGAGACGGTGGCCATCCTGCCCACGGAGACACGGGTGCGATCGTCCGGCGATGGACCAGCCCTTACGATGGCGAGCTGACGCTCGCAGGTACGGTCGTCCGTGCCAGCGATCAGAATGATGGGATCACCGCCACGATTCAGGTCCAGGGCAAAACGCTGCTGAACGAAACGATCCCAACGGGCACTCATCTTTATGATTCCATTACCACGCCCATTCACCGTGGTGATCATGTTGATTTCATCGTTCACTCACGCGCAGACTTGAGCTTTGATGGTTTTCGGTGGCTGGCCAATGCGCAGATTCAGTTCGGACAAATGACGATCAATGTCAGCTCCACGGACGAATTCAGCGGACCACATGCGACGGCCAACATCGCCACCCTGGACCGACTCGAGCAACTCGCCCAAGTACTCTTTCTCAGTAATGAATTCCTCTTTGTCGATTAACCACTATGTTCCCCTTGATGAGTCGACGCGAAGCATTATCCCGATCCGGTCTCGGACTCGGTGCGTTTGCACTTGCCGATTTGCTAGGCAGCGAAGCCAGCGCCGCGCCCGCGAGTGATTTCAGCGGCAACGTGCCCACGCATTTCCCCGCCACCGCAAAAAGGGTCATCCATCTATTCATGAACGGCGGCCCCAGTCAAGTCGATACGTTCGACTACAAACCAGCACTCGAACAATTCGATGGCAAGACCGCCGGTATCGACAACATCAAGACCGAACGTCCGACCGGAAACGTGATGCGTTCTCCGTTCAAGTTCCAACAATACGGTGAACGAGGATTGCCAATCAGTGAACTGTTTCAACATACCGCTGCGCATGCCGACGACCTGTGTGTGATTCACAGCATGCACGCCGACGTACCCAATCATGAACCCTCGCTGTTGCTGATGAATTGCGGCGAATCACGATTGATTCGTCCTGCCATGGGTTCCTGGGTGACGTATGGACTGGGGTCGGCTAACGAGAACTTGCCAGCCTTCGTCGCCCTCTGCCCAGGCGGTTACCCGATCAAAGAATCACAGAACTGGCAGAACGGATTCCTTCCCGGCAAATACCAAGGCACTTACGTGGATCCACGCCAACAGAGTGTGGAGAAACTCATCGAAAACATCCGCCCTCGCAGTGTCGCGATCACAGATCAACGCGAACAACTCGATCTGCTGATGCGGTGGAACCAAGCCCACGCGGAGGCCCGCGATGTGGACCCGCGCTTGGAATCTCGAATTGAATCGTTCGAGCTAGCCTACCGCATGCAAAGTGAAGCATCCGAGGCGTTTGACGTTTCCCGCGAATCCAAACAGACCTTGGAAATGTACGGCGATGGCGAATTTGCTCGCGGCGCATTGATCGCGCGCCGACTCGTCGAACGTGACGTGCGATTCGTACAACTCTACACTGGCGACGGACAACCATGGGATTCGCACGACGATATTCACATCGCACACCGAGAAGTCGCATCGCGAGTCGATCGAGCGATCGCTGCTTTGCTCAGCGATTTGAAACGCACGGGATTGCTCGACGAGACGCTGGTGATCTGGGGCGGAGAATTTGGGCGGACACCGGTTGTTGAGATGCCCAAGGAAGGTTCCAACCAAGGCAAAATGAATGGCCGCGATCATAACCATTACGGGTTCACGATGTGGATGGCCGGCGGAGGCGTCGCTGCTGGAAAAACCGTTGGTGCCACTGATGAGTTAGGCTTCAAGGCGGTCGAGAACCGCGTCCACGTTCACGATCTGCATGCCACGATGCTGCGACTGCTCGGCTACGACCACAAACGCTTGACGTATCGTTACGCCGGACGTGATTTTCGTTTAACCGATGTCCATGGACGCGTCGTCGATGACATCATTAGTTAAAGCCGGCTTGATTGGTATCAAGCGTTTTTGGTCATGGCATAGCTTTTGCACGCTGAGTGATTGCACCATCGGTTATCGTTTTCCCGTAGCTCATCTGATAGGATTGTTGATGAACGCTCACTCAGAAAACCCCCAATCTCCCCAGTGTTTCGTCTTCGCCACCGCTCAACACATTTGCGATGGGGTTTCACAGGAGTTGGCAGACACAAACCGCACATCCCTGCGCGACATTCGTTGTGACTATCAGCAGGGCGTGCTCTATCTCCAAGGCCAAGTCAGTACCTTTTTTCTGAAACAGCTCGCCCAAGAACACGCTCGTCGAGTTGACGGGGTGACGCGAATCATTAACGGCATTCAGGTCGTCAGTTCGTGAAGCCGATGCACTTTCGTGAATTGATACTCATCCCTGGATTGTTGGAACCTCACTTTGCATTCTTTCCGCTAAAAAGATCCCTCAAACGCTGTGGTGAACAAGTTCACTGCTGGCCAGATCGTTTAGTCTTTCGATCCCTCGACGCCAGCGTTGATCGGCTGGTGGAGGCCATTGCCGGTGATCCCACACAACTTGGTGAGATCGCCATCGTCACGCACAGTTTCGGCGACTGGATCGCCCGCGCGGCGCTCGCAAAATCGGCCAGGCATCGAGTCACCGCTATGGTTTCACTAACGCCCGTGATGCGAGCCGGATTCCTGCCGAGTCTTCTGTACGGTGTCTCCGGGAACCTGATCCCCGAGATCCGAGTCATCATGAACAGCGAACTGGCCGCCGCACATCTGGATTGTTGTCAATCTGCGCGGCGACTGGTTGTCTGGTCCCGTTTCGATGAGAGCCTACGCGCGATCCCGCTCGACCATCTTTCCAATGTTCAAGTCCAACGTGTTTGGGCCACGCACATGTCTATCGTTTGGCAACCGAATGTGATCCGTCTGGTGAACGATTTCTTGTCCCATTGATTCCTTCCAAGTGTGCATGGCACACCAATCGCATCAGTGAGCGATGTGTGCGTATGGAAACTCTTGGCGAGTTTCGCGACGAGTGAAATTCGTTTGGAGTGAATCGGGAATTTGATGGTCGTACTCACTGCCGTTGCCACCATTGGCTGCTTGGCGTTGTTGTTGGCGAGTGTGCTGGTGCTCGCCAGTCGGTCGTTGCGTGTTGAAGAAGATCCGCGCGTCGAGGCGGTGGAGACCATGCTGCCGCACACCAATTGTGGTGCCTGCGGTTTTCCCGGCTGCCGCGCATTCTCCGAAGCACTCGTGTCCGGCCAAGCCACACCGGCGAAGTGCTCCGTCGGCACGTCAGATGATCACAGCCGGATCGCCGCGTTCTTGGGTGTCGATGTCGGCGTGCAAGAGAAACGTGTAGCAAGATTGGCATGTGCAGGTGGTGACAATGTGGCGCGCAACCGTGCACATTATGAAGGTCTACCCACGTGTGCCGCTGCCGCACTGGTCGCTGGCGGAGGCAAGGCTTGCTTTTGGGGCTGCCTCGGGTTGGCCGATTGCGCGATCGCTTGCGATTTCAATGCGATTGAAATGGATCGCCACAACATTCCCGTGGTCAACGAAGATCGTTGCACAGCTTGTGGCGATTGTGTGGAAGCCTGTCCCAAAGATCTGTTCTCCATTCATCCGGCCGATCATCGCTTGTGGGTCGCCTGTGCATCGCTAGCGCAAGGCGATGAGATCTTAGAAAACTGCGACGTCGCTTGCACGGGCTGTGCACGCTGTGCGATGGACGCACCACAACAAATCACGATGAAAAACAATTTGCCCGTGATCAACTATAGCGCCGGTCCATTCACGGCCGCTCCCACACAACGATGTCCCACCGGAGCAATCGTTTGGCAGGATCAAAAAGCGGGTCTGATCAAAGGGCAAGCCGCGAAAAAAATCATCCGCAAAGAACCAAGAATGGATGGCGTTTCTTAGCGTGGTCCACCTTTTGCTTCCGCCGACAGTAGACCGAATCTGGCCATTTCCGCACACCTCGTAAAGTCTTGATCAACAAAGCCTAGCAACATGACGAACTCAAGTCCTGAATTCAAATATCCTGGAATTCGCGCTGCCGTCGACGGCAACACCGCCGCTATCCTTTGTGAGCGAGAAGGCACAGACGCCGCTGGTGCCTACCCCATCACACCTTCGACGCAAATGGGTGAGTACTGGGCCGAAGCTGCTGCGGCAGGTCATTTAAACATCTCTGGTCGTCCGCTGATTTTCATCGAACCTGAAGGCGAACACGCCGCAGCTGCCGTCACGGCGGGACTCGCTATGACGGGGTTGCGGTCCAGCAATTTTTCATCGGGCCAAGGCATCGCCTACATGCACGAATCGCTTTACGCAGCCGTTGGCAAACGGTTGACGTATGTGCTCAACGTCGGTGCACGAGCGATGACCAAATCCACACTCAATGTGCATGCCGGTCACGATGACTATCACTGCATGGATGATACTGGTTTTTTTCAGATGTTTGCCAAAGATGCTCAATCTGTCGCTGACCTGAATATCATCACACACCGTATCGCTGAGTTGTCACTCACGCCCGGTGCGATCGCGCAAGACGGATTCTTGACAACGCACCTGATCGAATCCATCAAAATCCCTGAACGTGAACTAATCAAAGAGTTCTTGGGCCTGCCCGAAGATACAATCGAAACTCCAACTCCAGCTCAGCAAATCATCTATGGTGCCACTCGTCGTCGCATTCCCGAAGTTTGGGATGTTGATAATCCAGTGATGACCGGTACCGTGCAAAACCAAGATGCTTACATGCAGAGCGTAGCGGCGCAGCGACCGTACTTTTTTGATCACCTGCCGGAGCTAACCGAGCGTGCATTCGAAGAGTACTACGCGTTGACAGGTCGTCGTTATCAGCGAGTGATGAATTATCGCGCGGACGACGCCGACTATTTGATTCTTGGCCAAGGCAGTTTGATTCCAACAGCCGAAGCCGTCGCCGATTACCTGCGCGAAACCCGCGGTGTCCGAGTCGGAGTCGTGAACCTCGTGATGTTCCGTCCGTTTCCCGCCGATTTGCTCAGCCGCGTGCTCAAGGGCAAGAAGGGTGTCGCGGTGTTGGAACGCACCGACCAGCCGCTCGCGATTGACTTGCCGATCATGCGTGAAGTTCGCGCGACGATGAGTCGTTGTTTAGAAAATGGCCGCGATCCGGCGTACCCAGTGTTTCCCCCACTCGAAGCCTATCGGGCACTCACTGACGCTCCGCTGTTGTACTCGGGATCGTTTGGCATGGGCAGTCGCGATTTACAACCCGAAGGGATCATCGCCGCTATTGAAAATATGTTGCCCGAGGCTCCGCGACGGAAGTTCTTCTACCTTTCGATCGATTTCCTGCGCGACAATCCGGTCAGCCCCAAGCATCGCATTCATCAAGAAAACATTGAAGAGAAATATCCAAAGATTCGCGAGCTTTCGATCCGCGGTTCTGAGAATCCAAACTTGATGCCGCGCAGCAGCATTACCGTGCGGATGCATTCGGTCGGCGGCTGGGGCGCGATCACGACCGGCAAGAACCTCGCGATGACGTTGTATGACTTGCTCGGTTTTCACATCAAAGCCAATCCGAAGTACGGATCGGAGAAGAAGGGCCAGCCGACGACCTATTACTTGTCCGCTGCCCCCGAACCGATCCGCATCAACAGCGAGTACTTCTATGTCGACGTGGTACTGTCGCCTGACCCGAACGTTTTCCTGCATACCAACGCTTTAGCGGGATTGAAGGAAGGTGGTGTATTCATCATTCAGAGCGATAAGAGCTCGGCGGACGAAATGTGGCGAAGCATCCCCGCCCCGTATCGCCAAATCATCGTCGACAAGAACATCAAACTGTTTTACTTAGACGCCTTCCGCATTGCTCGCGAAGAGGCCAGCGATTCTGATTTGCAACTTCGCATGCAGGGTATCGCGTTCCAAGGTGCGTTCTTCTCTGCGTCGCCGATCGCTGAAAAAGCTGGCCTGTCGACGGAACGTCTGCTGGAGTCAATCCACGCCCAATTGCAGAAAAAATTCGGCGGCAAGGGAGCACGTATCGTCGATGAAAATATGGCTGTGGTCAAACGCGGTTTCGACGAAGTCAAACCGGTGCCACACGGTAGCACTAACGAGGAAGCGAGCAGCAATGACAAGGCTCACTCGAATTCGCTGCCACTCATTCTAAAGACCTCTCCGACCAGCAAGACGGCATTGGCCGATATCCACCGTTTCTGGGAACAGACCGGCAGTTTTTATGCCAACGGAATGGGCAACGACACGACGACCGATCCCTTCAGCGGTCTGGGGACGATGCCCGCCGTCACGAGCTTGTTCCGTGACATGAGCGGCATTCGTTTTCATCATCCGTTGTGGATCGCCGAGAACTGCACGGCTTGCGGACGCTGCTACACGGTGTGCCCCGATACCGCGATTCCTGGTCTGGTTAACGAAGTCACGCAAGTGTTCGACACGGTAGTCAACCGCATTCGCAAACATGGCACACAACTCAAACACTTGCCTAAATCGGTACGCGAACTCGAACGCCAATTGCGTCCGATCCTGAACGAGGCCAGCGAAACCGATAGCGTTGCTGGCATGCTGCGCGAGGCCGTTAGCAAGACGATTCGCGAAAGCAAACTGGAAGGCCCAGCTCGCGATGAGCTCAAACGCGAATTTGAGTTGTTCCACGAAGAGATCGGTGAGTTCTCGTTTGCCCTGTCTCGTCCGTATTTTACGAACAAAGAAAAAGAATCACCTGGCGAAGGAGGTTTGCTCAGCATCACGGTCAACCCGAACACTTGCAAAGGCTGCATGGAATGCGTGGAGGTTTGTGATGACGACGCTCTTCGTACGGTTCCCCAAACCGACGATTCGTTGGCCACGCTGCGGCGAAATTGGGACGTATGGCAAGATTTGCCGACGACACCCAAGAAATACATCCGTGTCCAAGATCTCGAACAGGGGATTGGGGCGTTGGAGACGTTGTTGCTCGATAAACAAAACTACTCGTCATTTGCTAGTGGTGATGGAGCCTGTCTAGGCTGCGGTGAAAAGAGCGTGATTCACATTTTCACCGCGACAATAGAAGCATTGATGCAACAGCGGGTCGCAAAACATGTTGCCGCAATCTCTGACTTGATCGCACGACTCGTGACGCATATTCAGCACAAACTTGTCCATGAGATTGACGTCAGTAATCCCGAAGCGATCTCGCAAATCATCGACGATATCGGAGGCGGAGATGTGACATTGGCGGGCATCGCCCAACGTGTAGAGAAACGCAGCGGTGGTGAACCCATCGATCAACAATGGCTGCGACGTGTGACAGGACTGTTGGCCCAATTGCAAAAACTTAAATGGAAATACACCGAGGGTACGACTGGACGCGGACGAACGTCTGCTGGCGTGATCAACTCAACGGGTTGTTCGTCGGTGTGGGCCAGCACATACCCGTTCAATCCGTATCCATTCCCTTGGGCGAACCACTTGTTCCAAGATGCCACGTCTATGGCGCTGGGAATTTTTGAAGGGCACATGCGAAAGATGGCGGACGGGTTCAAAGTGATCCGCATGGCTGAGAAAGAATTGGCCGGTCAAAGCGACGAAGATCCGATGACCTACTTCAATTGGGAGCACTTCACCGACGAAGAATGGGAGCTTTGCCCACCCGTCGTCGCGATCGGAGGCGATGGTGCGATGTACGATATCGGTTTCCAGAACTTGTCGCGGGCGATGATGTCCGGCAAGCCAGTCAAGGTCGTCGTGCTCGATACGCAGGTCTATTCGAACACAGGCGGTCAAGCCTGTACATCTGGATTCTTCGGTCAAGTCTCGGACATGGCCCAGTACGGCAAAGCCACACAGGGCAAACAAGAAGTTCGCAAAGAGATTGGCTTGATCGCGATGGCTCACCGCACCACCTATGTGATGCAAAGCACGATCGCTCATTCGAATCATTTGATCGAAGGGTTTATCGAGGGACTCAAATCGAAACGGCCTGCGTTGTTTAACTTGTACACATCGTGTCAGCCCGAACATGGCATCGGAGACGACATGAGTGCCGCACAAGCAAAACTCGTAGTTGAATCGCGGGCCTATCCGATCTTCCGCTACAACCCAGATTTGGGTGTGCTTCCCCAAGAGTGTTTCAATCTCGATGGCAACCCTTCGATTGAAGAAGATTGGCCGACTTATGAACTGAAATATTTCGAGAACGGACGCCATAAGACGATGAAGCTACCGATGACGTTTGCCGATTTTGCGGCGACAGAGATTCGGTTCCGTAAACACTTCCGCGCCGCACCGCCGGACACTTGGAACGACAACATGGTGCTGTTGGCAGAGTTCCTGGAACTCTCTGCCGAAGAACGCGAAGGCAAGTTCCCGTACATTTGGAGCGTTAGTCGCGATCAACAATTGATGCGACTGTTAGTTGCCTCACCGATCGTGGTTTCGTGCGAGGATCGACGCGATTTTTGGAGAATGCTCAAGGCGATCGCTCGCGTGGGCGAGAAAGGGTTTGATCGTAGTGAGATCGCAGCAGAGGTGCAGCGGGAGATGACCAACCGTATTGCCGCGAACATCATGCAATTGGTCACCGGCGACGGTGCGGCCCCGCCGTCAGCGTTAGCCCAGGTGCCAGCGACAAACACCTCCGCGAAGACAGTTGCCGCGACCGCCAGTACCAATGGTGTTGCCAACGGCGCGGTTGCGTCGTTGACGCCTGCATCCGCACCGGCAACGGGCGGTTACATGGCACCTTGGATTGATACGCCAGCCTGTACATCCTGCGATGAATGCACTCGCTTGAACCCCAAGCTTTTTGCGTACAACGATCAGAAGAAAGCCGTGATTCAAGACCCTGGCGGTGGTCCGTATCGTGATCTAGTGAAAGCGGCCGAGCGATGCACCGCGCAGGTGATTCATCCCGGATTACCACGTGATCGTAGCGAGAAAGACATTGAGAAATGGATCGCTCGCGGTGAGAAGTTTAACTGATGAGCATTACAGGGATGCGACTTCTCGGAACAAAGACGTTCGCGCATGGGATTCATCCGCCACAATCCAAAGACGCGACGCGCAAGCTGGCGATACATCAGTTCGCCTTTGCGCCGCTGTTGATCGTCCCACTCTCACAACACATCGGCAAACCAGCGACTCCGATTGTCGATGAGGGGGCTGAAGTGCAGCGGGGGCAAACGATCGCGCGACCAGATGGATTTCTATCAGTGGCCATACACGCGCCCGCTACGGGAATCATTCGCCGCATCGCCCCCACGCCGAACATCAACGGCAAGATGTCTGATGCGTTTTTTTAGAACCGTTTTCTGCATCGACACAAGAAGTCAGCCATGGGAAACCATTGATTGCAGATACGGCCACGCCCGAACAAATTCTCGACGCGATCCAGGCTGCAGGCGTTGTGGGTTTAGGCGGAGCGGGATTCCCCACGCATGCGAAACTGAAGGTCCCCGAAGGCAAGTTTGTTGACACCTTGATTATCAACGGAGCGGAATGTGAACCGTATTTGACGACCGACCATCGAGTGATGCTTGAGCATGCCGACGATGTGATGCGTGGCATCCCCTATTTGATGCGAGCCACTGGCGCCAAACGTGCGATTATTGCGGTCGAAGACAACAAACAAGACGCCGCCGATACACTCAGCCGCGCGATCCCCGCAGGTGCGCCGATCACTGTGGAAGTCTTGCCAGTGAAATACCCGCAGGGCGCGGAAAAGATGTTGATCACGGCGCTGTTGGGACGAGAGATTCCTACCCGAGGCTTGCCGATCGACGTGCATGCAACGTGCGTCAACGTGGGCACGACTGCTGAACTGGGCAAACTGTTACCACAGGGGATGGGATTGCAAGAACGGGTAATCACAGTCGGCGGACCAGGCATCAAAAAGAAAGGCAACTATCGCATTCCGATCGGCACGACGCTGCGTTACATCCTGGAAACCGTTGGTACGGAAGATGACCTCACAAGCGTGGTGATGGGCGGACCAATGATGGGTGCCACTGCGTCGAGCCTCGACATTCCAATCACGAAAGGTTCAACAGGCGTGATCGCGTTCACGCAGCGTGAAACAGGTGGATTCGGTGGCAGTTTGATTTCACAGAAACAGTATCCCTGCATTCGTTGTGGTTATTGCGTGGACGCTTGCCCGATCTTCCTCAATCCTTCGCAACTCGGCATGTTGGCCGAACATGGCCAGCATCAAGCGATGGTGAACGACTATCACTTGATGGATTGTTTCGAGTGTGGTTGTTGCACGTTCGTTTGCCCTTCGCACATTCCCTTGGTTCAGCACTTCCGCATCGCCAAGGCAGCGATTCGCAAAGCGGAGCGGAGTGCCAAATGACCCGACTCGCAATAACACTAACCATTCAAAGCTCACCCCACATACGCGGCGGTGCGAGTGTTGATACGATCATGTTCAACGTCGTGCTCGCGATGTTGCCGGTGTGCGCGTTCGCGATCTACGCGTTCGGACTAGCCTCATTCCTGGTATTGGCGACGGCGGTGGCATCGTGTGTGTTGAGCGAACACTTGCTATGCCGAGTCAACGGTCGTGCGACGACTATTCATGATTGGTCGGCGGTGATCACAGGCATGTTATACGGACTAACTTTGCCGCCGAGTTTGCCGTTGTGGATGGTTGCCGCTGGTGGCGTGATCGGAATTGGTGTGGCCAAATTCCTGTTTGGCGGGCTTGGCTACAACGCATTCAATCCAGCCTTAGTTGGCCGAGCGATTTTGCAAGCCGCCTTTCCGGCTGCGATGACGACTTGGCCTGTATCTACCGGAAATGGTTTTGCTTCGCTGCCTTCGTCGACGCTCACCTTTCCGTTGACGAAACCACAATACGATGGAATCTCCGCCGCGACACCATTGGCGGATTGGAAGTTCAATCATATCGCGACCGACACCAGCGATCTGTTGCTGGGGACGATCTCCGGTTCAACGGGTGAAACCTGTGCGGTCTTGATTCTTTTGGGTGGCGTTTATTTGGTGGCCCGCCATATGATGAATTGGCGGATTCCGGTAGCGATCTTGACGACGGTTGCTGTGTTCAGTGGCGTCTTGCACTTGATCAACTCAGAACGTTTTGCGGGTGCCATGTTCATGTTGTTTTCTGGTGGCTTGATGTTGGGCGCGGTGTTCATGGCGACGGACATGGTCGGGTCGCCGATGACCAGCCTCGGCTGCGTCGTCTATGGGATTCTGATTGGACTGCTCGTTGTTTTGATCCGGGTTTGGGGTGGGATGCCTGAAGGCGTGATGTACGCCATCTTGCTCGGCAATGCCGCCACTCCGCACATTGACAATTGGATCCAACCGCGTGTTTACGGCGCACGGCCGCAAGGAACCAAGGCATGAGCGACGACCAAACAACAACGCCGCAACGCAATCCAACCGTGTGGATCTACGGAGTCGTCTTGAGTGTCGGCGTGGTCAGTTCTCTAGCGATTGTTAGTGTCTATGAGATCACCCGTCCGATGATTGCTGCCAATCGAACTGCCTTTCGGCAATCAGCAATCCTACAGGTGTTGCTGGGGTCGACGAATACGGCGACCTATCAGTTCGATCCTGTAAGCGAGCAATTTGCAAAAAGTGAAACGCCTGATTCTACGATGGAAGTTGTTTACGCGGGATTTGACGATGACGGCAATCTTGTCGGGATCGCGATTGAAACGAGTGGAATGGGATACCAAGACAAGATTCGCTTGCTATACGGGTATTCGCCCGACGAACAAGCGATCATTGGCATCCGCGTCCTAGAAAGCCGCGAAACACCTGGTTTAGGCGATCGTGTTGAAACCGATGAAACCTATTTGAGCAATTTCAAAAGTTTAGACGTGAGATTGAATGATGATCGTTCTGAATTGTCGCACGCGATCGAATTTGTAAAGCCAGGGTTGAAGGCGGAGCCGTGGCAGATTGACGGGATCACGGGCGCGACCATCTCGTCACGTGCAATCGCCGTCATGCTCCGCGAGAGTGCGGCCAAGTGGATTCCACACGTGCAGGCTCGTTTGAAAAACTTTGAGAGCGAAATCAAACATCGTCCCGACAAGATTGCGGGGAGTTTCTAATGTCCGTTGCCCTCGAAAACAACACCAGCGATTTTCTCAATGGAGTTTGGAAACAAAACCCTGTTTTTGTGCAGGTGCTCGGGATGTGTCCGGTATTGGCAGTCACCAATACCGCAATCAACGCGCTGGCGATGGGATTGGCGACAGCGTTTGTGTTGTTGATGTCCAACGTTGTCGTTTCCTCACTCCGGCGGGTCGTTCCCAATCAAGTTCGGATCGTCACGTTTATCTTGATCATCGCCACCTTCGTGACGATCGTCGATTACGTGATCGCAGCGATTAGTTTGTCGTTACATAAATCTCTGGGCGCGTTTATCTCGCTGATCGTGGTAAATTGCTTGATCCTCGGCCGCGCCGAAGCGTTCGCATCAAAGCATAGCGTTACGCGATCGGCACTCGATGCACTGGGCATGGGAATAGGGTTCACGATCGGGTTGCTCGCCCTGGGCGGAGTTCGCGAGCTGATCGGCAACGGCACCCTGTTCGGTGCTCCAGTTCTGGGTGATCAATTCCAACCTTGGACAGTGATGATGCTGCCACCAGGCGGGTTCTTCACACTGGCCGCTTGGCTGCTGCTATTCAATTGGCTCAAGGTACGACGCACGGCAAGACAGGAGGCGATTTCATGAACGACGAATCACTCGGTGTTATCTTTATCAACGCCTGCCTGGTCAACAACTTTGTGCTGGCTTACTTCCTCGGTATTTGCCCATTCCTCGGAGTCTCATCCAAACGTGAAACAGCGTTGCGGATGGGCAGTGCGGTGACGTTTGTGATGATTGTCAGTTCGATGGCTGCGTACGGCATTCATGCCGTGTTGACGTTCGTCGATGCGCCCTATTTGGAATTGATCGCGTTCATCGCGGTGATTGCATCAACCGTCCAAGTCGTAGAGATGTTTATCAAAAAAGTCAGCCCCGCGTTGTTCCGCTCGCTAGGAATCTTTTTACCGTTGATCACAACCAATTGTGCGATCTTGGCGGTTGCCCTATTTCAAACCAACAAAAGTTACGGTTTCGTTCAATCACTCGTGTTTGCGATCGGAGCTGGCCTGGGATTCACGTTAGCGTTGGTCTTGATGGCTGGACTTCGTGAGAAACTCGAACTAACTCATACTCCGGAGATTGTCAAAGGTACGGCACTGACGCTGATTTTAGCCGGATTGCTGTCCGTCGGTTTCATGGGATTTGCGGGGCTATTCAATTGACATGATAGTGGCATGGTTCAAAGCAATGATAGGCATCTTCGCCATCCTGAGCGGATGGTTGTTGGTGCAGCGATGTTGGCAGATGTCCAGTGGCGCGAGCGTACATGATGATGCGCTCGCGGGACGGTTGGGTTGTCAAAACTGTCATTGTCAATCGCCTTGTGAGAACCGCCGAGAAGAGAAACCGTGATAAGAATACCTGGGCGATTGCCCCTGAACGAAGCTAGCCCGTTTAACAACACCGATCATTTACCAAGACTCTTTGACGAGTTCCGATACGATTTACTTTAGGAGAATCAGCTAATGCGTTTGCAAGACTACGATGTCCGGACCCAATACCGCGCCACGATTCTGAGTAGCCTGAGAATGACGGCCCCCGCATCCAAAGTGGAGGTTCGCGAGATCACCTTTGTGGTGGAACATCCCAGCTTTGATGCACGAGTGGGGCAAAACATTGGCATCCTCGCTCCAGGGCAAAAGGAACTCGGTCAAGAGCATCACTTCCGGCTGTACAGCATCGCTGACGTGCCTCAGACCACGGAAGATGGTCACTTGAAACTCAAGATCTGTGTGCGTCGTTGTAGTTATATCGACGAATTCAGTGGTGAAGCGTATCCCGGAGTCGCCTCGAATTATCTCTGTGACATGCGTGACGGCGATACCTTGACATTGACAGGTCCGTACGGCCAAGCGTTCGAGTTGCCAGACAATGACCGTGCTGCTTTGATACTCATTTGTGCTGGCACTGGGATCGCTCCGTTTCGTGCATTCGTCAAACACATTTATGCCAACCGACCGGAGTTCCAAGGTCGTATCTGGCTGTTCCATGGTGGGCAAACGGGCATGGACATGCTGTACCGCAACACGGAGTTTAACGACTTCGTGTTGTACTACGATCGAGATACGTTCAAAGCCATCGAAGCCTTGAGTAACCGTCCCGGTTGGTCAGACAAACTCGATTGGGCTTCGGCGCTGGATGAACGTGGCGCGGAACTTTGCCAGATGCTGTCGGATTCCAATACTTATGTCTACGTCGCTGGCATTGAATCGGTATTAGGAGAATTGGATAGTGCGCTGGCAAAGGTAGCAGGTTCGGACGAAACCTGGGACGAATGGAAAGCTGATTTGCAAGCCGAAGGCCGCTGGATCGAGTTGCTGTACTGAGCGTCGGATTATTCGTGCTGGCGATTGCGGCTTTGATGCGATGATTGTCGTCGGTTCGTAGGGGTGCTCGATCAATAGGTGGCGAACGAGGCGGAAGTCAGGTCCTCTCGATCGACTTGCGGTTTGGTCAGGCGTCGAACTTTGCCGACGCTCCGAGCCATTATGCTTTCAGGCCATCTCATCAATGACTTATGCCGAGGTAGCGTTTGTGCTAAGATGACGCCATCCAGTCAGACGCGTGCACAACCATCGAAATTGGTTCAGTTCACCGCAGCCTGCGCGTTTGGATCCCGCCTGTACGAAACTGACCTACCCCATTTGGTCGCCCCGCCCCATGCCATTCATATTGAGAACAGCCATTGGACTGTTGATGTTGCTATGCGCCATCTTGTTTGCTGCTACGTCAACATTTGCAGAGGACCCCAAACAACTGGATCCTGCGGACGCTGACTCAAGTGTCGCAGTTGTCACAGACGAGCGTACAACGCTGGCGATGTTGAAAGCGACAGGCATAGAACGTTCTCAGTTCAAGCTCGTGGCGGACGGGAGCGAACAGCAAACAAGTCCGTCTGCTATCACGGACTCACCACACGCCAACCTTTCGGCGTTCGAATCGACGATCAAGCCGATGCTGGAACGTCACTGCATCGACTGCCATGGACCGGACACCGCCGAGGGCAACGTTCGTGTTGATACGCTCGATCCCGATTTAGTTGCAGGTGCCGACACAGATTGGTGGTCCGAAATCTTTGCTGTGATCACCAAAGGCGAGATGCCGCCACCTGGTGACAGCGAGTTGAACGACAGTGATCGACAACAGTTGGTCGATTGGTTGTCGGCCGAATTGCAAACGGCTTCGATCGTGCGTCGACGTTCTGGCGGAGTCTCCACATTTCGGCGGATGACGCGCTACGAGTACAACCATGCGCTGCAAGATCTGCTCGGGTTACCCTTCGAGTTTGCGACGGACTTGCCACCCGAAGCGCACTCCGAAGATGGATTCCAAAACAGTTCCGATCTACTTCATTTATCAGTCTCGCAATTCGAAACTTATCACCGAATCGCTCGCGCGGCGCTGCGCCGGGCGACAGTCACGGGTGAACAACCACCGACGCTGTACTGGGGCATCTCGATGAAAGATGCCGCCCAGCGTGAGTGGTCGAAGCAAGACAAGCTGATCAACGATCTGGAAAAGAAGCTGAAGGACAATCCTGAAAAGCTGGCGGAAGAACGAGAGAAGCTGCAACGAAGTTTCGACGTACCGAGCGGCGTAGCGTACTACAAAAACTTGTCCTCGGACCGGACGGCGACAACGCAATGGGATTACGGTGGCGCTAAATTCGCTTTCGCACCACAAGAGCATCCCGTCGAAATCCCCGACAAGTACGACTGTGTCGCGATTCTGCCAGTCGGACAGCACCCGAGATTGATTATCGAGTTGGGCAATCAATTGCCAGATGAAGGCTTGATGCGGGTCACGGTTCGCGCATCGCGAGTGAAAGCCGAGAGCGAATATATTCCAAGCCTGCAACTTCTATTCGGATGGCAAGCGAGCAATGAAGGTCGTGCGTTGCTGCGAGTGAGTAAGGAAGAC
>JBGSMN010000441.1:0-11242 GCA_041740155.1 Rhodopirellula sp.
TCCCCATCGTCGGCAGATGCAGCGTCATCAGATTTCGATTTCGGCGAATCTGCAACTTGCAACTTGATAGCTTTAAGAGGCTTCGTCTTAGCTTCGGCGCTATTTTTCTCGTCAGCAAGGATGATTCCCGATGGAACGCACCAGGAAAGCAGCAGAGCTAGGAAACATAGATTTCTCATGAGAAGTTCACTTTCATTCGGTCGTGTGGTGAGTTGGTTCAAAATCGTGCCTGTGACAACGATGAAGGACATCGTTGGTCGGCGAGTTATCCTGTCATTATCTTAGCAAACCCCGCGAGCTCTTGGTTACTCCGTCTCGATACACTCAACGCAGCGTTTTTTCAGAAACCGAAACTTGCGTAGCCTAGTCCAGCGAAGCCAATTTACGACGTAGGAATCGCTGCTCCGGAGCCTGCTTGGCGAGAGACAGAGCAATTTGAAATGCCGCTTTGGCTTCGCTCGTCATCCCGAGTCGCCGCAGGAATTCTCCTCGGGCAGAATGGGCGAGGTAGTAATCTTGCAATTCGCCACGAGTGAGAATCGCATCAATGATCGATAAACCCGCAGAAACGTCATCTCGCATCGCGATCGCAACGGCTCGATTGAGTTCGACAATCGGAGAAGGGGCCGCTCGCAATAAGATGTCGTACAATGCGATGATTTGTGCCCAGTCGGTTTCGTTCGCATGATTCGCTTCGGAGTGAACTGCTGAAATCGCAGCTTGAATGGTGTAGACTCCGAAACGACGCGAATGCAGTGCTTGTTCCACGAGCCGTTGACCTTCGGCAATCAAGTCTCGATTCCACTTGGATCGGTCCTGATCTTCGAGCAAAACAATATCCCCAGCGGCGTCCATTCGCGCCCCACGACGGGATTCATGAAGCAACATCAAGGCGAGCAAACCAAGTGTTTCAGGGTCAGGCAACAATTCCACTAACAACCGCGCCAAGCGAATGGCCTCGTCGGACAAATCAACGCGTGTCAGGTCATCGCCACTCGATGCCGAGTAGCCTTCGTTGAAGACTAAGTAGATCACCGCCAAGACGGAATCAATTCGCTCAGGTAGATCGCCTAGCGACGGAACGACAAATGGAATTCGAGCGTCGCGGATCTTTGCTTTGCCGCGGACGATTCGCTGAGCCATCGTCGAAGGGGCGGTTAAGAATGCACGGGCAATCTCTTCTGTCGTCAAACCACAAACCTCGCGCATCGTCAACGGAATCTGGATCTTTGGGTCAATGGACGGGTGACAGCATGTGAAAATTAAACGCAAACGATCATCTTCAATTTCCAGTTCACTGATCTGTTGATTCGAAGATTCTATCTCCTCATAGCGTCGAGCCAGATCCGGTTGCAAATCACGTCGCCGCACTCGACGACGCAGCATGTCGATCGCCTTAAACCTCCCCGTCGAAACCAGCCACGAAACAGGATTGGCGGGCACGCCCTGCTCAGGCCATTGCTGCATCGCAGCGGCGAACGCTTCGTGAGTCATCTCTTCGGCGAGATCGAAATCACCTAACAATCGAATCAACGTGGCAAATACTTTTCGTGAATCGTTTCGATAAACCGCTTCAACGTCGTCAGAATTCATTGGTTGCCTATGACCCGTCGAACGCTTTTTGCAGCTCCGCAACATCCAACTTCTTCATTTGCCAAAGCGCTTCAAACATACGCTGCAATGCTGGAGCATCGTCGGTCGCGAACCAACCTTGCAACTGCGATGGCCATACTTGCCAACACATCCCGTATTTGTCCTTCAACCAACCACAAGCCAACTCAGATCCGCCATCAGCGATCAAGTTAATCCAAATCGCATCGAGTTCGTCTTGCGTATCGCAGTAGATCGCCAACGAAAACGCCTCGGTCAACTTCCAATCTCGCCCAGCATTGAGCGCGATGAAATGCATCCCACACAGTTCGAACTCCACTGTTAGTACCGTACCATTGGTGGGATTCAACACTTTGCGGACGATCTTCGAGTCGGGAATGACCGAGACATAAAACTCGGCGGCTTCCTCCGCTTGGCTGTCGTAGGTCAAAAACGGAGTGATACGTTGTTTGATCTTCATCTTTACTTCCTATTGCATCGAGTGCAGACCGATCATGTTGCCTTCGGTGTCTGATACCAACGCTATGAAACCATATTGACCAATCGCCATCTTCGGTTTGCAAATCTTGCCGCCCGCTGATTCGACACGCGACGCCTCGTTCGCGCAGTCTTCGCAGGAAAAATAGACGAGCGTTCCCATGCCACCAGATGGACAGCCATCCATTTTCGCTAGTGCACCCGACGCTCCACCTGCTTCCATGTCCATCGGAAACGCCTGCATCTCCATACCTGATACTTCAACCGGTGAATCGAGTTTCATCAACTCAACCCCGAGAACGGTTTCATAAAACTTCTTTGCGCGGGGCATGTCCTGGACGTAGATTTCAAACCAACCGACAGGGTTGCGATTCATGATGTTTCGCCATGGTTAAGCTGAGGAAGTACAGGTAAATCGAAAAGTGGGCGAATCTCGACAGTGCCTTTTTTCGCAGGTGGCAAACGGGCCGCGATCGCAATCGCTTCGTCAAGGTTATCAACATCGATGATGTAATAGCCGCCGAGCTGCTCAGTCGTTTCAGCGAACGGGCCATCAGTGATCTGTTTCTGGTCATTGCGAATGCGAACGCTGGTTGCGGTCGTCACGGAGTGCAACGGTGAAGCTGAAATAAACTTGCCCTGATTCTCAAGCTCCTTGCTGATTCCCATCGACTCGATCATGCACGCCTTGCGTTCGCCCTCGGTCCAAGTGTCTTCTGAACCATAGATCAATAGCATGTACTTCATGGCTAGCTCTCCAGTGTAACAGGTTTGTCACTTCCGAATGCGAGTTGAAACACGCCAGGCTTACGAAGCCCGAGCGCTACCCAAGCGAGCACCGCGATGATGATGGGGAAAAAGAACGGCTCGCCAACGCGAACATGAGTCGCGATGGCACCGCCCAAGTAGGCAGAAAGCAGAATCGCAGCAATGAATGCGGCACGCGGAATCAGAAAGAGAATCGCAACGGCGACTTCGACGATGCCAATCGTAAACATCACATCTTCTGTCCAGCCCATCGTGGCGAACATTTCAGCTTTGCCCTCCCACTGCGTGAACTTGCCCGTTGCGCTCGCTCCAATCAAGAACAAGACCAGCAGAACGCTTAGCACCCAACCCGTGATTCTCATTTTCTTTGATCCTTCCATTTTCAATCCACCTGTCCTGGGACCAACACCATCCAACCCATTCCAAATTTGTCAGTCACCATCCCGTAGCGCGGCGACCAGAACGTCTTCATCAGCGGCATGTCCACCTTGCCTCCTTCCGCCAAGGCGTTAAACGCGGAGTCGGCGGCGGCTTCGTCGGAAACGGAAAGTGCTAAGCGAAAACCATCGAATTTTGATTTGTCATCACAGCCGTCCGACGCCATGATGGTCATCTTTCCGATTGCAAACGATGCGTGCATGATCTTGTTTTCGAAACCAGCCTGCAACATGCCGTCAGGTACAGGATCAGGGCTTTCGTTAAATCGCATCTTCATTACGACCGTCGCACCAAGAGCTTGTTCGTAAAACGCAAGTGCTTCTTCGCAACGCCCACTGAAGAACAAATAAGGTTGGACCGTGGCGGCTTGCAACGAAACGGCTCGCGTCAAGAATTCCTCGTGGGCACGCACTTCGCCATTTGGATCGTTGGACGCAAAGTCTTCGATGCCATACACCGGTCGAATATCAATGTCCGATTCCTCGGGCATTGGATTGGGGCAGCGTTTCACCCAGTCGATCGCTTCCTGCATAGAGGCAACTTCCCAAAGCCAAAAGCCCGCGATCAACTCTTTGGTTTCGGCGAATGGCCCATCTGTTACTGTTCGGCTGTTGTCGCGAAAGTGAATTCGCTTGGCTTGAGAACTCGGCTTAAGCCCTTCGCCAGCCGTCATGATGCCAGCTTTGACCAGCTCTTCGTTAAAAGCGCCCATCGCGGTAAGCAATTCTTCGTTTGGCATTTCGCCTGCCTCGGAACTCTTCGTCGCTTTGACGATGACCATAACCTTCATTGTGAATCTCTGTGTGTAAAAGGGTTTAAAGCGATTGATTAAATTGAGTCAGGACCGAGCAGAGAATAAGTAGGATAGGCTTCCAGCCTGTCAATAGTGAAATGACAGGCTGGAAGCCTATCCCACTTGTTTTTGCATGATCATTGCCCTGGGATCGCGCTCTCGTCCATCCAAAACATTTCCCAAACGTGACCATCACAGTCAGCGAGACTGCGGTTGTACATGAAGCCCATGTCTTGAACCGGATTGATGTCGGCGGTACCACCGTTGGCCGCTGCGACATTATTAAGTTCATCAACTGTTTCGCGATTGTCACAATTCAATGCGAGCATCACTTCACTTGACGTGTTGGGTGCGATAGGACGACTGGTAAACGTTCGCCACTTGGCATGAGTGAGCAACATGACATGAATTGCTTCGCTCCAAACCATGCAAGCCGCCGTTTCGTCTGAAAATCTCGGGTTATTCACGAACCCGAGTGCTTGATAAAACTTCACGGACGCGTCGAGGTCGGTTACAGGCAAGTTGATGAAGATCATCTTTGACATGAGTTATTCGCTATTGTTGTAACTTGGAGTTGTTAATGAAATCAGCTAAGGATTCGTATTGACCGAAATACTGAACCGCTCAACACACTGAATGCTCGACCAGGTGAGCCAATTGCAGCAGTGACTCTTGCCATCCGTGATAGCAAGCGTCCGTTGGGATCACATCAGGAATCCCTTCCTGCACGATCGTCAGCTCAGTGCCGCTTGGCACCGTCGCAAAAGTGATCGTGACATTCATTTCACCTGGCAAATTCGAATCGTCGAATTGATCGACGTGCCGGATTCGCTCGTATGGAGTCAGTTCGGTGTACTTGGCTGAGAACGAATGCACCTGACCATTTTCAAAATTGGTGAACGACATTCGGTAGCCACCACTAACTTTCGCGTCCATCTCGTGGACTCTACCCAAGAAGCCAAACGGTGGCAGCCATCGAGCGATCGCATCAGGATCTATGAACGCACGATAGACTCGTTCAACCGGAGCACGAAGGACGCGATGCAGGCGAACGGTGTTAGAAGTCTCGGACATTATCTGTATCTCTTTCTCGTGATGGTTGTTATTTGACTCGTTCCATCGCACCCGACATGAACGTGAACCAGTTGCCGTCGTCGCCGAGGACTCGTGAGGTCATGGCGATCTCGTCGGCTGACTTGAATTCATAAATATCTTGAAACTTTGTCAGCTTGCCGTCGCCCTTGAAACTCGGTCCGTCCGCTTGGAGCGTTAACGTTCGACCGGCGGGATCAACGGACCCTTCGTATTTCCACATGAAAGCGGTCATCGAGTCGACCCAAATTCCAACATATTTCTTCTTAGCTTCGTCGTAACCGATCGTTTGGATCCCGACCATCGGCGCACCGCCCATATCACCCTTCATCTCGTTAAGCACCCAGAACCCGCCGATCTGACGCGACGATAGAGTTCCACTGCACTGCATCGTCGGTTGGTCTGGTGCCATGGACGTCTCAATCTGCGTGGTCCATTCTCCTGTGAATTTCTGAAGCCAAGCATGCTCTTGAGTGGGCTTGGGCATTTCCGGTGCTTCCTGTCCAAATACGGATGCTTGGCAGCACAGCAAGCTCACGGTCAGGACGTAGAACGATAGATGGTTCATGTTGAGTCTCTTCAGCGAGAGGGATGGGAAGTGAAAGTCTAATTCCAGTTGTCGATCTTCAGGTCATCAGGTGAGGGCTTGCCGTGGCCGGTTTCAACAAGTTGTTTTAAGCTGAGCAAAAACGTCGCCCACTTCATGCTGCAATGAGCCGTGAACTCAACGGCCTCTCGCCAATCGCTGTGACTGAAGAGCACAATTGTAACCGCACCTTCTTGCTTCAGTGTGAACGTGACGCCTGTCCCAATCCACGGGGCAGGCCCGGACTCGAAACGCCATTGAACAAGTTGATCCGGAACGAGCGAGATGACCTGCATCTGCATCGAACCGAGCTCGACACCATCGACGCTCAGAAAGCGGACTTGGATGGCACCGCCAATCTTTGACTCGCCGGTCACTTCGCGAGTCCACCAACCCGAGATGCCATCGACGGTTGAGAGTGCCTCGTACACCTCTGCGACTGGAGCATTGATTCCAATCCGGTGAACGATGTTGATGCCTTCTGAAAAGGCTTCGCTTCTTACAGCGACATCACGAGCGGCGATCAGTTCATTGGTGAACTCATCGGCTGGTCGAATCTCGAACGGCCCCACTTTTACGCCTGGATGCTGCGACATCAGCGCGATTGCGTGATTCAAATCGCGAGCTTCGAGCAATAGAATTCCGCCGAGCATTTCTTTGGTCTCCGCATACGGCCCGTCCGTAACATCGACCGACCCGTTCTTGATTCGTAACGTGACCGCGTTTTTCGCAGATTGCAGCGCTTCGCCGCCGATGAAGTGCCCGCCCCGTCGCAATTCGTCGTCGTAGTCAAAACACTCCTGCATCATTCGCTGGCCTTCGGCTTCAGACAGCGCTTCGTATTTGGTTTCTTCAATGAAACCCATGCACACAAACTTCATCGTTTTGTTTCCTGTTGATTTCGGTCGGGGCTGACGTTCGATGTCATTTTAGAAGTAGTCGAACCGCCATCGCGAGAATCGACATCGTGCCGAATAAATTTCCGAAACGTGAAAACTAAATTTAACTTCGTGTGTGTGTTCCGCACATGAACTGCAGCCATTCTCCGTCGTCGGTCTGCAATTCGCTAATAAACCGCCAGGTATTAGCATCGACAATCTCGATGGTGTCTCGATAGTTGCCAATTCCACTGCCATCGAACTTGGGGCCAAGCGAATTCAGTGGCAGTCGTTTGCCAGTCGTATCCAGCACGCCGTGGTACGGCCAGATGTTCGCCATCATCGAACCGATGAAAGTTCCCACATACTGGTTCTGTGCGGGATCGAAACCGAGCGTCATGATTGACGTCCATTCACTGCCGTCAGGCGACTGGCCACTGCTCTCGCAGATAAGCCACATACCGCCAAGTGACCGACAGGTCATTGCACCCTGAGTCGTCGAATGACTGCCGTCAGGCATTTGGCAATCGTGCTCAAAGGTCCATTGACCGAGTAATTGGCCGAGCCATTGATGCTCCGGCTGCGGGTTGGCAAACATGACGAAATCCTCTGTTTTTTAAACACTGTGTGGGTGCGAAACGGCGTTCATTTTCATGGTAGTCGAGTGAGGTTCTCCTGAATCGACACGCGCTGAGGAAAATCGACAAGTTTGTCAGCGAATCGTCAAGACGCTGAGTGTTGATGTAAACTGAATTTGCTCGACAACTGAGATTGATTCTCATGTACGAACTTCAGTAGAAGTTTACCTACTGGATGCGAGACAGTGGATGGCTCGTTCTGGTCTCTTCTTCACTTCTCAAATATTTGTGAAACGCGAGCCACCGATGGCCATACGTAAGAAACGTTTATCCGTTGAATCGCTAGAATCACGTCGGATGATGGCCAGCGTTTCGATGCCGAGCGTGATGTTGCCGGTTCCGTCCGCCGATATTTTCAAATCGGCAATTCCCCCCGAAATCTCAACTCCGATACAGGTCCATAGTGTCGACGGCATGCGGTCCGCTGAGGTACATATTCAGTTTGATCCACAAAAAGTCAGTACCGATGTGTCCCGCATACGAGGTGGCGAACTTTGGGACGGTCGCGTTTCCGTGCTCGCTAACGTCGACCAGGACGCTGGAACGATTGTAGCATTCCTGTATTCGGCGCGTCCCATCAGAAGCGGTGATGGTGAACTGTTGGACATTCAGTTCGTTTCACAAGACAATCGACCGTCAGGCGAACCGATCGAGATTGATCTGCAAAAGGTTCGCATCAATGAAGGACAAATCAAGCTCACGTCTGAACCTCAAGTCGGACAAGACGCCAGTGACGGAGTGATCGAAACGGGAGTGATTGACACAGGAATTATTAACAGAGGTTTTGTCAAGAACAAGACCATTGATACTGAGATCTCCGATGATCCAAATTGCCATCCTGTAGTGATCGATGAGCGAAGCGTCACCCGTATGGGACAACGTCTTCACCGTCAGACGCAACGAGTCGTCTATGGACCGTTACCACGACAGGCAGTTGACGAAGTGTTCGCTGAACCTGTCTCACTCACGCGCAGATTCCCGATTGCAAATCTACATCGTCTGCGTTTGCTATGGTCACAATCGTAGTTCCGAAGACGATAAGGTTCAGCTCACTGACCGTCGCGATTCCATTGCTCAAACTGCGCCGATTTGACGAATTTCTCAAATCCCTCGGTCTCGCGCAGATCGCCAAACACTAATCCAAACCGATCACGCATCACTCGCAAACGTTTGAGCACTTCGTCATGATCCTCGCTTGCCAATCCCACCGTCGCAGCGAAATCTTGGGCTTCTAGCAACGACGAGGCGTCGACATCCACGTCGGCAACGATGCTCTTGGCCTGTTCAATCTCACCGAGATTAGCGAGGTTTGCGGCGATCATTAAGTCTAACAGCGGGTCACCGCCGGTCCACGATGTCATCGCATGATGCGCTCTTGTCAACATCTCGGCATCTTTCCTCATCACGGCCACGTCCATCGAAATCAAACCCACCGACGCGTCTTCAGGGAACGCCATCACGTAATCTTCCACCGCCGCGAGGTAGGCAGGTTCATCTTCGATTGGTGTTGCGGAAATACGATACAGCATCATTGTTTTGTATTTCTTCATGTCTTCAGGCAACGCGCTATACAAACGCAACGCCTCAGCCGGGTTGCCCGACTGAATCGCTTGGCTGATCGCGGTTTGCGTTTTCAACCGATCCAATTCCGCTTGCGCTTGACCACTGATCCGGCCCATCACTGATAATTGGCTCTGTGCTGCCGCTCCGACGACGACTCGTAACGTGTCCGAGAATGCTTCGCCCGTCGCGGCGATGAACAATTCGTCCGCATACACTTCGCCGCCTTTGCGGACCAACCTCATGTCGTGATAGTTCAGTCGGCCCTCGTCATCGAACAAACGAAGCACCACGTGAGCTTCGCCATCGCGATACACCGCGCCAACCAACTCGTAATTCCCCTCGCGGGTAATGAACGGTGAAATACTCTGGACGAAATTCGTGGCGGCCGTCGACGAACCTTCCAGGTACCCGCGACGGAACTGTTCATCGTCGACCAAACCTTCCAATGAACGACTGAAAATCTCCTTGAAATCAACGAGCTGACCCGCCGCCACGGCGTCATTCGTTGAAATCGCCTGCACCCACTTCGCCGCGAATGCTCCGGCTTCTGCTGTGGTAATCGTCTCTGCCGTTGCGTTTGCGGGGGGACTCGATTCTGCGGCAGCGAGAGTGAGCGGTTTGTATGGAGCGATCGGGGTTGTTGTCCCGCGGTCGCAACCGGCGATTGAAATCAAGATCGCAAACGCTATGCCGCATGAGCAAACAAAGATGAGATGACGAGACAACATGAATGCTCCGCGTAGCAATAGGCAGTGAACGGGAAGGCGTAGCGAAGATCGTCAAGACTCTCGTCCGTCGAAGAACCATCCTCGAACCGAAACCCTTGGTGGGTTTCGCGACGTTCACTGAGTGTAGCGGTCGCCAAACGAGTGGAATAGGCTTCCAGCCTGTCAATAGTGCGTTGACAGACTGGAAGCCTATCCCACCTAAACTCTACTGGGCACGTTCCGGTAAAATCTCATCAATTCCAGCATCGATATATTGACCACCGCTGGTTTGATGACAGTGAATTGCCATCACGTTTTCACCGAGTTTCAACGCCGAACGCGGGATCTCGAACAATTGATAGTTGCCTGAATAGCCGCCCACATCGACAACGAGTTTTCCGTTCAGGTAAACCTGCGCATCTTCGTCGTGATACATCCGCAAACCAACTTGTTTTGGAATCGGACCGTCGATCGTAAACGTGCGCCGAAGCCAAATATCCGAACTATTCCAGCGGGTCGCGACTGTCGCTCCAGGCGTTTCGTTGGTACCGAAACCACCAAAGCTTTCCTTCCAATTCTTGGTCATGTAATCAGCCGCTTGCCACTGGCCGTCAGGAAGGTTCAGCGTGTAACTCCATTTCACTTTCTCGTTGACACTCGTTGGCGCGATTGCTCGTGTTTCGGGCGGACGCGGCATCGGTGCCCAGTCCGAAGATTTGTTTTGATCACGAGCAGCGTATTTCGACCAGACGGCTGAGTCGTAAAGTAGTTTCAAGAACACACCACCGACGACCGGCCGCGCCGTGAATCCACGCTTTTCAGCCGTTGAGGTGAAATACCAGTCTGTCATCGGTGAGCGTTGAGGCGTGTCGTTCAAAAACGCATGCACCGGTCCAATCAACGACAAGAAATCATCGCGATCATTCGTCAGTGTGGCCGACCACAAAATCCAATCGAGCTTCGTATAGTCCGACCGATTATCGAGCGGCACACCATATTGATTTTGAATCTTCTGGTAATACTTCATCTCCGTTTCCGCGACCTTGTTCGGAAACAACTTCAAATCCAGAATACGATCCCAAACCAAGTTGTATTTTTGGCTCCAGGTATCAGCTCGGTCGAAGGCCAAGCGATAATGGTCACCATCATCCGCTGCCTCGATCCACTGTTCGACGAACGAATGAGCGAGCTTGGAATACTTGGCCGCGCCCGCTTCATCGCCACGCATCTCGCACATCATCGCATAAGCACCGAGTCCGCAGATTGCCTTGGCACTCAGGTTCACGTTGTGCGCCAGGTGTCCAGAGAAGTCGTCGGTGCTCAGTTGATTGTCCAGGTCGTAGCCCTTCTTCTCCAAGTACGTTGCCCACTCGCTCAACTCATTCCAATATTTCTCGGCGAATTGAGTATGACCTTCCATTTTTGAAAGTGCACCGAACAGAATCAGCATGTTGCCGCTCTCTTCGACTTGCATTTGATTGACTTCGTTCGTCTCGCCACCCCCATACACTTGTCCATTGGCCTTGGGATACGTCCCCAAGTCGTGAGGCGCGAACGGGAACGGCCATCGTTCCGATGCGGCGTATTCCATGAACGGCACGAGTACCGATTTCGTTAACGTGGGACCAAATAAAAAGAACTGTGGCATCATCGGATAGAACACATCCGACGTAGCGATGCAGCCATTGGAA
>JBGSMN010000100.1:0-22927 GCA_041740155.1 Rhodopirellula sp.
TGTTGCTCGCGGGTTGGTATTTGAACCCTCAGAGCGACGATCCAGCTCGCTTGTACATCAGTTTTGTGTTAACGGCGACGAACTATCTGGTATTGGCATTGGCACTGTTCATTAGTGCGTTTTCATTGCCCGAAGACATCAAGAACAAGACGATTTATACGATCGTGACTAAGCCGGTACGGGCATCCGAGATTGTCGCGGGCCGGATGCTCGGCTTTATAGCCATGGGCACAGTGATTTTAATTCCGATGGGATTGCTCAGTTATGTGTTCGTGACGCGTGGATTGGACCATGTCCATTCGGGAGTCGCGGATGTGCGTGAAGTGTCTTCAGGCGGCTATGTCGGCGAAACCGAATACACTCAGTTTCACTCGCACACCTTTACGCTTGACGAGGATGGAGTGGGCGTGACGGACATGGTCCGCGGTCACCGTCACTTGGTCACTCGCAATCCGGACGGTAGCTATCGTATCGGCGGTGCCGAGGGTGCATTGCGTGCTCGCGTGCCATCGTATGGATCGCTCGTATTCCGTGACCGCTCAGGGAATCTGCAAGAGGAAGGCATCGACGTTGGCAACGAGCGACTTGCCGGTGGCTATGGCAGTGCGGGTTTCTCGCGAGTGTTTGGGATGACCCAAGGAACACGTAAAATTGAACACGGTTATGTTGAGGGTGGCGGTCTGAGCACGGCAGAGTACACGTTCTCGAATGTGACGCCGGAACGCTACAGCGATGGAATTCCTGTCGACTTGTCTTTGCGAGCCTATCGTTCGTACAAGGGGAACATTGAACGCGGGATCGGTTGTTCGATCACAATGAAACACCCCAGCAAACCGATTGAGAGTAATCCTGTCGAGTTTCCTGTTAGCGAGTACGAAGTCGATCAGCAATTGCTGCCACTGAACACGACCGGTACCAATGCGGGCGTGGCGACGGATCTGAACGTGTTTGAAGATCTCGTCGATGAAAAAGGACAGTTGACGGTGATCGTTCGTTGCTTGGACGATTCGCAATACCTCGGCATGACCCCTGCGAGTGTGTACCTCCGCCCGACAGATCATTCATTCGCTTGGAACCTAACGAAAGCGTACATCTCGATCTGGCTGCAGATGGCGATGGTGACCGCTTTTGGTGTGATGTTCAGTACGTTTTTGACTGGCCCGGTGGCGATGGTCGCAACCGCAGTTTGTGTGTTGTTGGGTTTCTCCGCTGAACAAGTCTACGATACACGGCATTTCATTGACGTTGGAATTGAGCGGGGTGGTGGGCCGATTGAGTCATTGGTGCGACTGCTCAAACAAGACGCGATGACAACGCAACTCGACGTCGACACAGTCGCTGCGAAGGTGATTAAAACGACCGATGCTGGGATTGTGTACACGCTCGATGCGATCGCAACGTCGCTGCCGAACCTTCCCAAGATGGTGAACACTGCCGAGTTTGCAGCGTCCGGTTTTGATATTTTTGGTGCCCTGTTGGCACGACATGCCGTAGCCACGTGTGGTTATGTGCTACTCGCTTTTTTAATCAGCTATTTTACCTTGAAAGCACGTGAGATCGCGGCATGAATCGCACGACTCAACTTCGTCGAAAACTTATTTATCTCGCCATCCTGGTCATGATGTTGATCCCGCTGTACCTGCTCGGCCAACCTGCTGGCGGTGGTGGAGATGGCGGTGGTCGACTCGCTCAAATGCGAGATTCGTATGACATTTCTGAGAGCGATCTGGGCGAGATCAGTCCTGCAAGTGAAACGATGAAACTCGCTTCGCTGGGCATGCGTGGTGTGGCCGCTTCATTGCTTTGGAAAAAATCGCACGAGTACCGCGTGATGCACGAATGGGATCGGCTCAAGGCGAGCTTGAACAACATCGCATTGCTGCAACCTCACTTCGACAAAGTCTGGGAGTTCCAGGCGCATAACTTGGCGTACAACGTTTCGACGGAGTTTGACGATTACCGTCAACGCTACGAAATGGTGCGCGAGGGAACTGAGTTTTTGACCAAGGGCGTGAAGCAGAACACGAAGGCTCCGCGGCTGATTTGGTACACGGGCTGGTTCTATGGCTCGAAACTCGGCTTGTCTGATGAAAAACGCCAGTTCCGTCGGTTGTTCGCCGATGATGATGTACTGCATGCGAACTTGCTCGAACAAGGCATTGCGATCGACGGTCCAGAGGCCCAAGGTCCGTTCCGTAAGCCAGACAATTGGTTAGTTGGACGACTCTGGCTGAACTCGGGCTATGACCTCGTCGAAGCTGGCGTGCCCATCCGTCGACAAACACCAATCAACTTCTATGAAACTGGACCGAAATGGCGGATCAAACACGCTGAGGCGATTGAGAGTGAAGGTGTGCTCGATGATAAGGCTCGCGAAGCTTGGCAACGTGCATCCGAAGATTGGCAGGGCTTGGGCAATCGCTCTATTCCAACGACCGCTTCCTTCACGATCAAGCTCGGACAGATCGACGAACTGTATCGACGCCGAGCCGAGACCATTGTGGAAATCCGTGAACTTGCAG
Organism: Rhodopirellula sp.; assembly: GCA_041740155.1. GTDB lineage: Bacteria > Planctomycetota > Planctomycetia > Pirellulales > Pirellulaceae > Rhodopirellula. The sequence continues at coordinate 2,523 of JBGSMN010000100.1, forward strand.
GACCGGCTTTCGCACGGGCTGAAAAAGAGTTGATCGACACGTTTGACCCTGTCATTCGCGAAGCACTCTTGACACCGCCCGAGGAACGCTCCAAGTCTCAACAATCCATTGCTGATCAAAACTCGGGCGAGATTGAGCCGGACTTGGCCGTGGTCGCCCGTGAGGCTGACCCCAGCGTGAGGTTGCGAGTATTGCAGTTGGTGGACGTTGTCAAAGACCTCGATGAACGAATCATCAAGACGGAAGGACATCGAAAGCAAATCAACTATCCTTATTGGGAAACGTTGGCGCTCGCCGAGCAAGAAGAACGCACCGTCAATGCCAGACGATTGATCTACGAAGCGGAACGAGCACTCAGCAAAGAGGGCTTACTCGAAGAATCAATCGAGCTTTACGAAGAATCATTTGAGCTGTGGGCCGAGATTTTTGATGACTATCCTATCCTCGTGATTGACGACAGCGCTCAAGATCTGTTTGAGTCGGTCAAGGATTACATGAAGGCGACGGACAGCGACGAGATTCCAGAAGATTTCCCACTCAAAACATTCTGCGAACTGATGGGACAGTACGGTGACGTCAACCCAGATATGTACGAGGAGGTTCGTCAAACCCAGCAGGAAAAACTCGCTGCTCGCAAGCAAGAGCTTGCCGAAGAAGAGCGTCGACGCGAAGAAGCATTACTGAAGGAACAGGAAGAGAAGAAAAAGAAGATGCAGGAAGACAAAGAAGCGGCTGCCACCAAAGCTGCCGAAGAAAAAGCCAGCGAAGAGGAAACTGCTGAAGAGGCAACGTCGCCAAAACCAGAAGAAATGAAACCTGAATCCGCAAGCGATGAGACTTCAAATGAAGAAGCGTCCGACAAGGAGGATGGTGACAAGTCGGATGGTGACAAGTCGGATGATGAGAAAATGGATGATGAGAAGCAGCCAGACGACGCTGGGCAACCAGAACCGGAGGCTGCTGAAACGGATCAGCCAGCTACTGAAGAACCAGCTACTGAAGAGCCAGCAGCTTGAAGACCGAAAACAGGCCATTCGCTGTGCCTGCTACGACGGTACATCAAGCTGTCGTTTCTGAGTAATTCAACCTGCCAACGTTCGTCATTCAGCCAGGAATGCGGCCAAGCTGTTTAGATTGCTAACAGCGACTTGCATCTCGATCACTGCTCCCTGATAGTTGTGATATCGCAGTCCACTGTTGGTCACCCACACTCCTCGGTGATCGAGTTCGCTAACGATTTTCGCAACCTGCTTTGAGGTCGGAGCGGCTGACCGGGAAACACCCGGTCGCTTGTTCGCCTTCCAAGTGTCCGTGCGGAGACGTTCGTAGCGGTTGCGTAACGAATCCACTCGGCTGCCTATTTGGAAACCGTAGTGAGTGGGGCAATCCGCATCGCTGTAAGTCAATTCATATTCACGCGTGAAGTACAATGGCCGATTGGTTTTCAGTTCGTAGAAACGGGCCAATCGTCCATCTGGTAGCTCGCTTTTTTGCAAGTAATCTAATGCTGGTTCAACAGCATTGAGATACTTCTTTTCTCCGGTGCGCTGGTAAACTGCCATCAATGTTTCGATCACGCTTTGCGACTCGCCGCCGCTGATCGCAGGTGGTTCAAACTTACGCGCCCAAATCGGTTCCAAGTCTTGATTGTATTGCTGCGCCCAAGCCGGTTGTGGTGCTGGCATTTGCGTCAATAGTAATGAGTCGGCTAACCGCAACGCAGCGGCTTGGTACTGGTCGTCTTGGTACACATCATGTGCGAGAAAAAACACCTTCATCAAATCGGTAGCGAGATTGTCATTAAGCGTGTACTGATTCCAGTATTCTCGATGACCTGGGTACTCACGTGGCCAAGTGGATGGGTACCGGGCAGACGAGGTGGCTGTCGTGGCAGGTTTGTCTGTGGCAGGTTTGTCACTACTCAGCGAATAGACTTGCGGGAAGCCTCCGTTGGCGAGTTGCCCCTGTTCAATCAATCCGTGCAACGCGTAAGTCGTCATCTCATGAATCGCTTCATGCTTGAATTCTAATGCTTGATCCAAATGAATTAAAAAGCGAATTGCCGATTGTGTTTTATCATCATCGAGACTGGATTGATCCTTGGCCTTGGATCGAGCGGGGTCAATGCGATACGCCCACTTCGATCGCAGTGATGGCTCGAATTCAATATGGGCCTGCCATCCACCTGATCGCATCTGGCCGCGGCGCAACGATTCAGCCGCAGCCAAGGCAGCGTCGAGAAATTGCTGATCGCCAGTCGCCTTGTAAAGACGCACGAAGGCCTCACCCACCGATGGTGTCCCCGGCGGTTGCGTCCACACCGTTTCGGTTGTGATCACACCTTCACCTTCGCGAAGGGAAAGATCCGAAGAATATCGCCACAAGTAGCCGCCTTCGGTACTGACGGAGTCCGTTAGAAAACGGGTTGCCTGCTTGGCGGCTCGCAAAGCATCGTCCCGCTCGTCCGCGATCACACTGGAAATCGTAATAGACAGAACACCGATGAAACATACCGATGTGAAAATAGGATTGTAAAAACGGTAGTAGGAGTGCATTGTGATGGGGTTCAAATGGGAGATTGTTTGCCCCTGCTGTGTGGGTGGCCCAGATTCAGGGGTGGCTTGGATAGCGATTCTGATTTAAGAGCAGTGGCGATTGATTCGTAACCATCCCAAGAATAACGAAAAAAGATCGCCAGCGTTATCGTGGATGTTGTTAAAGATCCGTTGGAGGTAAGATTCTCCACTACGTCAGCAACGTAGAATCTTCTAAAGATGCCACGACCTGAAAGTCCCCCAGACCCTTCAATGCTACAGTCCATCTCGCTGCCTAGCGATCTTGATCAGCGTCCGATTCCGCGTCAAGTTCATGCGATGGTGCATGATTTGCGAAATCGCATCGAAGCCTTCCAGGATCGCTGGGACGTGCCGCAAATCGAACAATTTGTCGCAGCCGACTACGAACTGGTTTACCAAACCCTGGATTGGTTACGCCAATCGCAACTCATGATCGGCAACCGGTTCGTGGAGTGGGGCTGTGGTTTTGCTGCAGTGACATTGATCGCTGATGCGTTGGGGTGGGATGCGTTCGGCATCGAATCCGAATCCATCTTGATCGAGCATGGACGCACCACGGTCGTGGACTGGTGCCAGTCATTGCGAGGGGATCTGACTGACAAAGGGCCACGCAGCCATTGCGAACCAACAGCCCGTCCGCCGGAACTGATCCTGGGAAACTTCTTGCCAGCGGGCGCTGAAGATCTGGCGGACGACCCGACACTACCGAGCCTTGGACACGCTGCATCATCCGCGTACGACAAGCTCGGGTTGGAGCTGGATGATTTTGCAGTCGTGTACAGTTACCCGTGGCCCGGTGAAGGTGAGTTTCATGAGCAAGTCTTTGATCGGCATGCCGCTCGCGGTGCATTGTTGGTGCAGTTTTGTGGCCCCAACGATATGCGAGCGTGGCGTGCCGTCTCGCGGTAGTCGTCCCACCGCGGATAATCCATTGAATCCGCCCCGGCCAGCCGGGAGCGGAGATCTCGGTCCCACTACGGACGAGTCGCGATTTCGATTGGGCGAACCAATCCGAGATACGCCATCAAGTCACGGACCTCCGTCATGCTCAAGTCATCAATCAACCCACTCGGCATGATGCTCGAACGGCTCGGTTGAATGGAGTCGATCTCGTCCTTGGGAATCATCGTAACTTCATTATTGGCATCACGAACTTGCAGATCGTCACCAATGTTACTGACCATGCCAATGTGAATCTTGCCGGAAATCGTCAAGACTTTCTTGCTCGCGTATTGGTCACTCACCACATGCGATGGATGCAAGATCGACTCAAGAATCTCGCGACTTGTGAACCGTTTACTGATGTTCGTCAGGTCAGGCCCGATCGCCACGCCGGTACCTTCGTGGCGGTGACAGGAGGCACATTGAGTACGTTGATAGATCGCCAAACCTGCATGAATGTCGCCTGCTTCGCCATCAGCCGAATCGAAAAATGTGAGCAGTTGTTCGAGATCCCATTTTGATTCATCATCGCGTGGTAGTTCAGCGACAGGATGATCGGGGAACGTTTTAGCGTACCAACGTTGCCATAACGTCATCGTCGGCGCGGCTCCTTGGGGACGCTGCATTCCCGTCCAATGCTCTAACAGCTTTTCGACATTTTCAAACGATGTCTTGTCTTGCTCTGCGCGCAGCCCCATCAACACAAGCGAGCGCAGGGCCATCGGATCATCGGTTGCAATCGACACGCTGCGCAGTTTCGTCACGACTTCGTCGGCAGCAGCTCCGTCAAGAATGTTCAAACTGCGAACGAGGTAATCCCAATTCTCACCGTCAGGCTTTTGAGCCAGCGCCAATGCCACAACCGCTCGACGCTGAGGTTCAGTTCGCCAGATCTTTCGCAAATGTTCAGGGGATTCTTCATCGGAGGCCGTTGATAACATCGCGATAATACCGGTTCTCAAGCGACGATTAACGTCGTCGATCTTCGGCTCGGCAACGAGTTGGTCGTCCAGATTGCGAAGCTTCACGGCAGTGGCATTGTCGATCGGATACTTCAATCGGAAGATTGCGCCGAGGGCTGCGTTTCGCCAACGTCCACCCTCATCTAAAATCGCTTGAACGTCATCGTCGGAGAGGTGGCGAGCAAAATCTCGGGTGACGGCGACCATATACATCGGCAACGCGCCTTCAGAATCTTCGCTGGCGATTCGTTCATACATCTTCAACATCGCGAAACGTTCTTGAGCCGTCCAGTCGCGGTCAATTCGTTGCAAACACATCGCCGTCAGGACGCGATCAAGCTTCGGTGCATCCGATTCGATGTATTCCATTGCTCGGGGGACCATCTCGTCGGCTTGCAGGTACGCGGCCAGACGAATCAGTTCGTGATTGATACGCGAATCACCTGAAGGGAACTCCGCTGCAATACGGTCTCGCAACCATGGCACGGCTGTGGGTGGAATTTCGCAGCGTGTCAGTGTGACTTGGCATAGTCGCAGCGAATCCACAAAGTCTTTGTCGCTAAGGAATCCCTGCATTAACTTGCCAACACGTTGTAAAACAGCTGTTGCGGTTTCAGTCGAGGGATCAGCAGCAATCAAGCCCAGCATGCCGACCAGAGCCGTGCGAGTATCATCGCTAGCCAACACCGTTGCCTTCCATGAAGCCACAGGCATCCGCTGCAATACTTGACGTCCTAAGTACGCCACCGTGCGATCTTTGGCAGACAGCAAAGCGAGTACGGGAGCTGGATCTCGCGGGAATTGTCCGCTTCGCAGGATAGCTTCGCAGGTCGCACGCACCACTCGAACATCACCATCGCTGAGCAACTCTTGCAATCGTGCTGCGGCACCTCGCGAAGGGGACAACCCTAATTGAATTGCGGCACGTCGACGGACGGCTTCGTTTTCAGTTCTCGATAGCTCCACCAGCAGTTCTTCGCTCGGTACTGGACCATACATCTGCATCAGATTCAGGGCACGAATGCGGTAGGCAGGCGGATTGTCTTCGCTATAGGCAACTCCAGCGACTTGCCGATCCCAGTCATCACCAAGCTCGTAACGGATGCTTGCGATCGCTTGGCGCGCCCACGCCGCATCGAGTTGTGGTTGACGGACTGCCGCAGCGATACCGCTGCCGATTTGTTTCATCGCATCGGGAATCTTCCCTTGATAAACAACTCGATAAACGCCACCTGCGGTACCACGCCCACCGGTGCAAAAATACAAGGCTCCATCAGGACCGACTGCAAGATCAGTCACATTCAGAGGCGTGCCTTTCAAAAATACTTCGCTATCGGCAGCGAACCCGCCACTGTCTGGTTTCAATCGTACGTTCAGAATTCGACCTTCTGACCAATCGGCCAAGAAGATACTGTCGTGATAACGAACGGGGAACATGTGGTGTTCATAACATTCGATCCCCGTCGGGCTGCCGCGACCGGTGTCGAGCACGTTAGGCAAACGATCGAAGTAATACTCTGGCCATTTCGCCCATCCCGTGCGCCATCCAAACTCACCGGCCTCGGTGACTTCCATCAACGCGGTTGGTCGATACCACGGCGTTTCGACATCGGCTTCCATATCGGCATCATGCACAAACAGACTGCCGCCGGGATGAAACGTGAGGTCATAGGTGTTGCGCAAACCGCCAGCGACTCGTTCCACAACATCGCCGTTGATATCAGTACGAATGATCGTTCCGCCAGGAGCGGTGATGCCTCGGGCGTGTCCACCTGGATCCTCAAAACGTGGCAACAGATCGCCTTCGTAGATATCCCGTAGCGTTTCGCCTTTGCCGGTCTTTCCGATCGGTTGCACGTGACTGCCGAGCGACACATAGATCATGCCATCAGGTCCTAACCGCAATCCGTGTGGACCGTGTTCGCCACCGGTGCCTTTGAACTTCATGACGGTTTTGATTGTTTCGAGTTTGCCGTCACGATCGGTATCCGTCAGTCGATAGAGGGCCGTTCCATCGGGGCCTTTTCCGGTCACGAACACTTCGCCGTTGAGCGGGAGGATGCCTTGGACAGATTCTACTTGATCACAGTACACGCGCACGTCTTCCGGCACACCATCTTCATCACGATCGACGACGATCAGCAGCGGACCTTGTTCTTGCGATAGAACCACGTGACCGAATTCGTCGAACGCCATCGCGATCACCGAACCGACTTGCTCATCATTGAGCACGCGTTGAACGCCGAAGCCGCGTTGGATTTGGAAACGCTCGCTGTTTTCTTTTTGCGTTTCGACAGCAACGTTTTGTTCACGATCCCATGGTACGGTTTCACCCAAGACGCCGAACGAAGCGGCTCCATCCCAATTACGATCATTTAGCATCGGGTTGTCCCACATGCCTTGTTCGGTCAAGCTCGTCCGCCAAGTATCATCCGTGCTGAACGTATACCAGTTGTCCTCCGATTCAGGACGTATGGAAACGCGTGCCACAAGTGCGGCGGTTTTACCCGTCGAGTTTTTGACGCGTATGGCAATGACGTTACGACCGGCTTCCAAGTAGTCGGAAATGTCGAATTCTTGCATCTGACGATACGAAGTGCCCTTTCCAATGACTTTTTCATTGACTCGGACTTCGTAGTCATCGTCGGCGGCGACTTCGACGATTCCCTCACCGCGTTCGCGGAGATTGAGCACCTTACGAAACCAGCACGTCTCGCCTTCGGCGATCGATTGGTTTGGAGTTGTTCCACCGGCCCAAATCCATTGGGCTTCGGTCGCTGAGACTACCGAACCAAACCCATCACTAGGTGATGAGGAAAGGGGATCGATACCCAGCCCGAGAGGCGAAGCAATGCCGATCACGATCACGGCTAAAAACGTTAGTTGATGTCCTGCAAACATTCCTGACGGGCCTTCCATGGCGAGAAATCAGACTACTCAAACAGCCTTCGGCTTCCGTACGAAAGTCCAAAAATCTCGCTGCTTGATTATTTCACTCTCTGCGGTATCACATTTGTGTGGGACAACGCAAGCCCGCAGTTGAATTTTCGCACTGCGGTGGCGGAACTGCTCACCAATGATCGCGCGTTCAAACTGTGAGATTGGAGTACGTTCTTTCTTTCGCTTTCGTCCTCAAGGCTCCCAACTGAATCCGAAGTTCGATTTCGGCGATCGATCGAGGACGGACGAAACCGCTTCCGTTACCCGATGCCTGGCACGAGATTCACGTTTCATTTTCTTGCCATTAAGATTTAGAGGTCCTGTGCATCCGCGTCCTGCATCCCCCGCCGCCTGGCCATGCGATAGATTACGGGGCGATAAATCGGCACAAACTCTGACCAAGCCTCTCGATTTTCGAGTGACTGGATATTCGCCAGCAGCAAGGATTGAGTTTCAGGGGATTCGGTCATAGGTTTGGTCTCCACTAGGTTAAACCAAGCCCATTATCCACTTCTGACACGAATCGGTTAAAATCATAGAAAACAATTTTCATGCTTCATTTTCGGAGCAGTCCAATCGTACGAAATGTGACTTGAGGCACTTGAAGCATCGCGCGGCTCATTACCCACGACGCAGTGAGAAATTTCCTGCGGCGCTTCGTCAGACAGAGTTTCACGAGAAGTGATTGCCAGACTATTTCTTCACGATAATCTCGACTTGTTGGCCGATCTGTAGAGAACCGGCTCGCACCAGGACGACATTTTCGGATCCGTCCAGACCAGACTTGATCTCCACATCGTCGCCCGCGCGAAGGCCGAGCTCAATGGAGCGATGCTGAATCTTGCCATCGACGACGACGCAGCACAACATCGTCTCGGCTTGAGCGATGTCGGACTTAGGGACCGTCCACAAATAAGTTACCGAAGTTTACGTGGCTTGATCTCGTAGTTCCAGTCGCCATGAAACGCATTGCGTTTGATTTTGATTTGCGACATTTCGGAGTCAGTAATCTTACGACCCTTGGGATAGTCATTTGAATCAATCGTGCAATGTACTTCTAAGCCTTCATTAGTTCGAGTTGAGCTTACGAGGCTAACGACGATTTGGTGGCTTTCCAGAGGCACGTCGCGCGAATTTCGAGTGATATGACAGAATAGTCGATGCTCAATCTTGTTCCATTTGCTGGTACCCGGCGGATACCGTCCGCGTGCACGTGAAAACCTGGCTGCTTTCCGGTTGCCGATTGAGTCTTGAGCACTCGCAGCGGGCGAAGTCACGCCTCGATCCGAAATGCCGGGCCGATCGGCGACGACACCTGGAATTGAAATCGTTCGCCAATAGTCGGTGGGTCGTACCACTTGGACAACGAGATCGAGATTTTTTCTGGCTTGCTCTCCAAGCTCAAGAATTTGAAGCTCAGGCTTTTCCAAATTCTTCTGTTCCGATTGGGCACTAGGACCAGTGGCAGATTCGTGAGGAACGCAACCTATCAGTGGCAACACCAAAAGGGCTGAAAAAACGCACATGCGTGCAAACACACAATGGGAACACCTGATTTGCGGGTCTTCACGGAATGAAGTTGCTGTTGGTCAAGTTTGAACTTGATGAAACTAGGCAGCAGGTAACAGCTTGGAACAAGAAACGCATCGACTGAAAGCAGGACACTCTCAGGCGAATCCCACCAAAGCCTTAGAACAGCATGAAGCAGATAGAGCGGTAGCTCAGCGGCACTCGCGGTGAGCGTAGAAGAGAGGGCCGCTGGTGGACGCGGATCATTGAGGATCCACAGCGGTGCATCAACAAAACAAGACGACCCGAACTCAGTGGAAACGCGATCGGTTGGGGTCTACGCATCACCGGCTGAAGCCAAGTAAATGGCGTCAGAATTGTGCTCGCAAGACGTTAGCCGTGCCGATTCATGCTCTTCGCTCTCGTGGTCATGTCCGTGGTGATGATCATCGGATTCATGACTGTGGTGCCCGTGAAGAGAAGCACTTCCGATGTGAATGTGAGCCCGTCCGTGGTTGGCCGTTGGATGCGCAGCACATCCGTGCGAGTAGGCAAAAGCATTGCTCACAAGACGAAATGTAAGTAGCAAACTCTCTACGAGTCGGTTCATTCTTTAAATCCTACCCGTTCAAACCTAGTCCGTAAACTTCATTTTGTTTAGAGAACCACGCGACTGCCCCGCGATCTTCCACTACCCGCTACCAAGTTCGCGGAATTGGTTCATCGAAACGCGATCGAAAGGCTTCTACCTTCACCGCATCGACACTGAAGATATTGCATTAATCAATTGCCTGTTGGCAGCGACCAAGTCTTCCTCCAGTCGGCCTACTCGCTCAAGACCGCAGCAATCGTTTGAAAGAATTTCGGAGACCACTCGGCGCTACGAGGCCCGCTTTGCTTACGGACTTGCACGACGAGAAGTTCAAGGTCTGGGTCGACGAGGAAAACGCAACCCGAAAACGAGCCGTGTCCTAAAGTATTCGGCCCAAACAACAGGTCTTCATTGCGTTTCGAGTCTTGCGACACACCGGGTTTGAGATGCCGCTGATAATGGATGCCGATCCCTTCGTCCGCAGTGTAGGCGGGATCGGCGAGTTGCAGCGGTTGTGGCAAGAGTCGTTCAAACGTTTCCGGTCGGATGAACTGTTGATCTCCGTAGCTGCCTCGGATGACCATCCACTGCGCCAAGATCCCCAACTCCTTCGCCGTGAACTCGCCTGACGAACTGGCGTTGCCCATCCGCACATCGCCGAACCCCAGCGGACGAAAGAGATGCTCGTCGTAGATTCTCGCGGCGCTTTTACCAGTAACGATCTCCATCGCCTTGGCCACCAACTCATAGCCCAACCCGCAATAAGCGTACTTCACTCCCGGTTCGTTCACATCGATTCCGTTGAGCACAATGTTCTCCAGATGTGCGGTATGCATGTCACCCAGTTCACCGTGTCCCGACAGCCCGCTCGTATGCGTGAAGCATTGCCGAAATGTGGGTGTGTGCGATTCGTGATTTTGATAGTCCGGAAAAATAGTGGCCAGCGAATCGTCCAAGGCGATATGCCCCTGGTCCAGATACTGGCTGAACAAGATCGCAGTGACCGTTTTGGTGATGGAAGCAACCCAGCAACGGTAGTCGCGATCGATCGGTCGGCCTTGGCTGTCTTTACCAAACGCTTCGTGAGTGATGATCACACCACGACGGGCGACGAGCGTCACAAATGGCTCGCCGGAGTCTTCAGCCCATTCGCGGCACAACGCGTCGATTCGGGCTTTCGCATCGGAATTAACACCGGCTTCATCGGGTGAACCCTCGCGCAAGCTTGGTGCCGGGGGATCCAGATGCCGAGGCGGACGCAAAGATCGCAGCTTATCTTGCAGTACCTGAAGTTTTAGCTTCAACGATAAATGAATATCATCGTTTCGAACGGTAGTTGATTCGATGTAAGTGGCCGGGTGTCCCAGTGACTCAGTCTCGGTAAGTCCAGCCACCAGAATCGCTCCTTGTTCGTTGCCCATTACGGTCTGCACAAGAGCGTTATCGGCCAAGCGGACGATTTCGGCCTCATGCTCACGGACGACTGCTGGCATTTGGGGACTGGAAAGATTCGGGAGAGAGACCGTCAAGTTCGGCATGATGGAAGTGGGAAGTTGCTCCGGCAACGCGTAGAAGGTCCGCAGACGCCGCAGCGGCGTGCCGTTCGGGGCAGTCCCTTCGATCCACGCCAGCCAACGACCCGGCGCATCGGGCGCCGGTGATTCGTTCAGTTCTGCGTTGAACCAACGGACTTGTAACGGCTCGATGCATCCAAGGCGACGCACCGTTTCGATATCTCGCCACAATAACTTTGGTGTCTCCCCAGGTTGAAAGATCCAACCGCCGGTCTTTGCCAGCATCAACTCCTGCAACTGAAACTCGCGTCGCTGCTCAATTTTGTGCTCGATATCGGAATCTGCCGCTGCAACCACCGGCGAGCCAACATCGTCTGTCAGTTGGTCTGTCTGTCCATGGGTGACGTTCAGCAGCATGCTGGTCAGACTCACGACCAAGAACAACGATACGATCCTTGCGAGACGTGGAAGCGGTTTCATTCTCATAATCTCCAAAGATCCAAGAGCGGGTCTGACCGTCCCAGCGACTCGGCCAGCTCATCGCGAAGTTGTGGATTCGATCAAACAACGATCATTGGAGTTGATATGAAAAAAAACTTCGATAATCGGTGAATAGACGAAGTCCGCCCGGTCGTTCATCGCGCCCAACCGCATTCCCAGTTCAACGAAAACATCGAAATCCGGTTTTGGTTCATTCATTCTATCCCCTAGTTCACAACGATCACAGCACAGAAGTTTGAGTGTTTACAACTGAAACCTCGCTCCTTCGAGTGCGAGTCGGATTCGTCGAGATTCGTAGTCGGGCATAATTCTCTCGAGCAGACGCCAGTCGATAATATGGCTCAGCCGCTCACCCTTCGGAGCAACGACCGAAACATCCCCGTCGGGGCGAACCGAAAGAGCCAACGTTTCTCGATTTTCCGTGCGCGCGACAGACAGCGGAATCACGGTATCACCAATCGTGATTTCCGCTTGTTGCCATCTTAGCCTTTGATGCTTGTTCGTGCCCAATCCATGATCTCCACGGCTAGCGTCTCGATTTTATCCAATGGGCATTTTGCCAATCGGAGTTGTCGCTTAATCTTCCGACGCATTTCCCTTTGAACGTCTTCCTTGTTCACCCAATCAAGCACCGCCTCATTGCGTAGCGTGTCGTAGACCGAATCGGCTAGCTCCACAACGTCTTCTTGCTTGAGGCCGTCACCTGACACTGCTCGACCAATTAGTCCATACACTGCGAAATGCTATGGCCTGACATGGATGTCGTTGACTACTTGGATTCAGTTGCTGCTTTCGAGCAGGATGGGCAAGTGATGAGCGAGGCGATGGCGAAGGCTCTTCGTGACGACCAACAACCAACGTCAACATTCATGGGAAAACCGCTGCCGTCGTGGAAGGATCGCGTCCAATCGGATGAGTGAGTTCCAAGTCTATGCTGACGAATTTACCAAAGCCGCCCGATGCCAACTGACTAGACAGGTGAGCGGTATTGTAAACACTGTCTTTATGTCGGTTCGACGAGGAATAGCGTTAACTCTTGCGTCACGATTGCTCGGTGGGCTGACGCAGATCCGGCAGGAATCGAAAGTGCATCACCCTCGCGAAATTGAACACGAAAATCGGAGAACTCGATTGAGAATTCGCCGCTGACGACAAAACCGACATGTGCCTTGGCACAGGCGTCGGTCTCTTGAAACGGCGGCGAGAACTGAACCAAGCGGATTGTCTGGTTTGCTTCTGTGAAACGTTTTTCTTTCGCGCCGGGAGCGATCTCGACCCACGGTAAATCGGCGAAGCGTTTGAGGACATCATTCATGCTGGTTGTTCACTTCGGCTGAGTTGGTCGACACGCTTAAGGATAGTTGGAAGTCGATGGGAGCCAATGAATTTTAAAAGAAAACAGGTGAATTATGAAAGTCTGAGCCACTTCATTTTCAAACTCCTAACTTCACTCGTCAAACTTCCATCCGTGCAGGCGATCATGCTTCTTCGGACGCAGTAGCATTGCATATTAGTTCACGAAACGTCAGACACACGGACTTGTGCAGGAACTGAGCAAAAGATCCGTCGAGTGTGTCGAGAAAACCGAAGGCATCTCTAACCAAAACCCATCCGTCACCGGCAGCTTGGCTGGTCCGATACGTGTAATCCTTGGTAGCCTTCACCGGGGCGATCTGCTGGGCCATCGAAACCCGATCCTTCACGGCGCGGCAGTTTTCCATTTCTTCCGCAAATGTGGCTTCGTGGCTCTCTTGGCCACGAAATATGTAGTTGAACTCTGCAACAACCTCTCCGCTCACAATATGGTCGTGCGAAACGGTCAAGTAAGCGAGCCATGTCTGGAGCATGGGAATTAATCGGCTTGCCAATTGCCAGCGTGGCTACGGGAACAGGGTGAGACGCCTGCAGCCATCGTAAAGCGTAGTATTGCTGGGCCGAATGTCATGGGCGTAAAGGTCACCGATGACTTTTTAGGTGGATCGTCGAGTTGGATTAGAGCAAGTGACTGATTCCGTCACACCTTATCTCAAGGCGCGTCGCGGTAATACGTGAGAAACAGGACGCGACCTTCGGGATTGACGGTTAAACCAATCTTGCCGTAGCGCAGTAATACCACATCATCCATCGAAGGACCGTTGTAAGAAAGCGGTTTTTGGAACTCGGGCAACACATACGCTTCGTCAGCAACGCCGAAATGCTTGAGCAAAAATCCCGAGTCGATCTGTTTGGAAAATGTGTAGCATCCGTTGCGGAACGTCTTGCGGCCTTGATACTCAAACTCGCGGCCTGTCATCGCCGCTTCGACGGCGCGGCAGATGGGGATCGTGTTATCGTCCAAGACGCCGGTGTCTGGCAATTCCTCTGGGACATCATGCAGCGTATCGGCGAGACTGACGGTTGACGTCGGTGTCCACTTCGCGCGAACCCATGCGGCCAGCAGTTGTCGTTCGCCGTTAATCCATTTCGCAGAAATGGGATATCCGAGCGAGATCCAATCGCCCTCACGTCGAACGAACATGTCGCGCACCGGATGACCATCGAGCAACGGCTGATCTTTGACAAAACCACTGAGGGTCAGATAACCATCGCTGGCTCGAACCGGCTCTTCAACGTGCTGAGGTTCAGCAGCATCGAAACGCACTGCAACCTCGTCAGTCGGTCGAAATCCACTCTGTTGATCATGGCGGTCCATCCACACGAAATCGCCCGACCATGATGGGCCGACACGGTTCATCAATACGATCCGTCCACCCTCGGCAAAGCTCACGCCAAATGAAGGCACGGTGGCCTCGGAAACATCGTCCCGCGCCTCGACCCAATTGCCGACGATGTTCTGTTTTGGAAGTGGCATGTTTTTGTAGGCGGAATAACCCACGGGCAATCCCACAACCAGTGCGATTGCGAGCAGGACCATCGCGGCGATCTGCGGCCGGATGTACCTGCCGACCTGCTCATTGAGTTTCGACCGCAGACGCGTGATCAGGCTCGGGCCGCGATTGGCTGTTCGCGACTTGCCCTCTGTTTTCGCAGCATCTTTGCTGCCGACTTGCGCACCAAACCCGAACGCTTCATTGCGAGCCACACCCGATGGTTTCAACTGTTCGCGGACGGGTGGCGGCTCTACTGGCGGTCGCGCGATCGCGGAACTTTGATCTGTAGCCGCCGTGGATTGACTTGACGAAGATGTGGACCGGTGGGAACTCTTCGTTGTTATGGCGGCATCGGATAAAGGCGCTGTCGTGGCACCGGCGACGCGAATTTGCCTGGCCCTTTCAATTGGACTGAGGAGGTTGCGGAGTGCTTCGCGTCGCGCGTTCAGGTCCGGCGGGATCACGGTGCGGAGCACGAGCTTTCCAGCGGCGTCGATGCGGACGAGATCACCTTTGAGACAGGCGGGCAAAATCCCAGTACCTGAGATCGGAATCCACGGACGCGATGGATCACTCTGCAATTCCGTGCCAGGCGGCAACATGCCTTGGCAAGCAAATCCAATGAGTTCGCGTAATTTGAACGGCCCCATGAACGCGCCTGGCATGCCACGCGTCTGAAACGTCGGGACTTCGGTGCCTGCGGGATGCGGCAGTGCCGCACCTTTTTCAGTAAACAATCCCGCTTGGGCCGCTGGGATCCAGGGACCATCGCTAGAGTGACTCAAATAGGTGCTTGGACGAACAATCCCTGCTAAACTTGCTTCGCGGATTTCGATTCCCGTGAATGGGCCAGCAACGGAGAGATCCGTTTTAATGTAAAACTGTGGCATGGTCGCGATTGTAACTTTTTTCTGGGCAGTGTGCTCTACTTTTTTCTCTTCGGAGGTGACTTGATGAAAGCCTTAAAACGTTCTCGTGATGCCGTGCTAATGGGATTCACGCTGGTCGAATTGCTAGTCGTGATCGCGATCATCGCGATCTTAATCGGGATGTTGTTGCCTGCTGTCCAGGCCTCACGCGAGTCCGCCCGGCAAACATCTTGCCTCAATAACATGAAGCAAATTGGACTAGCCGTCCAGAACTTTGAAAGTCAATACAAGCAGATGCCGCCCAGTCGAAACTACGATCACTTCACGAGTTGGGCATTTTTAATCTTGCCGTTCATGGAGCAAACAGCTCTCCCCGAGCAATGGAACGATCGGTTAAAATACTACTATCAGAGCGACACGGCGCGCGAAACTCCCATCGCGATGTATTTCTGCCCTTCGCGTCGTGACGGCAAAATCCTCAGCACCGCAGGCGACGATATTTTGTCGCCATACGAGACAAGCGGTCACGTGCCTGGCGTGGTCAGCGACTATGCCGCGTCGGCGGGCCACGGCCCAGCGGGCGTTTGGAACTGGATCGAATCCAACGGTGTGATGATCATGGGTGATGGTGTCACCGAACCAGAAACCGTGCCCGCAGGCTGGTACGCGCCCGTAGGCGCGGAACTCGTCCAGTGGAAAAGCCGGACGACGTACGCCAGCATTTCGGACGGGGCCAGTAACACGATTCTCGTTGGCGAAAAACACGTGCGACCGACCTGGGTCGGCATCGCGCCGGAAGATGGTGCGATCTACAACGGTGATCACCCCGGAAACTTTTCACGCTGTGGCGGTCCAGGATATCCGTTGGCTCGATTCCCAGACGATGTCTTCCAAACCAACTTTGGCAGCTACCACGTTGGTGGCGTGAACTTCGTGTACGCCGATGGCAGCGTCCGCACGCTCAACACGTCCATTTCAACCGATATTCTTGGCCGGATGACAGCGAGAGACGATGGCAAGGTGATCCCAGGGGATCAGTGACATCAAAGCTCGCGATCGGGCAGCTCCTATGTGCGGTGTTTCGTCTCGGTTGACGGCAAAACGTCGTTTTCACGAACGGAATCGCATCAGGCGACCTGGATAGGTTCCCACCTCTTGGCTATCGTCGTGTTTACCCACTCGGTCAACAGAGAGCACGCTCATGCCGATTCGTAATTTAAGACGTCTATTTTCTCCACAACGTGTGGTCGTGGTCGGAGCGAGCCAGCGAGTGGGCAGCGTCGGCAACACGGTCGTTCGGAATTTAATCGCTGGCGGTTTTTCGGGTGAACTGATTGCCGTCAATCGGCACTATGAAAACGTGGAGGGCGTGCGTTGCTTGCCAGCCATCGATCAGATCTCCGAGCCGATTGATTTGGTGGTGTTGTGCACGCCAGCAGAATCGACCCCAGAACTCGTCGATCAATGTGGCCGATTTGGCGTTCGTGGGATCGTGATCTTGGCTGCTGGTTTTCGCGAAACCGGTGCGAGTGGTCAGCAGCTCGAAACAACCCTGCATGAGATCGCCGTTCGCTATCCGGCAATGCGAATCATCGGTCCGAACTCATTGGGGATCATCTCCACACACGCTGGACTGAACGCGAGTTTCGCGGATGTTGCTCCGGATCGCGGTCGGATCGCATTGTTGTCTCAATCCGGTGCTTTGGGGACAGCCATCTTAGATTGGGCGATTGACGAAGGTGTGGGGTTTTCGCACTTCGTCTCGTTTGGGAATTTGATTGATGTCAGCATCGCGGACTTGATCGATTTCCTCGCGGAGGATCCACATACCGACTCGATCGTGATGTATATCGAGTCGATCTCCGATGCCAGAAGTTTCATGTCGGCGGCGCGAGCGTTCACACGTCAAAAACCAATCATCGTTTACAAAGCAGGACGCTTCGCCACAACAGCCCAGGCTGCTGCACTGCACACGGGTGCGATGGTCGGCGTCGACGACGTTTACGATGCTGCGCTGGCGCGAGCGGGTGTTGTTCGCGTCGATCAGTTCGATGATCTGATTCATTGCGCTGAATTGTTATCGCGGCCCAAGATGACGCGGGGGTCGCGGGTGGGGATCGTCAGCAACTCGGGTGCTGCTGGGGTGATGGCGGCTGACTGCTTGCTGCAAACGCGATGTCAATTGGCGGGTAGCCCAGTGGATGTGTTTGGTGATGCTGGGCCTCAGCAGTATGCGGAGGCGGTTTCGTCCATGCTGGCTGACGATGGCGTCGATGCGGTGATCGTGATCCTGACACCTCAATCGCTGACTGAACCGACGACCACGTCCAATGCTGTCATTGAAGCAGCGAGGGACAGCCCAAAACCGATCTTGGCCGTGTGGATGGGTGGTGAGAGCGTTCGTGAAGGACGCCTGCGTTTGACTCGTGCAGGTATTCCTACCTATGACACACCCGCCAAAGCGGTGCGCGCGTTTTCATATCTCGTTCAATACGCTCGCAATCGCGAAGTCTTGCACGAAACGCCGCGATCCGTCCCCATTGAGTTTCATCGCGATCGTTCGGCGCTGCGGGAATCATTCGCAACCCTGATGCTCAGCGAATCGTCACTCTTATCGGAATCCAGTTCCAAAGCGCTGCTGGAAGCTTACGGCATTGCGACCACGCGGCCGATCACGGTGACGACGCCAGACGAAGCGGTTCGCTATGCCAACCAAATCGGTTTTCCTATCGCGGTTAAAATCTTCGCTCCTGAATTGGTTCACAAAACAGAAGTCGGTGGTGTGATCTTGAACGTCATCAATCCGGCTGAGGTGCGAATGGCGTTTGAAAAAATTCGCCAACGTCTGGGCGAGACACGACCTGATTTAATCTTTCAAGGTGTGACGGTGCAGTCGATGGTTGCCGACGCCAATGGTCGAGAACTGATGGTCGGTGCGCGACGCGATCCTGTGTTCGGTGCGGTGATGTTGGTCGGTGCTGGTGGCGTGCATGCTGAATTGCTGCATGACCGATCGCTCGAACTACCACCACTGAACGAGCGATTAGCTCGCCGCATGCTCGAACGATTGCAGTGCTGGCCGATGCTCGGTGCTTACCGAGGCAAACCTGCTGTGGATTTGGAGCAACTAATCGGCGTGCTGCTGCGAGTTTCTTACTTGCTCGCTGATCATCCTGAAATCTTAGAACTTGATATCAATCCCGTCTTGGTGACTCCGCAGCAATGCATTTGTTTGGACGCCAACATCGTGATTGATTTGGACATGCCAGCGAAGCAAGATCAAACCGGACGAGTTGCTCAGTCATATCCGCATTTAGCGATCCGGCCCTATCCCGATGAATACGTACGTCAATGTCGATTAGCCGATGGGACTCAGGTTGTCCTGCGACCGATTCAACCGGAAGACGAACCGAAATGGCAGAGTATGTTGGCGGCTTGTTCGGAAGAAACGATTCGATTGCGGTTTCGGTATTTGTTACAGACAAGCAATCATGAACTTGCCGCCCGATTTTGTTTTACCGATTACGAGCGAGAACTGGCGATCATCGCGGAGTTGCCATCCCAACAAGGATCTCCGATTGCCGGAATCGGCAGGCTGGTCACGGACTCCGATCACACGCAAGCAGAGTTCGCGGTGTTGGTCGCCGACGCATGGCAGGGACGTGGATTAGGCGCACTGCTCACAGATGAATGTCTTGCGATTTGCCATGGTTGGGGGATTCGCAATGTGATAGCAGAGGTCGACCCCCGTAACCGCCGGATGCTGCAGATGTTCGCTCATCGCGGTTTCCAACGCGATAGCAGCGACGAAGACGACGTGTTGCTGAGCAAGCGAATGCCGAATGACTGACGTCGCAGTCCGCCAAGCCCAGATCAACTGGACTTGGCTAGATCAGCGACAAATCATTTAGCTCCATTGGTTGGCAACATCGTCAGCCAACAGCGATAGCAAATCATCATCGTCTGAATCATGATCGGCAGATGCGGAAGTATCGGCCATTGGTAGGTCGATCGCGTTTGCGGGATCATTCGATGAACCGATGACTTTCGCTTCGCTGGCGAGATCGCTGGCAAGCACATCGGTAATGCTACTCGCGACGACTGCACCGCTTGATTGTTGAACAGGGGCGACGACGAGTGGTTCGCTCGATGGCTGTGTCTGTTCGTTAAGACGATTGATCACCTGCAGCGCGTCAACAGCAGAGATGTAGCCGTCGCCGTTAACATCGAGATAGTACTGTTGGTCGCTGGTCGAAGCCGCTTCTCCCGACGCTTCCCGGCGAGCCATTTCGTTGATCACGATTAACGCGTCGATGGCCGTGACCAAATTGTCATCGTTGACGTCAGCAGGCAACGTTGGGTTTTGCAATGGCTCAGCTGAACCGGTGATGGTGATCACCTCAGCGTCGTACTGGATGTTCTCAATCGGAACGGGATTGTCGTCCTCGTCGAGCAAAGTGTCTTGGAAGGGGAAACGATCTGCTGGAGACCCAGAAACGATGGTGGTTCCTGAGCGCAGCCCACGGAAGTAAATTGTTGCCAAAGTCGTTCCAGATCCACCCAGATTGCCTTGATTGGAGCCAAACTCATCAATCAAACCTGGACGATTGTTAATCCCGACCGCGGGATCGAGCAAGAACTGCGGGTCGAACTCAACATCAAAATCGAATACGTCCGGATTGCCTCCATTGTCGACTGGTATTGTCGAGAGGAAATTCCGGTTGTAGAGAATGTCTAAGAATCCAGCAAACACCGCTTCACTCGGCGGACGACCGGAGTTCAAATCGATCGCATCGATTCGCAGTCCGAAGCGTTGACCGACTGGCACCGACGTGATCGGGTTACCAGCTTCATTGACGAATGTGAAGTCAAAGTTGACTAGTGGGTCTTCTACTGCACCGACGGTCAACGTTACGTCGGCAATGCTGCGGACGGTTCCGAACGTAGGGCTTTCGACAGTCAGAATGTAACTGAATTGATCAAAACCGCTGAAGGTAAGACCAGGTCTGTACGAGAAATAGTCGTTGGCAAGATTCCCATCCAAACCAACATCGACGCGTGTCACCGTGCCACCCTGAGCAGCTTCTTTGATCCGCAATTCGGTAATCACGTCGCCAGGACCAATCAAGT